>JBEPWA010000042.1:0-39197 GCA_041690755.1 Gemmatimonadaceae bacterium | reverse complement strand
GGGGGGGGGGGCGGGTAGTTGTTTAAACCCCCCCGGGGGTCCCCCCCGCCCTTTTTGGCCGCGGCCGGGGGGGCGGGCCCCCCCCCCCCCGCCGCGAATCGAAAACGCACCGGCCACTCCCGCCACGGCAAGTTCGCTCTGGCAGCCCACTCCAAGCGTGGTGAGAGCGGCCGAACGCGATACGAGCGGTGCGGCGCTGTCGGCCACCGCCGCGCGCAATCTGACGCTGCCGGAAGTCGTGGACCTGGCGTTGCAAAACAGTCCGTTGACGAAAGAGTCATGGGCCCAGGCCCGAGCGGCCGCGGACGTCTACGGCTCCAATCAGGGGCGATTGTTTCCCACGGTGAGCGCGGGACTGGGCGTTACGGAATCGTCCAATCTCACAACGGCCGCCAAGTCGAACCAGCAGCGCGCGCAGTACGGACCATCGCTGTCGCTCGCCTACACGGTGCTGGACTTCGGCGGCCGATCGGGAACGATCGACGTGGCGCGGCAGACCGCGATCGCGGCAGACCTCACGCACAATGCCACCGTCCAGAACACCATTCTCGGGGTGGAGTCGGCGGCGTTTGGCTATCTGTCAACGCGATCGCAGCGCGACGCGCAAAAGGCGTCTGTAGACCTGGCGAAGGCCGCGCTCGACGAGGCCAATGAGCGTCATCGCGTGGGTCTGGCAACGATCGCCGACGTGCTGCAGGCCCAGACCGCGGAGGCCCAGGCCGAGCTGCAACTCGAGTCGCTCGAGGGATCGCTCCAGATCACACGCGGCAGCCTCGCGGTGGCCATGGGCATTCCGGCGAACACCGGTTTCGACATTCCTGAAGTTCCGGCCACGGACTCGGTGCACTTCATTACGGAATCGGTGGATTCGCTGATCGCCCTTGCCGTGCGTAACCGGCCGGAGCTCGCCACGGCGCGTGCGCAGTCGGCGGCCGCGGCGTCGGCCATTCGGGTGGCGCGCTCGGCGGCGCTTCCGGCGTTGGCCTTGAGCGCCAACGGTGCGAGCAACGGATCGAACGTGCCGAACTTTGCCGGACGGACGTACACGGTCAACCTGGGCGTCCAGGTTCCGGTGTTCACGGGATTCTCCACGCAGTACAATGTGGCGGCCGCGTCGGAGCAGTATCAGGCGGCGCTGGCCCGGTCGGCGGCGGCGAAGCAGCAGGTGATTCAGCAGGTGTTCAGCGCGTACTACACGCTCCGCACATCCACCGATCGCGTGCGCACGTCGCGCTCGCTGCTGGCCAGCGCAACGCAATCCGAGACGGTGGCGCGCGAGCGCTACCGCGAAGGCGTGGGCAGCATCGTTGACCTGCTGATCGCGCAGAGCGCACTGGCCGGCGCGCGTGCTCAGGCGGTGGACGCGCGCTGGCAATGGCGGGCGTCGTTGGCCCAGCTCGCGCACGACGTTGGCGTCCTCAATGCGCGTGGGGACATGACCTTTACGAATCTCACGCCGCTTCCGGGCGCCGGGCCAGGACTATGAGTATTCCAAAATATAAATTTACTATCGCAGTCGTTGCCGTCGCAGCGGCCGGATGCTCCAAGCCGCCGGCCCAGCACGACCCGGTGGTGCCCGTGCAGGTGGCGGTGGCCGCCACCATTTCGGCGCCGCTCACCATTCTCGCCAACGGCTCGGTGGAACCACTGCAGACCGTGGCCATCCAGGCCCAGGTTGGTGGCACGCTCGACAAGGTGTCCTTCCAGGAGGGCGACGACGTTCAGGCAGGCCAGGTACTCTTTCACCTCGACCCGCGCCCGTTCGAAGCGGCGCTGCGTCAGGCCCAGGCCAACCTGGCCCGTGATGTCGCCCAGGCGCAGAATGCCCAGCGCGACGCCGAGCGCTACAAAACGCTGGCCGACAAGGACTACGTCACCAAGTCGCAGGCCGACCAGGCCGCGTCGGCCGCCGCCGCCACGCGCGCCACCGTGCTCGCCGACAGCGCCGCCGTTGACAACGCGCGGCTCAGTCTCAATTACACCACCATCAAGGCGCCAATCTCCGGCCGGACCGGCCGCCTGCTCGTGCGCCAGGGCAATGTGGTCCGCCCCAACGCCGATCCGCTGGTCGTAATCAACCAGCTGCGTCCAATCACCGTGCGCTTCCCGGTGTCGCAACAAGACTTCCCAACGTTGCAACGCCGCTCGGCGAGCGGACCCGTGCCGGTGCGTGTCATCACCGCTGACAGCGGCAAGGTCGGCGACGTCGGCTCCCTGGCGTTTCTCGACAACGCAGTGGATTCATTGACGGGAACCGTAACAGCCAAGGCGCGATTCGAGAATCAGCGAAGCGAGCTGTGGCCCGGTGAGTATGTGCGGGTGAGCGTCGAACTCAGCGTGCAGAAAGGTGCGCTGGCCATTCCCACGCGGGCGCTGATCGCCGGCCAGGAAGGCAGCTACGTATTCGTCGTTGGCGCCGACAAGGTCGCCAAGGTGCGCCAGGTGTCAACGGGCCGCGCAGTGGGCGACCTGACGACGATCGACAAAGGGCTGGAAGCAGGCGAACGTGTAGTCGTGGATGGGCAGTCGCGGCTCACGCCAGACGCGAAAGTCGACGCGAAGCCGATGACGGCTGCTGCCGACACGCAAAGCCAAGCAGGAGGAGAGACCGTACCATGAACCTCTCGGAACTGTTCATTCGGCGGCCCGTCACGACCGTGCTCGTGATGGTGGGAATTGTCTTCTTTGGCATGACGGCGTACCGGCGACTGCCGGTGAGCGATCTGCCGACCGTGGACTTCCCAACCATTTCGGTGAGCGCCAGCTTGCCCGGCGCGAGTCCGGAGACGATGGCGTCGGCAGTCGCGACGCCGCTCGAAAAGCAGTTCTCGACGATCGCCGGCATCGATAACATGACGTCGAACTCCACGCTGGGTTCGACGAACATCACGATTCAGTTCACCCTCGACCGCAACATCGACGCGGCCGCGCAGGACGTGCAAGCGATGATCGCCAAGACGCTGCGCAGCCTGCCGCCCGGCATCATTCCGCCGTCGTACCAAAAGGTGAACCCGGCCGACAAGGCGATTCTGTACTACGCCTTCACGTCGCCGCTCATGAAGCTGTCGACGCTCGACGAATATGCCGAGACGATGATGGCGCAGCGGATTTCGATGGTGGACGGCGTAGCGCAAGTGAACGTGTATGGTTCGCAGAAATACGCCGTGCGTGTGCAACTCGACCCCACAGCCCTTGCCCAGCGCAAAATCGGCATCGACGAAGTCGCCAGCGCGATCTCGAGCCAGAACGTCAACTTGCCTACCGGCATTCTGAACGGGCCAACCACCACGTACACACTGCAGGCAAACGGGCAGTTGCAGGACGCCGCCGGATTCCGGCAGATGGTGATTGCGTACCGGAATGGTGCGCCGGTGCGGTTGGGTGACGTTGGCCAGGTACTCGACGACGTCCAAAACAACCGCGCGGCGGCGTGGCTCGGCGCGAAGCGCGGAATGATTCTGGCCATCCAGCGGCAGCCCGGCACGAACACCGTGGCCGTGGCCGACGCCGTGGACGCGCTGATCAATGAGCTGAAGCCGCAGCTGCCGACCGGCGTTGACATCAAGATGCTCTACAATCGCGCGCAGGATATTCGCGAGTCGGTGCACGACGTGAAGTTCACGCTGGTGCTGACGCTCGTGCTCGTCGTGCTCGTGATCTTCCTGTTCCTTCGCAACGTGTCGGCGACTGTCATTCCGAGTCTCGCGCTGCCTATCTCGGTAATCGGCACGTTCGCGGTGATGTACAGTCTGAATTACAGCCTCGACAACCTGTCGCTCATGGCGCTCACGCTGGCCGTGGGCTTTGTGGTCGATGACGCCATTGTGATGCTCGAGAACATCGTGCGCCACATGGAGATGGGCAAACCGCCCATGAAGGCCGCGATGGATGGTGCGGCGGAAGTCGGGTTCACGATTTTGTCGATGACGATCTCCCTCACGGCCGTCTTCATTCCGATTCTGTTTCTCGGCGGCATCGTGGGCCGGCTATTCCACGAATTCGCCGTGACGATTGCCGCGTCGATTCTTGTATCCGGTTTCGTGTCGTTGACGCTTACGCCGATGTTGTCGAGCCGCTTCCTGCGTCCGCATTCAGAAGAGAAGCACGGTCGCATGTATCAGGTCACCGAGGCGGGTTACGAACGGCTGCTCGGCGTGTACGCGCGGTGCCTGGGCTGGGTGATGAACCACCGCCCCGCTACGATGATCTTCTCGCTCGGCATTCTGGCTGGCACTGTTGTGCTGTTCGTACTCGTGCCCAAGGGGTTCATTCCCAGCGAAGATACCGGGCAGCTGTTCGTGACCACGGAAACGGCGCAGGGTACGTCATACGACGACATGGTGTACCACCAGCGCCAGCTGGCGGCGATCGTCTTGGCCGATACCAACGTTTTCAACTTCATGTCGGCAGTCGGAGCGGGCGGCCCCACCAGCGGCGGCAACCAGGGGCGCCTCTTCATTACGCTCAAGCCACGTGGGCAGCGGCTCACTGCGGACCAGATCATTCAGGAGCTCCGGCCCAAACTGGCCAAAGTCCCTGGCATCGTGGTGTACATGCAAAATCCGCCCGCCATCCAGGTGGGCGGGCGCGTGTCAAAGAGTTTGTATCAGTTCACCATGCAGAGTTCTGACATCGCCACGCTGTATCCGGCGGCCGAGCGCTTGGTGGAGCAGGCACGACAATCGAACTTGATGCAGGACGTGACGAGCGATTTGCAGCTCAGCAATCCCCAAGGCACCGTGCAGATCGATCGCGAGCGCGCGTCATCGCTTGGGATCACGGCGCAACAAGTGGAGGAAGCGCTGTACAACGCCTATGGCTCGCGCCAGGTCTCGACCATCTACACGTCAACGAACGAATACTGGGTGGTGATGGAACTGCTGCCGCAGTATCAGCTCGATCTCTCGGCGCTGAACCTGTTGTACGTACGCTCCAACACCGGCGCGCTCGTTCCATTGAGCGCCGTATCGACCATCACGCAGACGGCGGGACCGCTGAGTGTCAATCACTCGGGCCAGCTGCCGTCGGTCACGCTGTCGTTCAATCTGCGCCCCGGCGTTGCCTTGGGTGACGCGGTCGTTGAGGTACAAGGACTTGCCAGAAAGACGCTGCCGGCCTCCGTCACCACCGCGTTCTCCGGAACGGCACAGGCGTTCCAGTCCACGCAGGCGGGCATGCTCGCGCTGCTCGGCATCGCGGTGTTCGTGATTTACGTGGTGCTCGGAGTGTTGTACGAGAGTTTCATTCACCCGATCACGATTCTCTCCGGCTTGCCCTTTGCCGCATTCGGCGCGCTGCTCACGCTGTACATCTTCAAGATTGATCTCAGCGTGTACGCGTTCGTCGGCATCATCCTGCTCGTTGGCTTGGTGAAGAAGAACGCGATCATGATGATCGACTTCGCGCTCGAAGCCGAGCGAAGTGAAGGGCGAGCGCCGGCCGACGCCATCGTGCATGCCTGTCTCATCCGCTTTCGGCCGATCATGATGACGACCATGGCGGCGCTCATGGGAACGCTGCCGATCGCGCTATCCACCGGCGCCGGTGCGGAGGCGCGGCGCCCCCTTGGCATGACGGTTGTGGGCGGGTTGGCGTTCTCGCAGCTCATCACGTTGTTCGTCACCCCGGTGGTGTACACGTACATGGACACGGCGCGTGAAAAGACGGGACGCTTTTTCAGTCGATTTGGCCACAAGAGTGCACATCCCGTCCCTGCGCCGGTTGGCGGAGTTCCGCTGGACGGCCGTGTGGTAGCGTCGTCGGGCGGAGACGCAGCAGACTGAGCGAGGCAGCGGTGGACGGTCAGCAGTACGACACGACGGCGGTTCAAGCTCTGCTGCCGCATCGATATCCCTTTCTGCTCGTCGATCGCATCAACGTGATCGCAACGGGAAAGCACGTAGTGGGAACGAAGCAGTTGTCTGGCGGCGAGTGGTGGGCGGATGGTTCCGCGGTCGCCGTGATGCCGTTCGGCCTGGTGCTCGAAGCGCTCGCCCAGACGAGTGGCGCGCTGGTGCACGACCTGGCCGGAGGCATTGAGGGCGCCGTGGCGTATTTCATGGGTGCCGACCACGTGCGCATGCGTCGCGCCCCGCGCGTGGGCGACGAGCTCAAGCTCGATCTGTCGCTCAAGGTTTGGCGCCGCGGCCTCTGCCGTACGCACGGTGTGGCAACTGTGGATGGAGCCGTAGTGCTTACCGCCGACTTGACGACGATCATTCGCAGCGGCATCTAGCCTGCGCATTGTTCCACCGTCCCATTTCCGGAGTGGCCAATGATCCGCAAGCTCAAGAGCGGCGAGTACCGGCTCTATTCACGAAAGAAGAATCCAAAAACCGGCAAGCGGCGCAACCTGGGCACCTTCAAGTCGCGCGTAGCGGCTGAGAAGCATGAGAAGGCCGTGCAGTTCTTCAAGCGCCAGTGATGGGGCTGCTCAATCGGTTTCGCGCCGCAATGATGCCGCCGGGACAGGAAGCGCACATGGTGCGCGGCTTTCACGTAGTCGTTGAGAACACTCGCCCCGACATCGCCACGGCCGCCGTTCTCGCGCGCCTCGACGACGCGCTGGAGCTGATCGAGCGGTATCAGCCTTGGCGCATGACGCACCTCCGACGCGATCTGTCGCATTTCTGGGTGGTGCGGTATCCGTGCCGCGGCGCGTACTTTCCCGACACGCGGATCTGCATGACCGAGCTGACGTTTCTTGCCCGCACGGACATCACCGCGGCGCCCGTTGCGTCGTCGATTCTTCACGAAGGCATGCATGCGCGAACGTACCGAATGATTCATCCAGAGTCGCACGACCCGGCGCGCGAGGAGCGAATCTGTCGCCGCGCGGAACTCGACTTCGGCCTTGCGCTTCCGGCCTCCCTCGGCGCTCCAGTAGTGGAGCGAGCGCGCCAGAGTCTGGAGCTCGCCGACGACGAAGTTGCGCCAACTATCGACTGGGCCGAGGCGCGCCGCAGACAAGACGCCGTGGACAAGGAGAGTAGACAGTGATTGGAACTCGTGTGATTACCGCCTCGGCGTTGTGCGTCGCCGGCGCGGCGTGCAGCAAAAGTCAGCCGGCTGCCTCCGACACCCACGCAGTGGTTGCAGCCTCGGCTGCCCCGGATACCGCAACTGCACCTGCCGCCGCGACGCCAGCTGCGCCGTCCACGCCGGCTGCGGGTGACACCAGTCGCGTCGTAACGTCCAATGGTTACGGAACCGTACACATTGGCGCATCAGCCGCGCAGCTCGCATCAGCGCTCGGCACCAAAGTTCCGGCGTCGCACTCGGCCGACGAGCGCAGCTGCCGGTATGTCGTGCTGTCCGTGCTCCCGTCCGGTATGCGCGTGATGCTTGTGAACGACAGCGTTGCGCGCATCGACATTGGCGCGGCCGGACCGCGCACGGCAGAGGGAGCCGGTATTGGTGACGCAGAGTCGAAGGTGGTGTCGCTGTACGGGGCGCGGGCACTGGTGCGGCCGAACAAGTACACCGGACCTGTGGGCCACGACATCGTGGTGAACGCTCCGGGCGACAGCACGCATCGCGTGATCTTTGAGACCGACGGCAAAAAGGTGTTGCGCTTTCACGCTGGACGGCAGCCGGCGGTGGATTACGTCGAAGGGTGCGGCTGATCACCTGCCTGCACGCAGACCGTTGATTACGTTGTAGCCTCCGCCGCCGCCCGGTACATCATCGATTTTGTATACACGCATTGGCGTGACGGTGATGATACGAACGACGCATATTGTTGTGCACCCTTCTCCGACGCCGGGGAACCCACCCCCCAAGACGTAGGAGAACATGCGATTCATCTCTGGCCGCCGCGTGCTCGGCCTTTTCGCCGCCGCGGTCCTCATCTCGTGCAACGATGCTCCCACCGCACTGAACAACGTTCAGTCCGGACTGAACGTACCGGGACAGTCGCGGCGCACGGTTGCCTCATCGGGTCCCGATGTCGTGATCAGCCAGGTGTACGGCGGCGGCGGCAACTCCGGCGCGACGTACACGAATGACTTCATTGAACTGCTCAATCGTAGCGGAACGGCGGTAGATCTCACCGGCTGGAGTGTGCAGTACTCGTCAGCTGCGGGAACGACCTGGTCGGCGACGCCCCTCACCGGCAGCATCCAGCCCGGCGCGTACTATCTCATTCAGGAAGGTGCGGGCGCCGGCGGTACTACGGCCCTGCCAACACCCGACGCGTCCGGCGGCCTCGCCTTGAGTGCGACCGGCGGAAAGGTTGCGCTCGTGGCGTCCACCACCGCATCAAGCGGAACCTGTCCGGCGGTGATCGATGCCGTGAGCTTTGGCACAGGTACCGACTGCGGATTCAAGGCGACGAAAGCGACGAGCAACACCACGGCGGCGCTGCGGCTAGACGGAGGCTGCACGTTCACTGGTGATCTGTCGGCGGATTTCGTCACCGGCGCACCAACGCCGCGCAACAGCGCGTCGCCCACGCATCAGTGCGCCGCCATTGTCCCGGCCGGCCCGCTCGATCACGTGGTTATCGCTGGCGCAACGACGCTCGTTGCCGGCACCACCACCAAGCTCACGGCAGCGCCGCAGGATGCGGTTAACAAAACTATAACGACCGCCACGATCACCTGGTCGTCGAGCGACGCGAGCATCGCCACGGTAGACGCCACCGGGACCGTGACCGGCGTTGCGGTGAGCGCAACGCCCGTGACGATCACTGCGACGGCCGTGGACAACGACATCACCAAGACGGCGTCGCTGGACATCACCGTCACCACGCCGCAGATCAACTGGATCGACGTCAGCAGTTCGTCAACGAGCTTTCCGCCGGGCTTCCAGACGCAGATCTTCCTGACCGCACGCATCGCGTCGGGCGGTACGGTCATTCCGGCGAACTACACATTCGAGTCCTTGAATCCGGAAATTGCGACGATTGCGAACGTCGCTAATACGGGAATCGTCACGTCCGTTGCCGCGCCGGCCGATGGCACGACGAAGCCTGGCTTTCGCATCACCGCAACGCCCGTTGGCGGCGGCACGCCGTACGTGTTCACCACGCGCCCGATCACGGTCGAGGCGCCGAACCCGGCGTCCACGTCGATCTATGTGAAGAACGACGAATTCGGCGATCCCACCGCGGCCAGTGGGTCCAACCCCAACGATCTGCTTATTGTTCGGCCGCAGTACACGCTGTCGTACAATGAGTCGCATGGCACGCCGAACTGGGTGTCGTACGAGCTCGATGCGCGCCAGATGCTGGTGGGCCAGGATCGCTGCAACTGCTTCACCGCCGAACCGCTGCTTCCGGCGGACAAGCAGATCTTCACGTCGGACTACACCAACGGCGGCTATGATCGCGGCCACATGACGCGCTCGGCCGATCGCACGGCGGGCAACGTTGACAATGCCGACACGTTCATACTCTCGAACGTCGTACCACAGCAGGCCGATCTCAATCAGGGCGTGTGGGCGCAGTTCGAGAACGCGCTGGCCGATTCGGCGCGCGCTGGGCGCGCTGTCTACATCATCACCGGTCCGCTCTACAGCCGCTCGCACGGCCTCACGTTCTTGAAGAACGAAGGCAAGGTTGCGATCCCCGACAGCACGTGGAAGGTGGCGTTCATTGGCCCGATCAACGGCACAGCGCCGTTCGATCACAACGCGGTGCACACGCTGGCCGATGTCGACAGCATGACGGTGCTTGCCGTCAACATGCCCAACATCGCCGGCGTACGAAACGATCCATGGTCCAAGTACCTGACTACGGTGGACAAGATCGAAGCCGCGACCGGATTTGATTTCCTCTCCGTGCTGCCGACCAACGTGCAGGCGGTGGTGGAGTCGGGCGACAGAAAGCCTGTTGCGATGTTGGCGCCCGCCAGCGGCGTGGAAGGCAGTGCGGTGACGTTCGACGCCTCGGCGACGACCGACCCCGATGTTGGCGACGTGTTGTCCTACGCCTGGACGTTCGGCGATGGTAGCTCAGCGACTACCGCCACGGCCTCCACGACGCACCTCTACGCCGACAACGGCACCTTCACCGTGCACCTCACGGTGACGGACGCGATGGGCGCATCGAGCAGCGTGACCAGCACGGCCACCGTGTCGAACGTGGCGCCGACGGTGTCGTTCGTCGCTACCACGCCGTTGACCATGGTGTCGGGACTCGGCGTTGCCGTTCTCGGAAAGTTCACCGATCCCGGTCCGGACTCGCCGTGGACGTTCGGCATTGACTGGGCAGACGGCTCGCCCGACCATGGCACGCTGTCCACGACGCGGTCGCCGATCGTTGGCGCGCACCAGTATTTCACCGCGGGCCAGTACACGGTCACGCTGTCAGTCACGGACAAGGACGGTGGCGTCGGCACCCAGACGCTGGCCGTGAACATTGTTCGGACCCCGGTGAGCGGCACGGCGACTCCGTCATCGATCAAGCTCAACGACAACGGCAACGGCAACATCACCGTGCGGTTGACGTCGCTGCTGCTCGATGTCGGCTCGGCGGACGCCAGCTCAATTCGCATCGGCACGTTGGCGCCGACGAAAATCTCGTCGGACCTGGGCGGACATCGGTTGTCGCTCGACTTCTCGCGACAGGCGCTGATTCAGGCCGGCCTGCTCACCAGCGGGACCACGGAGCTGACCGTGGTCGCAACGTTGCGCAGCGGCGTCCAGATCGTGTCACACGTCTCGGTGAGCGTTCACTAAACCGTGATGCCCCCGCATGTGCGCGGCGTCCAACCGGCTACTGCGCACATGCGAGCGCGTCGTTGTTGCTCTTCACCTCGCCGGAATCGACGGCCCGCAAAAACGCGCCAATGCGGCAGAGGGATTTCGTGGGATTGCCTCCGCTGTACCCGCCAAAGCCGCGGCGCATTGAATACGGGCGAATGAACACGCTCGCCGAGTCGATTGGCAGCGTGGCCACGTTGGCGTAAAAGGCGCTCTCCTTGCCGTCCATGAACAGGTACTGCTCCACGTTCGACAGGTAGAACGCGCTGACCGTGCCGTGGTGGTCGGCGAGATACGAGCCAATGGCGCGTATCGCCTTGGGACCGCCGAAGTCGCCCGACACCGGGACAATGAGATTTCTGTCCTGGAGGGACTTGACGGTGCGGTAGTTCTCCTCCGTTGAGAGAAAGCTCATCGGGCGGCCGGTGGCGTCCAGCGAATAGCCGGTGAGATCGGCGAAGTCGCCGCCGACCCCGCCGCGTCCCCCACGCCCGCCCTGAGCGCCACGGGTGGAGATCGCCGGCCCGTACATAATGAAGGCGTTGTACACGGCCTCGAGCTTTGACGATTCGTCGGCGGTGAACGTGAAGCCCTGGGTCTTGGTCAGGCGTTCGACAATGCGCTGGTAATTGTGGGCCGCCAGCGCCGTGTCCGTGGGCGTGACCCGGTACGACGACCAGATCTTGTCGATTGCCGTGAGCGCGTTGATGGCCACCGGCCGCGGCTTGGCAAACAGCATGGAGATGAAGTCGGCGCGATCGTTCGACATCTCAAATATCGCTTTGAACATCAGGTGCTGCATCACCGCCTGGCGCCGAATGTCCACCACGAACGCCATGGCCGGCTTGATCGCGGCAATGTAGGTGAAGTTCTGCTCGGGACCCACGCCCATGTAGACCCCGCCGTGGACTCCGCCCTTTTGGAGCATGGTATAGAGCTGTCCAACTTCCATCTCGTTCGACGTGAAGTTGTCCTCGATCTGGAAGTAGCCGCCCGGCTCGGACAGTTTGGTTTCCAGTGCCCAGTAGTCGGCATCGCTCAACCGGTCGGGAAGGGCATGCGGATCGGCAACGGTCTGTGCGGCCGGCGTCTGAACCACGGGCGGCTGGTACACCGGCTTGCTCGCCACGAGCACAGGCGAGGAACACCCTACGAGCAGCAGGACGGCCGCGAACTTCATATCGAGCTCCAATGCAATGATTTGGCTGGAATGTGGACCCTAAATGGGACGATTGCCAGCGACATGCAGTCAGCAATCGGGGCGCTGGAGTCTGGGTCCCCGTCGCCATCCGAATGCATGGGCCCGCGTTGGAACGAATGGCCGCCTACCAAGGTCTAGAAATAGGCAGTCATGCAAGGCGATCTTAACGTCTGTATTCCGAACGACGTCTGCGAACGCGACGTAGTCTCTATGGGCAGTGCGGCGCCCGGCCCGAAAACTCTTTCCCGGCGTTCAGTGTCCAATACGCGGTCGGTCTCACGCCCTATCCAACTCAGATGACGCTCTCCCTTCGCGCACGCAGCCGAGGTGTCCGGGCCGGTCCGCGCGGATTTTCCAGCGGGCGCTCGGCGTTCACGTTGATCGAAATTCTGGTGGTGATCGTCGTGATCGCGATTCTCGCAACGCTCGTAGCCCCGAACATCTTCCAGCACGTGGGCGCCGCCAAGAGCGCCACGGCCAAGTCGCAGATCGAGATGCTCGGCGCCGCGCTCGACGCCTACCGTCTCGACAACGGCCAGTATCCCACCACGGAGCAGGGACTGAACGCGCTGTGGGAGAAGCCGACTATCGATCCGCCGAATAACTGGCGGTCGCCATACCTCCGCAAGCCGGTGCCGGCGGATCCGTGGGGACATCCCTATGTCTTCCTGTATCCCGGACAGTCGAATCCCACCGGCTACGATCTGGTCACCTACGGTGCGGATGGCAAGCCCGGCGGCGACGGGGAAGACGCGGACATCACGAGCTGGAAATAGTCGTTAGAGTTTGATCATGCCTACCTACGCGTATCAAGCCGTTGACGGCTCCGGCAAACGCACGCGGGGTCAGGCGCAGGCCGCGAGCTCGGGGGCGCTGACCCGTACGCTGGAAGAGCGGGGCTTGTTCGTGCTCGACATGGCCGAATCCGCCGACGGCGCCGGAACCAAGCGCGGCTTTCGGATTGGGCGCCGTCGCGAGGTGCTCGAAGTCACGCGCGCCCTGGCGGCGTTGCTTCCCGTTGGCATGCCGCTGGCCCAGGCGTTGAACGCGGCATCGGGCGTGGCGTCGGGCGACGTACGCGACGCCTTGCAGGAAATTCGCGCTCGCGTGGAGCGCGGCGATACACTGTCGCAGGCGCTCGCCGAGCATCCAAAGCTGTTCGCGCCAATTTACGTTGGGCTGGTTCGGGCCGGCGAGCGAAGCGGCGACATCGACGGAGCGTTCGCTCGATTGGCGGAACAGCTCGAGCGCGACGAGGCTCTGCGCGGCAAGGTATTGTCGGCGGCCATCTATCCGCTGCTGCTAGCTGTGGCGGGTTCGGTGGCCGTGTCGGTGTTGCTGTTCTTCGTGCTCCCGCGCTTCGTCACGCTGCTCGAGGGCAGCGGCGCAAAACTTCCGCGCTCCACGGCTATCATGCTGGCGCTGTCGTCGCTGCTGCACCGTTTCTGGCCGGTGCTCCTGCTCATTCCGTTCATCATTGCCGCGTTTGCCGCGTGGGTGGCGAATACGGAAGAGGGCAAGCGCGCCTGGGCGGTGACCATGCTCACGCTGCCGGGCGTGCGGACGCTTCGGCGCTATGCGCTCTCCGGTCGCTTTGCGCGCCTCGTTGGCGTACTGCTCGGCGGCGGTGCACCGCTGCTCACTGCGCTCGATGACACCATCGAGTCGATCGGCGATCCGGTGGCCCGTGACGACGCCATCCGCATTCGCACCCGCGTGCGCGAGGGCAGCTCGCTGCGCAGCGCCGTGGGCGACAGCACGCTCTTTCCGCCCATGCTCGCCCAGCTAATTGGTGTTGGCGAAGACGCCGGCCAGCTGCGCGTGTTCCTTATGAAGGCGGCGGACATTTTCGAGGAACGCACCGAGCGCGCCACCCAACGCCTGGCGACGTTCGCTGAACCGGCCATGATCGTGATCTTTGGCGTGATCGTGGCGTTCGTCGCGCTCTCGCTGTTGCAGGCGATCTACGGCATCAATGCGGACTCGTTCAAATGATGCACCCGAGTCGCGCGCCCCGGGCAGGGTTCACGCTGTGGGAGCTGACGATGGTGCTCCTGGTGATGGCCATTGGCGCTACACTCGTCGTGCCGGCCTTTGCCCGGTTGGGAACCGAGCAGCCGTCCACCGCGGCTGACAAGATCATTGGGCTACTGCGCGACTCGCGCAAAGTCGCGCTCGATCACGACGTCACCAGCACGCTTCGACTCGATCCTAAAACACTCAACTACCGTCTCGACACCACAGGCGTAGGCGGCACGTCGCCGTTTGCGGTTGGCGTGCTCGATATGGGGCTGACGGAAACGCTGACCAGCGATCAACCGCGGCTACAATTTGTCTTCCGGCCTACCGGCGCCGCGTTCGCCGATACCGTGGTGGTACGCGGCGGCGATGTACCATGGATCGTGCGCGTAGACTCGTGGAGCGGGGTGGCACGTGCCGACTCGCGATAACGTGGATGTAGTATGTCGTCGCGGCGTCACGCTATTCGAAGCCGTGATGGCGGTAGCTATCGTCGGCATGACGGCGGTGAGTGCCCTTGAGGCGGTGGGCAGCGACATGCGCACCGCTGAACGGTCGCGCCGCGCGATCGAAGTGGAGGCCCTGGCGACGTCGCGGCTCCAGTTCATGAATCTGCTTACCGATCAGGAGTTGCAGTCGCTCGCCGATTCGGTGCAGAAGGGCACGTTCCCGGCGCCGCTCGATGAGTATTCGTGGAAGACGACGTCGGCGCCCCTCAGCGACCAGGCCGGCATTTACGACGTGCGCGTCACTATCTCCTGGCCGGCCGGATCGTACGTTGTGAAAACGTACGCCTATCGCCGCCCTCCGCTGGCGACGCGGCAATGAGCACGCGCGCGCGGCCCGGTATGACGCTCATGGAGCTGGTGATCAGTTTGGCGATCACCGGCATGATGGCCGCCGCCGGCGCGGCCGCCTTTGGCTCGATCATCGATCATCGGCGCGTGGTACGAGATGCATCGACGGCGACAGAACGTGCCGGAGCGCTGCGCGAGATGATCACGTCGTGGGTTACCGCCGGCGACATACGCATAAAGGTGGGCGGACTGCCCAGCGGATTGGGTGGCGGCGCGGCGGCAAACAGCGCGAGACCGTCGGCCGGCGGAACGAGCATCGCAAGCGTGACCGCCGCGCAGGGTAGTGCGGACGAACTGAACTTTACGACTCAGGCGCTCAACCCGTCGTTTACCGGCAACGTGTTGATCCGTCTCTACATTGACGGCGACGCCAACACGCCGGAAAAAGGCTTGACGATCGAGTATCAACCCGACCTCACCAAGCCCCTGGTTCGCAAAATGCTCGATTCCACGATCGACTCGCTGCGTGTTGAATATCTCGATCAAACCACGAACCGCTGGATCTCGGCATCGCAGGCGGCCACGATCACGCCAAAGGCGGTGCGCGTCACTTTCCTTTCGAGCCGCCCCAACCAACCGCGTATTCTCAGCTTGCCGCTGCTCTTCACGAGCAATTTTCAGTTCACCAATAGCAATACGGGGCGGTGAGAGCGGTGAAAACGGTGATGCGGTGGTGCGGTGATGCGGTGGTGCGGGTGCCACGGGTTGTCATCCCGATCGAACGCGAGGGATCTAACCGGAAGACACGAGATTGCTCGTTCGCGTCGCGGTCTCGGAATGGCAGGCCGTTTCGTTCCACCGTTCCACCGTTCCACCGTTCCACCGGCCTTCGTCCAGGCTTCGCCCTCATGGCCGCACTCTGGCTCGTGGTGGCGATTGCTGCAGTTGCGCTGCAGTTCAGCCTTGAGGCGCACGAGCGGCGGACAATGGGATTGCTGGCGTCCGAGCGCGGCATTCAGCGCGCCGCCGCACTCGGCGCTCTGGCGCTCGTGCAGGCCCGGCTCGAGCAAGCGCTTCGGGTTGCGCCGTCAAGCACCAACCAGGCGGTCGCCGTGCTGCGCTCGGCGGATCCGTGGATGGGCGTGGACTCCACGTATTCCACACCGGTCTACGTCGATAGCATGAAAGTGGAAGTTGTTGCGCGCGACCTCGGTGAGAAGTTGAACATCAATCAACTCGCCGAAGGCGACTTTCAGACGTTCTTCAGCTTTCTGCTGGGCGATTACTCCAAGGCCACGCAACTCTCGCAGACGATCATGGATTGGCGCGACCCGGACACCATACCTCGGCCCAGCGGCGCAGAAGCGGACGCGTACATCAAGGCGGGTATGCTGGCGCTGCCCACGAACTCCGCGTTTCGCGATGTCGATGATCTACTGAACGTCATGGGCATGACGCCCGAGATCTACGCCAAGGCCAGTCCGTATCTGACGACCAAGGGATCCGGAGCCGTGAATCTCAATACGGCGCCGGTGCCTGTACTTCGAACGCTGCCTGGAATGACCGACGCGACACTCAACACAATTCTTCAGCTTCGATCGCAAGGGCGCCGCATCAGCGACGTGAACCAGATATTTCCCGCCGCACGCGGCGGTGGTCGGGGCAGACCCGGGCAGCTCAATAGTCCGCAGGCAATCAACGCGCTCGCGGCGCGGAGCACCGTGTCTACCACGACCATTGAACTGACGATCACGGCGCGCGCCGGTCCGGCGTCGCCGCCCACCACGTTGTACGCGATTCTTCAACGGCCCGGAAACACCGGTCCGAACGCGCGCGCCACGATCACGTATCAGCAATGGTGACCAGCGCGCGCGCCGAGTCGGACACGAAGAAGAAAATTCGCACGGGCGTTGCGATCTCACTCACCGAGATCTGCGCCGCCGACATTCGGCTGCGTGGGTCGCCGGATCGTGTCTGGCGCGCACCACTCGATGTGCCGCCAACCGACGGTGGTCCGTGGCCGTCCCTCGTGTCGGCGTTTGCTGACCTCGCGCGCACGCTGGGCGCGACCTACGGCACGCTGGCCGTGTCGCTCCTGCCGCCGCTCACGGAAGTGCGGCGGCTTGACCTGCCGCCGTTGCGAAACGACGAGCTGCAGCGCCTGCTGACGCGCAACGCCGCGCGCTACTTCGTGAATGCGCGCGGGCCGCAACTCGTGGGCGCCGTCGCCACCGCGCGAAGCGCCAAGGCAGAATTGACGCCGGTCGTCGCCGCTGCGGTGTCCATGCGTCTTGTCACGGCGATTCGAAACGCGGCGGAGCAGTCCGGGTTTGTCGTCGATTCGATTGCGCCGGCAGAAGGTGCATGGGGCGCGGCGGCGCTATCGCTCTGGCCAACCTTCGCCAAACAAGACGCGTGGGTCGTGGTGGCGAATGAGGAGCGCACGGAGTTGCTGCAGATCGACGGCGGTCGCCTAGCGGGAGTGCGCCGCTTTCGGCCCGGCGCCGCTGACGTATCGATGCTCGCCGACGCGGTTGGGTCCAAGGCGCTGATCGGCGTCGTGGGCCTCGCCCCCCGCCGGCGCGAGCTGCTCGCGGCGCTCACTGCGCTCGGTCTTACACCGGCAGCGGCAATTGGCGAGTGGGCTCCTGTCGTGGACCGCACCGACGTGCTCGCGGCGCATTTTGCCGGCGATGGTGTTGGCCCGGCATTTCGCGCCGAGGAAGCTGTGGCGCTTGATCGCGCCATCCTGCGCCGCCGCGCGTGGATGATCGGCGGCGCGGCGGCGGCGTTGCTCGTAGCAGCGGCCGCCGTCGAACTGTGGGGCGTACACCGCCAGCTTCGTCTCGTGCAGGCGGAACGCGCCAAGTTGCAGCCGCAAATTGCCTCTACGCTCGTCGGCCGCACCACGGTGGAGGCAACGTATAGGCATCTGAGCACGCTTGGCGCAATCGAGCGATCGTCGCCGCAGTGGTCTGCGGTGATCGCCGCACTGAGCGACGCCGTGCCGGACGATGCCCATTTGACGGCAATCCGCGCCCGTGACGATTCTCTAATTATCGATGGCTTGGCGGAACATGCGGCGCGCGTGTTCGACGCGCTCGAGAACACCAAGCTGCTGTCCGACGTAAAGGCGCCCGCGCCGGTGCGCCGGGAGTTGCAGGCCGACGGCACGCCACTGGACCATTTCACCATCGCCGCGCGGGTAATTCGACCGAGTACGTCAACGCCTGCGCCGGCCGCTGCGAACCGCGGAGCGGGCCAATGAAATGGAACTCCATGAGTGCGCGCGATCGCCGGGCCATTGTGCTCGGCGTGGTCGTGCTGCTGCCAGGACTGCTGTTGATTTGGGGCGTCCGGCCGTACCGTGCGGCGCTCTCCGATGCACGCGATCGCCTGGCAACGGAACGCGAAACGCTGGCTCGCGAGCGGGCGGCCGTGGCGACGGCTCAGCGCAATCCGCAGCTGCAGCACATCGCTGACTCCGCCATGCGCACCATGACGCCGCGATTGTTCGAGGGCAAGGACGATGTGATGGCAAGCTCGGAGCTTGCCGCGTACGTGGGTGACGAAGCGCGAAGGGCGCGCGTCTGGCTGCAGGACGCCAATACGCGTCCCGCCACGCCGGCCGCGAACGGCGTGCGGACGCTGCGCGTGGAGATCCGCGCCGAGTCCGACCTGCACGGCATGCTGCAATTTCTGCAGTTGCTGGAGAACGGTAGTAAGCTGGTACGCATCGATCGACTCGACATCTCGCGTCTGGCCGGCGCGGACGATTCGGGTGCCGAAACGCTGTCGATTGCCGCGACGATTTCCGGCTTTGCCGTGGGGGACGCGACACCGGTCGCGTCGGCCAAGCCGGTCGTCCGCCTGCCCGCGGCGACGACCGGGGAACCGCGATGATGCGCGACTGGCAAAAGCACACGGGAATGCGCGTCGCACTCGGCGCACTTGCGGTGGCGAGTGGCCTCACACTCTGGGCGCTCGTGCAGGCATTCCACGGCGACGAACTGCCGCCGGCTCCGCCACTTCAAATGGTGAGCCTGGAGACGATGAGCGGCGGTCCGCCGCGAATAGCGGCCGATATAGATGCCGCCGTGGAAAACGATTTGTTCGCAGCGGATCGCAGCGCGCCATCCGCGCGATATAGAATGCCCGACGAAGATGTGGCCGACGCTACACCAGTGGCGTTGCCTGAAAAGCCGGTGGTGCTCGGAACGGCCGTGGCCACTGACGGCCGGCACTTCGCCACCGTTCAACTGAACAATGATCGCCCCACGCTCGTTCACGTCGGTGACACCATAGGCACGTGGATCGTGCGCTCCATCGAGCGCGGCAAGATTGGACTCCAGAGCCCATCTGGCGACCGCGTAAACGTCACCGTGCCCAAGCCAGGGAATTGAAATGTCTACCGTTGCACGAACTCTCTTCTCGATCGCGGTGCTCGCCATACTCGCGCGTCCGGCCGTGGCGCAGCGCGGTACGAGCGCTCCACCGCCCCGCGTTCCGACTGTTCCGCCGAAAGTGCAAGCGCGGGTCGATACGACGAAACGAACTCCCGCGCCCGCCGGCGTCTCGCTGGACTTTCAGGATCAGGACCTTAAGGTGGTGCTCGACGCCATTGCCGCCGCCGGTGATTTGAATGTGAGCCTCACGAACATTCCGGCGCAGCGCGTCACACTTCACCTCGGACGCCCGGTGTCGCGCGACAGCATGGGCGCGCTGCTCCGAACGGTGGCCGAGTCGAACGGGCTCAAGGTGACGTCGTCGGCGAACATCATTGAGATCGCCGGAACGCCTGCACCCGCACAGTTTGCTGGTCGCGGACAGGCGCAGTTGTCGCTGGCCCAGCAACTCCTGCAGGCGCGCGAGGGACAACAGCAGCAGATGCGGTTGTTCACCTATCGTCTCAAACACGCGAGCGCGGTGCAGCTCGCGCCGGTGCTGACAAACTTGTTCTCGGGTTTCCAGAGTCAGAATACACGAGTCACGATTCCGAACGGAAACGGCGGATTCACGATTCTGAATACAACTGCCGCTGCGCAGCCGCCGGGCAACGTCACCGGCGGCGGCGGTGGAATCACCACGATTCCCACGCCCTTTGGCGGTGGCGGAGCCGGAGGCGCAGCGGGCGGCGGCGGCCGGGGCGGTCGCGGCGGCGCTGCTGGAAACGGAGCCGCAAACCAGGCTGCGCAAGTGGGCCAGGCGCTCCAGCAGTTGAGCGGCGCGTTATCGACCCAGGCGGGAGACATCCGCATCATTGCCGAGGAGTCGAGCAATTCGCTGCTCATCCGTTCCACAGATGCTGACTATTCTCTAATCCAACAATTGTTAAGCGGCATCGATCTTCGCCCATTACAGGTGCTGATCGAAGTCACGATCGCCGAAGTCGAGCGTACGCACGATCTCGACCTCGGCGTGTCGGGCAACGTCAACACGCGCCGAGGCAACTCGGTGGACAGCGCGTCGGCGCCGGCTACGTCGAGCGCGCGCGATTTTATCGTGGCGCTCGCCGGCGGTCATGGCACGATAAACTACAACGTCGCCATTGCCGCGTTACAAGAGCGTGGGGACGTGCGCGTCCTGTCGCTGCCGGTGATAATTGCGCAAAACAACCGGCAGGCTACGCTCAACGTGGGCTCGTCGCGGCCGTTCATCCAGGTATCGCAAACCGTCACGGCCGATCCCACGGCGCGGGTTGAAACGGTGCAGTACATCGACGTTGGCACCACGCTCACCATCACGCCAACGATCAACCCTGACGGGTACGTGAACCTGCAGGTGTCGCAGACCGACAACAGCGCATCGAACGAAGTGCAGTTCGACGCCCCGGTCATCAATAAGCGCGAGGCCACGACGCAGATCTTCATTCACGACGGCCAGACCACTGTGATCGGCGGCTTGGCTGGCAAGTCGCGCAGTAGCGATGTGTCGGGCCTGCCGTTCCTCAGCCGAATCCCCATCATCGGTCCGCTCCTGTTCGGCCGTACCACCGTGAGTGAATCGACGAACGAACTCTTTCTCTTCCTTACACCGCATGTCATCTATGCCGACGAGGACGTGGACAAGATCCGCGACGCCGTGCAGGCCGGGAGCGAGCTGCTCAAGGATGTGCCGATCACGTCGCGCATCGTTCCCCTGGCCGACACGCTGAAAACGAAGCCGGATTCCGGCAAGAAACCGCCGGTCAATTTCCAATGGCGATAGCCGACCGCCCCGAACAGGAGCACCTGGCCAGCGAGCTGCTCGAAGTCGAGCGGCTCACTACAGCGCTGTCGGCCGATTGGCTCGAGCAGTTCGGGGTACTGCCGTTGCGAATCGACGGCGACGTGCTCGTAGTGGGTACCTGGCTCGACCGCGTCGAACCGCTGGCGCTCGACGATCTGCGCTTGTTGTTCGGTGCGCCCATCAGCCTCGAGCGCTACTCGGATCACGATCTCCGCACGGTGATTCGACGCGTGTATGCGCCCGAAGCGGCGACTGCGGAGGGAATGATCGCCGGCATGACGAGCGAGCTGCGCACGGCGGACGGCGACGACATTCCGCTCGACGACCTGCTGCATCTCGCCAACGAAGCGCCGGTTGTGCGCCTCGTAAACCTGTTGCTCATCGAAGGGCTCGACGCGCGCGCGTCGGATGTGCACCTCGAGGGCTATCAGGACGGGCTCCGGGTTCGGTATCGCGTGGACGGCGTGCTGCAGAATGCGCCGTCGCCGCCGCCACATCTCACCGCGGCGATCATCAGCCGGCTCAAGATCATGGCCGAGCTGGACATTGCCGAACGGAGGCTGCCGCAGGACGGCCGCATTCGGCTGCGCCTGCAGAATCGCCAGGTGGACGTGCGCGTGTCCACCGTGCCAACGCTGCGTGGCGAGAGCGTAGTGCTCCGCTTGCTCGACAAGGAGCGCGGGCGCATCTCGCTCACTGAGCTCGGCATGGCCAGCGATACGCTGGAGCTATTTACAGAAGTGGTATCACGACCGCATGGTATCGTGCTCGTCACCGGCCCTACGGGTTCCGGCAAGACCACCACGCTCTATGCGGCCGTGGAGATGATTCGCACCGGGCGCGAAAAAATCCTCACCGTGGAGGATCCGGTCGAGTACGAGCTGGCCGGTGTGCCGCAGGTGCCGGTGAATGAAAAAGTCGGCATGACGTTCGCTGGGGCGTTGCGCGCGTTGTTACGCCAGGACCCGGACATCATTCTCGTGGGCGAGATCCGCGACGGCGAGACAGCGCAGATCGCCACCCAGGCGGCGCTCACCGGACACCTCGTATTGTCCACGCTCCACACCAACGATTCGCCCACCGCGCTAACGCGACTGCTCGACCTCGGAGTGGCCGCGTATTTGGTGGCAAGCACAGTTGACGGCGTGCTCGCCCAACGCCTGGTGCGCCAGATCTGCAAGAACTGCAAGATGGAAACGACGCCGGACAAGGCGGTGCGAAGACGTATCGACGTCGATGCGCTTGGCCTGGAACACATATGGAAGGGCGCGGGCTGCGAGGAATGCCGGAACACCGGCTATCGCGGGCGCACAGGCTTGTACGAGCTACTCGTAATGGACAACGAGCTGCGGCTCGAGGTCCAGCGGCAGCGCGGGTCGGAAGAGTTGCGCACCATGGCCGTGGCCAAGGGCATGCGCACCCTCCTCGACGACGGCATTCGCGGTGTGAAGGCCGGAACTACCACCATTGAGGAAGTGCTCCGCGTGGCGCGCGCCTGATTGCCGCGCGCCCGACCGGCGCGCTCGGCTACTGCGGGTCTTCTGCCGCGTGGCCTCGGAGCTGCGGCGCGACGCGTACTGCTGTGCCGTAACACAACACTTCCGATACGCCGCGCATGATCTCCGTGGCGTCGTAGCGCACGGCCACGAGCGCGTTGCCGCCCAGGCTCTTGGCGTGGTCCACTGCGTTGGAGAACGCGTCGGCGCGGGTCCGCTCGCAGAGCTCGGTGAGAATCGTGATGTCGCCGCCGGCCAGCGTTTGCAGCGCCGCCCCAATCGATCCGAATACTGAGCGCGAGCGTACGACGATTCCGCGCACGATGCCGAACGTCTGCACTACATCGTAGCCGTCAATCGAGTTGGCCGTGGTCGTGAGAAAGTCAACTCCAGGAAGCCGTGCCATGGTGCGCCCCGTGATAGATGATGGCGCCCAATGTGCGGACTCGCCGACGCCTGCGCCATTGCGATCGTTCGGGGGCCGATGCGTGGCCGAGGCGTGGCCGAGGCGTGTCCGAAGGTTGTCAGAGCGCCCCGCTCGACGCCCGGGTAGCCATTGCGCCGTTTGCGCACCACACCAGATTCTGACATGTCCTTTCGCGTCAGCCGTCGCGCCGCAAACACCGGTTCGCACGCCATGCTTCTGGCGGCGCTGTTGGTCTGCACGCTGATACTGGCCACGATGCTCGCGTACGAGGCGCACGATGCTGCGAAATCGCACCGGGCCACCGCCGAGCGCGCGCTGCACGACGATGCCGCAGTGGCCGCGTGGGAGTTGGTAGCCGGCGTCAACGAGAATCTGCAATCGTCCGTGGGAGCCGGCCTCGCGCCCGTGACGCGGACGCGTGCCTCGTCGCCCTACGAAATTCTCGCCTCGCCCGCATTCCTCGCCGCGAGCGCAGGCAGCGCCCTTCGCTGCCCCACCGCGGCCGGCGATTCGTCGCGCTTCTATTTTCGCATCGACTTTCGCGACGGCACGCTCGCCACCAGCGGTGCCGAGCCGTCCGCGGCCATGGCCGCCTGGCTCGTTGACACGATCACGGCGCATGGCCGCACGGTCTACCAACCCGACTGGAACTTTGCAGTGGTCCTCGGCGCGCCGCCAAACTCCGGCGAGCCGCAGGCCGCGATTGCCTACGCGGTGAAGTATGCCGAGCACAGCGCGCCCATTGCCGCGTATGGCATTCGCACGTGTGGCGCCGCCATTGGCTCGGACTTGATTCGCGGCGTTATAGCCGAGCGTGCGTTGCTCCCCGCGTCAGTGGCCAGCGGCGCGTCCAACGATTCGCTCGTCTCCATCTCCGTGCGCGATCAAACCGGCCGAGTTGTGTTCGAGTCGGATCGGCCGCAGCCCTCGCCGTATTTCGCGGATGTCCCGCTCAAGCGCGTGGGGGCGCTGGTGGCGCGCGCGTCGATACGTCCGCGCGCCGTCGAGGTGCTGGCGCTCGGTGCGTTCCCGCAGTCGCGCGTTCCAATTCTCGTTGGCCTGCTCACACTTACAGCGGCGATGATTGTGCTCGCGGTTGCGCAGTTGCGTCGAGAGCACGAGTTGTCGCGGCTTCGCTCCGACTTCATCTCCAGCGTGTCGCACGAGCTGCGCACACCGCTGTCGCAAATTCTCTTGTTTGCCGAAACGCTCAACCTCGGCCGCGTGCGCACCGAGGCGGAGCGGCAGTCGGCGACCGACGTCATCGTGCAGGAGGGCCGGCGTCTCATGCATCTCGTGGAGAACATTCTCCACTTTTCGCGCGCCGAGCGTCAGATGACGCGGCTCGGGCCGGAGCCCGTTGACCTGAGTCTGGCCGTGCAGGAAATCGTTGACGATTGGCGGCCGCTTGCCCAAGCCGCCGATGTGACAGTTCGAACGGAATTGGCCGGAGACGTACACGCCGTCGCGGACCGGCGAGCCTTGCGACAGATGGTGTTGAATCTGCTCGACAACGCGGTGAAATATGGACCGGTGGGGCAGGTGGTCACGGTGGGCACGAGCAGCGCCGGCGCACGCGTGCGAATCTGGGTGGACGATCAGGGTCCCGGCGTTCCAGCGCGCGAGCGCGAGCGGGTATGGAATCCGTTCTATCGTCTGGATCGCGACGCGCGATCGTCCGTCGCGGGCAGCGGCATTGGCTTGTTTGTCGTGCGTGAGTTGGCGCAACTACACGGTGGCAGTGCGTGGGTGGAAGACGCGCCGAGCGGCGGGGCGCGTTTCGTGGTCGAGTTGAACCAGGCGATGCGCGCGCCGGGATTCACCGATGAGCATCGGATGGCGACGCGGGAGCTATCACACGCGCGCGAGTCGGAGCATTTGTCGTGACACGCATTCTCGTCGTGGAGGACAACCGCAATCTGGCCACAGGCCTGCGGAACAACCTCGAGATCGAAGGCTACGAGGTCGTGATTGCCGCAGACGGAACCACGGGCTTGGCGTTGGCGCGATCGGAGGCGCCGGATCTGATTGTGCTCGACCTCATGCTTCCCGGCATGGACGGCTACCGGGTGTTGCGCACGCTTCGCGAAGAAGGAGTGGACACGCCGGTTCTCATTCTCAGCGCCCGTGGCGAGGAGACGGACAAGGTGCTCGGCTTTCAGCTTGGCGCCGACGACTACGTCGCCAAGCCATTCGGTTTGCTGGAACTCCTGGCCCGTATTGAAGCGCTGCTCAGGCGCGCGGCGAACGCGCGAGTAAAGAGCAAGCTCACCGGACCGGTGACGTTTGGCAGCGTGCACGTCGAACCGGGCACCCACGCCGTGCATCGTAACGGCGAACCGGTAACGTTGCGCCCCAAGGAATACGACCTGCTCCTCGCGTTGCTGCAGCGTCGTGGCCAAGTGGCGTCGCGGGTCGAGCTGCTCGAAGAGGTGTGGGGATATTCCGGCGAGGTCTACAGTCGAACGGTTGACACGCACGTTGCCGAGCTGCGGCGAAAGCTCGAGGAGAACGCGGCAGACCCGCAACACATTCTCACCGTGCGCAAGACGGGATACCGAATCCAGCTCTGATTGTCATCCTGCGCACACGCGCGGGGTCTTTCCTCCCGTCTTGTAAAGCGTGCGCCGGTACGGTTGGAACTGTGTTGAACTGCAATTTGAAAAGCAATGAACTGCCATTGACCCCTTGCTCGGACAACCCGCCACGCACCAATCGGTGGGCGCTAACGCGGCTGAATTGGGCACGGAGTCAATGGCAGTTAACTGCAGTCAATTGTAGTTCCATTCCTGTTCCAACCGTCCAGCGCCGGATCAAACCCCTCCGCCCCTCGCGGACGCCGGATTTGCGCACCATCGTTTGGGCATGCGACCAAACCTTCTCCTCCGCGCGGCATTGGCCGGTGTGCTGTGTGCCTCCCCCGCGCTGGCCCAACAGAACGTTGACATCCTCATTCGCGGCGGAACGATCGTCGATGGCACCGGCAGTCCGCAGCGCGCCGGTGACGTCGGCATTCGCGGCGATCGGATCACCTTCATCGGCAATGCGGCGGCGAGCAAGATCACCGCAACGCGAACCATCGATGCGACGGGCCTCATTGTCGCGCCAGGATTCATCGATCCGCACACCCACACGGCCGGCGATCTCTCCAAGATGTCGACGAGGGCGAACCTTGCGTATCTGATGCAGGGCGTCACCACCGTGGTGACGAACAACGATGGCGGCGGCCCGATCGACATTGCGACGCAACTCGCCGGCTGGAAAAAGAACGGCATTGGCACCAACGCCGCGGTCTACATCGGCGAGGGCTCGGTGCGGAGCGCGGTGATGGGCATGTCGGACGCGGCGCCGACGGCCGCACAGCTCGACTCGATGAGGGCGATCGTTGGGCGCGGCATGGACGCGGGCGCAATCGGCATGTCAACCGGGCTGTATTACGCGCCGGGCAGCTACGCCAAGACGAGTGAGATCATCGACCTGGCCAAAGTCGCCGCGGCCAAGGGCGGCATGTACGACTCGCACATTCGCGACGAAAGCTCCTACACCATCGGCCTTATCGCGGCGATCGCCGAGGCGATTCAGATCGGGCGCGAGGCGCATCTCCCGGTTCACATCTCGCACATCAAGGCGCTCGGCGTTGACGTCTGGGGGCAAAGCGACACGGTGATCGCGTTGATCAAAAATGCGCGGGCACAAGGGTTAAACGTTGGCGCAAGTCAGTATCCGTACACGGCATCGGGTACGAGCGTCGGCGCGTCGTTGCTGCCGCGGTGGGCCGAGGCTGGCGGACGCGACTCGTTGCGCGCTCGCGTGGCCGACCCGGCGACACGCGCCCGGCTCGTGGCCGACATGGAGAACAACATGCGGCGCCGTGGCGGAGCGTCCACGCTGCTGATCAGCTCCAGCAAGGACACGTCGATCCTCGGCAAGCGTCTCGACGCCATCGCGATGGCGCGCGGCGTCTCACCGGTTGAAGCGGGGCTGCAGATCATCCTCGCCGGCGACGCGTCAGTGGCGTCGTTCAACATGAAGGACAGCGACATTGAGAATTTCATGGTACAGGATTTCATATCGACCGATTCCGATGGCAGCGAAGGGCATCCGCGAAAGTACGGGACGTTCCCCAAGCTGCTTCGTGAATATGTGTACACGAAACACGTATTGACGCTGACGCAGGCCGTGCACCGCAGTAGCGAGCTCACCGCGCAGCAGCTCGGCCTCAAGGATCGCGGCACACTGGCGACGGGAGCGTTCGCCGACGTCATCGTGTTCGATCCCAACACAGTCGCCGATCGGTCTACCTATGAAAAGCCGACGTTGCTCGCCACGGGAATGAAATTCGTGTTTGTGAACGGCATTCCGGCAATCGACGGCGGCACGTACGAAGGCGCGACGCCGGGAAAGGTCCTGCACCGCTGAAATCCAAGGGTGACGCGCTGGCGCACACACCAAGGGAAGTGCGCCAGGCAATTACGTCGTCGAAGCATCCTGACAGTATCGAACGCGGATCGCGACAGCGGCGTGCGTTGCCGCGAGGTGAAGTGAGCTCCGCCCGCCGCTAGATTACCGCACATGTCGTCCAATCAATCGTCGGACCAAATGCCGTTCGGAACGTTTTTTCTTCCGGGACCCACCGAAATCCGGCCCGAGATCCTGGCGCAGATGACGCGGCCCATGATCAGCCACCGGGGCCGCGAATTCGAGGAAATCTTCGCGCGCATCGAAGCCGGGTTGCGCGATGTCTTCCTCACGTCGCGGCCCGTCTACGTGGGCACCACGTCGGCGACCGGCTTCATGGAGATGTCGATTCGGAACGCGCCCCCAGGCGCAATTCTCTCGCTCGTTAACGGTGGTTTTTCCGAGCGCTTTGCCGAGATCGCCGAATCGTGCGGGCGCACGGTGCAACGGGTCGTGGTGCCGTGGGGCGAGACGTACGATTTGGACGTGGTGGAGAAGGCGCTGGCTGCGGGAAAATTTGCCGCTGTCACCGTGGCGCACTCGGAGACGTCTACCGGCGTGTTGACCGACGTGCGCGCCATCGCGCCGCTCGCCCATTTGCACGGTGCAATGCTCATCGTCGATAGTGTGTCCGGCGCCGGCGGCGCCAAGCTCACCTTCGACGAATCGGAAATCGATTTCCTGCTCACCGGTTCGCAAAAGGCGCTCGCGCTTCCGCCGGGACTCGCCTTTGCCGTGGCGTCCACCGACTACATCGAGCAGGCGAAAAAGGTGGCCCATCGCGGCTACTACTTTGACGTGCTCGAGTTCGATCACTACGCGGCACGGAATGAGACGCCGAGCACGCCGGCCATTTCGCTGATCTACGCGCTGGAAGCGCAGATGGGCGACATTGGGCGCGAAGGCATCGAGATGCGGTGGGAGCGGCACATGCAAATGCGCGACGCCACAGTGGAATGGGTGCAGGGCATGCAGGAGCGTCGCGGCGTCAACGTGGGCATCCTCGCGCCGGACGGGGCCCGGTCGCCCACGGTGAGCGTCATCACGCTACCGGCGGGACTGAAGGGCAAGGAGGTTCGCGAGGCGATTCTGGCGCGCGGCTACACAGTTGGCGGCGGCTACGGCAAGCTGAGTGACACCACCTTCCGCATTGGCCACATGGGCGATCACACGCTCGATGGTGTCACGCGGTGCCTGCATGCCTGCGAAACGGCCATCACCGAGCTGGCCGAACGCAAGCGCCTGGTGCGCGTTTAGCGTTTGCTCATCAGTGCGGCGTACTGGTGTTCGGGTCGAGACGCACCAGCGCCGCAATCTTCTGATCCGGCCGCTCCACCAGCACCCGCGCCACGAACCGCTGTGCCTCAGCGATCCGCTCCACTTCAATGGCGATCGCCTCAATGCTCTGGGTGAGTTGGCGTAGCTCCGTCAACTCCGGGCTGTCGATGCGCTGCATGTCGGCCTCCACGAGCACGGTGCGCGCGGCACCGCGGGCGGCAAAGCGCGCGCCGATCCACGCGCCGACGAACCCGGCGAACAGAGCAAGACTGCCGGCCATTGAGAACAGCACGACGTAATGCGCCCGCGTCGTGCCGAGAAAGATCGAGGGCAATTGGTGCATGAGATAGCGAGGGTGGGGGGACGTGAAATAGACGACCCAACAGGTGCGCCGTCTACAAATCCCTACGGGTGGAGCGCGTGATGAGGTTTCGTCGTGCTCGGCATTGTCTCGCCGTTATCGCAAGCCTAGGCTAAAGCATGTATTCGACGTGCCTGTTCTGTCATTCGTCGCTGGGCAAGAACGAATCGATCGAACACTTTCCCGTTGGGCGACGTTTTGCTTTTGATGCGGCCAAGGGGCGCCTGTGGGTGATCTGCCCGGCCTGCGAGCGGTGGAACCTCACGCCGCTCGAGGAACGCTGGGAAGCGATCGAAGAGTGCGAGCGGGCCTTTGTTGACTCCAGGCTGCGCGTGTCCACCGAGCACGTCGGTTTGGCGCGGCTGCGCGAGGGCGTAACGCTTATTCGGATCGGTGCGCCGCAGCGTCCTGAAATGGCCGCCTGGCGATACGGTGATCAATTCGGCCGGCGCCGTCGTAAGTACGTCATGCTCTCAGCCACGGTCGTGGCCGCCGTTGGCGGATTGGTCGTCGCCGGTCCGATCATGGGACTGGTGGGCGGCGGCGTGGCGAATCTCTTCAACGCGGGCAACCTCGTGCGGCACTCGCGCCCCCTGGCCCGGGTGACGATCGATTCCCGTCAATACAAGCTCAATCGCGAATCTCTCGCCCACGTTCGGCTACTCGAGAACGAGGCGCATGGCTACGAGATAGAGATGCCGTACATGTTGCCGTGGAACACCAAGGTCAGCCTGTTTGCCCAGGGCGGGCCGAGCGCGGCGCGATGGCAACCGGCGATCACGCTGCTTGGCGACAACGCGCTCCACGCGGCTCGAACACTGCTGCCGCGGATCAATGCCAGCGGAGGCAACGCCGCGACGGTGAGCGACGCCGTGAGCATTCTCGAATCAACACCCCAAGTTCACGACGCGTTCGCGTACACGGCCGCGAACGTCCGCGCGGATAAGCGGTTCTGGTGGTCTCGGGGCATGGTCCGAGGGCGTGGCTCGGACGGCACGGCAACCATAGCCGCGATGCCGGCCGCAAACCGTCTGGCGCTCGAAATGGTCCTCCACGAAGCTGACGAACGGCGCGCCCTGGAAGGCGAGCTCGCCACTCTCGAGCAACGGTGGAAGGAAGCCGAGGAAATTGCGTCGATCAGCGACGACATGTTCGTTCCCTCGGGCGTCATGGAAAAACTGCGGCGGCTCCGGGGCGGCTGAGCGCGTTGACTCCGGCGGCCGCCACCGAAACCACCACGGCGTCTTCCACCGCGGCGGCAAGAAGCGGCGGCATATGTTCGGACAGTACGCGCCGGAATCGAAACGTCAGCTCCGTGGCGATGAGGGCAGTGAGTGCGCCCACTAGTGCGCCAGTCGTCCGGTTGCGCCTTGTCATTCCGCCAATCGTCGCACCAATAATCGCCCCTGCCGCCACGCGTCCGAGCAACGGACCCGCATCGGTGCGATTGGGAATGTTCGGCAGCTTGTCGCCCACCATCTCCATTGCCGCCATTGATCCCATCACGGCGGCGAGCCGCGCCGCACCGCCGTGTTCGTCATCCGAATCCGAGCTTCGCGCTTTGGCCAGTGCGGCCAACCCGGTCATTGATCGTGCGCCCGTCGCGGTTGCGAGCAGTGCCGTGGCGACCAGCGCCTGATGTGGTGAGTCCGCTTCCATGAGATCCTTCATCGGCGTCCGCCAGGCACGAGCTCAGGCACTCGCCGGAGCTTCATCCTCTGAACCTGACCTACCCTGTGAAGGCAATCCCTGCGCCGGTTCGCTCGCCATCCACGCCACGTACACTCCGGCCAGAATGCTGGCGACGCATAGCAGCGATGCCGCGGCACGTATCCGCGCGGCGATCGCCGTGTCGTGGTCGAGCACTCCCCAGGCCGTGAAGATGTGGGTCCAATCCTGGCCGCCAGCCTCCTGGCCGGTCTGTCCGTTGACCAGCATCAACACGCCGGCCCGCGCGTCGTTCGCGTAGATCGCAACGCCCAGCAGGTTGATCGACGTCCACCACAAACACACAGTGGCAGCATACACGTCGCGACGCGCGCCGTTCTCGTTCGGGCGCAGAAAGTACACGACGAAGATCAGCGGAAATACCACCTGAAAAAGCGACCCGCCAAGCAGCATCATGGTGTTGCCCAGAATCATGATGCCGAACGGCATGAACAGCATGTGCCCGAACTCGTGCACCGCCAGGTCGATGTCGCTGATCAGCGGCACCACACCGTACGCGCTCCGGAATGCGCCGCGTGCAAGCCACGCAAGCAGCAGCATGAAACCAATTCGTGCCCACCGCTTCACCGATCTGTCCATGGCGATCGGGCGCGTGACTAAAGGCGCGCGGCCACGACCATGCCGGCAAGTCCCACCGTGAGCGTGATGGCGGCGCCTACCGCGGCAAATCGAATCCAGCGCTGATACGGAACGCCGGCGGCGAGCAGCACTGCCATGAGCGCGCCGTTCGTTGGGGTGAGCAATTCGCACAGCCCGGCGCCCATTTGATAAGCAAGCACCGTCACCTGACGCGAGACGCCCAGCAGATCGGACAATGGCACGAACACGGGCATCGTCAGCACGGCTTGTCCGCTCACGCTGGGCACCACCACGTGAATGAGCGCCTGCGCGGGGATCAGCAACAGCGCTGCCACCACCGGCGACGAGTGGCTGAGTGGCGAAGCGAGTCCCTGGAGCATGGTGTCGATGACGTGTCCGTCGGCCAGCACGAGCGAAATGCTGCGCGCAACGCCAATGAGCAATGCCGCGGGCAGCAAACTCTGCATGCCCTCGAGGTATGCGTACGTCGTGCCCTCCACGCCAAGCCCGCCCACGATTCCCGCCACCGCCGCGCCCACGAGAAAGCCGGCTGACAATTCGTTAAAGCCCCAGCCGAGCCGGATAGAGCCGTAGACGTACGCCGCCATAGGCGCGAGCACGAGCGCGAGAATCAGCAGGTCCTTGAGCTCCACGCGCGACGGCGTTCCCAAGTCGGCATCATCCATTACGCCGCGCGTTTTGGCCGCGTGGTGCATGGTGAACGCCACCCACAGCACGTATGCCACGATCAGCATGACCAAACGCAGTGCGAATCCCGACGCGGGCGGCAACTGCGCCAGCTTCATCGCAATGCCCGCCTGGAACGGGTTCGTGGGCCCGAACGCGCTGCCGATCATCGCCGCACCAGCGCTCATTGCCACCACGCTCACCGCATCTATTCCCAGGCCGCGGCCGAGTATGAGCAGTACAGGCACCAGCGGAATGATCTCCTCCTGCATGTTCTCCAGCGCGCCCATGGTCGTGAAGAAGAACGCGATCACGGGAATGGCGACCAGTCCGCGCTTTCGAAAGGCAAAGACGAGCGCCGAAACGATTCGCCCCAGCGTGCCAAGTCGTTCCACCACCACCCACGCTCCACCCACGAACAGCACAACGGCAATGACGTCGGCGGCCTCGATAAAGCCTCGCGGTATCGATACAGCCGCGGCGAACGGCCCCACGTGCGCACTGGCCACCGTGTGATAGGTGCCGGCGACGACAACGCTTCGATGCGTGGCGGGGTCGTCGTGGCGCGCGTACTCACCGGCGGGAAGAACCCACGTGAGCAGGGCCGCCACGGCGACGGCGGCCAGCAGCAGAAGGATGGGATGCGGCAGTCGGAAGCGTGGCACGCTACAGCTTATGACCCGAGAGCCATTGCCGCCACCACTTGCCCCAGCCGCGTGTTGCGAAGTTGTGCGGCTTGGCCCACAATTCGGCACCCCGTTCCGCGCCGCATATCGAACTCGGCATGCGGCAGAGACGCCCCGCCACTCCACCAGTCAGAGATCGCATAACATGCGTCGCTCGTACCCCGTCGTTGCCGCTGCCGCCGCCCTGTGTGTCCTGGCGCTTCCCAAGCTCCATGCGCAGGAAAAGTCCATCGCCACACCGCAGGTGCAGATTGCCGAAGCAGTAACGCCGCTTCCCGCCGAAATGCGCGCCGGCGCCGAGGTACTCGGCTACTCGGCGGCCGGAAAGATGGTGTCGTTACGCGCCGGCAAGAACGACATGATCTGTCTTGCGCCCGATCCCACGGCGAAAGATTTCCACTCGGCGTGCTATCACAAGTCCATGGAACCGTTCATGGCGCGAGGCCGCTCGTTGCGCGACGAGGGCGTGAAGGGCGCGCAGGTGGACACCGTGCGATTCGCCGAGGTAAAGAGCGGCAAGATCAAGATGCCGACCCAGGCGTCCATGCTCTATCAGATCTTTGGCGGCACGTTCGATCAGGCCACCGGCAAGGTGACCGGCGGGCGCTATCTGTATGTGACCTACATGCCGTTCGCCACCGGTGCCAGCACCGGATTGTCGGTGATCCCCACGGAGACGGGCCCGTGGCTCATGCTGCCCGGCACGCCAAAGGCGCATGTAATGTTCACGCTGCGCATGGAACCGTAAGTGCGCGCCTGACACGGTTGGAACCGTTAGGAACTGCAATTTGAAAAGCAATGAACTGCCATTGACCCCGTGTTCGGGCAACCCTCCGTGCACCAATCGGCCGGCGCCAGGAGGGTTGAATCCGGCAAGGAGTCAATGGCAGTCAATGGCAGTCAATTGCAGTTCCATTGTTGTTCCAACCGTCAGCGCCCCATGATCCAATCCCAAGTCTGCGACATCCGCGCGCGGGCCGCTGCCTGATCCTCGGGCAGCATGAATCGCTGAGCCACCAGGCGCCGCGCGGCAGCGTCCACGCGATCGAGGAATTGCAGCTTGGTGGCGTATAGCGCGGCGATTGCCGGACGTGAATCACGCGTTGCCGCGCGCTCGGCATTGGTGCGCGGCAACGGGACGAACGTTCCGCGAAAGCTCACTAGCCTATCCTGCGCCGCGGTGAACCCTGTGCGCAGCTGCCAGGGGAAATACGTGGCCAGCGGCGCCTGCAGCTCCACCGTGCGAATGCCGCCCAGGTCATTGCCAATCGAATCGACGCGCGGCACGAGCACGGTGTACGGCTTGCCGAGTATCGGAGGCTCCGTAACGATGATGCCCGCACTCCACTGTGCACCCAGATTCATGCGATACGGTTGATACGGTCGTCGAGCGACCGGCAGGTTGGCAATGATCGGAAAGCGCACGTCCCGCGCCGGCACCAGCATGTGGGCGGCAATGGTGGGATAGACCGACTCGGGCGGCGCGGCGCTTCCCTTTACCCAGTCCACGAGATCGAACAACAACGCGCGCAGCACGAGCCGCTGGTCGAGCGGGTCGCCGCGGAATGCCGCCGTGCCGGCGATCGCCGATCCCGCCGGCGGCGGGAATGCGCCGGGGCTCGAGTGCTGTGCCGACGACACGACGTACCGCCGCTCGCTCGGCAAAAAGCCCACGTCGCGCCTTCCGTCTACGGTAGTGTGGGTGAGCGACGCTGCGCGGCCCCAGTACTCGTAGCCGCCGTCGACGTAGAACACCTTGGGCAGCGCCGTCTCGTACCGGATGACGCCCACCTGCGATCGCAGTCCGCCGTGCGCGCCTGTGAGTGGGTCGGACTCATCGGGACTGGTGAACGGAAAGACGTCCGTGGGATAAAAGAACGTGGAGTAGGGCTGGGCGTCGCGCGACGGCTGGGCAAAGCGATAATTGAAACTGCCGCGCCCGGGACCGGCGGAATGGGCAAAGAAACCGTCGAACGCGGCGTGACCGTCCTCGTCGGAATTAAAATCCTGATATAAAAACTGTCTAATGAAGCGTCCGGTCTGCGACACGCCGTACGCAATGCCGTACCGCGCGTGGACAATGGCCGTGGGGCTGTACTTTATGTATGCGATGACGTCGCGGATCGCCGCCATTCCCGCGCCCGTCACCGGCGGGTTCACGGCGGTGTAGACGACGTCGTAGATCTTGCCCGTCACAAAACCGCCGTCCAGCATCACGTGGGCGCTGTCGGCGAACCGCCATGTTCCTCTGGGCAATACGCGGCGTGCGCCGTCGAGTGAATCGCGAACGTAGAGAATGGCGCTGGGGTCGTCGAGTCGTGCCGGCGGATAACCAATCGCCTCGCTCGTGCCCACCCGGTGACCGAGCGGAATGACGTTCGTTGCCGTGTCGATGGTGATGTCGCTGCGCACGAGCCCCGTCACTGGCCGAGCCGCATTGCCGACCCGCGGCGCGCCAAAAGTCAGCCGGCCGTTGCCGGCGGGCACGTCCCACTGCCAGCCCAGCGCCACGATCGTGAGACCGCGACGCATGAGCAGCGCGTCGCCATAGTACGCCGCGGAATCGGGCGACGCACCAGCGCGGGCGCCGAGGTTGAATACGCCGGTGGTGATGCCACCGCGGTTCACGATGTCCACCAGCGCCACGTCGGCGCCGCGGTCGGCGAGCTTGGGCCGCAGAATCACGAAGTCGGACCACGCCTCCACCTGGCCGCCGGTGTTGCGCGGCGCCAGTGCGAGATCCACGATCTGCGCGTCGTACCGATTGGCGGGATCAAAGGCGAAGTACATGCGCCCCGTGATGCGCTCGTACGGCCCGGCGCTGCCAAACGGTGCGCCGCCCGCCACGTCGCTGCGTGACATAATGTCCACACGCACCACCCGTGCTGCTGCCGGCCGCGCAACGCAGAGCACGAGCAAACAAGCAATCACTCCGGCGAACGCGCGCCCTCGTCGCCGAGAATTCATCCCGGCCCGCGCCGGGGTGCTTGAATTGAGCATGGAGTCAATGGCGGTTCATTGCAGTCAATTGCAGTTCCATTCGGTTCCAACCGTCAACTGCCGTTGATCCCGCGATTGGGCACGGATCCTCTCACCAGGCGGCAACTGGTGCTAGAGCGTGCCCCAATTCGTGAACACCGGCGGCTTGACGAACGGTGGCCCCGCTTGGATCACGATGTCGGCGTGGGGCACCAGCGCAATTTTCCGCGGGTCGCCGGTGTACAGCTTGCCGTTCACCCAGATCTTGAGCGGCTCGCTCTTGGTGCCGTGTGCCGAGGCTGCTTCGGTGCGCGACAGGGGCTGTCCCCAAATGGCAAAGAAATCGCCCAGCGTGAACGAGCGGTCCAGCGGCGCTTCGATGTGAATGATGCCGTCCGGCGTGTGGGTGTGCAGCCAGTACAAGCAGTTCTTGAGCGGTAGGCGGCCTACGTTCTCCGGAATCTGCACCATCTTGCCGTGATTAAAGATCACGATATGCTGATGGATGTGAATCCGCTGGCCTTCCTGTGCGTCGCAGAGCACGCCGCCCACCGGCTGGCCTTTCGCCATGTTGGCGTAGAGGTCCTGCGCATGCGCAGTGCGCGCGGCGCCGAGCGACAGTGCCAGCGAACCGGCGGCGACAGCAAGGACAACGCGGACATTAGTAAACATGAATGACATCCTGGCTGCTGTTGATGTGAATCTCGGTTGCCGCAACGGAACGAGAGCTCTCGGGGCGGAAACGAACTGGGTGCCCGTCGAGCTCGCGCGACGTGATGCGCCCCAGCGCATCATCACGTCGTGACCGTGCTCCCGGCAGCACGGAATGTTCTGCCACAGCCTCCGCAATATTGGGCACCGAGCACCATCTATGAAAGAGGCGACGTCACACAACGGTCGCCAGTCCAGACCATGGCGGCGTGGCGTTGGACCGAATGCCCGGCGCCCACATCACGACGCGATTCCTTCCCAGTCGCTTGGCGACATACAACGCTTCGTCCGACCGCGCGCGAATTGCGTCGGTGAAATGCGCGTCCGTTATCTGCTCCGCCGCAATGCCAATGCTCACGCTCACCTGCTGCCGTCCGCGCGCCGTGCGAAAGCCGTGGCTGCGGACGTTGGCCATGATGCGCTCCGCCACCACGCCGGCCGTTTCGTTGTCCGCACCGGGCAGCAGCACTACGAACTCTTCACCGCCCACGCGTCCCACTACGTCGCAGGCCCGCGCCGACCGTGCCAACAACTCGGCGAGCTCGCGCAAAATGGCGTCGCCCGCCAGGTGACCCACGCTGTCGTTTATCGCTTTGAAGTGATCGATGTCGATGGCCAAGAGGGCCAGCTCGCCGCCGCGGCGCACAGCGGCCGCCACGTTGTGATGGAGGATCTGGTCAAACCCGCGGCGATTGTAGCACCCGGTGAGCGTATCGCTCAACACCATCGTCGCCAGCTCGGAGCGCAGGTGATTGTAGGCCCGGCCGAGTAGCGTGATGCCGTCCGGCTCGCGATCTCGCTCTTCGACGAAGGTGCGCGAGAAGTCCCCTCGTTGCGCGGCGGTGAACAGATCGACTAGCCCGGCAAGCCGGCGATTTGCGCTCCCCTGCATGGCCATGCCGTTGAGTGCCACGAGCAGATAGAGCGCCAGCATCCACGCCTCTTCAGTCCAGCCCACGTTCATTCCGCTGCTCCATGCGCCACCCACTAGTGCGGCGTAGGCCACAGCCGACACCACGACCACCGTGAGCGTTGGCGTTCGTCCAAAGAACATCTGAGCGAATTGCACGGCCAGCAGGCTGAGTAGCAGCGCGCGCGGGTAGAACGCCGGCGGCGCCACCAGCGCAACGATCGTGAAGATTGCCGCCACGTCGGCGAGCGCGAGCACCACGAGCATGGCGCCGGACACACGATGCGTGCGCTCGATGACAACGGTGAGCAACGCCACAATGGCGATGTACGCCGGCGCCACCACCAGATACGGCCAGCTCGGGCCATGCACCAGGCCGACCGCCTCGAGCGCCACACCGATCGCGCCCACCGCGAGTGCGATGATGAGGCGGCGCGACGACTGCCACACCACAATCTCAGCGTTGTTGAGCAACCCGGCGCGCGCCGCATAAGGCGAATATCCAAGCATTTTGCCGAGCGACGCGAGTGTCGGATCGGTAAACGCGCGGCGCGATTCGGCGGGCGAGTGCTGGCGGGGCGGGGTAGGCGAAGGCGAGGTCGTCAAACAGATCCTGTCGGCAGGAACGCGTCGAACCTTTCTGCAAATCACACACCGGTCGCGACCGGCAGTTTTTGCACCCCTGCTACGATGCGTCGCCGGCGGCGATCCTATCGTAGTACTGTCGCTTGAACTCGTCGAGCACGTCGTCGGCGAATAGCTCGTCGGCAATGGCCGCGATTTCCTCGGCATCCTTCCACGCCGCATGTAAGGACTCTAATTCTCCAAGCATCGCGCGCCGCTCGATGTCCTCGTTGGCCGCCATCTCCAGCGCCAGCCGGTCAACGGCAGGCAATCGGAACAACGGCGTCTGCTCTTCGCTGCCCGTGCCGCCGCGCCCCCAGAACGACCGGTTCGCCAGTTGGAGCGCCAACCGTTCGGAGAAGGAGCCGCACGGTGAGTCGTGTTCGTGCTCTTCGGCGTTGGGGAATCGGCCCCAGGATGTGCGCATGGCCAGCGACGCCACCCGCGTGAAGTAACCCTGCGGGTCGCCGGCTTCGTCGAGCTTGGAAATCGCGTGGCTCACCTCGGCCGCGCTGGCCACGCCCACGTTGAGTGTCGCCAGCATCTTGCCCGCAATCCGGAACGCAGGCGCCTCGGCCAGCGTGGCGACGCCGGCGTCATGACGAATCTGTAATTGCCACGGCGCGTCCTGCTCTGGGCGCACGAGCTCCGCCGCTCCCAGATGCGCATAGCGCACGACGATGGGATGTCCGTACTCGTCGCTGGCTCGCAGCAGCACGCCGCGCCCGCGGCGAAAGGTGCGCATGCGCAGCACGGCATCGTCGCTCAGCCCAACGGAGTGCGCATAGCCAACGAGCGCGCCCGCTGTGGCGCGAGCGATCAGCCGCGCGCCGCGAATGAACAGCGCCGGCCGCTTGTCCTCTTCCGGCTCAAAGCGCACCAGCCGCGTGCCGTAACGCCACGACGCGATCTCCGGCAACAGCGCCGGTCCAATGCGCACCAACTCGAACCCGCCGCGTAACTGCGCCAACCCAACGTTGTCCGTGGACATGCGCAGCCGGGTGCCGCGAAAGAGCCGCTCGGATTCGTCGATCGCTTCCCAGCGTTCTTCGAGCGGCGTGAGGTTCCACCGCCCGCACCGCGTACAGATGACCCACAACCGCCCCAACTTCGGATCGAACGCCACCCGCCGTCCCACAGGGAACGTGGGCAAGTGATGGTTCGCACCGAGATCGGTGTGGCAAAACAGACAGGTGGTGTACACTCGGAACCCGCCCTTGGACCTGGATAGTGAATCGTAGGTCGCTGGGAGCTGGGGGGGGTGTTTGGATGCTGTAAAAGACGGTGGTGCGGTGGTGCGGTGGTGTGGTGGTGTGGTGGCTGA
>JBEPWA010000041.1:0-39888 GCA_041690755.1 Gemmatimonadaceae bacterium | reverse complement strand
GATGAAACCGCCCATGAAGCTCAAGGCGGCGCTCATCTCGCGCTTCAAGATCATGTCGCAGCTGAACATCGCCGAGCGCCGCGTGCCGCAGGACGGCCGCATCAAGCTCAAGATGGGCAGCAAAGTCATCGACTTCCGGGTGTCCACGCTGCCCACGCTGTTCGGCGAAAAGATCGTGCTGCGAATTCTCGACAAGGGCAACCTCACCTTCGATCTCGAGAAGTTCGGCATCGAGCCGCGCGCCGAGCGCGAGTTGATGGAGGCGGTGTCGAACCCGTACGGCATGGTGCTCGTTACCGGACCCACGGGCTCGGGCAAGACGACGACGCTCTATTCCGCGTTGTCCAAGGTGAATCAGATCGACGTCAACATCATGACGGCGGAAGATCCCGTGGAGTACAACCTCTTCGGGATCAACCAGGTGCTGGTGCGCACCGATATCGGCATGACGTTCGCCGCGGCGCTCAAGGCGTTCCTCCGGCAGGACCCGAACATCATCATGGTAGGCGAGATTAGGGATCTCGAAACCGGCGGCATCGCCATCAAGGCGGCGCTCACCGGCCACATGGTGCTGTCCACGCTCCACACCAACTCGGCGCCGGAAACCATCACCCGTCTGCTCGACATGGGCCTGGAGCCGTTCAACGTGGCGTCGGCGCTCAACCTGATCATTGCCCAGCGGTTGTTGCGTCGTATCTGCAACAACTGCCGAACGGCCTATACGCCGAGCAAGGAAGAGCTCGACGCGGCCAAGGTCACGCCGGACACGACCATGCGCCAACTCCGCTTTACCGAAGGCGCATTGAGCGACGCCAAGGCCAAGGCGACGAAGGAAGCGCTCCCATATTTGGCAACGCTCAGCCTCGACACCACGATCAAGGAATTAGGCTTTTTCAAAGGCAAGGGTTGTGAGCAGTGTGCCGGATCGGGGCTCAAGGGGCGCCAAGGCGTGTACGAGGTGTTGGTGATGACCCCGACCATCCGAAAGCTCGTAATGCAGAACGTCGGCGCGGCCGACATTCGCGACGGCGCCATTGACGAGGGCATGCTCACGCTGCGCATGGACGCATGGCTCAAGGTGCTCAAGGGCATCACGACCACTGAACAGATGATTCGCGAGACGAGCGCTTAGCGTAGGTTTATCCTATGCGGCTCCTCAGCTTCAGTCTCGACGGACATCGGTATGGCGTGCCGGCCAACGCCGTCAACGAAATCATTCGCGCCGTGGCGATCACGCCGCTGCCCGGATCGCCAGACGTGATCGAAGGAATCATCGACGTGCGTGGCGCGATCGTTCCGGTATTCAATCTTCGCGCGCGCTTCGCGCTGCCGCACAAACCGCTCGAGCCGTCCGATCAGTTCGTCCTCGCGCAAACCAGCGCTCGCGTCGCCGCGCTTCACGTCGATCAGGTCGCCGATCTTGTCGATGTCGATGATGGCGCGGCGTCGGACGCCGCACGCCAGGTTCCCCACGCCCCGCATATTGCCGGCGTGGCGACGCTGCCGGACGGGCTGGTGCTCATTCACGATGTTGAAACGTTCCTCTCGCACGCCGAGTCCGAGACGCTCGCCGCCGCGCTCGCCGCGCGGACCGCAACTGCCGCGCATCGCTGACGCGGAGGTCGCGTGCCGGAGCCGGTAGTTCGCTGGAACGAGGACACCTACGCGGCGTTGGCGTCGGTGCTGCGCCAGCGGTCCGGACTCATCTTTCAGCCGCTGCGCCGTTCGGCCGTTGAGACGGCGGCGCAGCGCGTGATGCGCCGCATCGGTGTGGCGACGCCTGAGGCGTTCGTGCCGTTGGTGGAGCAAGCGGGCGCCGTGTTCGACGACCTGATGGCCGAGGTGACCATTGGCGAGACGTACTTCTTTCGCGAGGCCGCCCACTTCACGCTGCTCCGCAAAGTGATCCTGCCGGAGTTCCGGCAGCGTCAGCGCGACGGGCAGCGATTCCGCGCCTGGAGTGCCGGCTGTTCCACCGGCGAGGAACCGTACTCCATCGCGCTCGCGTTGCGCGAGGAGGGAACGCCGGCAACGGTGGTCGGCACGGACGTCTCGCGCGCGCGACTCGGTGCCGCGCGCCGCGGCGAGTATCGCCAGTGGTCGTTTCGCGGCGTGCCAACGACCACGATTGAGCGTTACTTCGCCCGCGATCGCGAAACGATGACGCTCGTTCCCGACGTCCGGCGCGATGTGGAATTTCGCTATCTGAACCTCGCGTCGGACTCCTATCCCGAGATGAGCAGCGGCGTGTACGGCATGGATGTGATCTTCTGTCGGAACGTGCTGATTTATTTCGATCGCGACACCGTGGCGCATGTCGCCGCGTCGCTCCTGGCAACGCTCGGCGCCGACGGGTGGTTGCTCTTGGGCGCCACCGATCCGCCGTTGCACGATTACGTCAAGTGCGAAGTGGTCCAAACGGACGCCGGGCTTGCGTACCGGCATTTCCGCGGAACCGCACACCGGTCGATTCGGCTGGGCCGGGAAGGAGTGCTGCCGGCTCCACCGAATCGAGCGCAGCCGCCGATGGCCTCGGAGCCGTTCGTGCCGTCGCCTCAAGCCGCGCTGCGCGAGCCGGAGCCGGAGCCGGGGGCGTCGCCACCCCCCGTCCGGCCCCCCGAACAGCTTCCTGACAGCTCAGGCCCAAGTAGTGCACTCTCATCAGCCGAGCTTGTATCGAGCGACGAAAGTGCGTTCAACACGTACGTTCGGCGCGACTATTTGGGCACCATCGCGCTGATCGCCCCGGCGGCCACGCGAGGAGACGCTTCCGCCAAGGATTTTGTGCTCTACATTCGAGCGCTCGCCAACCTTGGTCGGCTGGACGAGGCCGGCCGCGCATGCGCGGTGGCACTCGAGCGGTACCGGGACAACGCGGAGCTTCACTATCTACATGCAGTGCTCGTGGCGCAAAGTGGGCAGTACACCGAAAGTGCGCGCGCCGCGAAGCGCGCGCTGTACCTGGATCGGTCGATGATCGTTGCGCACCTGGCGCTCGGCAGCGCGCAAGCCAGCAGCGGCGACTCGGGCGGCGCGCGCCGGTCATTCGCGGCCGCTGAGCGTTTGCTCGGCGCCATGCCTGCCGACGCCCCCGTGCCCGGAACGGATGGCGAGCCCGCCGGCCGGTTACGCGAGATGACGCGCGTCCAGGCCAGGCTTGTCGGCGGCGGTGAGCTCGCATGAGTGAAACACGCACGCCAGGCGAGATTCTCGAGGAACGTGCGCGGCGGCTCGCGCGCCGATTCGAAGGAGATGCCGCACCGGCCTTTGCCGTGGAGATGCTCACGTTTTCGCTGGGGCGGGAACGGTACGCCGTGGAAACGCGATTTGTCTTCGCCGTGGTGCAGCTCTCTGATCTCGTGCCGTTGCCTGGGGCTCGCGCTCCAGTCGTTGGATTGACCCGCTGGCGCGGCGACGTACTCACCGTGCTGGATTTGCGCAGCATCGTTGGCGGCATTCCCGGGGCGCTCGACGATCTCGGCCGGGTGATCGTCATGGGGCGGACGGCTCCCGATTTCGGCGTGCTCGCCGACATCGTGGAGGACATCATCATGATCGATCCGTCGCAGCTGCATACGCCACCGGCGGATCGCAAGGTTGAAGCAATCAGCCTTCTGCGCGGAGTCACGAGCGACGCCATTCATGTGCTGGACGCACTGGCGTTGATCGACAGGCAGTCCGATGTCCACGCCGCCACGGACCCACTCGTCTCACCTTCTTCCTCTCCTGTCCCATGAACTGGACCGTCAGCCGTCGTATCGTGCTCGGCTTCTCGATCGTGCTCGCGCTCGTCATCATCGTTTCCGGCGTTGGCACGTGGGCCCTGAGGACGGTGACGGACACGTATGAGCAAGCGCTCAATCAACGGCGCGTCAATTACGTTCCCGCGCTTACGGCGTCCGCGGAGATGCGCGGATCGAACAACGCGTACCTGCTGTATCTCGTCGAAGGGACACCCGACCATCTGCATGCCCGCGACAGTATCGACGTGGGTGTCAAGCGATTGATCACGCAGTTGCAGGATTCGGCGGAGACGCCGGTGGACAGGCAGGAATGGGTGGACATTGCCGCGCTCTACCAACGGTGGATCACGTCGGCCAACGAGGCGATCCAGGCGCGCCAGAGCGGCGGAATTCCGGCGGCTATTCGAGTTCACGCAACAACCGAGCATCCCATTCGCCTGCAGCTCGATTCGGCATTCACTGTCGCGAGCACGCGGGCCCGGATCTCGTCCGACCGCACGGCCACTGCCGGAGCCGAGTCGGCATCGACCTCGCGAACAATGATGATTGTGGGCGGTGCGCTCGCGCTGCTCGTGGGGTTGATCTCCGCGTGGCTACTCAACAACGCCATCACCCGGCCGCTGCAGGAGACGAGCAGCGTCATCGCGTCTGGTTCCGCGGAGATCCTCGCGGCGACCACCGAGCAGGCTGCCGGCGCCAACGAAACGCTGGCCGCCGTTTCGGAGACCGTCGCCACCGTGGACGAAGTGACGCAAACCGCCGAACAGGCAGCGGATCGCGCGCGCACAGTCTCCGAGTCGGCGCAGCGCGCGGCAGAAATGGGCAAGGCCGGACGCAAAGCGCTCGACGATTCCGTGGCTGGGATGAATCAGGTGAAGGAGCACGTGGAGTCGATTGGACGCAGCATTCTATCGCTCGCCGAGCAGGCGCAGGCGATTGGTGAGATCATCACGGCGGTAACGGACATTGCAGAGCAGACGAACCTGCTTGCGCTCAACGCCGCGGTCGAAGCGGCACGGGCCGGCGACGCAGGACGCGGTTTCGCCGTTGTCGCCGGCGAGATCAAAAGCCTGGCCGAGCAATCCAAGCGCTCCACGGTTCAGGTGCGACAAATCCTGGGCGAGATTCAGCGCGCGACGAGCGCCGCCGTCATGACCACTGAGCAGGGCACGAAGCAGGCGAACATGGCGAGGCGGCAGATTGGTGAAGCCGGCGACACGATCCGTTCGCTGGCCGACGCCGTGCAGGAGGCTGCGCAGAGCTCGGCGCAAATCGTCGCATCGGCTGGCCAACAGGCGCTGGGCATGGAGCAGATTCGCCATGCGGTGAGCAACATTCATCAGGCGACGCAGCAAAATCTCACCGCCTCGCGGCAATCGGAACAGGCTGCGCAGGATCTAACGCGCATGGGCGACAAGTTGTTGGGTCTCGTGGGCAATCGTTCGGCGCGCGCGCCGCGCTCCTCGCGATCGGACGCATAACGTGAGCAACGAGGCGCTCACGTTGCGGCTGCGCGCCATGTTCGTCGAGGAGCTCGACGAACAGGTGCGGGAAGCGAATGTGAGTTTGCTGGCGCTCGAGCGCGCACCGAACGACGGTGAGCAACTTCGGTCGCTCTTTCGCGTCATGCATACGCTCAAGGGTGCCGCGCGAGCCGCCGACGTGGTGCCGGTGGAGCAGCTGTGTCACCGGCTCGAAGCATTGTTGGCCGCGGCGCGCGACGCCGGTCGGCCGCTGTCGCGCGACGAGCTCGACACGTTGTTCACGGGGGTCGATGGATTGACCGCAGCCGAAGCGGCACTGCGCGCGGGAAACGCGGTGACCGACGAGGATATCGAGCGGGGCAGGTCCACTGCGGCCGAAGACCCGGCATTGCCGGTCGCGTCGCTTCCCGTGACGGCTGCACCGGTCCCTGCGGCTGCCGCGCCTGCCGCGCCGCGCGAAGGGGCCATCCGCATTGGCCAGGATCGTGTAGACTCGCTATTTGCGATCTCTAATCGACTTCTGATCCTTGCCGGCCGAGTGGACACGCAGTCCGCCGAAGTCGAGGAGCTGCACGATGCATCGGCGCGCGCGTCGGCCACGTGGCGCCGTATGCGGCGGCTGCTCGGACCGGCGCTGGCCGAGCTGTCAAAGGACGGTGCACGCGACCTGACCGCCATCGACGACGCGCTCGAGCTCCTGCGAAAGTCATCGTCGCGCACGCTCGGCGAATCGCTCCAGTGTGCGCGCGAGCTCGTGCGGCTCTCCGGCGAGGTGTCGCGCGGCGTGCGCGAGCTACGTCTGCGGCCATTTGCCGACGCCGTGGCTGACTTGCCGCGCGTCGTTCGCGACGTTGCCACTGCGACCGGCAAGGAAGTCACGCTCGAAATATCCGGCGAGAACGTGCAAGCCGATCGTGCCGTGCTCACGCAATTGCATGACGCGCTCATTCATCTCGTGCGCAATGCCGTTGACCATGGGATCGGCACGCCGGAACGGCGGCGCTCGGTCGGCAAGCCGGAGCATGGTACGATACGCGTGAGCGCATCGCTCATCGGCGATCGGATTGTGGTGGCGGTCGCTGACGACGGGAGCGGACTCGATATCCCGACGATGCGCCGGCAAATCGCGGCGCGCGGCGACCCGGTTCCGGCCGACGACCGTGCGGTGGCGCGGCTGCTCTTCGCCGGCGGAATGTCCACGCGCACAATGGCGACGGCCATCTCCGGCCGCGGCGTCGGGCTCGATGCAGTGCGGGCGGTGGCCGAGCGAATTCGCGGGAGCGTTGACGTCGATTGGACGGCGCATGTTGGCACGACATTTACGCTCGAAGCGCCGCTCACGCTCGCCACGGTGCGGGCCGTGGTGGCGCGCGTTGGCGCGATACGCGTCGCCATTCCCTCGGCGTTCGTCGAGCGTTTGTTCCGGGTCGATTCCGACACACTGCGCTCCATGGAAGGCCACATGGCCATCGAGACGGGCGGGACGCCGGCACCCGTCGCGTCGCTCGCCGCCATTCTCGGGCCACCGGTGGTCGATCGCCCGGCAGAGGGGCTGTGGTCGCTCGTGATGCTGCGCGTCGGTGAGCGCCGCGTCGCACTACGGGTGGACGAGCTGCTCGAAGAAATCGAAGTCGTGGTACGCCCGGTACGAGCGCACGGCCGCACGCCGGTGCCGCACGTCAGCGGCGCGGCAATGCTGGCGAATGGAACGGTGGCGCTGGTGCTCAACGTCACGGCCATGGTCGCCACCGCGCTAGGGCTTCCGGCGGAGATGGCCGCCGTCGCCGCCCCGCGAACGGCCGCCGGCACGCATCGGCGCCGAGTGCTGGTCGTCGATGATTCAATTACCACACGCACACTCGAATCGAGCGTGCTCGAAGCGGCCGGCTACGACGTATCGACGGCGGTGGACGGCGCCGACGGCTGGCGCCAGCTTCAGGAGCGTGGCGCGGATCTGGTGGTGAGCGACGTGGAGATGCCGCGCATGGACGGTCTGCAACTGTGCGAAGCGATTCGCGCGTCGTCGCGATTCCGCGAACTGCCCGTCATTCTCGTGACCGCGCTCGAAACGCCCGAACACCGCGCTCGCGGGCTCGAAGTGGGCGCGGATGCCTATCTCGGCAAGTCAAGCTTCGAGCAGGACAGTCTTCTCACTACCGTACGTGATCTCCTTGGCTAGGCCCATTCGTGTTCTCATCGCCGAAGACTCGCCCACGGCGCGCACGTTGCTCGTAGAGCTGTTCACTGCGTCGCCCGACTTCGAGGTGGCGGGTGCGGTCGAGAATGGCGCCGATGCGATCGAGCGCGCGATAGAGCTGTCGCCGGACCTGATCGTTATGGACGTCCATATGCCGATCATCGACGGGCTCGACGCCACGAAGGAAATCATGCGTGCAGCCCCCACGCCGATCATGATGGTGTCCGGGTTGGAGTCGGTGACCGACGTTGCGTTGGGACTGAGCGCCACGCAGGCTGGCGCACTCACGCTCGTGGAAAAGCCGCGGGGGCCCGGGTCGCCGTACTATGCCGACGAATGTCGGCAGTTGCTGGGCATGGCCAGGGCGATGGCAGCCGTGAAGGTGGTGCGTCGCTGGGGCGCACCCGGCGTAGCGCGCGTCGGTGCCCAGCGCATGACCGGCACGGCAGCGCATACTACGCCGCGTCAGGTGCGCATGGTCGCCATTGGCACGTCCACCGGCGGTCCGGCGGCGCTTCATAGAATACTCATCGATCTTCCGCGCGACTTCGCCGTGCCCATTGTCGTGGTGCAACACATGGCGCATGGTTTCATCGAAGGGCTGGCCAAGTGGCTCAGCGCCAACGTGGCGCTCAAGGTCGTCGTCGCCAAACCAGGCGAGCCGCTGGTTGCCGGCACGGTCTACATTGCGGCGGACGATCAACACTTTGGCGCCAATCCCGACGGCACCGCCGGGTCGTCAGCGGCGTCGCCGATCGGTGGATTTCGTCCGTCTATCGACTATCTGTTCGACTCGTTCGGACGCGTGTACGGAGCCGGTCTCACGGCAGTCACGCTCACGGGCATGGGACGTGACGGCGTTGACGGATTGCGAACGGTCAAGGCGCGCGGCGGTCACGTCATTGCGCAGGACGAGCTGTCGTCGATCGTGTTTGGCATGAACGGCGTGGCGATCGAAAATGGACTCGCCGACGAAATTCTGCCGCTCGACGCAATCGGCCACCGGCTGAACGAACTCGTGCACGGGTCCAGCCGATGACGTCATCCCCGATACTCAATCGCCGGATCCTCGTGGTGGAGGACAGTCGCACGCAGGCGGAAGCACTCCGCGCCCTGCTCGACGATGCCGGATACGCCGTCACGGTGGCCCGCGCCGGCGGCGATGCGTTGCGCGAACTGCATGCCGACAATGCGGATCTCGTGATCAGCGACGTCGTCATGCCGGGCATGAACGGCTTCGATCTGTGTCGTGCCTTGCGCGCCGATCCGTCGCTCGCCCGTACTCCGTTCATTCTGCTCACCAGCCTTGCCGAGCCGCTCGATATCATGCGTGGCCTGGAGTGCGGCGCGGACAACTACGTCACCAAGCCGTACGAACCGGACGTGCTGCTCCGTCGCATTGAGCGTACTCTCATGAGCCGTGGTTCGTCGCCAGCCGACGCGGCGCCCGATCCGATCAACGTCACGTTCCTCGGCGCCAACTTCCACGTGGGGTCCAGTCGCGAACAGATCCTCGATGTGCTCATCTCGAGCTTCGAGGACGTGGTGCGCGCCAACGCCGCGCTGCGAACTGCCGAAGCTGCGCGTCAGGCGCTTTTCGTGATGGAGCGACAGGCACGCCTGGATGCCGAGGAGGCGCGGAAACGCGCCGAGGAGGCGAACCACGCCAAGTCGGAATTCCTGGCCATGATGAGCCACGATTTGCGCACGCCGCTCAATGCGATCGGCGGGTATTCAGAGCTGCTCGCCCTTGGGGTGCGCGGCCCGGTGAACGAAGCACAGCTCGCCGACCTCGATCGTATCCGACGCAACCAGCGGCATCTCCTGAATCTCGTGAACGACGTCCTGAGCTTCGCTCGGCTCGAGACCGGCGAGATCCCGCTCAATATCACGTCGTTCAATCTGAGCCGAACGATCGGCCCCCTACGCGCCGTGATTGAAACGCAGGCCGCGAAGCGCTCAATCGAATACAAGTTCGAACCGTGCGACGATGCGATCATGGCCAGCGCCGACACCGAGCGTGTTGAGCAAGTGCTCATCAATTTGCTTGGGAACGCCGTGAAGTTCACGCCGGACGGTGGCACGTTGACAATGCGCTGCGGCGTTCGCGGTACCATGGGCGTCGTCGATGTGGAGGATTCCGGCATTGGCATTGGTCCCGAGAAACTGTCGCTGATTTTCGACCCATTCGTCCAAGTGGATGCAAATCGCGGCAAACGCGACGGCGTTGGTCTGGGGTTGGCGATCAGCAGGAAGCTGGCGCGCGCCATGGGCGGCGACGTCACCGTGCGCAGCGTTCCGGGGAAAGGCTCCACATTCTCCCTCCTCCTGCCGCTCACGTCGCCGTAGCTCCCGCGTGGCGGCTGGACGCGCGTGGCACGCGGGCCCAAGTTTCGCATGTGTCAGCCGAACCAATGCAACCGCCCGTGATCATGCCGGCAGCGCCGCCCGCTCCCGCACCGATATCGACGCCAATCACGGCGCCGGCGCGGCCGCACACGCTTACCGGCGACATCCGGCTGCATGAGGATTTCCACTCGCGGTATCTCGGGCCCGATCGGACGATCGTCGTGTATCTGCCGCCCGGCTACAACCACAAGGCCGCTCGGCACTATCCGGTGCTCTACCTTCACGACGGTCAGAACGTGTTCGATCAAGCGACGTCGTTCGGCGATGAATGGCGCGTTGACGAAACCGCCGAGTCGCTGATTGCCGCGGGCCGGATCGAACCGATCATCGCGGTTGGCGTGTACAACGCCGGCGAGCACCGGATCGACGAATACACGCCCACCGCGCTTCCGGATATTGGCCGTGGCGGCCATGCCAACGACTACGGCAAGATGCTCGTGGAGGAACTCAAGCCGTTCATCGACTCCACCTACAAGACGCTGCCGGGAGCGGCCAACACGGCGATGGGTGGATCGTCGCTCGGCGGCCTGCTCACCATGCACCTCGGCCTGCGCTATCCTACGGCGTTCGGCAAGCTCGCCGTGTTGTCGCCGAGTGTCTGGTGGGACGATCGCGTGCTGCTCACCGAGGTCGAGGCGTTGCCGCACAAGCTCCAGCAAAAAATCTGGCTCGACTCTGGAACGAACGAAGGCCCGGACGTCATTGAAGATGCTCGGCGGCTGCGCAACGCGCTTGTTGACCAGGGCTGGGTGATAGGCCGGGACTTGCACTATCTCGAGGTCGAAGGCGGCGAACACAACGAACTCAGTTGGTCGCTGCGCCTCGGCAACGTACTCGAGTTTCTCTTTCCGCCGAAAACGTGAATCGCGAATTTCATCGGTGGTATAGTCCGTCGCTCGGCCGCAACATGGACCTGCTCGTGGTCGGCCACGCCGGCGCGCGCGCACTGGTATTTCCAACGTCCATGGGCCGCTTCTTCGAGTGGGAAGACCAGGGCATGATGGGCGCGCTGGGCGAGCACCTGGAGCGCGGTTGGTTACAGCTCTATTGCGTGGACAGCGTGGACGAAGAGAGCTGGTACGCCAAGTGGAAGCGGCCCGGCGACCGGGCGTACCGGCACGCGCAGTACGATGCGTATTTGCGGGACGAGGTGTTGCCGCTGACGCAGCAGAAGAACGACAACCCGTTTCTGATGACGATGGGCGCCAGCTTTGGCGCGTATCACGCTGTGACATTCGCGCTGCGATATCCGCAGCTGGTTGGCCGCGCCATTGGCATGAGTGGGTTGTACGACATTCGGCAGCAGACGGACGGCTACTCGGACCCCACCGTGTACCACTACAATCCCGCCGACTTCATCTTGGGCGAGAGCGATCCGGAGCGGTTGGCACAGCTACAGCGCCTGGATCTCATTCTCGCCATTGGCAGCGATGATCCGTTGCGCGGCGAAAATGATGAGTTCTCGCGCCGGCTGTGGTCCAAGGACATTGGCCATGCGTTGCGCATCTGGAATGGCTGGTCGCACGACTGGCCCTACTGGCGCGACATGATCCGCCGCTACGTCGGCGGCCACGATTGATAGCTGACTGCAGACGGCCGTCTGCAGTCAGGGCGACCTTACTACGGAGCCGCGCATGGAAAAGATCGGACTAATCGTTGGACGCGAATGGTCGTTCCCGCCTGCTTTCATCCAGGAACTGGAAAAGCGGGATCGGGGCGTGATGGCCGAGTTCATTACCCTTGGCGGCACGGCAATGGACGAGCCGGTGGAGTACCGCGTGATCATTGACCGGATCTCGCACGAGGTGCCGTACTACCGCACCTATCTCAAGCACGCGGCGCTTCAAGGCGTGACCGTGGTGAACAATCCGTTCATGTGGTCGTCCGACGACAAGTTGTTCGGCGCGTCGCTCGCCACCCGCCTCGGGGTCGCAAGCCCGAAGACGATCGCCCTGCCAAACCGGGACTACGTGCCCGGCATCGACCATGTTGAGAGTTTGCGCAACCTGCGCTACCCGCTCGACTGGAAGGCGATTGAGCAGTACATCGGCATGCCGTGCATTCTCAAGGACGCCCACGGCGGCGGCTGGAAGGACGTCTACGTCTGCCGGTCGCTCGACGAATTGATTCACCATTACGACACGTCCGGCCTGCTGACGATGATCGTTCAGGAGTTCATCGAGTGGGATCAGTTCATCCGCTGTATGGCGATTGGCCAGCGCGACATCCTGCCCATGAAGTACGATCCGAAGGAGCGTTGCTACCTGGTGGAGCACGAGCACCTCTCGCCCGCGCTTGGCGAGCGGATCGTGCGCGATTCACAAACGCTCATGCGGGCCCTGGGTTACGATATGTGCTCGCTCGAGTTCGCCGTGCGGGACGGTGTGCCGTACGCCATCGACTTCATGAATCCCGCGCCGGACATGGATGTCAACTCGCTCACGCCCCACTACTTCGAGTGGGTGGTGCAGCACATGACCGATCTGGCGATTCGGCTCGCGAAGGCGCCGGCGACACCGCCCAACCTGCACAGTGGCGGCTTTCTCACCGGGCGCCGCGAAGCGAGCGCCTGACGATGCTGCGCGACGGCATAGACGAATATCACGCCCTGCTCACCGACGAGCTGGCCGGTGAGACTCAGCACCAGCTCGACGCCCAGCTCCGCGGCCGCGGGCTGTTCTTTGGCGACCGACCGCTCTGTTCCGTGCTCAGGCCGCGCTTCATGTCGCCCGGGCAGTACCATTTCCTGCAACAGCGCGCCGCAGTTGTGCTGCGCGCCTTTCGCAAGGCGCACCGCGCCGCGCTCGAGGACGACGCCGTGCTGGAGCAGTTCCGGCTCAGCGACTGGGAGCGCGACCTCGCCCGGGTCAACACCGGCTTTCGCGACGCCAGTCCGGTGTCGCGACTCGATGCGTTCTTCGTCGGCGAAGCGGGTGGCATGCGCTTTACCGAGTACAACGCCGAAACGCCGGCCGGCGGCGCGTACAACGACGTGCTCAGCGAAGTGTTCTTCGGCCTGCCAGTGATGCGGCAGTTCATGCGCAATTGGGATCTCCGCCCACTGCCGGCGCGGCACGACGTTCTGCACGCGTTGCTCGACGCCTACGAGCAATGGTCCGGACGGCGCGACCTGCCGCGCATTGCGATCGTCGATTGGGCCGACGTGCCCACGCGTAGCGAGTTCCTGCTCTTTCAGGACTATTTCACCCGCCAGGGCCTGAGCTGTGTCATCGTCGATCCCGCCGAGGTGGAGTACGACGGCAAGCAGTTGACCAGCCCGCACGGCAAAATCGATCTGATCTACAAGCGCGTGCTACTCACGGAGCTTGTGGAACGGGGAGGTCTGAAGCACCCGATATTGCGCGCCTTTCGCGATCACAAGGTGTGCATGGTCAACCCGCCGAGCTGCAAGATATTGCACAAAAAGGCGAGCCTCGCTGTGCTGAGCGATGAGCGTAATGCGTTCCTCTTCGCCGAAGAGGAGCGCGAAGCAATTGCGCTCTCGATTCCATGGACGCGCGTCGTCGAGGACCGCGCGACGACGTTCGACGGCAGCAAGATCGAGCTGTTGCCGCACATTGCCGCCAACCGCGAGCAACTCGTGCTCAAGCCGAATGACGAATACGGCGGCAAGGGCATTGTCCTCGGCTGGGAAGTGAGCGACGATGAGTGGGCCGCGTCGATCAAGACGGCATTGGCCGAACCGTACATCGTGCAGCAGCGGATCGCGCTGCCCACGGAGGCATATCCGAGCCTTGTCGGCGATAAGGTCGTGTTTGCCGATCGCATGGTGGACACGGCGCCGTACGTCGCGTACGGCGATCACGTGGACGGATGCTTGACTCGCCTGGCAACCGCGTCGCTGCTGAACGTCACCGCAGGCGGCGGAAGTCAGACGCCAACTTTCATCGCCGAACGGCGGCCAACGTCATGAAAGCGCCATCCCTTACGATGGGGATCGAGGAAGAATACCAGATCATCGATCCCGAAACGCGCGAATTGAAGTCGTACATCACCGAGATTCTCTCCGGCGATTCCATCATCCTCGATGAAATCAAGCCCGAGTTGCATCAGTCGATGGTGGAGATTGGCAGCAAGGTCTGCCGGGCGCCGTCGGACTTGCGCAGCGAACTCGTTCGGCTGCGCGGCATGGTCATGGATCTCGCCGGCAAGAGCGGGTTGGTGATCGCGGCGGCGGGCACCCATCCCTTTTCGTCGTGGATGACCCAGGAGATTACGCCGCTCGAGCGCTACGCCGGCGTGAAGGAAGATCTGCAGGATCTCGCGCAGCAGCTCCTCATCTTCGGCACGCACATTCACGTGGGCATTGAAGATCCGGAGTTCATGATCGACGCGATGAACGTCGCGCGCTATCTGCTGCCGCACGTACTCTGCCTGTCCACCAGCTCACCATTCTGGCAGGGACGACGCACGGGCCTCAAGTCGTACCGCAGTATCGTTTTCAGAAATTTTCCGCGCACCGGCGTGCCGCCCATTCTGCGATCGGCGGGCGATTACGAGGAGCTTCTTGGCTCGCTGGTGAAGACGAAGAGCGTGCCGGACGGTTCCAAGATCTGGTGGGACGCGCGGCCGCACCACGCGTATCCAACGCTGGAGTTTCGCGTCTGCGACGTGTGCACGCGCGTGGAGGAAGCGGTGTGCATCGCGGCGATCCTGCAGGCCATCGTTGCCAAGATCTGGAAGCTGCGCCGCGACAATCTCACCTTCCGCGTTTACCCCTCGGCCATGATCGAGGAGAACAAATGGCGCGCCGTGCGGTTCGGGCTCGATGGCAAGCTGATAGATTTCGGCAAGCAGGTAGAGCTACCGGCGCGCGAGCTGATTGCGGAAATGCTGCAGTGGTTCGTGGACGACGTGGTCGACGAGTTAGGTAGTCGCAAAGAAGTGGAGTATGCCTTCGAGATCATGCGCCACGGCACGAGCGCCGACCGGCAGCTCGAGGTCTTCAAGCAAACCGGCGACCTGCGCCGCGTCGTAGACCGAGTGGTTGCCGAAACGGCCGAGGGCGTGCGGCCGGAAATCACCAAACGATTCATGGAGCGAGAATAGCGTGGCGTGTAGATGTCGCTGAACACTGGCAAGCGTCCGATTATCGGAATTCCCACACAGACCCTACAGAGTCTGGGAGGAGTGTCCGCGGAGATTCCGCCGTCGTGGGTGATGAGCCAGCGGTACGTCTCGACGCTCACGGAGGCCGGAGCGATTCCGTGGCTCATTCCGTTGATCGACGACGAGACATTGCGCGGGATCTACGACGCGCTCGACGGCGTGTTTCTGCCCGGAGGCGCGGACATCGATCCGGTGTCGTACGGGGTGGAGCCGCATCCGTTGTGCGACAAAACGGATCGCGAGCGTGACCGAGTGGAGCTCGAACTGGCGCGCTGGGCGATTGCCGAGGGGAAGCCCGTGCTCGGTGTGTGCCGCGGAATGCAGTTGATCAATTTAGCCGCCGGCGGAACGCTGTATCAGGATTTGGCGGAGCAGATGAGCGGGTCGATCAAGCACGATTACTTCCCGTACGGAGGGTCGAATTTGCGGCGCGATTATCTGGCGCATGTGGTGGACGTGACGCCCGGGTCGCGCATTGCGGCGGTGTTCGGGAGTGGGGAGCTGCGAGTGAACAGCATGCATCATCAAGGGGTGCGTGACGTTGGGGCAGGGCTCGTGGTTTCGGCGATTGCTCCTGATGGATTGGTGGAAGGGGTTGAGGGGGCGAACGGGCGATACGTGGTGGGGGTGCAATGGCATCCGGAGGCGTTGACGGATTCGCAGCCGTCAGCAAAGCGGTTGTTTGAGGAGTTTGTTGACGTCGCGGCGGGGGCGCGTGGCCTGGGCTGATTTTTGGGCTGGGTTGGTGTGACGGGGTTGGGTTGACTACGGTTTTGGGTTTGAGGGTTTTGGGGGACTGATGGACCTCGACGGGTCATTTGGCCTGTCGGGGTTTTGTAGTTTTGACCTTAGGGCGTAGAGCATTTTGCGAAGTAGAACCGTGTCCTGGGTGCGGGCGTTCCACTCGGGGTGTGACATGATTTTGTAGGCCCTGGCGAGTTGCAGCTCGCCCTCGAGCTCCATCGCGGATTTGATGGCAATGCTCAGGAATCGGGCGAATTCCTTTGGGGTCTCGGATCCGCAGCCCTCCACGACGTTGTTCACGATCGACTCGGCCGCCGAGATCATCTGCGCCTTGAGCTCGGCGTACCCGGTGCGCGGGAATCCGTCGGCGCTGCGCCGCACATTGATCGCGAGCGCAAGCCCGCTCTTCCAGACCCGCAATTTTCGGTAGTCTTGCATGCAGACAACGTGACGAACGTGACCCAGATCACCGTCATCACACCATTCCGCCTCGATGCAAATGACCCCCGACGCTGCCACGTGACCCGTCGCGGTCCATCAGTCCCCCAAAACCCTCACACCCAAGACCGTAGTTAACCCAACCCCGTCAAGGTCCCGGCTCCCGCAAAGATGCGCACCCGAAGGATGACCAACCCCCCCCTCCATCGTCCTACTACCGTGGCGCCCGCTCCCGCCTGCACTCCCCGACCCAAGCGCAAGACATGACCGTCCCCACCCCCCCCGGCGCTCAAGCCCTGAACCTTCGCGTCCTCCTCGAGGAAGTCATCGAACGCGGCGCGTCAGACTTGCACATCTCCGCCGGCGAGCGCCCCAAGCTGCGCATCGACGGCGACATGCAGAGCTCGAACATCGATTTCGTGATGCAGCCAAAGGACACGCTGCAACTCGCCTATTCGGTACTCACGGAGAATCAGAAAAAGCGCTTTGAGACCGAGGACGAGCTCGATTTCTCATTCGGCATTCAGAACCTTGCGCGCTTTCGCGGCAACTGCTTCAAGCAGCGCGGCTGCGTGTCGATGGTGATCCGGCAGATTCCGTTCAACATCAAAACGTTCGATGAGCTCAAGCTTCCCAAGGTCATCGCCGATCTTTCCGACAAGCCGCGCGGACTGATTCTCGTCACGGGGCCCACTGGCTCCGGCAAGTCGACGACGCTCGCCGCCATGCTCGACAAGATCAACAAGGAAATGAAAGGCCACATGATCACGATCGAGGACCCGATCGAGTTCATTCACAAGCATCAGAACTGCATCGTCAACCAGCGCGAAGTGGGCAGCGACACGAAGAGCTTCTCCGCCGCCCTCAAGTACGCGCTGCGCCAGGATCCGGACGTGGTGCTGATCGGCGAAATGAGAGATCTGGAAACCATCCAGGCCGGTCTCACGATTGCCGAAACGGGACACTTGGCGTTCGCGACGCTGCACACGAACAGCGCCGCCGAAGCGATCAACCGCATCATCGACGTGTTTCCCGCCCATCAGCAATCGCAAGTGCGCGCCCAGTTGGCGTTCTGCCTCGAGGGCATCGTCACCCAAACGCTGTTGCCGCGGGCCAGCGGAAAGGGCCGCGCCATGGCCGCCGAAATTCTCGTCGTCACCCCGGCCATTCGCGCCCTCATCCGCGACGACAAGATCCACCAGATCTACTCGATGATGCAGTCGGGCAAGAAGTACGGCATGCAGACGATGAACGACGCGCTCTACCAACTGTACATGAGCAAAACCGTGGTGCTCGACGAAGTGCTCCGCGCCAGTCACGATCAGAATGAGCTGATGAGAATGATTGGGATTTCTCCGGAAGACCGAAAGTAGGGTTTAGGGTCTAGGGTCTAGGGTCTAGCCCTAACCCCTACTAGACCCCAGACCCTAGACCCTAGACCCTGAGTTTCATGGCCACCTACACCTACACCGCCCGCGCCGTCAACGGCGACCTCAAGTCGGCGACCATCGAAGCACCGAACCGCGATGAGGTCATGAAGCAGCTGCGCCAGCAGCGGCTCAACGTCATCAAGATCGACGAAGGCGGCGCGGTGAAGAAGAAGCGCATGGGGTCGATCAAGATGCGTGACATCGTGATCTTCACCCGGCAATTCTCCACGATGATCAACTCCGGGCTGCCGCTCGTGCAGGCGCTCGACATTCTCGCCAACCAGAGCGAGAACCCGGCGCTCAAGGACACGACGCGCCAGGTCGTGTACGACGTCGAGTCCGGCAACACCGTGGCCGACGCGTTGCGCAAGCATCCCAAGGCGTTCACGGAGCTCTACGTCAATATGGTCGCGGCCGGCGAGGCGGGCGGTATTCTCGACACCATCCTCATGCGTCTCGCCGTGTTCATGGAAAAGAACGACGCCCTCGTACGCAAAGTGAAGGGCGCCATGATCTACCCGGCCGTCATCATGAGCGTGGCGGGGATCGCGATCACCGTGCTGTTGCTGTTCGTCATTCCCACCTTCCAGACGATGTTCGCCAGCGCCAACATCGCACTGCCGCTGCCGACGCGCATCGTGATCGACATGTCGGCCTTCCTCAAGGGCTACTGGTGGGCAATCGTCATCATCATCGTTGGGGCGGGGGCTGCGCTCAAGCGGTACTACGCCACGTCAGACGGCAAGCTGGTGATCGACCGCCTGCTGCTCAAGGCGCCGGTGTTGGGCGACGTGCTGCGCAAGTCCGCCGTGTCGCGCTTTACCCGCACGCTGGGCACGCTCATCTCCTCCGGCGTGTCGATTCTCGACGGCCTCGAGATCACGGCCAAGACGTCGGGCAATCGCGTGATTCAGGACGCGATCATGGAATCGCGCGCCTCAATTGCCGGCGGTGAAACGATCGCCGCGCCGCTCAAGAAGAGCCAGGTCTTTCCGCCCATGGTCATCTCCATGATCGCCGTAGGCGAGCAGACGGGCGGACTTGATGAAATGCTCACAAAGATCGCCGACTTCTATGATGAGGAAGTCGATGCGGCGGTGTCCGGGTTGCTGGCGCTCATGGAGCCGGTGATGATCGTGTTCCTCGGCATTGTGGTGGGCGGCATGGTCATCGCCATGTACCTGCCGATCTTCGATATGGTGAACGCCGCCGGGTGACGCGTCACCGTCCTTCTCCGAGCACCGAAAGCGACGGCCGCTTCGCAACGCGGCCGTCGCCGGACGATCTTCCGTGCAGGTGGCCCCAAACCCACGGCAGGAAGTAGTCGCGTTGCCAGCGGATCTCGGCCAGAATGGTTGCCGGCAAAGATCGCGACCATTCGGTCGGCAGCGGCTCTGACCATGTCTCGTCCGTGCCTTGCAGCCCAAGTGCACAGGCGAGCGCCGCAGCGATCCGTGCATGGCCAACGGAGTTCGCATGGAGTCGATCCGCGCTCCACAGCCTGGGGTCTGATCCCACGGGGTACTTGGCAAGATCCACGAGGACTGCGCCGGTAACAGCCGAGGCATGCCGGAGCGCATCGTTCAATGCGCGAACGCGGCTGGCGATCGGTCGCGCGAGCGGGAGCACGATCGAGAGATCGGGAAGCGTGAACCCGAGCACTGTTGCACCGCCTTCGATCAGCCGGCGCTGGATGTGCTCCACGTCGCGCCCAACCGCGTCAGCGTCGAACCGACGCCGGATGACGTCGTTGGTGCCCGAGAAAAACGTGACGAGGTCCGGACGCAGCGCGACGGCGGGTTCGAGCTGTTCGTCTCGGATCTCTCGAGTTGTCAGGCCTCGAACGGCCAAGTTCGCGTACAGCAGCGGCGATGGTTGCGCCGCCGCGACACGCTCCGCGAGCCGATCGGCCCAGCCACGGTAGCCGCCTCGCTCGTCGGGATCGTCGAGGCCTTCCGTCGAGCTGTCTCCAATCGCGACGTAGCGCCCGAAACGCCGCGGCCGTTCGATCATTGCCACAGGGGGTGCCTCCGATGTCGCAATATGACTTCTCTCAGTCTTCTCGCGCCTTCTCGAGCGCGCGCACACCAAGGTACTCGGCCTGATCGACGAATCGGCCCACCGTCGCGACGACATCCTCGGGTTGTAGCACGACGCCAGCCGGTATCGACAGGCGGATCACGTGCTCCAGCTCTTCTCGAATGATCATGAACTCGCGCCGCAGCGACGCTTCGGTCCACCCGAGCCGCGCGCGCTGTGCGCCATGTCGCTCCGACACGAGCCGCTGAATCTCCATCGCGTCGGCGAGCAGGGGCGTCGGCTGGCCGGCCGACTCCTCGACAACGATCAGCGCGCCGGCGATATCGGTGAGCAGCGTCGATAAATGATCGGTGACCTGCGACGTTCGTAGCCCGGCGGCCATGGGAATACTCGTGTCGGCGCGAATGCGCCCAACGACCAGACCCACGAGTCGTTCCAGATGTGTCAACACGCCGCGGGCGACTTCGCCGAGTCCGGTCAAATCGCGCGGCAACGCGGCGCTGCGGTGGATGCTCCGCTGCACGTCCTCCGTTGCCGAGTCGCCCTCACGCGCGTTCTCGGCGTCAGGTGCAAACGGCGTTGATACGTCCGCGGGAAGCCAGAGCGAGAATGTGGATCCTTCTCCCAATGTGCTTCGAACGGTCAAGTCGCCACCCATCGCGCGCGCCAATCGCTGGCCGATGGTCAATCCCAACCCGCTCCCTTCGCGCGATCGCGTGCGACCTGTGTCCGCTTGAACGAACGGCTCAAAAATCGCGCGCAATTTTTCCGCGGGAATGCCGCTTCCCGTGTCGGTCACGCTCAAGCGAATGTGCGCGTTGCGCGGCTGAAGCCGGGCCTCAGGGTCGGGCGTCGTCGTCACAATGCCTTCCACCGTGATCGCGCCACCGGGCTCCGTGCACTTCACGGCATTCGACAATACGTTCACCAGAATCTGGCGCACTCGCTCGTCGTCGCCGATGTAGCGTGGAAGCGCGTCGATTGCCGGAACCACGACGAGCGTGAGGTTGCGTGCCTCGGCCTGGGGCTGAATGAGGGTGAGCGCCGAGGTGATTGCGTCGGAGACCGTCGCGGGCGCGTTCGCCACCGAGAAGCGACCTGCTTCCACTTTGGCGAGATCGAGGATGTCGTTCACCAAGCTCAAAAGGTGCTTGGCGCTTCGGCGAATGCGGCCAACTTGATCGCGCATCGTCTCGCTCACATCGCCGGAAATTCCTAGCTCGATGAGCTCGGAGTATCCGAGGATGGCGTTGAGCGGCGTCCGAAGCTCGTGCGACATGATCGCGAGGAAATCGGACTTTGCTCGACTCGCCGCTTCGGCCTCGATACGTGCGTCACGTTCGTGCGCGAGTTGCCGCGACCGCTCCTCGGCGTACTTTCGATCGGTGATGTCGCGGAGCGAAACGAGCTCGGCGGGCTCGCCGTCCCAGTCCGTGTGAACGACGCGGAGCTCGGCATACACCAGCTCGCCACCGCCGCGACGCACGATCTCCATCTCGGTCGTTTCGCCCGCCACGAGCGGCGAGCCGAGCTCGGTGCCAACGAGCGCTTCAGGGCTGCGCGTGAAGAGCTTCGCCGCCGCGGGATTGGCAAAGCGGATGACGCCAAGCTCGTCAACGATGACGATACCGTCGGCCAAGCTCTCGATGATCGCGCGCAGCTGGTTCCACGGGCCGTCGCCGGTTGAATTGGCGGGTGGGCTCGCGGGCCTTTCAGTCGGATCTGTCATTTGTGATTGCCCTGGAGGGCGGCCGGCGCCGCCGCAGCGGATTCATGCATGCCTTTTGCGATTCCGCTATTCGCTCGACTACACTATGCAACCAGCGGGCCTAGCCGTGCACACCTTCGATTGGGCACGTTTAGGTGGGGGCGGGTAATATCAACGTCGAATAAACGTCCGATAGACGTCGCCATTCTGGAGGGTTATTGACTACTTATTTGTTGAAGCTATTCGTGACCGGTGCCAGCTCCCGTACCGGAACCGCCATCGCGAACCTCAACCGCATCTGCGAGCAGGAGCTTGCGGGCCGGTATGAGTTGGAGATTATCGATGTGCTCGAGCATCCCGATCTCGCTGAGGATGAAAAAATTCTCGCCACGCCTACGTTGATAAAAACGCTTCCCTTGCCGCTCCGGCGCGTGATCGGCGATCTGTCGAACACGGAGAAAGTGCTGTTGGGCCTCGAACTGCAGTTGAAGGCGCACGACACACCCACCGGCGGTGGAGCGCTGCAATGACCAAGGCGGTCGTGCACGCCGGGGTCGAAAAAGTCGCCACCGGGATTTCCAGTTTCGATATAATTGCCAAAGGTGGCCTGCCGCGAAATCGCACCACCCTGATTTCGGGCACGGCCGGCAGCGGCAAGACGATCTTCGCGGTGCAGTTTCTGGCCGCGGGGATCCAGGCGGGCATTCCCGGAGTGTTCGTCACGTTCGAAGAGTCCGCGACGGACATTCGCAAGAACATGCTCAGCTTCGGCTGGGACCTCGCCGCGTGGGAGGCCGAGGGCAAGTTGGCCTTCGTGGACGCCTCGCCCGACCCGTCGATCGATACCATCGAGGCCGGCGGTTTCGACCTTGGCGCATTGCTGGCCAGGGTGCAGCATGCCGTGCGCACGGTGAAGGCGGAACGCGTCGCCGTCGATTCGCTCGGCGCTGTATTTTCACAGTTCTCTGATCAGTCGATCGTGCGCAGCGAGCTCTTTCGCATTGCATCGGCGCTCAAGGCTATTGGCGTCACCGCAGTACTCACAGCCGAGCGGACGGACGACTACGGACCGATCGCGCGGTTCGGTGTGGAGGAGTTCATCGCCGACAACGTGATGATTCTCCGCAATGTGCTCGAGGCCGAGAGCCGTCGCCGCACCATCGAGATCCTCAAGTTTCGCGGATGCGATCACCAGAAGGGCGAGTATCCGTTTACCATCGTGCCGGACGGTGGGGTCATTGTCATTCCGTTGTCGGCCATGCACCTGAGCATGAAGTCGTCGAACGTGCGCATCTCATCCGGAAACGCGCAGCTCGACGAAATGTGCGGTGGTGGTCTCTTTCGCGATTCGGTCACGCTCGTCTCCGGCGCCACGGGTACCGGCAAGACACTTACCGTGACGCAATTCCTCGAGGGCGGCGCGAGCAACGGCGAGCGGTGTCTGCTCCTCGCGTTCGAAGAGAGCCGCGATCAGCTCGTGCGCAACGCCACCGGCTGGGGATTCGACTTTGAGCAGATGGAACGCGACGGACTACTTCGCGTGGTCTGCGACTATCCCGACGTCTCGGGTCTTGAGGATTGGCTCGTCACCATCCAGGCGGCGATTCGGGATTTTAAACCGCAGCGCGTCGCCCTCGACAGTCTGTCGGCGCTCGAGCACGTCGGCACACGGAAGGCGTTCCGTGAGTTCGTCATTGGCCTCACGTCGTTCATCAAACATGAGGAGATCACCGGGCTGTTCACGTCAACCACCGAATCTCTCATGGGCGGCGACTCGATCACCGAGACGCACATCTCCACGCTCACCGACTCGATCATTCTCCTGCGCTATGTCGAGATGTTCGGCGAGATGAAGCGTGGCCTCACCGTGCTCAAGATGCGCGGCTCGGCGCACGACAAGGCGATTCGCGAGTTCACGATCGACAAGGGCGGCATGATCATGGGCCGGCCGTTCCGCAACGTCACGGGCATTCTTGCGGGCACGCCAGTGCATCTGTCGCCCAGCGACGTGGAGCGGGTCTGGGCACGCGCCGACAGCGAAGCCGACGCCAAGGAGCGGCGGCGCCCCACGTGATTTCAGGGGCCTGAGTTCGACGGGCCCCTGCTTCCCAACGCCTCCACTTCCGCGATACCTTCACGGTCCCGGCCGTCGGCCAGATTGCGATCAGCACGCAACCCTCCGCCTTTCGAAGACCGCACATGCGAATTGCCCGACACGTCGTCCTCGTCTGCATCGCCGCCGCCGCGCCGGTCGCACCCGTCGCAGCCTTTGCACTCGGCGCGCAGCAGCCCGCCGCATCAACAACGCCGCGCACCATTGCCTCGCAGACCGCGGGCATGGAGCGACACGACGGCTTCATCCCGTTCTATTACGACGAGCGAACGGGCAAGCTCCTGCTCGAAGTGCAGCGGCTCGGCCAGGATTTCCTCTACCTCCCGACACTCGCCAGCGGGCTCGGCTCGGATGCGCTCGGCCTGGATCGAGGCACGACGGGGCCCGAAGCGGTCGTCCGCTTTGAACGATTTGGACCGCGGGTATTGCTCGAAGCTCGGAACACGCACTTCCGCGCAACGGCCGACTCGCTCCAGGCGTACGCCGTCGAGCAATCCTTCGCCACGTCGACGCTCGCCGCTATGCCGATCGTCGCCGAGGAGAACGGCAGGTTGCTCGTTGACGCGACGGATTTTGCGCTGCAGGACGCAATGAACGTTGCCGCGACGATCCAACGACAGAAGCAGGGAACCTACCGCCTCGATCGCACACGCAGCGTGATCTACCTGCCGCACACCAAGGCGTTTCCAAAGAATACGGAGATCGAGGCGCAGCTCACGTTCCAGAGCGACGCACCGGGCCGCGAGGTTGCGCGTCATACGCCGGATGGCGAGGCGCTGACGCTGCGCGAGCACTTCTCGTTCGTCGAGCTGCCCGACGCGAACTACACGCCGCGCGCGCTCGACCCGCGCATCGGCCTTTTTGCGCTCACATTCACAGATTTCTCACGGCCGTTCACCGAAAAACCCGAGGTGCGCTGGATCCAACGCTGGCGCCTCGAGAAGAAGGATCCGTCGGCCGCGATCTCGGAACCCATAAAGCCCATCGTCTATTATCTCGATCCGGGCATTCCAGAGCCGTATCGGACCGCGTTCAAGCAGGGCGCGGCATGGTGGGCGCAGGCGTTTGAGGCCGCAGGATTCAAGAACGCGTTTCGCGTTGAGGATCTCCCTGCGGGCGCCGACCCGATGGACGCACGCTACTCAATGATCCAGTGGGTGCACCGCAGCGATCCGGGCTTCTCGGTGGGCCAGTCGTTCGTCGATCCGCGAACCGGCGAGATCCTCAAAGCGATGCTCAAGATGGACACGTATCGCTCGATCACCGACTACAACATTTTCGCGGGGATGGAGCCGGCGATGGACGGCGCGACGGCCGACTGGATGGCGTCGCTCGATCCAAAGGTGAACGGTACCGAGTTCGCCATGTCGCGCCGCCGTCAGCATGTCGCACACGAGATTGGGCACACTCTCGGACTCGCGCACAACTACATCGCGCACGCCCAGGGCCGCTCCAGTGTGATGGATTATCCGGGTCCGCTGGTAACGCTTCGGCCAGACGGCACGATCGACGCCTCGCACGCCTGGGCGACGGGCACCGGCGCGTACGACACTCTGGCAATTCGCTTCGCCTACACGCAGTACCCCAACGCCGCGGCCGAGCGCGCGGGGCAGGCGGCGTTGGCGCGTCAGTCGATTGCCGGCGGCGCACACTTTCTCAGCGATCGTGACGCGTCGGCTGGTGTCATCCCGGAGGTCACTCGCTGGTTGAATGGCGACGACGCCGTGAAGGAGCTCGCCCGCCAGAGCGCGGTGCGTGACGTGCTCATTGCAAAGTTCAACGAAACGGTAATCGCCGCGGGCGAGCCGATGTGGATGCTCAACGAGCGCTTCGTGCCGGTCTATCTGCATCATCGCTACGCGATAGAGGGCGCGACGAAGGCGATCGGCGGCATGGACTACACGTTCGCGCTCCGCGGTGATGGCCAGACGCCGGCGACAGTGATCGCGCCGGCGAAGCAGCGCGAGGCGTTGCGGCAACTCATCGCGGCGATCCAGCCGAAAGAGCTCGCGGTGCCCGAGCGCATTGTGAAGATGATTCCGCCGTCGCCGTACGGATTCAGCGGCGGCTGGGGCTTTTCAACGACGCCGGCGGGGATCGTGTACGACCCGCTTGCGATTGCGCGGTCGCTGGCGAGCAACGTGGTGGACGGAATTCTGCAGCCGGACCGTATCGAGCGGGTGATCTCGTTCCACGCGCGCGACGCAGCGTCACCCTCGGCCGACGAAGTGATGAGCCAGTTGATCGCCGGCGTCTATACGAATGCGGCAGCGGCGAATGCGTACGAGCGCGGTGTTCGTCGGCAGGCACGTCGCGCGGTCGTTGACGCGTTGTTTGCGCTGGCGACGGACCAACGGTCCACGGACGACGTGCGAGCCGTGACGGACGACGCGTTGAACCGGCTGGCGACGCGCCTATCAACGGCGGCGACGGACGACGCGGAAGATCGCGCGGCGAATGCCGAAGTGGTTCGCGACGTACGGAACTGGCTGGATCGTCGCATCGCACCCAAGCCACCGACGGGCGTGATTGCGCTGCCGCCAGGAACGCCGATCGGATGAGCGGTGGTGATTCCTATTAGTGTTTGCGCATGCCGAGCGGCGCGAGGAGCGCGCGCTCGCCGGCAGGCGTGACACGAAGTGAGCGATCGTCCCGATGCTGTGCGACCCATTTTCGCTGGAGCGCGAGCGTCAATAGCGCAGCGCCGAGCGCCCCGCCCACATGCGTTCGGCGCTCGCTCCAATCGAGACAGCCAAAGGCGAATCGTCGGCGCAGGCGTTGTGTACTCTCCACGTCGAGGCCGAGCGCCGTGAGGCCCTTGAGTCCGCACGTGGTCACGGCCAGCGTGTCGTCGCTGCCCGCCTCGTCACCGACGAGCCAGCCGAGCGCGATAAAGCGGTGGTGCAGGGAGACGCCCAGCGTTCCCGCGATGTGATCGTAGCAGGTGCGCGCGGCGCGAAGGCGGACGGGCGTGGTGGGCACGAAGGTGTCTCGCGCGCCGGCGAGCACGCTCAGCGCCTCGAGCACTTCGGCTACGGCCGGGTCGTGGATGTTGTAGTAGCGATGCCTGCCCTGTACCAATACTCTAACTAGCCCGGCATCGACGAGCCGACTCAAATGCGCGCTCGCCGTGGATGGGCTCACACCGGCGACCATCGCCAGCTCCGTGCTCGTGTGCGCGCGGTTGCCCATGAGGCAATACAACATCTTTGCCCGCGCGGGTTCGCCGATCGCTGCGGCGATTGCCGAGACCCTGAGGTCGGCATCCTCTGCGACATCCATACTTCGATGCTAAGCGAAGTGTGGATGCTCGGCAAGGCATAGGTTGGATCCATGACGATCACCTGCATCATTCGCTATCAGATCGACCCGTTCCAGCGGGAGGCGTTCAAGGCGTACGCCGAGAACTGGGGTCGCATCATTCCGCGCGCCGGCGGGCAACTGCTCGGCTATTTCCTGCCGCACGAGGGCACCAACGATGTGGCGTGGGGGCTGATCGGGTTCGACAGTCTGGCGTCGTACGAGCAGTACAAGGCTCGGTTGAGCGCCGATCCCGAGGCGCAGGAGAATTTCCGCTTCGCGCGGGACAGGCGACTGATCCTGCGCGAGGAGCGAAATTTCGTCGAAGCGGTCGAGGGGACCACGGGCGGGCTACGGTCTGGCTGAGTACGATCGCCCGCGATCCGATTTACTTCTTGGTACTGACTCCCTTACTCGATGTCAGCGTCCCGTCGGACGCCTTAGTGACGACAATCGCAACCTGATCGCCAACGGCCAAGGGTGTTGACGAAAGTATGAAGGTGGTCACCGGTGTGTTCGGCGGCACAGTTACGTGCTGGGAGCCTCCAGCATATTGCACGACCAATGTCGCGCCGTTGCTGCTGCTCACGATGCCGTTCGACATCCGTGAGGCCTCCGGCGGCGCCGGTGATGCCGTGCCGTTGGTCATGCGGCTCGCTGCAGACCCGGCCGCGCCGGCCGCCGGGGTCATCATGCGACTGCCCTCGCCCAAGCCGCGCAAATCATCAGGAAAGACGTGGATCTCCGTGGCCTGTTCGCTGCCGTTAGCCTGCTTCACCGTTGTGACGCCGATGAACGACGACTGCGTGACGTGCGACATGTCGCTCGGCTGCCGCGTGTATAGATGAAACGGCTGCTCGACCTTGACCGTGACCGCGGCGGAGTCGGTCTTGATCACAAGCTCTGTGGGCGACACGCTGGCGATCGTTCCGCGGAGCATGATCGGCGCATCGGGATTGGGTGCCGGCGCGGCCGCAGTGGCCGCCGGTGCCGGGCTGGTGGTATCGACGCGCGCCTCGCTACCGCGCGAGCAAGCCGATACCGCCACAAGTAGCAACAGGCTTCGTGCGTGGCGAATACGTGAACTGTGCATGTGATTGGCTCCCGTTGAGAACGCCGCATTCAGCTTGCTCGTGCGGCGTGCTCGCTTCGTGCAGGTCCCGTGCTAAGGCCGGCTCGCCACGCCGACGACGCGCGCCTGGCGACATCCCGGGCCCGTTATACTTTATCGGATACACGTACTCGCACCCTTGGAGCATCCAGTGACACAACGACTCGGCGGAACCGTCGCCCTCATTACGGGCGCTTCGAGCGGCATCGGCGAAGCAACGGCCCACGCATTGGCCAATGAGGGCGCCGCGGTTGCGCTCGTCGCGCGCCGGAAGGACCGGCTCGACGCACTCGCCGCCGCGCTCAACAAAGCTGGCGGTCGCGCAATAGCGATCGAAGCCGATGTCACGCAGCAACCGGAAGCCCAGGCCGCTGTCGAGCGCACGGTGCGAGAGCTTGGGCGGCTCGACACGGTGGTCAACAACGCCGGTGTGATGCTGCTGGGCCCCATCGAGAGCGCGCCGCTCGACGAGTGGGAGCGGATGATTCATCTCAACCTGCTCGGACTGCTCTACGTCGCGAAGGCATCGTTGCCCCATCTGCTCGACGCGGCGAAGACTTCCGAGCGGCGCGTGGCGGACCTCGTCAACATCAGCTCTGTGGCCGGTCGGGTCGCGCGCGGTGGATTGGGCGTGTACAACATGACCAAGTTCGGCGTGGGTGCGTTCAGCGAGGCGTTGCGACAGGAAGTCACGAAGCGGCACGTGCGCGTATCGCTCGTGGAGCCGGGAGCCGTTGCCACCGAATTGACCGACCATCTGCGGCCCGAGATCAAGGAGATGATCAAGCCGGCGTTCGCGGGCACCGAGTTGCTCGAGTCGGAGGATATCGCTGACGCGATTGCGTATATCGTGACGCGGTCGCGGCGGGTGGCGGTGAATGAAATGCTGGTGCGGCCAACGGAGCAGGAGCGGTAGGTGGGCGAAATTCCGAGCCAGAAAATGCTTCACACGTTGCTGCAGGTTGAGACGGCGGACGGCGTCTGCCCCACTCACGTCTATCAGCCGGACGGCGATGGTCCGTGGCCCGGCGTTCTCGTCTTCATGGACGGCATCGGAATGCGTTCGTCCATTCTCGACATTGGCGCGCGTATCGCGGCCGCGGGCTACTATGTGCTCCTGCCAAACCTGTTCTATCGCGTGGAGTTCACGGCGCTCGATCCGCGCACGGCGTTCTCCGATCCGGTGTCGCGCGCCGACCTGATGGGGCGCGTGATGCCGTCGGCGAACGCCGCCAACGTGCTGCGCGACACCGAAGCCTTTCTCGCCCACTTCGACGCACAGCCGCAGGTGCGCCATGATGGAATTGGTATTACAGGATACTGTATGGGCGGCCGCTTGTCGCTCTGTGTCGCCGGTCACTTTGGCGACCGGATTGCCGCTGCCGCGTCGTATCATGGCGGAGGCCTGGCCACCGATGCGCCGGACAGCCCGCATCGCGCGGCGTCCGAGATCACCGCGCGGGTCTACGTCGGCGGTGCGATCGAGGATTCCAGCTTTGACGACGCCCAAAAGGCACGGCTCGAGGAGGCGCTCACAACCGCAGGCGTAGACCACACTGTGGAGACCTATCAGGCGCGCCACGGCTGGGTGCCGTCGGACACTCCTGCGCACGACCAGGTTGCGGCCGAGCGTCACTGGCAGACGTTGTTCGACCTGTTCGGCAAATCGCTTGGCTCAGGGCGGCCAGATTCGATGCTGCGATAGCACGGGTGGCGGCTGCCGTCCATCAATCAGGGCTTCGAGGGCCGGATAGACGAGCGCCGTATCGGCGTTTGGGTGCGCCACCTCCGCGATGTCGTGCGGCAGATTCAACGAGCGGGGGAATTGGTACACCGTGACCGAGGCGTGGCCGGCGCTCCAGCGACGTGCGAGCGCGAGGGATGGGGCAGTCTTTACTGTGTGGTCGTTCTCGTTGACGAGAAACACGATGTCGCTGGTGAGCGGCGGCGTTTCGCGCGCGCGCTTCCGCACGGCGCTCCCGAGACGGAGCAACTGCGCGACCGCCCGCGTTGACACGCCGAGCTCGCGGTCGGGCCTCGTGGGATCAGGCGCTTCGTCCAGCGTGAGGTTCGGTAATCTGAGGCCGAGATTCATCAACGGCGTGGCAAACAATGACGGCACGCGTTCAATCTCGAGCACCGGGGCGATGATGACCGCGCGGCTCACGTCCGACCGCTGCTGGGCGAGCCAAGCGACGATCGTTCCGCCGGCGCTCACGCCGGCGGCAACGACGGTGTCACCGAGACCATTTGCGATGTCGATTGACGAGTCGCCGCACTGCGCGAGCTCTTCCGCGGTCAGTGCCGCGAGCGTATGGGCCGTTCCGTTCCGTTCCGCATGGTGCGGAAGGCGCGGCACATAGACGTTGTCGCCGGAGTTGAACAACTCCTCGGCGACATACTCGAATTGTCTTGGTGAATTGGTGAAGCCGTGAAAGAGCACCACCACGCGAGCCGTTCGTTTCCCGTGCGTGAGAAGAACGCTGCTGCCTCCCGGAGCGGCGACGCGATTGTCTTCCGTCTGCCGGCGCGTGACCAGGCGTATGGCGTCGGCGTAGTCGGTCGCCGGCGCAGCACGCGACACGATCGCCGCGGTGTGATTGGGCACGGTGGCGATGAGCGCGATCACGACGAGCACTCCGACGACGACACCCGCGGCGACTGTCATTCCGCTTCGCCGTTGACCGGCAGGCCATTCATTCTGTGTTACGAGTTTGCACGTTCTCCTCCGAGATCGAGCAGCGGCGACAGAACTGGCACCGGGGCCGTGCCGAATTGACTAATAACATCAATTCTCGTTCCGCTGGCGAGTTCAGCCGGGCATGACATCTGCCCTATTCGACGGTACACCTCATTCTACGGAGCCGAGCATGCCCGACAGCCATTTGAACCCTACGCCGGCAGGAGGTGCACCAGGAAGCCAGCTCGCCGGCTGGAGCGCTGAGGAGAGCTATTGGCGCGACGCATGGGCTACGCGTCCATACGCGGTGGCCACTCGCGACTTCGATTATTACCGTCCCGCCTACCGATATGGCTTTGAATCGGCCCAAGCGCATCAGAGCCGATTCTGGGATGACGTCGAGCCGGATCTCAGGACAGGGTGGGCTCGGTATGAACATCGCGCCGATAGCGCATGGGGAGATGTGGAGGATGCTGTCCGCGACGCATGGGAGCGCGTAACCAACCCGTAGCCTGGGCGGGTGGGTCTCACTCCGACGCGAGCAGCTCTCGCACGCGCGGCATGACGGAGCGGCCGTACAGCTCGATGCTCCGCATCATCTTGTCGTGCGACAACGGGCCGGCGCTGTACTTCATGTCGAAGCGCGACAGACCGAGCATCCGCGCGGTGCTGGCGATTTTCTGCGCGACGGTCTCGGGCGAGCCCACGTAGAGCGATCCGGTATTGGCTTCGTTGTCGAACGTGGCGCGGGTGAGCGGGGGCCAGCCGCGCTCGTGTCCGATCTTGTCGTGCATTTGCTTGTATGCGGGCCACAGTTCTTCGCGCGCCCGCTCGTCGGTCTCGGAGATATGTCCCGGCGAATGCACCCCAACGGGCAATCCTGTTTCGCCGCTGGGGTCGAAGGCGTGGTAGTACATCCGCAGGTACGGCAGAAAGCGATGTGGGTCGCCGCCGATGATCGCCAGGATCACGGGCAGGCCGAAGCGCGCCGCGCGAACCATCGATTCCACGCTGCCGCCCACGCCAATCCATGTTTGGAGTGTGCCGCTCTCGGTCACGGGAAATACTCGCTGCGCATTGAGCGGCGCACGCGTCGAGCCGTTCCACGTGATGGGTTCGTGAGTGCGATTGTAGTCGAGCAATGCGTCGAACAGGTCCAGCTTTTCCTCGAACAGCAACTCGTACTGCGACAACGGATATCCGAACAGCGGAAACGATTCGGTGAACGATCCGCGTCCCAGAATGATCTCGGCGCGGCCGCCGGACAGGGCGTCGAGCGTGGCAAAGCGTTGAAAGACGCGCACGGGGTCGTCCGAGCTCAGCACCGTCACCGCGGACCCGAGTCGAATCCGGTTCGTTCGAGCGGCGATGGCGGCGAGCACGACGTCGGGACAGGAGATCGCAAAATCCTCGCGATGATGTTCGCCGAGGCCGATGACGTCAACGCCGATGCTGTCGGCGAGTACGGCCTCGTCGATGACGTTGCGCATGACCTGCGCTGGCGGAAGCAGCAAGCCATCCGGACCGGCGGTGACGTCGCCGAAGGTGTCGAGGCCGAATTCAAGAGGAGGTGTCATGCGTAGGATGAGCTTGGCGTGTTGAACAGCGCTCCATGCGAAACATACTTGGCAGACAACGGGTGGCATCACGGTCCGATTATCTGCATGTTGGCTGCATGACGAAACCGCGCGGTAGTCTCCTGGCGTTACTGATCGTCGCCGCAGCCTGCGCGGCGAAAAAGGCCGATGCTCCGACGATCCAGCTCACGGACGTGGGATTCGTCCTGCATCTGCCGCCGGCGATGCAGCAGGCGCTGGACGCGGCCGCTCCGGGTTTCCAGTCCGTGCGTACGGCCAGCTTTCGTTCCGACGTGAGCCAGGCCGCGCTCGCCGGCGGCGGCGGACTTCCGGCGCTGTCTGCGGCGGTGGGCGATTTCAATCACGACGGCAACGTGGACGCCGTAGTGGAAGGCACAATGCCCGGCGACGCGGCGCTTCACGTCATCGTGATCTTGAACGGCGCCAAGCCCACGGCCATGGACGTGGCACAATTCGCCAGCTTCGACGCGGACGCTGTCGGGATCTATCTCACGGGTCCGACGAGCGGCCGCACGGGGGCGTTCGAGGTGGTGGCGTATCCCGACTCATCGATACTGTATCAATACGCCGACGGCGCGTTTCAGGGATCGAAAATCGGGAGTTGAGTAGCCGTCAGCCGCGGCAACGCCACCCGATTGTACTCCATGTACAATGCCGTATCGTTCGCGACGTCGGTGCCGTGCAACAGTTCAACGACCGCTAGCGCCATGTCGATTCCCGCCGAGATGCCGGCTGACGTGATTGGTCCGTCCTGAACGACGCGAACGTTGCGTTCCACAGTTATCGTTTCGTCCAATCCTGCCAACGTGTCGAGCGCTCCCCAGTGCGTGGTCGCTCGGCGTTGGTAGAGCAGCCCCGCCCGAGCGAGGAGGAGCGCGCCGGTGCACACCGACGTGACGAGCCTGGCCTGCGACGCGATGCGCCGGATCCAGTCGAGAACATTATCGTTTGCTAATAATGCCCTGGCTCCCCAGCCGCCGGGGAGCACGAGCAGATCAATTGCCGGCGCGCCGGGAAAATCGTAGCGCGGAATGACCTGCAGGCCACCCGTTGCCGTGACTGGCCTCGTATGCTCGGCGACCGTAAAGACGTCGAACGGCGCGGTGTCGTCGCTGCGGCGGGACTCGAGTCCGTGCGCAAGGCGGGTACGCGAGAATACCTCGAACGGGCCGGCGAAGTCGAGCACTTCCACGTCGTCGAACAGGAACACGCCGACGTTCAGCCTGGTGCGTGCGGGCGGCGTCATGTCAGACCGCCGTGTGTGGCGAATTGTCCCACTGCCTTCCGTTCATTATCGATCCACCGAGATTCTGATCCTCACCGTGTCGCGCCGCGCTGACACCGCTTGAATCAAGTGGGTTCCCGGCACGAGCGCCCAGCGCTCGGCGTCGTAGGATTTGCCGTCGATGCTCCAGTGCACAACTTCGGCACCTGGACCCGCAGCGCGCAAGGGAATCGTCGCGAACTTCGCCTCCACTCCAATCGGAACGGCGTACCGGTCACCGTCGAGCGGTGAGAGGACTCGAAAGACCACGCGGCGCGCGCGCGTCGAATCGTGATGCGTGATTGGTGTGGCCGCGGGCATTTGCGCGACCGATCTGGTTACGACTTCGGTGGCGCCCGGCGCGATCGTCGCCAAGCCGTGGACCGCCCAGTCGGCGTACTCGTCGGGGAGTGCCACGCGTCCGGCGCGCTGCCAGTCGTCCGTCTGCGTTGGTACGGTGCCCGGCGCAAACCACTCGGTGAGCTGCGCGCACTCGCTCGTGGCGCGCAGTCCGGATAGCCGACACACCGGCGCACTCACGGCTCCCACTTCCGGCGGCGTCACGAGCGCGCCCGGCGGAAAGCGCTGTGCCGTGACCATCACGACACGATGCAACAGGGGACCGGCGCCGGTCACTCCGCTCACGCCATCCATTGGCCGGCCGCTGAAGTTGCCGGCCCACACCGCCACCGTAAAATTGCGCGTCGTGCCGACTGACCAGTTGTCGGTGAAGTGACGACTGGTGCCCGTCTTCACTGCAACGGGAAATGGAAAGTCGAATGGCGTGATGAGCCCAAAGCCTGGAATGCGCGCCGATGCGTCCTGCAAAATGTCGAGGACGATCGCACTGGCAACTGGCGAGATCACTCGCCTGCTCTGGGTTTGCCGGCGAGATGCATCGCCCGCATTACCCGCCGCGGCGCTCGGCGTTGCGTGCCACGTCCACGGCCGCCACTCGCCGCCATTCGCGAGGGCGCGAAAGCCGTTCGCCAATTCGATGAGCGTCACGTCGCCGTTTCCCAACGCGAGCCCCAGCCCATAGTACTCGGCGTCGCGCTGCAGCGACTCGAACCCGGCGAGATGCAATGTCTGCAGCAGCGCCGGTGTGCCGACGCGCGACGCGAGATTCACCGCGGGCACGTTGTACGAGCTCGCCAGCGCTTCACGTGCGCGCACTGGGCCGCGAAAGCGCCGGTCGTAGTTGCGCGGTTGATACGGACCCGTTGCGGTGGCGTATGCCCTGGGAACGTCCGGCAACACGGTGGCCGCGGTGTATCCGCGATCGAGCGCCATGCCGTAGAGAAACGGCTTGAGCGCCGACCCTGGTTGACGCGGCGACACCACCATGTCCGTCTGGCCGTTTTCAGAATTCCAGAAATCCGGTGACCCCACCCACGCGAGCACCTCACCGCTCTGGTTGTCGAGCACCACCACCGCCGCATCCATTACGCCGCGATCGTGCAACACGTCCACGGTGTGCCGTACTTCGGCTTCTACTTCGTTCTGCAATGCGAGATCGATCGACGTGCGAATCGGTGCGCTGCCAAGCGCGCCACTGTCCGCCGCCCACGACAACACCCGAGTGGTGAAGTGTGGAGCGAGAAATGGCGGCGCGTTCGAAACGCTCACGAGCGGCTCCTGCTTGGCGCGCAACACGTCGTCGTTCGTCGCGAACCCCGAACGATGCATGCGGCTCAACGCCAATGCGCGGCGGGCGCGGGCGCGACGTGTTGACACGTGCGGGTTATCGCGCGACGGCGCGTGCGCCAATCCAGCCAGGAGCGCCGCCTGACCAACGCTCAGCTCCGACGCGGATGCGCCAAAGTACAACGTGCTCGCTGCCGCGACGCCCACCGCACCCTGACCCAACTCCACTCGATTGAGATATTGCTCGAGAATCTGTTGCTTGCCGAGATGCGCTTCGAGGCGCAGCGCCCAGAGCACTTGGCTCGCCTTTCCGCCCCAACTGCGGCCCGCCGGCTGCATCAACCTGCCGAGTTGCATGGAGATGGTGGACGCGCCGGACACCACGCGCCGGCTGCGAATGTCGTCGCGGAGTGCGCGGGCCACGGCGCGCAGGTCAACGCCGTGATGATCCCAGAACCGGCGATCCTCCACCGCGATGAACGCGTTGATCACGTCGGGATCGATCTGATCGTACGCCAGCCAGCGTGCGTCGCTGCCGTCTGCGGCGCGCGTTGAGCGCAAGACCAGCCCGTGACGATCAACGATCGTGACACCGGAGCCGGCGTCGCGTGTGAGCGCGGCTTGCGACACCGGCCAGCAAATCCACGTTGCAGCGGCGCAAACGGTAATCGCTGCGGCGAGCCCGCCGATTGCCACGACGCGCTTCCATGGTTGCGCGGGGAGACGCAACGACATCACGGTTTCTTCTCCGTCACCACGAACGTGCCGCCGTCGCTGCGGCCATTCACGCCGGGGTTGTACATCTCCTCGGCGTGCGCGGGCGGCCGGATGAACGTGCCGGCCGTGGTCGCGCGCGCGAGATACGTCGCGGTGTACGTTCCCGGCCAGAGTACCGTAGCCGAGTAGACCACGCGATCGTCGCGCAGCTCGCGGTGATCGAATGGCGACCACCAGCCGGAATCCCAGTAGCCGTAATTCCACGCCATCACCGGCTGCTGCCCCTGTTGCTCACGCTCATCGTGATCTGCCTGTTCGTCCGGCATCTTCGTGCCCGGCCCCGGGAGTGCCGACGCCGTGCGGAGACTGAGATCGATTGCTTCCAGCCCGGCGGGCAACGCGTCGTCGAGCACCAGGAACTGGCGCGTGGTGGGGACAGTCACCCGCAGTCGCACACGCACGATGTCGCCTTCCGCCACGGTCGTGATGGGCGTGCCAGTTTCGTAACGCTCATACCAGCGCTCCACACGAACGCCGGCATCCTCCGGCGTCACAGGGGCGACGAGCGGGATTTCATTGACGGTGAGATAGTAGAACACCATGCTGGTGCCGGGCCCCGCGTCCAGCGACAAACGCAGTGTTCTGGCGTTCGGAGCGTTGGCGAGCAGTCCCGTGAGTGCGACACTGGAGTCGCGTCCCACGCCGGCCGCTTGAAACACCGGCGTTCCTGCCGACGTCACGCGAATGGTGCGCGCCGCCTGGGCGCGTTGCCGCTGCTCAAACGTCGCGAGAGCTGTGACTGCCGACGCGTAGTCCTGCGTGTTCCACGCGAGCGCGTTGCGACTCGACTTGCCCTGCATGGCCAGCGTCTCGACCAGTGGACCGATCAGCGCGTTGGCCGGATCCACCGCCAGCGTGGCCGTGAGGACGCGCGCGTACGGCCGGATGTACGACTCGAAGTAGAAGTGTGGCGCGGACGAATCGGCGATCACCGCGCGGCGTCCTTCGACGTGAACGTTCGACCACACCGATGCCATGAGCCGCCGCGCCGATGCCTGCTGTCCGCGCCGCGCGAGCAGTTGGGCGAGACGCGCGCGGTCTTCGAGCGACAACATTGCCGCCGTGCGCAGCAGCTCGTTCTCCGCGGCAATGTCTGGGCGCCCGAATCGGCTGAGGAAATCGACAGCCGCAACCTGATCCCGTAGCCGCAGCATTCGGCTCTGTTGCTGGTACCAGTACGAGACGGGCGTTGCTTCGGCTTGGGTGGTGTCGTGCAGCTGATGGCTCACGTACTGTGCGACGCGCGCCAGCGACGTGGAATCGACTTTGACGCCGGCGTCGCGCGCGTCGAGCAGCATTGCTCCGGCGTACGCGCTGAGCCACGCGGTGGACCAGTCGGTGGACGACCAGTACCCAATGCCGCCGTCAGTGCGTTGGCGCCGCAGCAGCGTCACCACGGCCGTTTCCATTTCGCCGCGCGGATTTCCCGGCAGCGGCTGCGTGCGACTCTGCACCTGGGCGCGGTAGAGCGCAATGATCGGCGTCGCCGCGCTCACCACCTGCTCGGTGCACTCATATGGATAGACGCGCAGCCCCTCACTCATCCCGCGAATCGACGCGAGCGGTGATGACCCCAGGTTGATCGACAAGCGCGAGCGCGCCGGATCGATGTTCGCTGGCAGCGAGAGCTCAATGGTGGCCGTGTCGCGCATGACACCGGCCACTGTGTGCGCTCGCGGATGATAGTCCGGCCGTACCGGAATGGAGACACGTACAGCATCGGCGTCGCCCGCGCGATTGTCGGCCACGTCGAAACGGAATGTCGCCGTGTCCGAATGCGTGGCAACGAATGGGAATCGCACTTCGGCGCCGCGGAGTGCGGCAAGCGTCACGGTGCGCGTGGAATCACCGCGCAGTGTCACGCCGGTGGACTGCGCCTTAACGGTCACAGTTGCTGCCGCTCCGTCGCGCCGGTTGATCACAGCACCGGCGGTGAATTGATCGCCCGGTCGCACGAAGCGTGGCAAGGCTTGGCGCGCCAGCAGTGGGCGCGTCACGAGCATTGTGGTTTCGCCGTCGCCGTACCGATCCCCGTTCGTCACCGCCACGGCCATCACGCGAAACGTGGTGAGATTGTCCGGCAACTTTGCCGACGCTACGGCATTGCCGTTGGCGTCGGTGACGATCGCGGCAAGGAAGAACGCAGTGGTCTGGAAGCGCGAACGCAGCACGTCCGCGCCAGCAGCGCCACCGCCGCCGCCCGCCTCGCGTTTTCCCTTTTCACCCTCCGGCACCTGTGGCGCCACGGCGGTCATGTTGCTGCCGAGCAGCATTCCGAGCCCGCGCTCCTGATAGACCAGGTCGATCGGATCTGGCGTCTTGTAGCCGGTGAGCGCCAGTACGCCCTGATCCACGGCCCAGAGCGTGACCTCGCTGCGCACGCCGCGGCCGCGGGCGTCCCGCACGCGAACGCGAACATGCGCCGTATCGCCCGGACGGTACTCGGGCTTGGTGTTGGCGAGCGACACCGTGAGTCGCTTGACCTCCGGCGTGACGCGAATTTCGGCGTAGCCTACGCGAATGGTTGGGCGTCCTGGATCGTCGGCTGGCCCCGGTGGCGCGCTGCGGCCGCGCGCCACAACGATCGAGACGAACGCGTTGGGCGCGAACGCTTCGGTGATCGGGAACTTGAGCGTCGTTGAGCCTGAGGCGATATGGACGCGTCGTTGCTCGATCAGCCCTTCGCGTTCCACCGTGACCCACGCTTCAGCGTTTGTGAATGGCGATGCAAAGAGCACCGTGGCCGTGTCGCCAACGGAATAGCGCGCGCGGTCGGGGATGACGTCCATCTTGAATTGCGTCTCGTCGCTCCACGGCACCCAATCGCTGCCCGCAGCCCATCGTTCAAAACTCGTGGTGGCGGCGCGTCCATTCGCATCGTTGGCGCGAAACGTGAGGATGTACGTGCCGCCGTCCGTCGGCGTGAACGTGCACCGCTGTGGCGCCGCGGCGGTGGTCACGTTGCAAGTGCCGACGGTGTCCGACACCCAATCGCCCACCACTTCCGATACGCCGTCCCGCTCGCGGCGCACGCGATGCCATTCGCGTCGCACCACAGTGCCGCTCACGTGTACGGCCGCCACCTTTTGTCCGTCCGGGCGCACGGCCATCACGTCAACGCTCTGCGGTTGGCCGGTTTGCCAGAAGTAGTCTTTGCCAATCGGCTTCGCCGCGATGTAGAACGATGCCGGGTGCACCACAGTGGTTGCGGTGGAGGCAACTACCTGCCGATTCACGTCCACCACCGCGGCCTGCACGGTCACGCGCGATGCGCGGCCCTTGAGAGGCTCAGGCAGTGTGATCGTTAGCCCGCGCTCACCGCGTGCGTCGAGCGTGTCCGTGCCGCTGGCGAATACCTGACTGGAGTTTCCTTCGTCATCCTCCCACCACGCGCCGGATTCGCCCAGGTACCAGCCATCGGTTCCGGGAATCGCCAACTCGCTCGGGTCGAGCGGCGCTTGACGCGCCTCCCAGGATACCACGGCGCGGCCCATTGGCGCGCCGAACAGATAGCGCGCCTGTACCGCGGCGGTGAACCGTTCGTTCGGAAAGTGCGCGCCGGGTTGCGCGGTCACGTCAACGAGAAACTCGGGCGGCCGATATTCGGCGACGCGATAGTTAGTCTCGCCCACCATGCGCCACTGGCCCTGGCGTCTAACGTTCGTCTCAATGCGATACTCGCCCACGGCGGCCGACGCCGGAATGTCGAGCGTCTGGCTCGACGTGCCAAAGCTCGTCAATCGCACGGTCGCTGAGCGAAGTACCCCATAGTCGCGATCGCGAAACACCCACTGGATGGAATCGCCCGCAGGCGGTGCATGCAGCGCACCGAGCGAGCCGTCGCGCACTATCGCCTTGGCGAACACGCGCTCTCCGGGGCGGTAAATCCCTCGCTCGGTGAACAGCGCGCCGGCCACCGGAATACGTTCGTCGCCCCACGCCGGCGACACGTTAAATCGCCACGGCGACAGATCGGCGTCCCAGTGGTTGATGTCGGTGATCGCGCGGTCGTCGCCGAGTGTGACCTTGATGTAGCCGTCGGAATCGCCGTTGCTGCGTTCCGCGGCCGTGCTGT
>JBEPWA010000040.1:0-39960 GCA_041690755.1 Gemmatimonadaceae bacterium | reverse complement strand
CCACCGCACCACCGCACCACCGTTCCACCGTTCCACCGTTCCACCGTTCCACCGTCACACCTTGTGATACGCGATCCGCGCCGCCTCGCGACGATCTTCTCCCACGTAGACCTCGAAATCCGAGAAAAATCCTGGGGCCTCGACCTGCAGAAGCCGCAGCGTCGCCACCGCCATGCGGCGAATCTCCAACTCGGCGCCCTCGCTGCTGCGCAGCTCGAGCATCGTTCGCCATGCGCGGGCATTGGCCGTGACCACGATCTTGGTCTCCGTCGCATTCGGCAGCACTGCGCGCGCCGCTTCGCGGGACATTTTCCGGCGGTGCACCTTGTCCGCCACCCAGGCGTAGCGCTCCATGAGCTGCGATACCAGGCCCACGTACACTGCCTGCGCCTGCTCCACCTGCGCGCGCCAAGTCTCCTCGAGCGCTGCGTCGCCGATCACGGCGGGCGGCACGACGAAGTTCGCCTCGGACTCGTCCACGTACCGCTGCGACAGCTGCGAGTAAGCAAAGCCGGCGCGATGGCGCACCAACTCGTGCGTGAGCGACCGGCTCACACCCTCGTAGAGGATGGAGTAGTTGGCGTGTTCCAGTACGCTGCCATGCCCCTGCTTCTTGATGTTTTCCAGATACTCGCGTGTCTCACGCTTCGCCGGATTGTGCTGGCTCATGTAGCAGAGGCGCCCGGCAAACTCCGCCAGCCGTTCGCCGTCGGTACTCTCGCCTATCCAGCTCACCGGCAGATGTTCGGGACCGGTGAAGCTCGGGCGCGAGAGAAGCGTGAGAACGGGCTCTGTGTAGTAGCGTGGGGTCGGCATTCGCGGCGGAAGTGGGTGCGGGGAAGCGGAGAAATCAACGAGATTGCGCGCCCGGCGACAAGGCAGCCGCGGCGCGCAGTGAGCAATCAGCGCGGGTCGATCAACGCGTGTCGTTGAGCAAATCGAGACGGAAGCGGGAATACGCACGCGCGTTCTCAACTTCATTCAGCGCAGCGCGGGCTGCCGGCGGCAACGGCGCGACATCGGGATCGTACTTCACCTGATCGATCGGCCGCTCGCCTGCCACCGGCACCTTCACGCCGGGATTCATGATCCCCAGCGGATCGAATGCATGTTTCACTTCCTGAAACGCCGCGAGGGCGCCGGACTGCCACATGCGTTCCATGAGCGGCGTTCGTAGGCGACCGTCGCCGTGTTCGCCGGTGAGGGTGCCACCCAGTGCGGCGGCGAGCGCCACGACCGAATCGAGAATTGCCTGAACGCGGTGGCGCCAATCGCTGTGCCCCACGTCCACAAGGGGATTCACATGCACGTGCGCGTCGCCGGCATGGCCAAAGATCACGCCTTTCGTCCCGTTGTCGGCCAGGATCTGCCGCACACCGCGCACGTATGCCGGCAAATTGTTCGGCGGCACCGCGCAATCCTCCACGAACTGCATCGACCGCAACTTCGGATCGAGCCGGGCGAGAATTGGACTCGCCGCATGGCGCAGCTCCCACAATTCCGTTTCTGTCTCGTGGCTCAGTGCAACGCGCACGGTTGTGGCACCGGCGTCACGAAAAATGGCTTCCAGCGCGTGCGCCGCGGCTGCGGCGGATTCGGCGTCCTCCGCCTCCACCTCGGCCAACAATGCCGATTCGGTGTCCGCCGGCACGGGACGATCTGCTCCACCCGACGCAGCCACGTCGAGGAAGGTGCGATCCAACAACTCACAGGCCACCGCGCCGAACGTTCGAGCACGGGCCGCGGCGACCACCGCTGATTCGAGCGTTCCAAATGCGCCGAGCACGCTGCTCGTGGCCGCGGCTACCGGAATGAGGTCCAACTCCACGGCGGCGAAGAATACCAAAGTGCCCTCGCTGCCGATCAGCAGGTCCACGAGCTCGCGCGACTGCGCGTATGCAGCCACGCCGTAGCCCGACGAGTCCTTCAGCACGCCGGCATGAACCGACGGCGAACGTGCTTCCTCGAGAACGAGGCGATCTGCAATCGCGAGAAAGTGATCGATACCAGCAATGCCGTGCGGCGCACTGCCGCCGCGGCGCACTTCAGCGCGCGTGCCATCGGCAAATACGCAGTCGAGGGCGCGCACCCACGGTCGCATGACGCCGAAATGCATGGAATGTGATCCAGCGGCGTTGGTGGACGACATTCCGCCGATTGTGCAGAAAGCGCCGCTCGACGGATCAACGGGAAAGCGCAGTCCTGACTTTCGTGCGACGCGGTCCACGTCGTTCCGCAGAGCCCCCGGTCCAACTCGAATGGTGCGCGCCTGCTCGTCCACCGCTTCGATCTGGCTCCAGCGGCTCAGATCGACGATTACACCATGTCCGATCGCCCCGTTCGGCATGCTGCTGCCCGAGCCACGTGGAATCAGCGCCGTGCGCGTCTGCGCAGCCCAGGCCACGAGCATTCGCAAATCGTCGATGTCCGCAGGGACAGCGACGGCAGCGGGCAGTGCGCGGCCAATGCCGGCAGACTCGGCGTAGACGGCGCGAGCGTCGGCATCGTCGCGAAAGATGCCGCGAAAACCGGGAGGCTGTGGTTGTGAAGACATGAGTGGAGCTTCGGCTCAAACGACGCTGCGGTCTGTCGGCTATCTTCCCGCACACGGGCAAGGTAGTGTAACCGAGTTGGTCAGAACAACGCGAACACCGAGCAGACACGATCGTCATGGCGCAGCCGGATCCTCGAGTTCAGCAGTCGAACGAGTTCTGCCGTGAGATTCTCCCGGCGGTCTCACGCACGTTCGCGCTGAGCATTCGACTGCTTCCCGGCGACCTTGGCGCTGCCGTGCGCTGCGCCTACCTCATCTGCCGAATCGCCGACACGGTGGAAGACGAGCCGCAGTTGCCCGCCGAGCACAAGGCCAAGTTGCTCGATTCACTGGCTGCGTGCTTCGACAGTGCCGCCGCGGTTGACGAATTCGTTCAGCGGTCGGCCACGGTGGGTGGAGAGCCGGCGCACGTGCGACTGCTGCGCAACAGCGACCTGGTGTTCGTATCGTACCGCCAGCTGCCATCGGCCACTCAGGTCCACGTGAAGCGCTGGGTCACCGAGATGATCGTTGGCATGCGCAAATTCGTCCTCGTTTATCCGCGCGGCATTCGCATCCAGAGTCTCGAGGAGTACAAGGAATACTGTTACTACGTTGCGGGTACCGTTGGCTACCTGCTCACCGATTTGTGGCACGAGCATTCGCCGAGCATCGGCAAGCGGCAGTACGAAATCCTTCGCGAGCGATGTCGCGCCTTTGCCGAGGCGCTCCAGACGGTGAATATCCTCAAGGACGTGGCGCGCGACGCCGAGCACGAAAACTCGATCTACATTCCCGAGCAACTGCTCAGGGAACACGGCAGCGCACACGCCACCATACTTGCGGCCAACCGCGCGGAGCAGAACCGAGCCGCGCTCGCCACGCTCGTCCAGCTGGCGTGGCAGGATCTCGATCAGGCTACCGCGTATCTGCTGGCCATTCCGCGGCGAGCCGTGTCCATTCGCCTCTTTTGCGCGCTTCCGTTGCTCTTTGCCTACGCCACGTTGCGCGATCTCACGCGTACGCCCGATGCGCTGGCCCGGCGCGTAGTGGTCAAAATCTCTCGCGCCGAAGTGAAATCGCTTACGCTGCGCAGCTTCCTTGGCGTCTTGAGCAATCGCGCCATGGCGCGACTGGTCGAACGGGTAAAGACCAGGCCGGCGACGTCAGGCTGAGACGCGCCGGCGCTAAAAGCGCCGCGGCGGCATCGACGTGGCCGCCGCCACTATGGCGCCGAGCAGGGATTCTGGCCCGCGCTTCGCGAGCTCGCCGCGCTCCAGCTTGTCGAGCAATTGCTCCAACGCCAGTTGTGCGCGTGTAACGACGCGCCCGTGCAACGCGCGCGCTCCAGCAATGCCGCCGGCCGAGAGCAGCACCACAGGCGCGGCGGCGAGCAGCAGTGGAAAGCTGATCGCGAATAACGACACTGTGGCGGCGCCGCCCATCACCGATGATGCAATGATCTGCTTGGTGGAGCGCGCGCGCTGATTGCTAAAGTCCGCGTCGAGCGCAATGTGCACCTGTGTGTCGTCGATCGGCAGCACCGTGGCAGCTACTTCGAATGCCTGGGACAGCGCGTAATCCCGTCCGCCCACACGAAGTGCGCGCTTGATGCCGACGACAAAATCCTGTCGAGCTTCCCAGACAATGCGATCGTTGTGATGCCGCTTGACGATCAACAGTTCCTGCCGCTGCATCCAGCTGTCGATGGTCGCCAGCGTATCGGCTGCGCGACCGGCTATGGCCCGCGATGCCCGAACGCGGCTTGGTCCAAACAGACCAGCGGCGAATCCGCGTTCTTCGTCCGGCACAATCGAGCGCGTGCGCTCCTCGGCCAGCGCCTGACGCAGATTCTGTGGCGACAGGCCAACTTCGCGACCGAGCTCGAGCAGCTGCTCCTCGGTGAAATTCTCCTCGGTGTCGCCGGGGCTGGTCTGTAACTCGGCGGCTCTGGCCAGCACGCGCTCGAGTCCCGAGCGATCGAGCCCGGGAACGGGCGCTGGCGCTTTGGAAGAATTATCGGGCGGAGAAAACGGTGAATCCTGGGGCATGATCGAAAGCTACTCGGGGAGACCCAGACCTAACGGTGGCGGGGACCCACGGTTTCAGGGCGCGTTAGATCCCGCCAAGAATGACGTCGATCTGGTGTCCAACCGCGGTGAGAATCGGCTGGGGCACGGGAAACCCCGCGGCGAACGCCGCGGTGACGTCACCGGTGGGCGGCGTGGTGCCGAGCGTCCTCAAATAAAAGCGCATGTAATTCTGTACGAGATCTGGTGCGACTCTCTGCATGAGCAGCGCTCCGCTGCGCACGGCTCCGTTCCCCGTGTACCCGCTGGTGGCGCCGGAGCGTTGCTCGGCCGGGGTAGTGTTGTCGCGAATGGCCTCGTCAACGAGCTGCGCTACCGACTCGTGCACGAAACCGAACAGTGCCTCAGGCGCGGCATCCACCGTAGTGGGAAACTCCACGGCGATCATGTTCGATTGCTTGCCGTCGCTTATCGTGCGCCCTTCGCCGCCCAGCGTAATAGACAGCACGAGCCGTCCGCCAGTCTGCTGGGTGTTGTTTAGAAAACGCGAAAGCTTGGGATAATACTTCGACATCCACGCCTCGCGAAATGCCGCGAGTGCCGGGCCGCGCGCCTGCTGCTCGCCGGTCCAATAGGCGTGATAAAACCGAGTGCTCTCATCCTGCAGGCTCTGAACGAATTGCCGGAGCCAGTTGCGATCAGCCTGGGTGGGGAAATTGGCGGCGAGAAAGGCGATTTCCTGCTGGATCTGTGGATCGCTTGATGCGCGCGGATCGCCGCCCGACCGATTGAGCAGGTCCGTGGCGTTCACTATCTCGGGAAACGACGAGAAGTACATCGCCACGAATTGCGCGTTGGCCAGCGACGGATTCGTTGCGAAACGCGCCGACAGCTCCTTTTGGTTGGCGTCGAGCTGGGTGAAGATATTTTTCTGCCGCTTGAGCTCAGTGACGTGCTGTTTATACCCGCGCGCGAAAAAGGGTACGCGCCCCGTGTCGCTGGTGAGGAGCGCGAAGCCGTGCAGCCACAGATCGACATGCTCGAGCGTCTCAACGTGCCAGCCCACCGCCGGAACGCCAACCGATCCGTTCGCCGTGGAGCCGGACGCCGGTGCCGGTGACACGGCGCCCATTCCGGTTGCCGCGCATCCGGCGACGGTGAACGTGGCGAGCAGCGCGACTGCGCGCCGGGCGCGACTTCCTGCAAGAGCTCTAATGGTCATATTCAGTAATCTCGACGCTCGGGTCGGGAAAGTCCTTTGCACCACACGGGCCGCGACGTCGTACACCCGGAAACAATCAGTTCGCCGGAGCCGGCCGGCCGCAGATGGGGCAGAATTTCCAGCCGACCTCGAGCTCCGATCCGCAGGCCGGACAATTCACCGTGGTGACATTCTGTCCGCAATGCGGGCAGAACGTGATCGCCCGGCCCGGCGGCAACGCCTCGTCGCACGCACGGCACCGTTGGCCGGCCTGTGGAACGATCGCGCCGTTGCCCGGCGCCGACGACACTCCCGACTGCCGTACCACGCTCGGCGGCGACTGCGTTTGAGTCGTTTGCCCGGGCGCGGACAGGGACGCGGGCGGTGGATCCGCGGCGGGCGCTGCCGCTACGTTTGCCGTTGCGATTGCCGCCGCCACGGCAGGCGCAGCAGGAGCGCCGGCCGCTTCAACGGGCAACGCGTCGATCTCTTCGCCGCGCCCAGCCTCGAGACTGCGCAACGCGGCTGGTGACAGCGCAACCGTACGACCGGCGAACTGCTTGAATGCCGTGGGGTCCGGATTGATCGACGCCAACTCGGCGACAAGCGCGTCGCGCATCTGATCATCGACGATCAAATAGTCGCGCGCGCCGGACAGCAACTCGGTGAGCGCAATCTCGTAATCCTCATTGGACTCAATTCCCAACTCTCGCCGGTGCAGGCGGTACGGGAGAATTGTCTGATGCAACTCCCCAACGTCGAACGGCTGCGACAGATATTGGGGAAAGCGGGAGCGAATCGTCCGCACGAGATGGCGGTACATCCGGTCTAGGGAATCCATTCGGATAGGGTTTAGGGTCTAGGGTCTAGGGTCTAGTCTAAACCCAGACCCTAGACCTTAGACCCCAGACCCTGCAGTTCAAGGTTTTCCCGCCTCATCAATCCGCTTGTCGTTCGCCGCTTGAGCGGCGCGCAGTTTGGAGGTGCCGAATCGGTCGAGTGCCCGGGACACTATCGACGCACGGCCGTCCGTGCCGTCGCCATACCCCATGTGGTAGCCCATGGCGAGCCCAACGAGCAATGCGAGCAGGATCCGTTTCATGACGTGCCACCTGTCCGCTGCGCGGACCTACGTAATCAGATTCGGCCTCGTCGCCGCGGGATAAGGCCGATTCGCCTTGAAGCTCGCCGGATCGGGAAAGGCTTGCGGCGTCATCGCCATGTGTCCCCGCTCGCGCTCCGCCGCCAACCACTCGTCGAAGTTGGACGACACGATGCCGTCCGACCGCGTTTGTTCTCGCGCCGCGCGAACGGCCAGGTAGTTCACATACTCGTTCTGCGGATGCCCCTCGTGCCCGCGCACCCACTGCCAGCTGACCTGATGCCCGCGCACTGCCTCGACAGCTTCCTGCCACATCTCGAGGTTGAGGATCGGCCCGTCCTTCTTGCGCCAGCCGCGCGACATCCAGCCGAACACCCACTCGCTCATCCCTTTCACTAGATATTGCGAGTCGCTGGTGAACACCACGCGGAACCGAACGCCCTTTCGCGAAATACCGCGAAATGCGTCGATCACACTCCGTAATGCCATGCGGTTGTTCGTCGTGCCAGGCTCGGACGACCAGTAGTCCCACCGCGTGAGATTGCCGGTCTCCTCGCTCACATACTCTATGACTCCCGCCGCCCCGCCGGGGTTACTTCCTTCTCGGCCGTTTCCCAGGCACGACTCGTCGGCGTATATAGCGATCAGCGGCCGTTGGTCGGCGGCCTCGGGCGTATCGAAGAACGGGCTCATTTTACCAGCTCAATGCTGTCAACTTCGTCGAGATAGATCACCAGGTCGTGCCCGGTGGTCGGATTGCGGGCTTCCACGAGCTCGCGCCCGTTCTGGACGCGAAACGCGAGCGGAATAATGAGATATTCCCGCCGACCCTTTCGTTGAAAGATCAATCGCGTGCCGTTCATGACGGCGCGCTCCAGCCGGTCGTACTGCACGTGCGTCAACTGCGCCATACATCTCCTCGACTTGCACACCATTCCGTGGCCAAACGGGCCAGCACCTTGGTGGCGCGCTCGATCTCGTCCGTAGACACCCATTCCTCCGCGGCGTGCGCGAGCGAGATGTCGCCGGGACCAAAGCAGATCGCCGGCACACCGGCCTCGTTGAGCAGCGCGGCGTCGGTCCAGGCGCTCATGCCCTGCACCCGCACTGCTTCGCCAGTGTCGCTGAGCGCGCCGGATAGTGCGCGCACTACCGGAGCGCCCACGTCAACGTCGCTCGGCTGCTGGGCGAATGTGACATTCACGCTGGCGCGAAAGCTCGGGCGACGTGCAGCAATCGCCGCGCACGCGGCCTCGATCTCGGCGCGAACCTGGTCCGCCGTTTCCCCAGGAATAGTCCTCCGCTCCACGCGCACCATGCAGCGATCGGGATAGGTTGACATGCCGCTGCCACCCTCGATCGTCGAGGCATGCACCGACGGCCGGCCGAGCAGCGAGTGGTTTCGCTGTGGAAGTTCGTCGTTATCCAGGCGGTCCAATTCCGCCAACAGCAATCCGGCGTGGCGAATTGCGTCCACGCCTATGTCCCACCGGCTGCCGTGTGCAGCGCGCCCATGCGTAGTGATCTCCAGCCACACGAATCCCCGGTGCGCCGGCATGATCGCCAGCTGTGTGGGCTCGGTGACGATTGCCGCGTCGGCGCGAACACCCCAGTCGAGTAGCGCGCGGGTGCCCAGGCTCTCGAACTCTTCGTCGGCCACGGCGGCGATGACAATTTCTCCATCGAGCGAATCGACGGCGGCGCGCGCGGCGGCGGCGCACATCGCGGCAACGCCCGCCTTCATGTCGGCCGAGCCCCGTCCGTAAATGCGTCCGTCGCGCTCGGGCGTGGTCCACGGATCGTGGATCATGCCGTCAGTGCCGACTACGTCGAGATGTCCGTTGAACATGAGGCTGCGCGCGCCGGGACGTCCGATTTTCGCCACGACGTTTGGCCGGCCGGGCGCGGCGTCCCGCACGTGTACGCGAAAGCCCCAGGCCGTGAGGACCTCACTCAGCGCCGCGGCCACGGCGTGTTCGCCTGGGCCGTTGGCCACCAGCGACGGATTGCGCGAATCGATGCGAACCAGCTCTCGAGTGAGCGCAACGGCGTCACCGCGCGCTACGGCCAACGCTCCACTCCGTGCGTGGCGACGTTGAACGTGATGATCTCGCCGAGCGGTTCTACGGCGGCGCGCACTTCCGCTACCCGGTTGCTGCGGGCAAAGAGCAACACACAACCGCCGCCCGACGCGCCAAGGGCTTTTGCGCCGATGGTACCCGCGTCCGCACCGCGGGCAATGATCTCGTCAATGGCCGGCGTAGGAATGGCGGGATTGAGCGCGCGTTGGTGCGTCCAGTGTTCGCCCACCAGCTTGCCGAGTGTCTCCAGGTCGCCCGCCGCGAGCGCCTCCGCCATCGACTCGGCGAGCGTGCGCATTTTCTTCAATGCGTTCAGCACACCGGCGTCGCTGCGCCGGTAGGCGTCCATCACCGCACCAATGGTGCTGCCGGAAATGCGCGTCTCACCGGTGTAGACGACAATGCACCGTCGTTCGATCTCCGTGCGGGTGCGCGCGGCGAGCGGGATGTTGCGCACCTCTACGCCTTTGGCGGAGAATCGCAGTCCGAGTGCGCCGCCGAACGCCGCGGCGTAATGATCCTGCCGACCGCCGTTGATCTCGAGGTCTACGACTTCGATCTGGCGGCTCAATTCGGCGAGCGCGCGCGGCTGCATTGATTCGCCACGCGCGGCGGCCAACGCAGCGACGGATGCCACGCCCGCCGCGGACGACCCGCCCAGCCCTGCACCAACCGGAAAATCGCTGCGAACGGAAATGCTCGCGTCGTTCATGTGAAAACGCCGGGCCGCCGCGTCGGCGATCGAGCGATCGCTGGCGCGCTCGTCGGCCGTGTCTGTCGGGCCCATGCCGCGCGTTAGCGTAACCGTCGCATATCGTGTGATTGCGATGCTGCACACGTAGCCGCCCAACTCCTCGGAGTATGGCGGCACGTCGGTCCAGCCACCGCCGAAATCGATGCGCGTTGGTGCGCGCGTGACGATCGGAGGAGCCACCTAGAACGCACGCGGGTGTGCGATGCAGCGCTCGAGCCGAGACATTTGCAGGGAGTGAAGGTTGGCTAAACGTATTCTTGGCCGCGCCATTCGCCAATCATCAATTCGCCGGATGCATGACGTGGGCATGGCTGTTGCTGCCACCTCTACGTCTATGGTGGACATCGAACAATATCTCAACGATTGCAAATTCATCCTCGTCAGTAACCGCGAGCCGTATGAGCACATGCGCGGTGCGCAGGGAATCGAAGTCAAACAGCCGGCCGGTGGTCTGGTGTCGGCGCTCGATCCTACGATGCGCCGCACCCACGGCACCTGGGTGGCGTGGGGCTCCGGCACCGCGGACCGGGAAGTATCGGACGAAGCAGGCCGTGTTGCGGTGCCCCCGGACGAAAACTGTTACACCCTGCGCCGGGTATGGCTCGATGATGCCGATATTGACGGCTACTATCACGGGTTTGCCAACCAAGCGCTGTGGCCGCTGTGCCACATGCTCATCCAGCACCTGGAATTCCGTACGGAATATTGGGAGCGCTATCGCACGGTGAATCTGCGCTTCGCGCACGCCGTGGCCGACGAAGCGGAACGATGTGGCGGACGCGCGATGGCGTGGATTCAGGACTACCACTTTGCCCTGGCCGCGGAATATCTGCGGGCAATGCGGCCGTCGCTCTTCATCCATCAGTTCTGGCACATCCCCTTTCCGCCTGCGGACATTTTGCGGCTGCTGCCCGAGGGCACGCATCAGGCCGTGCTGCGCGGGCTGCTTGGCAACGATCTGCTCGAGTTCCAGATCGATCGCTATGCCATGAATTTTCTCGACTGCGTGGAGAAGTTCGTGCCCGAAGCTCGGGTGGATCGAGATCGCCAGACGGTGGCGTTTCGCGAGCGCACCGTGCACGTTGGCGCGTTTCCGATAAGTATTGACGTCGATCGATTCGAGGCCATGGCCGACTCGCCGGAGAGCCGCGAGCACGTGACGATCTTGCGCGAACGCTACGCCAAGGGCAACCGCCAGCTCGGCGTATGCGTTGACCGACTCGACTACACCAAAGGCATTCCCGAGCGCATCCACGCCCTGAACACCATGTGGTCGGAATCGCCCCAGCTGCGCGAACGGTTCACGTTCATCTTCGTCTGCACGCCGTCGCGCAGCGAACTCGCCGCCTACGCGCAGCTCGAGCGCGACGTGCTGCAGTCCGTGATGGACATCAACGAGCGCTTCGGCACGCCCGACTGGACGCCCATTGTGTTCATCAACGAAAACGTTGACGCCGACCTGCTAGCCGGCGTGTACCGCGCGGCGGACCTCTGCATTGTGTCGTCGCTGCAGGACGGCATGAATCTCGTCGCCAAGGAGTTCGTCGCTTCCCAGCTCGACGAACGCGGCGTGCTGGTGCTCAGCCGCTTCACCGGATCGGCCGAAGAGATCGATGGCGCCGTGTTGATCAATCCGTTCAATGTGGACGGGTTCGTGGCCGGCATTCGTACCGCGCTCGAGATGCCCAGGGAGGAGCGCAAGCGCCGAATGCATCGCATGCGCAAGCAACTGCACAATTCCACGATCTTCGACTGGCTCGACTCGATCCTCGGCCGCGCCGTCGAGATAATGGCCGCTCAGCCGGCGGTGTCGAAGCGTTTGCCGGCAGAGGCCTGAGCGGATGCCGGTTCCCGCGTTGCCAGTCACTGCCGCGCTTGCGCGGCGCCTGTGCGGACGGCCGCTGGTGCTCGTGCTGGACGTGGACGGCACACTGGCGCCCATTGCACCACGTCCGGAGTACGCCGAAGTGCCGGCAGCGACGCAACAGCTTCTGCGCGATCTCGTCGCACTGCCCTGGGCACATGTCATGGTCATTTCCGGGCGCGCGGCCGATGACGCTCGGCGCCTCGTTGGCGTGGACGGCATCTGGATTGTGGGCAACCACGGCTTCGAGGTCGCCGAGCCAAACGGGCCGGCGGTGCCGAGCGAGCGCGTGAAGCCGTTTGCGCCGGCGATTGCCAAGGCAGTGGAGCGGTGCGCTGAAGTGGCGAGCAGCCACGCGGGCGTCATCGTGGAAGACAAGCGCTGGACAGTGAGCATCCACTACCGGCTCGCGCATCCGCGCGTGGTTCCCGGTCTTACCGCACAGGTGGCGGCGATCGCCCGCGAGCACGGTCTACGCGTGACCCACGGCAAAGAAGTGCTCGAGCTTCGCCCGCCCGTGAACATAGACAAGGGCACGGCAGCGGAAGATCTCGCGTCCACCCTGGGCGGACTCCGGAGCGGGGCGTCGCTCGTCTGTGCAGGCGACGACCGCACGGACGAAGACGCATTCCGCGCCTTGCGAGCCGCTCAACCCGCGTGCGTCACGGTGCGGGTGGGCGGCGACGCCGAGCAGCTGGACACGCTCGCTGAATTCCGTGTGGCGAGCACCGGCGAACTGCGCGACCTGCTACGAGCTGTGCTCAATCTGCAACGCGAGGGGACGATCGAGCACTGAGCGTGAACGGTGCGGCCAACACGCTCAGTGCTTGCCGCCCTTCTTCGCGGCCGATTTCGCCACCGGCTTTGCAGCGGGCTTGGCAGCGGGCTTCGCAGCAGCCTTTGCGGCCTTCACGGGGGGCTTTGCTACCGGCTTTGCGGCGACCTTCGTGGCCGGCTTGGTCGCAGCTTTGGCCGGAGCAGTTTTCGGCGCCGGCTTGGCCACCACTTTCGGTGCGGGCTTAACCGCGACGGTTGCCGGCGCCTTTGGCGTAACCTTGGCGGGGGCTTTCGTAACGACTTTGTCGGCCGGCTTCGCCGTTGGCTTGGCTATTGGCTTGGCAGCAACGGGTTCCGGCTCGGGCGGAACCACTGGTCGTACGATCGGACGATACGGCGGCGCGGCCGCAGCGAGCGCGGCGTTGCGGGCCGCTGCTTCTCGCTTGGCAATGGCCGCTCGTTCGGTGGCGACGGTGGTGGCGGTGGGCCGAGCCTTTTCGCTCGCCGGCCGCTTTTCGTGCGCCGCCTCGGCTTCGCGAATCAGCTTATCGGCTTCTTCCGGAGTCATTTGGCCGCGCTTGACCATGTATTGGACCAGGTCGCGCGCGCTCTCGATGGCGAAGCCGGCAATGCCGGCGCCAGCGCTGATGACGTCGCGCATTGCGTGCGCCACCTTGGTGCCGGCTTCCTGGCTAATTAGATGCGCACGTTCGGCCATTTCCGCGACGGTGTCCCGCATGTCGGCGCCGCGATGTCCGGGCGCGCGGCGTGGCGGCAGCGCCGGGCTGGCGTCGGGCGTCGCTCCGGGCGTCGTTACGATTGGAGACGCGGGTGCTGCTGCCGGGGCTGCTGCCTGGACTGGTGCAGGCGGGTGACCGGCCGTGCCGGACGCGTCATTCGGAAGCGGCTTGTCTACCATTATCGTGGTAACCCGAAAGGGCGAGTGTAGGCGGGGTGCGTTGCGCGATTCATGGGGCGCGCTATGTTGACGCGTCCCAGAGTCCAATGGGGCGGAAGTATATGATTTTGCAGCAGCTACGCAAGGCGGAGTGAACGTCCTTCGAGGCCGTCACGTCCCCAGCGACAATCAACGTTCGATCAGTACATTAGCGACATCAATGGCGCAGTTCTACGACATTTAATGCTTAAAGGGCTCAAAGTACTCGACTTGACGCGCGTCCTTGCCGGACCGCTCTCCACAATGCTGCTCGGCGACCTCGGCGCCGACGTCATCAAGGTGGAACGACCCGGATTTGGCGACGATACCAGAACGTGGGGACCACCGTTCGACGCCGAAGGCCGGAGCGCATACTATCTCAGCATCAATAGGAACAAGCTCGGACTGGGCGCCGATCTCGATCGACCCGAAGACCGCGCGCTGATCGAGCGGCTAATCGAGGACGCGGATGTCGTCGTTGACAACTTCCGCCTGGGTACGCTGGAACGGAAGGGAATTTCCCCCGAGGCGTGGCGTGAGAAACGGCCCGAGCTCGTCTGGTGCACGATCACCGGGTTCGGGCCACACGTCGATCGGCCAGGTTACGACTTCGTGACCCAGGCCGAAAGCGGATGGATGGCGATCACCGGCGAGCCGGACGGCGATCCAATGAAGGCCGGCGTTGCGCTGGCCGACGTTCTGGCCGGCAAGGACGCCGCCATCGCCATGCTGGCCGGCGTGATCCAGGCAATGCGCTCGGGCATCGGCGCACGGATCTACATCTCGCTGGCCGACAGCGCACGTGCCGCGCTGGTGAACGTTGCGCAGAATGCACTGGTGAGCGGCACCGACGCCAAGCGCTGGGGCAACGCGCACCCCAACCTCGTGCCCTACCAACTGTTTCGCGCCGCGGACCGGCCGATTGCCGTGGCGGTGGGGAGCGACGCGCAATTCGCCGCGTGCGCCCGGGCCATTGGACTCGAAATGCTGGCAAGCGACCCGTCCTTGCGTACCAACGCCGGGCGCCTGGCGCAGCGCGAACGAGTCGTATCAGAGTTCTCTCATCGGTTGGCGACGGAGACGGCCGCACACTGGCGAACGGTGCTCGACCGGGCCGGCGTGCCCAACGGCGTGGTGCAGTCGGTGCTCGAGTCGCTGCGGGAAACGAATGGATCGGCGCTCACCGGCATGCCGTCCAGCGTGGGCGGCGTAGTTCGCTTCCCGCCACCGGCCATCGACGAGCATGGAGACGCCATTCGGGCCCGAGGGTGGGGGGCGTTTCCCACTGGAACAAGGTGATGCAGGAAGCGGTAGTTACCTCGAATATGGCCCTCTCGTCATCTCTACGTGACGAGCCTCATCGAGCGACAAGGCGAGACAGGTGCCCTGTCCGAAGCGCGGAAAGTGCGTTACTCTGTTGTCGTGAAGACGACGGAGCCAGCCCTGCGGGCTGATCAAAACGCGGTTGATCAGGACAACACCGATCAACTCATCATTACGCGTGTGCTCGGCGGGAATCGCGATGAGTTCAAGACTCTGATTTCGCGCTACAGCGACCCGCTTTACCGTCATGCCTTGTGTATGACGGGCAGTCCTGACGTCGCTGAAGACATTTTGCAGCTCAGCTTCATCAAGGCGTATCAGCATCTCGCCGAGGTGCGCGGCCGATTCGACGCGTGGGTGTTTCGAATCGTTGCCAATGGCTGCAAGGATTGGCTGAAGAACATCCGCCGGTCGCACTTGAGCTACGACGAAGACGATCAGCCGTCGTCGTACTCCACACCGGACGAAGAGCTCGACCGTACAGAGTTACGTACGGATCTGGACCGCGCGCTCGCGACCCTGCCCGGGTCGTTGCGCGAGGCGTTCGTCATGAAGCACGTGGAAGGCCGCTCGTACGAAGAGATGGCTGATTTGCTCGGTACTACGGTCGGAGCCCTGAAAATGCGCGTACATCGCGCGCGTGAAGCGCTCCAAGCACTCTTAGAGGAAAAGTACGCCTAACATGGTAGACGATCTCCGCTCCGACGACGGCCTAGGCGGGTTCGACGGCCACCATCATCGGCCGCCGGCGAGACGCATCGACAACACGCGTCCGCTGGCCGACCGGGAAGTGCCGCTGGGTCATCAGGAACAAGATGCACGTGTGCTCGCGCCAGCGGTACACGCGTGGTTGGATGGTGAGCTTCCGGAAGCGAGCGTTCGCAAGGGTGACACCGCGCGCGACGTGGAGTTCTGGAAGAACGTGAATGTCGAGGTTGAGTCGCGACGCCGCATGCGTACGCCGGCGCACCTCGAGGCGCAGATCATGGAAGCGCTTCCACAAACGGCTCCGCAGTTGATCACGCCGTGGTGGAATCGTGAGTTCGTGATTACGCCAATGGCTGCGGTGGGAGCTGCGGCCGCGCTGGTGGTGGTAGCCGCGGCGGTTACCGCGGCCGTCATGTTCTTCGCCCGCTAACGCACTCGCTCGAACGCTTCAAATTGCGAACGGCCAGCCTGCAAAGGCTGGCCGTTCGCGCACAACGGGGTATGAAATGCGTCGGCGAAACGGAACACAGCTTGCTTGACCGGACTCAGCGTGGGCCAACGTGGTTGCCTGACGGGTTACCCGAGGGGTGCATGTCACAAGCGGAAAGCTTCGCGCATTTGCTCCAGGAATTCGAACGTGTTGGCGTCGATCCGAACACGATCAGCGCGGGACTGGCTGTGCGCGAGGAGGACGTGCTCCGCGTGCTCTCGTCGCTACCCAATGGCGCTGGGCCTGCGGCCTTTCTCACACAGCTCCGGATTGTCACGTCGCAGCCGCGGTAGTGCGCTCAGGGCTCGCGCGGAACGCAACCTGCGCGTCTATTAACACCATGATGCTGCGACGAGGCACGCGGGCCCTGTGGCTCACCCTGGCAACCCTGGTGCTTTGTGGCGCGCAACTCCGCGCCCAGGCTGATCCGCGGGCCGCCACCGACTCGTCGTTTGCCGGACTCGTGCAGCGGCTCTCGGAGTCGGGCGGGTACTTCGACTCCGACAACATCATCACCAACGAGCTCTCCTATCTCCATGTGGCGAGCCAGCTGGAAAAGGCCCACGTCCACGGCGGCGCGTACATGGGTGTGGGACCCGACCAAAACTTTTCCTACATCGCGCTGATCAAACCGCAGATCGCCTTCATCGTGGACATTCGCCGAGACAATCTGCTCGAGCATCTGCTGTTCAAGTCGTACTTCATGATGGCGCGCAATCGGCTCGAGTACCTGTGCCTGTTGCTTGGCAAACCGGCGCCGGCCGACGTGGAGAAATGGACCGGGCGGCCCATGGCCGAGGTGATGGCCTACATCACCAATGCCACCGTAGACTCGGCCGCAGTGATAGCGAGCCGCAACGCGAGCAATGAGCGCATCACGCAGTTCCATGTGCCGCTCGACGCGCACGACCGCGAGGTGATTGACGGATACCGCGCGGAGTTCGTGTCCGAGGGGCTGGATACGCGATACTCGAGCCTTGGCCGCAACAACCGGTACGACTATCCGTCGTTCGGCGGCCTCATGGTGGCGACCGATAGGGCTGGCCGCGAAATCAGCTATCTCGCGGACGAAACGGCGTTTCAGTACGTGCGCGGCATGCAGCTCGCCAATCGCATCATTCCGGTGAGCGGCAACGTCGCTGGCTACCGGGCCATGAAGGCGCTCACCCAGTACGTCACCGAACATCATCTGAACGTGTCGGCGTTCTACCTCTCCAACGTCGAGCAATATCTCATGGGCCGCGATGGCGGCTTCGATTCGTACGCGCACAACGTGTCACAGCTACCGCACGACAGCACGAGCGTGATCATTCGCAGCTACTTCGGCGGACGCTTCGGAATCAGCCAGCATCCGCTCTACGTGCCGTTCCGGGGGAACCTCAGTACGTCGCTGGTGGAGCGCATGGACTCGTTCAATCAGGCCTATGCGGCCGGAGAGATAAAATCTTATCTCGCGCTCGTGTCGAGCCGCTACATCACGCCGTGACCGGGCCACCCGCTCGCGACGATGACGAATCTCGTATGCTCGCGCTGGGCGACTCGTACACCATTGGCGAAGGTGTTACGGCCGAGGAACGGTGGGTCAGCCGGTTGGCGGAGCTGCTGCGGGCGGGCGGCGTTCGGCTAGCACCCGCGACGATCGTGGCGCGCACCGGCTGGACGACCGATGAGCTGTCCGCGGCGATCGACGCCGCAGACCCGCGCGGACCGTTCGACCTGGTGACGTTGCTGATCGGCGTGAACGATCAGTATCGCGGCCGAACCACACACGACTTCCGCCCTGGATTTCGAACGTTGCTCGCCCGAGCGATCGCCTTTGCCGGCGATCGCCCAACGCGCGTGCTCGTCCTGTCGATTCCCGACTGGAGCGTCACGCCGTTCGCGCGCGACCACGACGCGGCCAAAATCGCCGCCGAAATCGACGCGTTCAATGCGGTATGCCGCGAAGAAACACTGGCTGCCGGCGCGCGCTATGTGGACATCACGCCAATCTCGCGCACGGCCGCCGACGACCCGGGTCTCATCGCCGGCGACGGCCTCCATCCTTCAGGGCGAATGTACGGCGCTTGGGGAGAGCTTGTGTTGCCGACGGCGATGCGCGCGCTGACTTCTTAGGGTCTAGGGTCTGGGGTCTAGGGTCTAGACTGCCCGAGTTACACCCAAATCGCGGGAACTAGACCCTAGACCCTAGACCCTAGACCCTAGACCCTAGCCCCTAAAAAGGCCGGCCAGCGCACCCCGGAACCAGAATGCGCCCCGTCGCAGGCGGCCGCCGGCCATCGTACCACTGCGGCGCCGGTCCGTTGGCGAGGAGATCCACGGCCGCGACAGCTGCGCGAATGACAGTTGTCATATGCGGAATGTCGGCCAGGTTCATGTCATCGTTGGCCTTGTGGTAATCGGCGTGCAGGTCGAACGTGGACAGCGTGTGCGCGGGAATTCCTGCCCGGGCAAAGGCGATGTTGTCGCTGCGCTCGAAGAAGCCCTGACAGATTCGCTCGTCGGCGACGATTGGCAGTCCCGCCTTCGCGAACATGTCACCCATCGTTGAGCGATCGTACCCCGTGAGCCACGCCCGCCCCGGTCCGCCGGCCAGCGAGTCCGGACGGTCGATCATCTCGATCTCGAGATTGCCTACCATGTTCTTGAGCGGAATGGCTGGGTGCGCAATGTACCAGCTCGTGCCGATCAACCCCACTTCCTCACCGGTGGTGGCAACGAACACGATGGTGCGCCGCGGCTTGGGCCCTGCGGCAATCGCCTTCGCTATCTCCATGACCGCTACGGTGCCCGATGCGTCGTCGTCGGCACCGTTACAGATCGAATCGGCGCCCAGTGCCCTGCAACTGCCGTGACCAACTATGCCGAGGTGATCGTAGTGAGCGTCAACGACAATGGCGCTGTCGGCAAGCACACCGGGCAGAATTCCCACAACGTTCACGGCCAGTCCGCGCTGCGCGGCAGGGAAGGTGTCGCGTACAGCGAAACTGGCTACGGACCGCGGAATCGACCGGGCGCCGATCGACACGGGGACGCGCTGGAAGTAGCCGCTGTCGCCGGCCGGGCGAAGTCCGATAGCCCGCATCTGCTCGGCTATGTACTTCGCGGCGCGTGCGCCGCCGGGCGACGCCGTGAAGCGTCCTTCCATGGAATCCGCGGCGAGCACGGAGAGCTTGGTGCGCACGTCCGCCTCCGTCACGCGGGCAGCGGCCGCCTGGCGTGCTTCCGCCGGCGACGGCGACACGGATGACTCGCGCGCTGGATGGGTACAGGCGCCGGCGACGACCGCGGCGCTGAGCAAGAGAATACGAATGGGCTTCATAGGATCAAATGGTCAGTGAAAATGACGGCCTGCGGTGCGCGCTAAGATGCAACATGGGGCGGGGGCCAGGGTTGCGGCAATGCGCGGCGGGGGCATCTTCTCGGCATACTCTTTTCCTGGATGTCCCGATGCGACGAGCCTGGCTACTTCTCCTGGTCTGTGGATGTGCGAGCGGCAACACGCCGAGCACGATCAGCTCGTCGCAGCCGGTGATCTTTCGAGGCGACCAGGGCACGTTGGTGGGCGACGCCCCGCTCTCGTCGGGTTCGGACGTGGATGCGCCGCCGGCCACGACGTGGATTGCCGTGAAAAAGGTGTATGCCGACATGGAAATTCCGGTGACGCTCGAGAATGCGCCGGCCCATATTCTCGGCAACAAGAATTTTTATAAGACTCACCAGATGGCGGGCCAGTCGATGACGCAGTTCGTCGATTGCGGCAACGGCATGACGGGGCCGAACGCACTGTCGTTTCGCATTTACATGTCGTCGGTCACCACGGTCACCGCGAACGCAAAAGGCGGCTCCAACGTGCAGACGATTTTCATTCCGCAGGGGCAGGACATGGGCGGCACGAGTTCCGATCGCATTCCCTGCGGCAGCACCGGCCGGTTCGAGATGCTGTTTCTCCAGCGCGTCGCTGCGGCGCTCGGAAAGTAGAACTGGAACTTTTCAGAGCTCGAATCTGAGAAATGTCAGGTCCACGCCGTCGCGAAAGAAATCCGGCACGCGAGCTTCTTCGCGATAGCCGGAATCGCGAAGGAGTGTCAGCATTGCTCCCAACGCCGGATCGTCGGGCACTTCGGCGAGCATGAAGCGCGCGCCGGCCTGCCGGGATGATTCGGCGGCGGCGCGCATGAGTCGCGCGCCCACGTCGTCCACCTCCACGCCGGGCGCGAGTACGGCGGTGTGCAGTCGCGCGGCACCCACGGTGCCGGCCACGGATCCGTAGAGCACCAGACCGGCCACGGTACCGTCGCGCGCGATCACGAGGGCCCGGTGTTCCGGATCGTTGCCGCGTTCGGCCAAGGTCAGCACTTCGAGCGCGCGGTCGATGTATGGTGTCACGCCCAGCGCGCCCATCAACAGGGTGCGCGTGCCTTGCGCGTCTTCCGGCAGGGGCGGCCGCGGGTCGCGATCGAAATAGCCCGACAAGTCAGTGCGTGCTCAGAGGTGAATCGGGCGTCCGAGCGCGGCGAGTGCGGCTTCCTTGACCGTCTCCGACAGAGTCGGGTGGGCGTGGACAGTCATTCCAATGTCTTCAGAAGACCCACGGTACTCGAACGCGAGCACCACTTCCGCCACCAGTTCGGACACGTTCGGTCCAATGAGGTGGGCGCCGAGCAGTTCGTCGGTCTTGGCATCGGCAACGAATTTCACGAAGCCGGTGGTGTCGCCCATGGAGCGCGCGCGGCCGTTGGCCGAGAAGGGGAATTTGCCGACGCGATATTCGCGGCCACTTTCCTTGACCTGCTGCTCGGTAAGTCCCACGGCGGCGATCTCCGGCCACGTGTAGACGACGCCGGGGATCGACTTGTAGTGCATGTGCGCAGCATGTCCGGCAATCACTTCGGCGGCTACAACGCCTTCTTCTTCTGCCTTGTGTGCCAGCATGGGTCCCGGCACGCAGTCGCCAATGGCGAAAACGTTCGGGAGGTTGGTGCGCATCTGATCGTCAACGAGAATCTCGCCGCGCTTGCCCACGTTGAGGCCGAGCGCCTTGACGTCGATGCCGTTGGTGGACGGACGGCGGCCCACCGATACGAGCACGCAGTCGCCTTGAATCCGCTCGGTCTTGCCGTCGTGCTCCACATCGATGAAGACACCAGTCTCGGTGCGTCCGCCGCCGGTTACGCGGGTGTTGGTGCGAATGTCGAGGCCCTGCTTCTTGAACGTCTTGTCGGCTTCCTTCACCAGCTCGTCGTCCATGCCGGGGAGAATAGCCGGCAGCAACTCGACTACGGTGACTGTGGCGCCGAGTCGCTTCCAGACGGATCCGAGCTCGAGCCCAATGACGCCGCCGCCGATGACGATGAGGTGCTTGGGCACCTGCGGAATCATGAGGGCGCCGGTGTTGGAGAGCACGCGTTCTTCGTCGAACTTGAGGAACGGGAGCTCGATGGGCACCGAGCCGGTGGCAATGATGACGTGCTTTGCCTGATACGTGGCGATCTTCTCAGCGGGGGGGCCCCCCGCCACACCGCCGGTCGTCACCTCGACGATGTTCCCGGCTAGCAACGTTCCGCGTCCCCGGGCCCAGGTGATCTTGTTCTTTCGGAAAAGAAACTCGATCCCCTTGGTGTTCTGGCCCACAACGTCGTCCTTGCGCTTGAGCATGGTGCCCAAGTCAAGCTCGACGCTGCCGACCTTGATGCCGTGCGAAGCCGCCGCGTGGTTCATGAAGTCGAAGTGTTCCGACGATGACAACAACGCCTTGGACGGAATGCACCCCACGTTCACGCAGGTGCCTCCGAGCGTCTTGTCCATTTCGACGCACACGGTATTCAGGCCGAGTTGCGCGGCGCGAATGGCGGCGACGTACCCGCCCGGCCCGCCACCAATGATCACGACGTCGGCGGCGATTGGCGCGGACGGATTGTTCGAAGCTGGAGTTGCCATGACTTAGTCCACGAGCATGGAGCCAGGATCTTCCATCAGCTCCTTCACGCGGACGAGGAAGAGAACGGCTTGTTGGCCATCGATGACTCGATGGTCGTAGGACAGCGCGGTGTACATCATGGGCCGAATTTCGACCTTGCCGTCAATGGCCACCGGACGATCCTGCGTCTTGTGCAGACCCAGGATACCCACCTGCGGATAGTTGATGATCGGCGTGGAAACGAGCGACCCGAACACGCCGCCGTTCGTGATCGTGAACGTGCCGCCGGTGAGATCGTCCATCGCCAGCTTGCCGTCACGCGCCCGCTTGGCCACCGCGCCAATGTCGCGCGAGATCTCGATCATGCCCTTGCGCTCGGCGTCCTTGAGGTTGGGCACAACGAGACCCGCGTCGGACGCCACGGCAATGCCCATGTTCACATAATTCTTATAGACGATCGTGTCGCCCTCGAGCTGCGCGTTGACCGCCGGGTATGCCTTGAGCGCCATGCACGCCGCTTTCACGAAGAAGGGCATGAAGGACAGCTTGACGCCGTGTTCCTTCTCGACGCGATCCTTGAGCCGTGCGCGAAGCGCGATGACGGCGGTCATGTCGATCTCGTTGAACGTCGTCAGGTGCGCCGTGGCATGCTGCGACTCGAGCAGGTGTTCGGCGATCCGCTTGCGGCGCGTCGTCATTTTTTCGCGCGTCTCGCGGCCCTGCGCCGGCGATTGCGGCGTGGCGGCGGGCACGAACTCCGGCTTGGCCGGCTGCACCACATCCACCTTGGGCTGCGAACCGGCTTCGATGACGTCGGGCTTGCTCACCACGCCGCCGCGTCCGGTACCGGTCACTGTGGAGAGATCGACCCCGGTGTCCGCGGCCACACGCTGTGCGGCGGGCGAGGCACGCACCTCACCGGATTGCTTGGCCGGCGCTGGCTGCTGTGGCTTGGCGCTTTCGGCAGCCGCAGGCTTTGGCGGCGCAGACGGTGCCGCAGCGGCGGCGGGAGCAGCAGGCGCTGCTGCCGCGCCGGAGCCGCTCTCGTCGATTTCGGCCAGTACATCGTCCACCTTGACGATGTCGCCTTCCGCGTGCGCGCGCCTGGTCAGCACGCCCGGCGTCATGGCGGGCACTTCCACGGTGATCTTGTCGGTCTCGAGCTCAACGAGCGTTTCGCCAACGGCGACCTGATCGCCCTCTTTCTTATTCCAGCGAGACACGGTCGCTTCAACGATCGATTCGCCGAGCGGCGGAACTTTAATGACAGTCATTCGACGCAGCGTCAGAACGGTTAAGTTGGGTTCGTTGGCCTGAATATAACGGCGACTCCCTGTGCAAGCACTTACCATCTCCAGCCACGGCGGGCTCGATCGCATCGAGCTGCGCCACGATCTGCCACTCCCGGAACTGCGGAAGCCGGACGACGTCCGCGTCCGCGTTCGCGCTGCGGCACTCAATCATCTCGACCTGTTCGCCGTGTCGGGCCTGCCCGGCATGACGATCACCGCGCCATGGATCCTCGGCGCCGACGCATGCGGCGTGATCGACACACTGGGCGACGCCGTGACCGGTGTCGCGGTGGGCGACTATGTAGTCATCAACCCCGGCTTGAGCGATCGCACCTGCGACTACTGTCGCGAGGGCGAGCAACCACTTTGCCCGCGCTACGGCATTCTGGGCGAACATTTTCCCGGCACCATGGCCGAGTACGTGGTGGTGCCGGCGGCGAACGTGCGGGCCATTCCGGCGTCGGTGTCACCGGAGCATGCCGCCGCGTTCACGCTGGCCACGCTCACGGCGTGGCGCATGATGGTGAGCAAGGCGCGCGTTGTGGCGGGGGAGAACGTGTTGATCTGGGGCATTGGCGGCGGAGTCGCGCTGGCGGCGTTGCAGATCTGCAAGCAGCTGGGAGCCCGGGTGTGGGCAGTGTCCGGCAGCAACGACAAGCTTCGCCGCGCGGGCGAACTCGGCGCGGACGAGCTATTGAATCGCAACGAGGTGGATGTTGCCCGCGTGATTCGTGAACGCACCGGCAAGCGCGGCGTGGACGTAGTGCTCGATAACGTGGGCAAGGCGACGTGGGAGCAATCGCTGCGCGCGCTGGGCAAACGCGGCCGCCTGGTGACCTGCGGCGCAACGTCCGGCCCGATCGTCGAGACCGACGTGCGCCGGCTGTTCTGGAATCAGTGGTCGATCATGGGTTCCACCATGGGCAACGATGCCGAGTTCGACGCCATTGTGAGCGAGTTGCGCCAGGGACGCTTGCTCCCGCCGGTGGACAGCGTCTTTTCGCTGGCAAATGGCCGCGCCGCATTCGAGCACCTGGCCTCCGGCGCGCAGTTTGGCAAAGTGGTCGTGTCCATTCCGTGAGGATCACGTGAGCGACGGCGCAGCGCGGTTCGAGCTCGAGGAGGAGCGAGTGATTCGCGAGACGTACGCGCGGGGCGCGCCCCCCATATGCCCGCGCGACGGCGCAACGATGACGGTGCGGAGCATTGGGGGCGGGTCGTTCGGGTTGGGGTATGCGCGGAGACGGGAATGGGTGATGTGTCCGGCGTGCAAGAGGAGTGTGTTGTTTGATTTGAAGAGGGGGACTCGAAACTAGGGGCTAGGGTCTAGGGTCTGGGGTCTAGGGTCTAGCCAGCTTGTGAATCAGACTCGTTAGCATGCGGCCGATCTCTTCGGACAGGCGTTCGGCTTCATCGGTTTGGCGAGCTTCGAGAAGCTTAGATTCGCGGGCGATTTCGAGTTGGGTGTCGAGTTCGGCCAACGAGCCGCGTGCCATCGATAAGAAGTGGACGTAGTCGCGCCGCAGCTGGCGGGCGTGGCCTTCCGCGATGTTCGAGGCGACTGAAACGCCGGCGCGGCGCAACTGCTGGCTGAGGCCGAACCGTTCTTCGGTCGGTAGTAGGCGGGTTACCGCGTAGATCTCGACGCCGAGGCGTACGGCCTTCTGCCAAACGATCAGGTCGCGGAAGCTGCGGATCGCAGCCCGGTTCGGATCGGCGGGGATCATTCCGAAATCTGTGGAAAAATGGGCGGGGGCGCGCCATCGTTCCCGCGCTAACCACATCGATTCCCAACCCCGGGTCTAGACCCTATACCCTAGACCCTAGACCCTTAGATTCCAGCATGCAACAAGACACCACCAACTTCTCCGACCGGCTCCAATACAGCGTCGGCCAGGTATTCGGCCAGACGCTGCCCGCGCTGATCGGGGCGTTGGTCATTCTCTTCGCGGGGTATTTGCTCGCGAAGGTGCTGGAGAAGCTCACCGAGCGCGGGCTGCGGAAGATTCGGTTGAATCATCTGCTCGAGCGCGGTGGTGTGACTCAGGCGGTGGAGCGTTCGGGAACGCACGTCAATCCCACGCGCGTGCTGGCGAACCTCGTGTTCTGGCTCGTGATGTTCACGGTGATCCTACTTGCCGCGAACGCGCTGGGTCTCGACTCGCTCGCCAATGTGGTATCGACGCTGGTGAGTTACATCCCCAGCGTGATCGCGGCCATCGTGATCATTCTCGTGGGCATCGTGCTCGGCGGGTTCGTGGGCGGGTTGATTGCCGCGTCGGCGGGAGCGGTGCACGGCGGACGCGCGCTGGCGCGTCTTGGGCGGGGCGGCGTGCTGCTGCTCGCCGTGTTCATGGCGTTGCAGGAGCTTGGGATCGCCACGGACATCGTGACCACGGCGTTCGCAATTCTGTTCGGGGCCATCGCGCTGGCGTTGGCGCTGTCGTTCGGATTGGGCAATCGTGAGCTTGCCGGCGAGGTCACGCGCGAGTGGTACCAGGGTTACCGCCGGGAGCGCGCGGAAGCGATTGCGCGCGAGCGGCAGGAAGAGGCAATTGCCGAGGCCGAGCTCAACGCCGAAGAGGAGCAGGCTCACCAGCGCGATCTGGCGCGTCGCGAGCCCAAGGTTACTGACTATCCGCCCGGGTGAGCTGTACCAATTTGTGCGATAATCAAGCGTGACTGCCGCGGATCCGGGCGCCCGAACTGGGCGCCCTTTTTCACGCCCGCTGCTTCCAGAAATGTGATGATCGGAAGTTGTTGTATTTCAACAACTTGCGTACGGTGTGCGCCATTGCCTTTCGCCGTGTTTTCGGGTACATTTCCAAGTCTCAGGCATCTCCCTTTTTGGTTGATCGGCGTGGTGAATCTTCCCCGCCGTTGACCGCCGACAGCAGACCGCCGACCGCTCCCACATGACTGCACCATTCAATCGCGAACGCATTCTTCCGCGCCTGATCGACGACGAGATCAAAGAGTCGTTCATCAACTACTCGATGAGCGTCATCGTGTCGCGCGCGTTGCCCGACGTGCGTGACGGGCTCAAGCCGGTGCATCGCCGCGTGCTCTACGCTATGAACGAGCTCGGGCTCGTGCCGGGCCGCCCGTTCAAGAAGTGCGCAACGGTGGTTGGCGAAGTACTCGGCAAGTATCACCCGCACGGCGACTCGTCGGTGTACGACGCGCTCGTGCGTATGGTGCAGGAGTTCTCGCTGCGGTATCCGCTCATCGACGGACAGGGCAACTTCGGATCGGTGGAAGGCGACAGCGCGGCGGCGTATCGATATACCGAATCGCGGTTGATGCCCATCTCCCTGGAGATGCTGGCGGACATCGACAAGAACACGGTCGAGTTCATCCCCAACTTCGACGATCAGCTCGAAGAGCCGTCGGTGCTACCGTCGGGCGTGCCGAATCTGCTCGTCAACGGATCGTCGGGCATCGCCGTGGGCATGGCGACCAACATCCCGCCGCACAACATGCGCGAGATCGTGGCCGCCGTCATCTACATGGTGGACAATCCGGACGCCACCATTGCCGACCTGCGCAAGATCGTGAAGGGCCCGGACTTTCCGACTGGCGGCTACATCTACGGCCGCGCCGGCATCAAGGATTATCAGGAGACGGGCCGCGGCCGCATCGTGATGCGCGCGCGGGCCGTGATCGAAGAGAAGGAATCGTCGAACAAGTCGCAGATCGTCATCACCGAGATCCCGTATCAGGTCAACAGCGCCAAGCTGATCGAGAACATTGCGGATCTGGTGCGCGACAAGCGGCTCGAAGGCATCTCGGATTTGCGCAACGAGTCGGATCGCGACGGCATGCGCATTGTGGTGGAGCTCAAGCGCGACGCCATTCCGCGCGTGGTGCTCAACCAGCTCTACAAGCACACGCAGATGCAGGCGACGTTCGGCGTCATCATGCTCGCGCTGGTGCCGGATGCGCGCACGGGCAGTCTCGTGCCGAAAGTGATGCCGCTCCAGGAAATTCTCCATCACTACATCGAGCACCGCCACGTGGTGATCGTGCGGCGCACGCAGTTCGATCTCGACAAGGCGCTCGAGCGCGAGCACATCCTGGAAGGTCTCAAGATCGCCGTCGACAACATCGACGAAGTGATCAAGACCATCCGCGCGGCAGACGACACGCCGTCGGCGAGCGCGCAATTGCAGGCGCGGTTCAAGCTCTCCGAGCGCCAGGCGGAAGCGATTCTCAACATGCGTCTCGCCAAGCTCACCGGCCTGGAAATCGAGAAGCTGGAAGAGGAGTTGGCCGAGGTGCAAGCGTTCGTGAAGGCGTGTCGCGAGCTGCTGGCGTCCAAGGACATGCGTATGAAGGTGCTCAAGGACGAGCTGTTGGAGATCACCAAGAAGTTCGGCGACGAGCGGCGCACCGAGATCCTGAGCGACGAAGGCGACTTCACGATCGAGGATCTCATTGCCGAAGAAGAGATGGTCGTCACCATTTCGCACTCGGGCTACATCAAGCGAACCTCGGCGTCCACGTACAAAAAGCAGCGACGGGGCGGGCGCGGGAACAACGGCGCCACGCTCAAAGATGAGGATTTCGTCGAGCATCTGTTCGTGGCGTCTACGCACGACTACGTGCTCGTGTTCACGGACGATGGGCGCTGCTTCTGGCTCAAGGTGCACGAAATTCCGCAAGCCGGACGCGCGGCCAAGGGCAAGCCGATCGTCAACATGATCAACGTGTCGCCCGACACGCAGGTGTCGGCTATCGTCACAGTGCGCACCTTTCCGGACGATCAGTTCCTGCTCTTCTCCACCAAGAAGGGCACGGTGAAGAAGACGGCGTTGTCACAGTACTCGAATGTGCGCAACACGGGAATCAAGGCGATCAAGATCGAAGACGGCGACGAGTTGATCGACGTCCAGGTGACGACGGGCACGAACGACATCGTGCTCGCTACGCGCCACGGCCTGTCGATTCGCTTCCACGAACAGGACGCCCGCGTCATGGGCCGCGACACCACGGGCGTAAAGGGCATCGAGCTCGGACCGCGCGATGAGGTGATTGGCATGGTGGTGATCAAGCGTGAGGCCAACCTGCTCGTCGTCACGGAAAAGGGCATGGGCAAGTGCTCGCCGATCGATGAGTACCGCGTGCAGAAGCGCGGCGGCAAGGGAATTATTACCGTACACCGCACCGACAAGACAGGCGACGCGGTGTCGATCAAGGAAGTGCTGCCAGACGATGAGTTGATGCTCATTACCAAGCAGGGAATCGCTATCCGCATGCCGGTAAAGGGCATTCGCGTGGCCGGCCGAAACACCCAGGGCGTGAAGCTCGTGAATCTCGAGTCGAACGACTTCGTGATGGACGTTGCCCGCGTGGTGCCGGAAGACGAAACCGGGCTCGAAGACGGTGCCGAGGGCGCCGACGGTGCAGACGGCGCTGGGGAGACCGAGGACGCGCTGGAAGGCGGCGAAGAGTAGGAAGTGGTATTGGATCCAAAAAGGGCCGGCGCGCTGCGCCGGCCCTTTTTGCATCTCTTGCAACGAAATGTGACACCCACAAGATATTGCTAAATCTTTCCCGTCTCCGCATCAGCATATAGCTTAGGGCTCACTCAATTCGCCGATGCCCTCACCAGCCTTTGTCGAGCGCGAAGAGCCGATGACGATTCTCACTCCGTCCGCGGCGAAGGTCACGCAGGAGCTTCCGCTGATTTCGCCGGAGCTCAGTGAGGCGCTGCTCGTTGAGCGCGGCAACCTTCGTTGCGACGTGCTGCTTTGGCAGCGGTGGGTGCGCTACCTCGCGCTCGGCGCCATGGTGCTGCTCACGCTGCTCTTCAGTTCCACGGTCCAGCATGCATTCTGGCCGCTGGGGTTGATCGCCGCGGGATACATCGGCGTGGTCATGTCCACGGCGTGGATTCTTCAACACAATCGCTCGCCCGCGGCACAGACCTGGTTTCCGTCGCTGCTGATCGCGACCGACATCGCCGCACTGGCGGGCTTCTGCTACCTCACCAGCGCGCCGCAGCAGCTGCACCGCATCCTGCTGCTCGGCTTTCTGTCCATGCAACTGGGCGTGTTCTACTTCGGCCGGAAACACGGGTGGTTGGCCGCGTCGCTGACGATGGTTGCCTATCTCGTTTTCGTGCTCGGCGTACCGCCGTTCATCGCGGGACCCCGGCCTCCCGTGCTCACAGTGGAGTTCAACGTCGTCCTGTTCGCCATCATCAGCACGGTGTTGATCTATACGTTTGGCAGCTTCCGTGAACGCATGGACGCGCTGCGGATGTATTGCAAGATCGTTGAGCACGGCGAAGTGCCCACGCTCTCCAGGGTCGGCACTGAACGGTGGCCTGACGAGCTCACTCTGTTGTCGCGCAGCTTTCAGTCGATGCACGCGCGTCTGGCCGAGCAGATCGGCAGCGACCCGCTCACCGGCTGCCTGAACCGCCGATCGCTGGAGGCCCGGCTGCGGATCGATTTGCGGCAGGCGCGCCGCAGCAATACCACCTTGGCAGTGACGGCCGTGGATCTCGACCATTTCAAGGAGATCAACGATTCCCGCGGCCATCCGGCCGGAGACCTCGTGTTGCAGCAACTGGCCGGCATCATGAAGCAAACGGCTCGCGACACGGATGCCGTTGCGCGCGTTGGCGGCGACGAATTCGTTATCATTTTACCCGACACCGGCTGGCAGGGCGCGTTGGCGTTCGCCGAACGTCTTCGCCGGCGTGTAGACGACTTCACGTTCGGACCTCCTGGAATACCAATGAGCACGACGATTTCCGTGGGCGTGGCACTGGCGCGCGCCGGCGAACAGATCTCCACGGACATGTTGCTGAAGGAAGCTGATGCCGCGTTGTACAAGGCCAAGGTTGCGGGACGTAATCGGGTGTTCTCTTGAGTGAGCTCGTTACGCTCGCCGACCTCGAGTCGGCGCGCAGGGTACTCGCGCCGGTAGCCGTTCGCACGCCGTTACTGCCCATGGACGCGGTGTCGGATCGCGTGGGCTTTCCGGTGTACATCAAGCCGGAAGTGCTGCAGCGGGGCGGTGCGTTCAAGTTTCGCGGCGCGTACAATTTTCTCTCGCGCATGAACCCCGAGGATCGGGCGCGCGGCGTGATCGCGCCGTCGTCCGGCAATCACGCCCAGGCGGTGGCGTTGGCGGCAAAGCTGTTCGGTGTATCGGCCACGGTCGTCATGCCAACCACGGTGACGGCCGCCAAACGCGGCGGCGCCGAGCGACTCGGCGCGCGCGTGGTGCTGGCCGGAACCACCACGGCAGACCGGATGGAGAAAGCCGAGGAGCTCGTGCGCGAGGAAGGACTCGCCATGGTTCCCCCGTACGATCATCCGTGGATAATTGCCGGACAGGGCACTGTAGGTCTCGAGATTGCCGACGACCTGGCGAACGTGGAGGCGGTGCTGGTGCCGGTGGGCGGCGGCGGGTTCAGCGCCGGTGTCGCCGCGGCAATCAAGCTGCGGTTGCCCAACGCCCGTGTAATTGGCGTGGAGCCAACCGGCGCGCCAAAGCTCAGCAGCGCCCGCGCCGCCGGCAAGCCGGTGAAGATCGAGCGCGCCGGAAGCGGATTGGCCGACGGACTGCTCGCCGTCGAGATTGGCCAGCTCACGTTCCAGCACCATCAGAAGTATGTCAACGACGTGGTACTCGTTGACGACGCGGCGCTTGCCGGCGCCATGCGTCTCCTGCTCGACCGCATGAAGCTCGTCGTAGAGCCCAGCGGCGCCATCACCATCGCCGCGCTACTGGAAGGAAAGTTCAAGCCGCGCGGACCGACGGTGGCAGTATTGAGTGGCGGCAACATCGAGTGGGACGGACTTCGTGCTCTCTTCGACGGGTGATTCCGGGCACGTTGTAGTTGCCGAGCCGCATCCGGTAATCGCCGGCGCCCTCTCGTGGTTGTTACGTGAGCAGGGCTACGCGGTGACGGCCGTGTCCGATCGCGCCGCGCTCTTTGCAGCCATGGCGCGGAGTGCGCCTGATCTGATTCTGCTCGACGGTGACGTTGTCGAGCAGGACGCCGAAATCCTCGGGCAACTGCGCAAGGACGACCGTTGGCGTGATGTCCGCGTGATCGTCACCGCGCCATGGGCGGCGGTGGACGTGGGCGGCGCGTCGCTGCCGTGGGGCGCCGACGATTGCGTCAGCAAACCGTACCGCGTGCCCGAGCTGCTCGGCCGAGTGCGCACCCAGTTGCGGGCGAACGGACAATTGCAGGCGGCGCGGGCCGCGTTGCGCGAAACCACCGCGCAGCTCGCGCGTGCACGCGGCGACGCGGTGAGCAACCGTCGGCTGATCGACATCCTGCACGAAGTGACGGGCGAGATGTCGGCCAGCGAGATCTATCGCGTGCTGGCGCGCCGAGTGGCACGTGCGCTGGAGATCTCGCACTGCTCCGTGGTGCTCGCCCGGCCCGGCGACACCGTTGGCGTGGTGGCGGCTGCCGTGGAAGACTCCAGCATTCAGAATGTGGAGATCCAGCTCGACCATTATCCCGAGATCAGCACGGCGTTGGAGTCGTCGAACGCCGTGCTCGTGGAAGACGCGCGCATCCATCCGTTGTTTGCCGGCATGCGGGCGGTCTGGGCAGGAGAAGGGCGTGACGTGGAGATGCGTTCGGTGGCCACGGTGCCGTTCACGATCGATCGGTGGCGGGCGGGCGTGCTCTTTCTGCGCACTGACCGCGGCGAGCGCAGTCTAACGAGCGAAGACGTGGACTTTGCCGACGTTGTGATCCGTGCCGCCGTCGCGGCAATCCGCCGCGCGCAGGCGCTGGAGACGACGCGGGCCGACAACCGGCGGCTCGAGGCGCTGGCGACCACCGATCCGTTAACGCGCGTGCTCAATCGCCGCGCGCTCCTCGACCGGCTTACCGCCGAGGTCGATCGTAGCCGCCGGTTTGGATCGGCGCTGTCGCTGCTGCTGCTCGACGTCGATCACTTTAAGGAGATCAACGACACGGCCGGCCATCTTGCCGGCGACAGCGTGCTGCGTCAGCTCGGCGCACTGCTGGAAGACGCCGTGCGAAAGGTGGACATCGTGGCGCGCTATGGGGGTGAAGAGTTCGTGGCAATTTTGCCCGAGACGGCGAGCGAAGGCGGCGTGATCTTCGCGGAACGTTTGCGCGAACGCATTGCGGAAATGTCCTTTGACGTGGGGATTGATCACCCGGTGCATTTGACGGTGAGCATTGGGATCGCCACTTTTCCTTCCCCCCGCGTCGCATCGACCGAGGACCTATTCGCCCGCGCCGACGAAGCGTTGTATCGCGCGAAGTCGGGCGGCCGTAACCAGGTACGCATCTGATGAATCGTTGCCCAACCTGCGGAACGACGTACCCCGATGATGCTCGCTTCTGCACGCGCGACGGCACGCGGTTGCTCACGCCGGCCGGCAATGCGGCGGTGACGCCGCCGCTTGGCTCGGCGGCCGTGAGCGAGTCGTCCGTCAGAACGCCCCGCGCCACCGACACGCCGGCCCGGGGAATTTCGGCAACGCCGCTCACCCATTTCAATCTTACCGGCAGGACGTTGCAAGGCCGATATGAGATCGTGAAAAAAGTGGGCGAGGGCGGCATGTCGTTCGTCTATCTCGCCAACGACGTCGCCACGCGCGAGAAATACGCGATCAAGGTGCTGTCGGCCGCCTTGTCGCAAGACGAGAACGCCATGGCGCGCTTGCGCCGGGAGGCGAGTGTCGGCATGCGTCTCGCCCATCCCAACATTTGCCACATCATTCGCCTTGGCGAAACGGAAGACGGTCTTGTCTACGTGGTGATGCCGTTTGTTGACGGAGAGATTCTGTCCGACCGCACGAATCGCCGCGGATTCATTCCGCTGGATGAAACCGCGCGGTTGGTGCGCGACATGGCGGCCGGACTCACCGTGGCCCACGAGCTCAAAATCGTGCACCGCGACCTCAAGCCGGAAAACGTCATGGTATGTTCTCGGGGCGGGGGCATCGACTACGCGGTGGTGATGGACTTTGGTCTGGCCAAGGAACGAAAGGCCGGCGCCGAGTTGCAGAAGCTCACCGCCACGGGGATCATTCTTGGCACGCCGGAGTTCATGAGTCCGGAGCAGCTGCGCGGCAAGCCGCTCGATGCGCGCACCGACATCTACTCGTTGTCGCTCATGACCTTCGAGATGCTTACCGGTAAGCTGCCGTTCCAGGGGCGCACCCAGCAGGAGTTGATGATTGCCCGGTTGCGCAGCGAGCCCACGCCGCTGCGTCAGATGCGGCCCGATCTCAACTTTCCGGAAGGCGTGGAGCAGGTGCTCGCGAAAGCGATGCAGCGAAATCCAGACGAGCGGTACCAGTCCACTCGCGAATTCTCCGACGCGTTTGTCGCCGCCGCGGGCTTTCGCGGAACACCGGCGGCGGCCGCGAAGCCGCCGAGCGACAGCGGGCTGCTCGGAAGACTCTTTGGCCGTTGATATAATGCGAATTCTATCGTTGTCTGTGCGCGCCCTGGCCATTGGCGCGGTCGCCGCGCACGGAGCGCTCGCTCAGCAAATCCGACCGTATCGTCCCGACTTCGACGTCCAGGACTACGCGATCACGCTCGATCTGCCGGACTCCGGCTCAACCATTCATGCGAATGAGGTCATCACCGTAGCGCGGCCTGGCAAGTCAGACACACTGGTGCTCGACCTGCTGGACTTGCGCGTCAATTCGGTGAACGTAAACGGACGCGTCGTGCACTTCGTTCAGGACGCGTCCACCGTATCCATTCCACTGCCGCGGAAGCGCGGTGCGCGACCCACGGTGCGCGTGGCCGTTGACTATGGCGGCGCGGTGACGGACGGACTGATCGTGCGCACCGACAGCGCCGGACGCTGGACGTACTTTGGCGACAACTTTCCCGATCGGGCGCGGCACTGGATTCCGAGTATCGATCATCCCAGCGACAAGGCCACTGTGACGTGGCGCGTGCGTGCCCCGGTGGGTCGCACGGTGGTGGCGAACGGAAAGTTCATTGGCAAGCGCACCATCCGCGACAAGGTCGGCAACGACCGCGTAGAATGGGAATGGCGCGAATCGCGTCCGATTTCGGTCTACCTCATGGTCATCGCCGCCGCGCCGCTCGAAGTGTATGACCTTGGCGAGACGGCGTGCGGCCTGGCCGAGGGCCAGCGCTGCGTCCCGCAGACGGTGTACACGGCGCCAGAACAGCACGCATCGATGCCCGGCGCATTTGCCCGCGCGCCGGAGATCGTCCAGCTCTTTGCAAGCCTGGTCGGTCCGTTCCCGTACGAAAAGCTGGCGCATCTGCAATCGTCAACCCGCTTTGGGGGCATGGAGAACGCCAGCGACATCTTCTATTCCGACGCCGCGTTTCGTCGCGGCACCATGAACGACGGGCTCATTGCGCATGAGACGGCGCACCAGTGGTTCGGCGACGCGGTCACGGAGCGCGAGTGGTCGAACCTCTGGCTGTCAGAAGGCTTTGCCACCTACTTCGCGGCATTGTGGTCGCGCGCCGCGCGCGGCGATAGCGCGTTTCGTTCCGACATGTCGCGCATTCGCGCCACCGTGCTTGCCGACACCGTTGCGGTAACGAAACGTCCGGTCATCGATACGATTGAACGCAATTACATGTCGTTGCTCAATCGCAACAGCTACGAGAAGGGCGGGATCGTGCTGCAGATGTTGCGGGCACAGGTGGGTGAGCGCGCGTTCTTCGATGCGCTGCGCGCGTACTACGCCGCGCATCGCAATTCCACGGCGCTCACCAGCGACCTTCGCGCCGCCATGGAGCACGAGTCCAAGCAGAACCTGGCCTGGTTCTTCGACCAGTGGCTGCGGCGTCCCGGATATCCTGAGCTCACGGCGCGGTGGCGCTACGACGCCGTGTCGCGCGAAGTAGTTATCGATCTGAGCCAGAGCACGCGGTTTGGCGCATTCCAGTTTCCGGTCACCATTGCGGCGGTGGACTCGGCGGGCGGCACCCACCGGGCTACGGTGCAAATGCCGGCAACACCGGGTGAGGCGCGCCAGATGCGCATTCCGCTGGCGACCGCGCCGGCCCAAATCATCGTTGATCCGGACGTCGAGCTGCTCGCTGCCGTTACCGTAATCGGGCCGTGACGGCGCGCGCGGCGCGCGGTGTGAGCGCGCTCGCGGCGGTACTCATCGCCATTATGGTGGCACGGGCGGCAAACGCGCAGTCCGTTCGCGTAGCCGATTCGTTGCTGCAAATCGGCGCGCTCTTTCCTGCCGAATCGATTTACTACGCCGCAGTGCGAGCGCGGCCGCGCGACCCGATCGCTCGTTGGGCGCTCGGCCGGTATCTCGTGTCGCGAGGGGCGCCGCGGGTGGGTGCAACGCTGTTCGAGGAATCGCTCCAGTTCGGCGGCGAGCCGGCAATTGTTGGGCGCGATCTTGCGGCCGCCTATCTATCGATTGGCGACTACGCCCAGCTGGCAACGCTGGCGTCGGCAACGGCGGACGAGCGGCAGCGCGCCAAGTTTCTCGCGGCGCATTCGTCGCGCGTCGTGGCGCCGGAGTCATCGCTCGTTGCGACTTTTCTTCCGTCCGACGACTCGGCCACCATAGGGCGCGTGACGATACGGGTCAATGGCCACACGCTGGACGCAGCAGTGAGCGCCCGAGTTCAAGGAATACTCATTGCCGACACGAGCAGCGTGGCGCGCTCGCTGCACATTTTTGGCGCGCCGCGCAGCCAGGTGGGCCGGTCGCCCGTGCTCGCGTCCGCGGACTCCGTGGCGATCGGCCGGCTCACGATGCTCGGCGTGCCCGTAGTCATCGACCGGCTGGCGCGTCGTGCCGGGGCCACGATTGGGCTCGACGTGCTGGCCCGATTCGCGCCAACGTTCGATCCTGCGGCGCAGCGCATGACGTTGCACGCCGGCGGGACGGTGCCGCGCGTCAACGGTCAGCGGTTCGAAATACTCATGACGCCATCCGACGTACGCGTGGCGCGCGCCGGTGGCTGGAGTTCGGTAAGCCTCGCGCCGATCTTGCAGTTACTGGGCAGGCATCGCTGGACGTTGGATACGCGCCGCGGACAACTCGTGGTGGAGTAGTAATATCGCGCGGCGCCCGCGCGGCGCCCGCGCGACTCAGCGCCCGCGGCGCCGCAACTCAACCATCAGACAACGGTCCTGCACCACGTCAATGCCGGCCCGCGCGAATCGTTCGGCGGCGTCGTCGTTACGGATGCCCAACTGCATCCAAACCGACTTCGGATGTTTTGCGAGTATGTCGTCTACATGCGCCGTAACATCATGGGGGCGTCGAAAGACGCTGACCATGTCAATGTCACCGGGCACGCTCGCCACGGTCCGATACACGGGCTCGCCGAGAATTTCTGTCGCTTCAGGGTAGTATACGGGCACCGGAACTATCTCGAACCCGCTGTCCTGCGCGTATTTCGGCACGTAAAACGCCGGCTTGTCCGGTTCCATCTTGATACCGAGCACGGCGATACGTCGCGTGCCGTCGATGACCCGCTCGATGCCGCTATCAGTGGCAATCAGATGTTGTTGCCAATCGTCGGTCTGCTGCGCGGCCTCGTTGCCTGCGTGAGATGTCGTCATGACGGTTCGACTTGTGCGAGTATCGTTCCCAGCCGATTTAACTTTCGTTACGAAACACACGTTTTACGGAGAAAGACTGCATGCGTATGCTCGTATTGGGTGCTGGGCTGCAGGGTTGTGCCTGCGCGTACGACCTTCTGCAAAATAAGGAGGTCACCGAGGTGCGCCTCGCCGACATCCATGTCGGTCACCTTCCGGAGTTTCTGGCGCCGTACTCGGGGCCGCGGCTCATTCCGACGCCGCTCGACGTGCGCGATCGCGACGCCGTGCTCGGCGTCATGCGCGGCTGCGACGCCGTGATGAGCGCAATTCCATACTATTTCAATTATGACATGGCGCGCCTGGCGGTCGAGGCCGGCGTGCACTTCTGCGACCTCGGCGGAAACACCGAGATCGTGTTTCATCAAAAGGAGCTGGACGCCGAAGCGAAAAAGAAGAACATCACTGTAGTGCCGGACTGCGGTCTCGCGCCGGGCATGGTGAACATTCTCGCCGAGTACGGCATTCAGCAGTTGGACAGTGTGGACTCGGTGAAAATTTTTGTCGGCGGTTTGCCGCAGCACCCCGAGCCGCCGCTCAACTACATGCTCGTCTATTCGCTCGAGGGTGCGCTCGACTACTACACCACGCTGTCGTGGGTGCTGCGCAACGGAAAGCGCACGCAGGTAGAGGCGTTGTCGGAACTCGAGCCGGTGCAATTCGAGGCGCCGCTCGGCACGCTCGAGGCATTTCATACCGCGGGCGGCCTGTCTACGATGGCGTTCCGCTACGAAGGCAAAATCCCAACGATGGAGTACAAAACGCTCCGGTATCCGGGCCACGCCGAGTTGATGGCGGCCGTGCGGTCCATGGGGCTGCTCGACCTCGAACCGGTGGACGTGAAGGGAATGAAAATCATACCGCGCGACGCGTTCATTGCGTCGGTGCTACCCAAGCTCACCAAGCCGCACGGGCACGATCTTGTCGCGCTGCGTGTGGTGGTGAGCGGAAAGAAGGGCGGCAAGCCGGCGACGAAGTCGTTCGATCTTGTCGATCGTTACGACGAGAAGCACGAGGTGAGCGCGATGATGCGCACCACGGGGTACTCGTTGTCGATCACGGGGCAGATGCAGGTGCGCGGGGAAGTGAAGCCGGCGGGCGTGCACACGCCGGATGAATGCATTCCGGCGGGCGAGTACATTGCCGCGCTGCGCAAACGCGGAATCGACATTAAAGAATCGTAACTTCAGGACACAGCTTTCAGCTCGAGCCTGCCCCGCAGCCGTCAGCTCGTGTCCCGCAGCTCGACGCTTGGTCACGCTGTCATGACCTCGGCGTCGGGCCGGCCGGGACCAAGCGTCGAGCTATGGGCTGACGGCTGAAAGCTGCGGGGGCAGGCCTGAGCTGACAGCTGTGTTCACCCGGTTCGTGGCTTAGGGTCTTACGAATTCGGCCATCGTAGCGCCAATCTGGTCCATTGCCGTCTTGGCATTCCACCGATCGCCACCGTTGTAGACCAGCGAGAACGCCAGCACTTCGCCGTTTTTCGCCGTCACGTATCCACCCAACGCCGCCACCGTGTTCGTGGTGCCGGTTTTGGCGTGGAGATTTCCGCGCGCCGGCGTGCCCTTGGAGCGTCGCTTTAGCGTGCCGGATTCGCCATCCACAGGCAGTGCCGCGTGGAACACGGGTCCCCACGGCGCGTTGTGCACGTAGCCAAGCAGGCGCACCATCGAGCGCGCCGTCACGCTGTCGTTGAGCGACAGGCCGCTTCCGTCGGAAACGTCCACCACCGTGGGTGACGTGCCGACCTTTGTCGAGAGAAAATTGCGGAGGTTCTGCAGGCCGCTCGCGGCTGACCCAACCGGATTGCCAGGGCCCGCGTGTGCCGCGGCGCGGAACAGCAACTCGGCGCAGATGTTAATGCTCTCGCGATCCATCTCGCCAATGATTTGCGCCAGCGGCGGCGACGCGAGTGCTGCCACCTGCGTGGCCAGGGCCGGCGTGGTGCCGAGCCGGGTTTGGCCGTCGATCGTGACGCCGGCACTCTCCAGCGCCGCGCGCAGCGCGCCAGTGGTGTAGAGCGCCGGGTTGTCCGCGACGAGCGAGTATTTGAGCGGCCGCGAGTTCGCGCCAATCGTTCCGCGCACGGCAATCGTTCCGTCGGAACGGCGCGAGGCGCTAATGCGACCGCCGCTGCCGCTCGTGACGCGAACCGTGGCGTCGATTGGAATGGTGGTCGTCGCCGGCTGCAGCGTGACCGATGCCGACTTCCCGTTCGGCTTCACCACCACCCACAACAGGTTCTCGTCGAGCGACAACGCCGAGACGCGTGCGGCGTAGGCGGCACCGAGATAGCTCGTCTTCCAACCGTCGGGCACGAGCTTGTCGTCGAACGCCGACGCGTCGCCTATGAGGTCGCCGCGCACGTGCTTGATGCCGGCGGCCACGACTTCCTTGGCCAGTGCGTCCATGGGCGCTTCGTCGTGCCAGAAGCGCGTGCTCATTGACGGATCGCCCACGCCGCGCAGGTAGAGATTGCCGGCGAGCGTTCCGTCGGCGCCAACCGCTCCATCGCGAAGCACCGGGGTGCGAAAGGTATAGTCTGGTCCGAACCGATCGAGCGCCACGGCTGACGTATACATCTTCATTGTGGACGCCGGCTGCACCATGGCGTCGGCGTTCTGCGCGAACAGCGTATCGCCGCGCGTGAGCGACACGATGATCGCTCCCCAATGGCCACCTTTGGTGTGGCTGTTGAGCGCGGCCCCCACGGCGTCGGCCAACGCGTCGGCGCTGTGCGGCGTGCTCCACGTAGTCTTTGGTGCAGCGGTCTTCTTTGCCGCTGGCTTGCGGCCTTTGACCGCCGTCTTGGTCCCTTGCTTGGCGACGGGCTTTTTAACCGGCCGCGTTGGATCTGCAGCCTCAGCCGTGGAACCAATTGACGCTATTAGTGATGCGACGAGAGCGACACAGACGACGGCGCCTGTTGCCCTGTTCATTTTCTGCTTCATGTTGTAACGACGGGCAACATTAGTACCTGCGCGTGAGGCCGGGGAGTGATTTCCCCTCTACGTGACACTTGTAAAATAACGCGCAGTCCGAGCCAACGGGCCGAGCACGAACAGGGACGAACCAACGTCGACAATGGAACGCGTCCGGCTACCGCCGCTCGGGCGGGTTATAACGATTTGATACGGAAAGAGGCACGGATGAAACGGAAAACCGAACGGAAACGACAACAGCCAAAGCGTTTCGGTCCATCCGTTTTTTGTCAGTTCAATCCGTGCATTTTTCCGTTGATTAACCGTTATGGCCCGCCCGAGCGGCGGTGGCAATCAAATAAAAACTCCCGGCGCGAATCTGCCGGGAGTCGGTACTGACATCTGTCGATCAACTGCAGCGAA
>JBEPWA010000039.1:0-40559 GCA_041690755.1 Gemmatimonadaceae bacterium | reverse complement strand
ACGCACCCCGGGAAACGATCCAGCAGCAAGGAGTGTCTGAGAGTTCATGGACACCCTACTCCAGGACCTCCGCTATTCCGCCCGCAAGTTGCTTCACACCCCGGCGTTCACCATCGTCGCCGTGGCTACGCTAGCGATCGCAATTGGTGCGACGACGGCGGTGTACTCGATCGTTGACGGGGTGCTGCTCGAGCCGCTTCCGTTCCGCGCGCCGAGTCAGCTGGTGCGAATTGAATCCACCGGTCGCGACGGAAAGCCGTTTCCGCTTTCTCCCGCCGATTTTCTCGACTATCGCGACCAGTCGGCGAGCTTCACCGGCATGGCGCAGTTCGCGCCCGGTTCGGCCAACTTTGCGACCGATGGCGGCGAGCCCATCCGGCTCGACCGGCTCACGGTGGGCCCGTCGTTCTTCTCGGTGCTTGGGCTGTCGCCCATCCGCGGCCGATTCTTCGCCACCACGGAGGGGACGCCGCAGGCTGCGAACGTCGTCGTCATCTCGGAGAATCTCTGGCGTACGCGCTTTGCCGGCGACCCAGCGGCGATTGGCAAACCGATCACGCTCGACGAGCGACAGTACAACATCATCGGTGTCGCTCCGTCCACGGCGACGTATCCGCAGACCGTTGACGTCTGGCTGCCGCGGGCCATTGAGCAGTCGAGTGACCCAAGCGCGCGGGGCGCACACCAGTTCTTTGCCATCGGCCGCGTCAAGGCCGGCGTGGCGATCTCGCGGGCGCGCGAAGACATCGCCACGGTCGCCAAGCGCCTGTCGCAACAATACCCGGACATGGACGCGGAGTTCGGCGGAAACGTGCAGCCGCTGCAGGACCAGCTCGTCGGTAATCTGCGTCCAACGCTGTTCGCCATTCTTGGCGCGGTGGGCCTCGTGCTGCTTATCGCCTGCGCGAATGTCGCCAACCTGCTGCTCATTCGCGCCTCGGCCCGATCCGGGGAGATGGCCGTGCGCACCGCACTTGGCGCGGCTACCAGCCGCATCGTTCGGCAGCTCGTCACCGAAAGCCTACTACTGGCGTTCACCGGAGCGGCGATCGGCGTGGCGCTCGCCGCGTGGCTCGTCAAGTCAATTGTCGCATTCGGCCCGCGCCTTCTGCCGCGCCTTGCCGAGGTGTCGGTGAACGGTAGGGTGCTCGCCGTGTCGGCGCTCGTCGCGCTGGTTACCGGAATTGTGTTCGGACTCGTGCCGGCGTTGTACACGGCGCGTCCGGACATTGCTTCAATGCTGCGAGAGAGCGTGCGCGGCTCCAGTCGCGGAGGCGTCAATCGCATGCGCAGCGCGCTCGTGGTGGCCGAGATGACGTTGGCGGTGGTACTGCTTATCGGCGCCGGGCTGTTGATCAAGAGCTTCGTGGCGCTCACCCATGTCGATCCGGGATTTCGCACCGAGAACGTGGTGACGTTCGATCTTTCGCTGCCGCCGGCCAAGTATGCGACGGATGCATCGCGCGTGGCAGCAACGACCAATCTCATATCGCGCCTCAGCGCGCTGCCAGGCACGCAAAGCGTGGGAGTAGTGAATGGGCGGCCGCTCGGCCGGATGTTGATGATGACGATGTTCGATGTGGCCGGCCAGCCGCCCAACGATCCGATGCATCGTACGATCACCGAAGTGCATCCCGCGTCGCCGTCTTTCTTCGGTGCGATGGGGATGACGCTCAAGCAGGGGCGTCTGTTCACCGACGCGGAGAACCGTCGCGATGGGCATCAGGTACTCGTGATCAACGAAGAGCTGGCGCGCCGGTACTTTCCCGGGCAGAATCCCGTGGGCAAGGAGATCATGCTCGGTGTGTCGTACAATGAGCAGCTCACGCCGGCCGACACCATGGGATTGCACGGCGAAATTGTCGGCATCGTTGCCGACGTGAAGCAGCGCGGCCTGTCGGCAGAGCTGTTCCCAATGGTTTACGTGCCGTACGACGTGTTGCCGGGCACGCAAAACTCGGTGGTCGTACGCACCAACGGGAGCACGAGCGCCGTGGAGTCTGCAATCCGAACGCAGGTGAAGCAGGTGGATCCGCGGCTACCGGTGGTGGGATTGAGCACAATGGCCCAGGTGGTGGCAGAGTCTGTGGCGCAGCCGCGCTTCTATATGACGATGTTGGCGGCGTTCGCGGGAATCGCCCTGTTGCTGGCGGCGCTCGGGATCTACGGTGTGATTTCGTACACCGTGGCGCAACGGTCGCGCGAATTGGGTATTCGGATCGCGCTCGGAGCGAGTAAGCAGCGGGTGCTCGGCCTGGTACTCGGCGAGGGGCTGACGCTGACGCTCGTGGGCGTGGGACTGGGGCTCGCGGCGGCGTTCGGGTTGACTCGGTTGATCAGCAGCATGCTGTTCGGCGTCGCGGCCGTGGATGTCGTGACATTTGGCAGCGTGGCGGCAACCTTGGTGGGGGTGGCGCTGCTGGCGAGCTGGTTGCCGGCGCGGCGAGCCGCAGCCGTCGATCCATTGATCGCGATGCGGGCGGAGTGAGGTGAGCCCTTGATCCGCCGGCCGCCCCGGCGCGAGCTTATGCGGCATGTCAATTCGCCGCACGCGCCGACCCCAGCCGACAACAGATAGCCGCGCGCCCGAGCAGCGCCTCGAAGCGCTGGCCCGCGAGCCCAATCAGGATCGGTCGCTCCGAACGCTGATGCGCATTCGGCACGATCTCGAACAATCGACGGCGCCAGACCCTGGTCCATGGCTCGCAGCTGCCCGCACCCTGAGCGAACGTTTGATCATCAGCGAGAACTCGCTGTACTATTTCGCCGAGATTTTTACGGAGTGCATGATCTTTTCGGCGTCTGTCGCAGACCCGGAGCTCGGCAGAATTCGCCACGAGATGGACGGCATCGAGATCGCATATGGATTGGCCGAGGGTCAGATCTGGCCGCTCGAGGAAGCCCCGGTGGAATGGGCCGAGCTCAATGACAAGTGGAACGCCCGTGCGAACGAGATTGTTGTGACGACACTTCGGCGCACCGGCCACACTGATCTCGCCGATGCGCGAGAGAACAATCTTCGCGACTTTGACCGCCGAGTGAATAAAGGGCGCATCGAGCTGTTCGGCGCGGATGAGGAATTCGATCGCTAATGCGCTAGATACCGACGACCGCTTCGCGGCCAAGCGCCATACTCTCGCAAGGACTCGCTGCCATGTTGCTCACCGCTGCCATTGTCCTCTTTGTTCTCTGGCTCCTCGGCGTGACGCTGTTCAAGATTACGAAGGGCGTCATTCACATCGTTCTAGTGATCGCAATCATAGCGGTCATTGCGTACTTCATGGGCGTAGCACGGTGAGGATGATCGTGGTGAAACGACCGATGCCGTTCCGAACGATGCGCGTCGCCTGCGTGGTCGCCCTCTGCTTGGCAGCGGGTGTTCCAGTCACCGCCGCGTCGCAACAGTTCACCGTCCGCGAAACGAGCATTACGGACATGCAGCGGGCGCTGCAACAGAAGCGCGTGACGTCGCGGGAACTGGTTCGGCAGTATCTCGAGCGGATCGGTATGTATGAGGACCAGCTCCATGCCGCAGTTACGGTGAATCCGCGCGCTCTCGCAATTGCCGATTCCCTCGACCGCCTGCGCGCCCGGGGGCATGTGCTCGGTCCCTTGCACGGTATTCCTGTCGCCCTCAAGGACAACATTCAAACGACCGAGATGCGGACGACGGGCGGAACCCTGGCGTTTCGCGACTTGGTTCCGCCGTACGACGCCACGCTCACGAAGAACCTCGAAGCGGCAGGCGCGATCATCATTGCCAAGACACAGCTCACCGAGCTGGCCAACTGGATGGCCACGGGGATGCCAGGGAATTACAATTCTCTAAATGGTTACGGCTACAACCCGTGGGACGCGCGGCGGGACCCGCGCGACGCCTTCTTCGACGGGAGACCGGTGCTCAACACCGGCGGCTCGAGCTCCGGCGCGGGGACCAACGTGAGCTTTTGGGCGGCGAACGTCGGCACCGAGACGAGCGGTTCGATTCTCAGCCCGTCCAATCAGAATATGCTCGTTGGCATCAAGCCAACGGTCGGCCGAGTGAGCCGGTATGGCGTCATTCCGGTCACGGCCGATCAGGACACACCGGGACCCATGGCCCGCACCGTGCGCGACGCGGCGATTATGCTCGGAGCGCTGGAGGGGGCGAAGCCAGACCCGAACGACGCCGCGACCACGAAGTGTCCGCCGCCCGCCGGCCGCGACTACACGGCGTTCCTCGACCTGGGGGCGCTCAAGGGCGCGCGTATCGGCATTCCGCGCGCGTTTTTCTATGAGCCGACGTCGGCCGGGAGCAGCGCCCCGCGCGGCGGACTGTCCGACGCACAGCGCGCCGTGATGAACGAAGTAATCGCCACCCTCAAGGCAAAGGGTGCGGTGATCGTCGATCCGGCGGACATCCCGAGCGTGACAGCGACCGACCCGGCGAACAATTTTCTCGACTGGAACATCTGCAGCGGTTTAGAGAACGCCAAGGGAAAGAACTCCGGCTGCTCGATCGCGTTCATGTATGGCATGAAGCGCGACTTCAACATATGGCTTGCGGCACTCGGCGATCGGGCGCCGGTGAAATCGCTCACGGAGCTTCGCGAGTGGAATACGGCACACGCGCGCGCCGGCACGATCAAGTATGGACAGGCACAGCTCGATGGATCGGACGAAATGGACCTCAGCGCCGATCGCGCGCGTTACGAAGCGGATCGACGAAAGGATCACCTGCTTTCCGCAACGAACGGCCTCGATGCGGCGCTGCAGGCCAATCGGCTCGACGCGTTGCTCTTTCCCGGCGTGACCAGCGCCAACATCGCGGCGCGCACCGGCTACCCGTCGATTACCGTTCCGTACGCATTGCTTCCCGTGCCTGTAGCGGGCAACAACGCGTTCCCGGCCGGGTTCGTGCCGCGGCCGGCGCCGTTCAACGTCACCTTTACCGGTACGGCGTGCAGCGAACCGCGGCTGGTGGCGTTGGCATATGCGTTCGAGCAGGCGACGAAGAAGCGAATTCCTCCGCCATACTTTCCGTAGCGACAGCGCGGACGGGCTATATGAGAATACTAGTCGTTGGTGCCGGTGGTGTCGGCGGATATTTCGGTGGACGACTGCTCCAGGCGGGCCGCGACGTCACCTTCCTCGTTCGCCCGCGCCGAGCGGCGCAGCTCGCCGAGCATGGGTTGGGCATCAAGAGCTCGTACGGTGACTACCATCATCCCAAACCACGCACCGTTCAGGCCGACGCGCTGAGCGAGCCCTTTGACGTAGTGCTACTCAGCTGCAAGGCCTATGACCTGGACGACGCGATTGCCTCGTGCGCAGCAGCCGTCGGGTTGAACACTGTGATTCTGCCTCTGCTGAACGGTATGCGGCACATCGACATGCTCGACGCGCGATTCGGCCGCACCGCGGTGCTGGGCGGCCTCTGCATGATTGCAAGCACACTGGGGGAGAATGGAGAGATCCTGCACCTCAACGACAACCATGCCGTGATATTCGGTGAGCGTGATGGCTCGCAGTCGGCGCGCGCTGCCGCACTCGAGGCGGAGCTGACTGAGGCGACGTTCTCGTCAACGCGCAGTGACGCTATCGTGCAACGGATGTGGGAGAAGTGGGTGTTCATTGCAACGGGCGCCGGATTGACGAGTCTGATGCGTGGCTCAGTGGGGGAGATTGAAGCGGCGGGTGGCGCACCGTTGGCCGAGGCGTTGCTGGCGGAATGCGCGCGAATCGCGACGGAGGCCGGATTTCCGCCGAGCGAGGCGTCGCTGCGGCGAAGCGTCTCGATGTTCACCGCTCGCGGATCGTCGTTGACGGCGTCGATGTATCGCGATATCGAGCGCGGGGGGCGCACTGAGTGCGAACACGTGCTGGGCGATTTGCTGCGGCGCGGGCGCGGCGAGGCGCCGATGCTGCGAGCGGCGTACACACACGTGGCGACGTACGAGATTCGCCGAGCGGCGAACTGACCGCTCGTGCCAGCGGCCGCCGCTCGGGATCACATGAGCCGTCCGACGATCGTTAGCGCGCCATCGCGATGCCGATCACCGGCGAATCCAGCGATACTGCAGTCACGCCGCTCTGCCGCAGCAAATCGATCATCACCACGTCACTCGGGTTGCCCGAGGCATTTTCGACGACGACGAACGCGTAGCGCGAATCCGCGCTGATCACAACTCCGCGCACCACGCCATCGCCCATGCCCAGGAGTACCACCGGCGGCGTGCGACCGTCCAACGCCTTGATCCGCAGTTTGCCGTTCTCGATCGTGAGCGAATCGTGGCCGGTGGCCGACATGGCGCGTGTCGTCAATCCGTACAGCGTGCCTTTGGACTTTGTGAGCTTTCCAACCATGGCCCCGCAGTCACCCGCCGGCTGTCCCGGGACTCCCTGTCCAGCGGGGCAAGCACGGAAGTCGGCCTGGGTCACCATGCCGTCGGCCAGTACGAGCTCGACGTGATATTGCTGGGCCCATGCGGCAGATGAGCAAAGTGTCATAACGATCGCCAGGGCCAACGAATGCTTGAGGGTCTTCACGGGTCGTTCCGGTTCCAGTTGTGTGACGGAAGCAAGTCGGGCCCGCCACTGATTATGACGGGCCCAGGAGCTAAACTCGTGCCGTATTACAGCGACGGCCGCTTGGTCGCGAAATCGTTGTGTATCTGCAACTGATGTGCGACAGACAAAATTTTGTCATCGGCGTACAATGCTCCGACGATCGTCCCGCAGATCGGCTGCGGATTGAGCGGTGGGGCCGGCGGCGCCGCGGGAGCGGCTGCGGCGGGGGGACCGCCCGCCCGCCCGCGTCCGCCGCCGAATGCCTGGGCGGCCGGGACGTCAAACTTGTACGGCACCACCACGCACGGATGTCCGGTCTGTGCATTCACGCCCACGTCAGCGAACGGCGCAGCGACGAACATGTCGAGGTCCTTCATGAACTCCGCCCACTTGCTGATCAGCACATAGCGGCGGCGCTGCGCCTGAACGAAATCGATCGCCCGTGCCGTCCGCCCGTTGACGAAGCGCGGATTCCAATCCGCCGCGGCGAGTGGGCTGCGCGGTGGTCCGCCGGCCGCGCCTGCGCCACGACCGCCGCCGCCGGCTCCGCGTCCTCTGCCGCCCGGAGGCGCTTCAGGTAACGCGGCCAGATCGAGCCCGATCTCCTTGGCCTTGCGCTCGACGAACTGATCGAACGCGGCCGCGCCTTCGACGTCGAGTCCGTTGCCCGCGCCTTGCACGGCGGGTCGCGCGCCAATGGCTATCGGCTTCATGCCAAGCTCGCGCAGCTTGGCGATCATCTCCGGCGGAGCATTGGGATCCACGCCAATGCGCAGCGACGCGAGCTTGATCGCCGAGTCGAATTTGAACGGCGTCGTCACGGTTGATGGATCCTTTTCATCGACACCGTGAATGACGTTGAACACCATTGCGGCGTCTTCGGGCGTACGGCAGATGGGTCCCACGCGGTCCTGCGACCAGGCGAGCACCATGCCGCCGTTGCGGCTGACACGGCCGAACGTGGGGCGCAGCGCGCTCAAGCCGCAGCGCGACGTGGGCGAAACGATCGAGCCAGACGTCTCGGTGCCGATGCCGAAGGCGACGCATCCCGCCGCCGTGGCCGACGCGGGACCGGCGGACGATCCGCTCGAACCCTGCGAGAGATTCCACGGATTGTTCGTGCGACCGCGGAACCACTGATCGTCTTGCGCGAACAATCCAGTCGCCAGCTTGGCGATCAGTACGGCGCCGGCATCGCGCAAGCGACGCACCACTTCGGCGTCCTCGTCGATCACACGATCCTGAAAATCTGCCGAGCCCCACGTAGTGGGCGTGCCCTTCACGGAAAACAGGTCCTTCACGCCGTACGGCACGCCGTGCAATGGCCCGCGATACTTGCCGGCTTTGATCTCCTGATCCGCCTTGGCCGCTTCGGCCAACGCCTGCGGCTCCATGATCGTCACGGCGCAAAGCAGCGTGGGATTGAGCCGTTTGATGCGGTCCAGATAGATCGTCGTCAACCGCGTTGACGTGATCTTCTTCTCCCTGAGCAGGGCCGAGAGGCGATGCGCGGGGAGAAAGGCGATGTCTTCATCCGAGGCCGGCATGGCACCGACATATCTCGGAACTGTAAATACAGATCTCTGAAATACCGACGGGCCGTGCTCCCGGACCAACTTCTCCATCAATGCCCCAGTGCCACCGGGGTAGGGCATGAATTGCTCGGCCGGCGGCTCGAGGCTGTCGGTGAGCAGAAACGGCTCCGGCGCTTGCGCACCGCCTCGGCCAGCCGCAGCACCCGGGGCATCCGCTCCGCGCTGGGCATACACGGAGTGCCCGCCAAAGGTCGTCGCGGCGGCAGCGATCAGCGACATGAACATGAACTCGCGGCGGTCGATGCCGGACGCGTCCTCGGCTGCCTCAGCGCGGAGTGCAAGAGTGGGCTGAATGTCTTCGAGCAGATCTTCTGGGGTATCCACGATTGGTCTCAGGCTGGGGTCGTTACGCGGGGTGCTCGGGAAACATGGTGGCCGGGCCGGCAATTGACGAGACGCGAGGCGTGCGGTGTTGTCACGGAGTTGGCGTTGGCGTTGGCACGACGGGCGCAACCGACGCGGCCGATGCTGTTTCCGCCTTCCACTTCGCGATGTTTTGCTTGGCCGACACGAACGCACCGGAATCGACACTCAGGCTGCCCCACGCGGGGTGATCCAATCCGAGAATCAGGAACATCATCAGCCCAACGAGTGCCGCGGCAACGCCGGAGGTGATGACGTGCGCGCGTCGGCTGGGGATGTAAAAGAACCACGTGAAGCCGAGCGTGATGATTCCACCGACGATCACCACCATCCAGATCACCGGGCCAACGCTCTCCGAACCGAGATAGACGCGCTCGCGCCGCGCGTTGAGCAACTCCTGCACGTCGTCGAGGAGCTGGTCGTAGAGGAGTTGCGCGTGCGTGGAGCGGGGCTCGTAGACGAAAATATCGCGGGCGATCGAGTCGGCCGTTCGGGTTGTGACCTCGCTGCGCTCGTTATGCTCTTCCGCCGGCCATTCGTCTGTGATCACGCGATCGACGTACCGCTCCACGAGCCCCTGCATGTGCGATCGCTCCGGCTCTTCGACGCCCTGCATAGTGCGAAACAGATCGCTGGCTGCACTGGCCTCGCGCACCACCGCCGAGGAGACCTTGTCGTAGCCTTCCTGCACGCTGACGACGATCAAGCCCAGCGCCACCGCGTAGACCACCCCAATGAACGCGTGAATGGCGAACGCTGCGGCCGTCTCCTCTACGCCGAGCACCCAATCGCGCTTTCGCGCGACCAGTACGCCCATGATGTTGACGATCACGAGGGTGCCGACGCACAGCGTGGAGAGAACCCAAAGCGGAAGTTCGTAGATCCAGAACATGGTCGAGTCGGTAAAGGTGGTGCTACGAAATCACTGCGGCTTCTCTGCTGCCGTCTCGGCTCTCCAGCGAACGAGATTCGATTTCACGGTGACGAAGGCGCCGGAATCGACGCTCAAGCTGCCCCACGCCGGATGATCGAGCCCGATGATCAGGAACATCATCAGTCCGACGAGTGCCGCGGCGATCGCCGACGTCATGATGTGCGCCCGGCGGCTGGGGATGTGGAAGAACCAGGTGAAGCCAAGCGTGATGATCGCGCCGATTGCCACGACGAACCAGATCACCGGCCCCACGCCTTCAGCGCCCAGGTACAGGCGTTCCCGGCGCGCGTCGAGCAGTTCGTCCGTGTCGGAGAGCAGCTGCGGATAGAGCGCTTGTGCGTGTGTTGACCGCGGCTCGTAGACGAATACGGCGCGCACGACGGAATCGACGGTTTGCGCCGCGATCTCGCTCTTGCCGCCATGCTGGATTGCTGGCCATTCGACATGGATCACGCGGTCTACGTAGCGTTCGAGCAGGCCCTGCATCAGAGAGCGCTCCGGTTCTTCCACGCCCTGCATTATGCGAAACAAGTCGCTCGATGCGCTGGCTTCGCGCACCACGGCCGAAGACACTTTGTCGTAGCCGTCCTGCACGCCCACAACAATGAGTCCGAGCGACACCGCGTAGACAACGCCAATGAACGCGTGCACGGCGAATGCGGCGCTGGTTTCGGCGGGATCGAGTACCCACTTGCGGTGACGGGCAATGACGACGCCGGCAATGTCGATTGTGACGGTGACGCCAATACAGAGGATGGCGAGGAGCCAGAGCGGGAGCTCGTAAATCCAGAACATGATGACGCCTGTGAGTCGGGGTGGGGGCCGGCAGGGCGACAGGTGCTGCTATTCGGGGGGAGGCTAATCGTACTTCGAACGGCCGGGGCCGCCAAGACATCAGAGCTCCGAGCTCCCAGTTCTGAGTTCCTAGCCGCGAACATCAATGCGCGGCGGCTCTCCTTGCGCCTACATCTTTAGAGTTCGGAAGGTGCGCGCAGGGACGCGGCGGCGGCGTGATCCGAAGCTCCACCGTGCGGCGAAGGCGTGTTAGAAACCGAATGAGCGCCTCCAACGAGAAGCGATCGAGCTTGCCGCGGCGCAACTCTGAGATGCGAGGCGCGTCGGTGCCGATGATTACGGCAATGTCCTCGGCTTTCCACCCCACGACAAGCACGGCCAACTCGGCCCCAGCCTGACTCTTCAGCTCGGGGATCGGATCGCGCGGGCGGGCGGATGGCGGCATGCATCGACGGTAATGTGCAGCCCGGTCTGCGCGTGACCGTTTCGTTGCACGATGCCGCACGCAGACGCAGCCAGGCGCACCGTCACGAGGCAAGGCGCCGAGTGCGCCTCATGTTGCGGTTCGAGCAGATCGCCGCCCGCCCTCGAGTTCACCTGCTTCGCGCGGCACCTGATGGACGACTCGGTGGGGCGGAAGCGCTGGGTGGGCCCCGGCAATGACTCTGAACCGTCGGCCGTGGGGCGTGTCGTCGTTGTGATACTTGGCCACCAATGTCGCCACCGCCCGGGCGAGCTCGGTGGCGAATGCGTGTGACGCATCGGGCGACGCGAAGCGAACTTCGGCCACGATGGTGAGCGCGGGAAGCTGCTTGTTCGCCTCGCGCGCCTGGCGTTGCAGCGTACCCACATCCTGAATGGTGCGGGCCGCCGCGGCGACCAGGAACTCACTCGAGTAACGGTTTTGAATTGGCTCCGTCTGTCGCGCGTCGCGCGCCAGGACCGACGGGCTGATGACGTATTGCCGCGCGGTGGCCTGGAGGAGGTGCTCGACGTAATTGCGCTGTTTGCGCTCTCCGACCGATTGGAGCAGGCCCACTTGCTCGAGCGCCCGGATATGGTAGCCGAGCCGTTGTCTGGGGATCCCGAGGGCGCGCGCTGCGCCGGCTGCCGAGTCCGGGTCCCGGAGGTATTCAAGGATCTGGCAGTGCACCGGATCGATCGCGGCTGCGGCCTGCTCCGCGGTGTCGATAACCAACAATTCAGCTTGCATGACAACAAATATTGTCCGGACACTAAAACTTGTCAAATCCTGCTAAGTCATTGTGAATCCGCGTGTTTCGCGTTGCAAGCAGGTAGCCGACTGCTGCTCACTGGTACTGGATGTAAACCGGCTTTGGGTGCAGGGCCAACACTTCGGCTGGCGTCATCAACCGGCTGCCCTTCAGTCGCTTGTCGTTCTTGTAGAACAACTTGAAGCCCGTGTACTCCACCGGATATTTCTCCACGAACGCTCGGTAGGAATCCACCTTCTGCGACATCGTGCCCCAGCCGTCCATGTCGATCACTATCTGGACGCGCGCGTCGAGCTTGATGCGCTGGTAGCCGGTGAGCATTGGCCGGCGGAACCGGTGGATGACGAGCACCTTGGGCGGCAAATGCTCGGCGTCAACGAGCTGCTGCAGGAACTCGGACGCGTAGTTGATGTCCGCCGCGTCGAGCGTCCCGATCACCGTGCCCGGACGTTCGCCGTGCTTCATCGAGAACTCAGGGTCCACGCCCAAATGAACGTCCGGCCGCTTCAGGTACTTGGTAAGTCGCGGAATCTCCTCCTGCAACGTGCCCTGGCCAACCTGAAGGTCGAGAAAGAGCAACGCGCCGTGATCGTGGGCCAGGTTGTAGACCCGCTCGATCAACGCGCTATCCATGCGGGTGCGGTACTTCCCCGATTTCCCGGGCACGGCATCGGCGACGTCCACTATGAGGTGCAGGGCGGGAATGGCGGGTGTCGAGGGATCGGCGAGATTCCACGCCTCGACTTCGCTGTCGAGTTTGGCGAGCATCTTGTCGGGCGGCAACGCGCCAAGGATGCCCATGCCCTTCGAGAGAGGGTTGCCGTAGAACGCGACTATGCGGTTCGCCGGGAGAATGGCGCCCGGAAGCGGCTCGGGAGAATCCACGGGCCAGAGCGGAGCCGCGGTGTCAACGGCCGCCTTGGCCGACGTGTCCGACTTTTGCGCAATTGCACGCGGCGTATAGCCAGCGAGCGTCAGCAGCACCATAATCATCACGCCCGCAGAATGGCGAGCTGTTCGGTTCCTGATGTTCGTCATCATTCGGATGTATAGCCTCCACTTTTCGTCCGCGCACCCATGGGATGGCAACAAAGCTACGATCCGCTCCACGGACCGCTGTCCACCATCGTGGCCGTGCTCCCGCTGGCCATCCTTCTTGGACTCCTCGCAATGCGACGAGTTCCCGCCCACTTCGCGGCGCTCGCCGGACTTGCTGCCGCGCTGATCGTTGCCGTAGGCGTGATTGGGATGCCGGCCTCCATGGCGGCAAAGTCCGCATTGCTCGGCGTCGCCTACGGATTGCTGCCGATTGGGTGGATCGTACTGAACGTCATGTTCATGTATCGCATCACCGAACGGCGCGGCGTTTACGTCGCGTTGCAACGCGCGATCACGGGCATCACAAGCGACCGACGAATGCAATTGCTGCTCATTGCATTCTGTTTCGGCGCGTTCTTCGAGGGCGCGGCGGGCTTCGGCACGCCGGTGGCCGTTACAGGGGCCATGCTGATCGGGCTCGGCTTTCCGCCGCTCGAAGCGTCTGCGCTTTCTCTAATCGCCAACACCGCGCCGGTTGCGTTCGGCGCGTTGGGAACGCCAGTCATCGCGCTGCAAGGCGTCACGGGTCTCGACCTCGGCGCGCTGAGCGCGATGATCGGGCGCCAGTTGCCATTCTTCTCGTTCATCGTGCCCTTCTGGCTCATCGCGGCCTACGTGGGCTTCAAGAAGATGAGGGAAGTGTGGCCGGCGCTGTTCGTGGCGGGCATCACGTTCGCGGTGCCGCAATTTCTCGTGTCCAACTATCACGGGCCGTGGTTGGTAGACATCATCGCCTCGGCGAGCTCGATGATCTGCCTCGCCACTTTTCTGCGGTGGCAGCAGAAGCGCAAGAACGCGCGGTACGGGCACGCCGTCGTCGATACCGCCCAGGGCATTGCTCAGGACGGCAAGGATGCGATTCCGCTACGGATCGCGATTGCGCCGTGGGTGATTCTCACGGTGATCGTGTTTGCCTGGGGCACGCCGCAGGTGAAAACAATGCTCAACCACATCTCGGCGCCAACGATCGCGGTGCCGGGACTCGACAAGCTCGTGTCGCGTGTTGCGCCGGTGGTGCCCACGCCCACCGCTGAGTCAGCGGTCTTCCAGTTCAATTGGCTTTCGGCGAGCGGTACCGCGATCCTCATCACGGCGATCATTTCGGGGCTGTTGCTGCGCTACTCGGTCAAGGAGCTGATCCGCGACTACGTGAAAACAATTGTCGTGGTGTGGCGGTCGCTGCTCACCATTGCGGCCATGCTCGCCCTGGGCTACGTGACGCGGTATTCCGGCGAGGACGCGATTCTGGGTTTGGCGTTCGCGCACACTGGGGCGGCGTATCCGTTCTTTGCGGCCATGCTCGGATGGCTGGGTGTGGCGCTCACCGGGAGCGACACGTCATCCAACGTGCTTTTCGGCAGCCTGCAGCACGTCACGGCGACGCGACTTGGGATGGATCCGGTGCTGTTGTCGGCGGCGAACAGTTCGGGCGGCGTGATGGGCAAGATGATCGACGCACAAAGCATCTGTGTGGCGAGCACGGCCACAGGGTACGTGGGGCAGGAGTGGCGGATTTTGCGATTCGTGTTCTGGCATAGTTTGCTGTTGGGGATGTTCGTGGGCGTGTTGGTGCTGTTGCAGCAGTACGTGTTTACGTGGATGATCGTGGCGCATTGAGTAGGTAGCCCGCAGCTCGGGCCTGCCCCGCAGCCGTCAGCTCTCAGCCCACGGCTCGACGCTTGGTCTCGGTGGGCCCGACGCCGAGATCGGGATGGCGTGACCAAGCGTCGAGCCGTGGGCTGACGGCTCAAAGCTGCGGGGGCAGGCTGCCAGCTCACCGAGCTTACCGTCCGCCCGATATATTCCGCGTCCTATGCCTACGTCACTCATCACCGGCGGCGCCGGATTCATTGGTTCGCACGTCGCGCAACATTGCCTGAACGCCGGCCACAGCGTCGTTGTGCTCGACGACCTGAGCGGCGGATTCCGCGATCACGTTCCCGAGGGTGCAGTCTTCGTCGAGGGCACCATCACCGACGTCAACCTGCTGGCCCGGCTGTTCGATCAGCACAAATTCGACTACGTCTACCACCTCGCGGCGTACGCGGCCGAGGGGCTGTCGCACTTCATTCGGCGTTTCAACTACACGAACAACGTCGTTGGCAGCATCAACCTGATCAACGAAGCGATCAAGCATGACGTGAAGTGTTTTGTGTTCACGTCGTCGATCGCGGTGTACGGCGCCGGCCAGGTGCCGATGACGGAATCGATGGTGCCGCAGCCGGAGGATCCGTACGGAATCGCCAAGTATGCGGTGGAACTGGATCTGCGCGCGGCGCACGAGATGTTCGGTCTGAACTCCGTGGTATTTCGTCCGCATAATGTGTACGGCGAACACCAGAACATCGGCGACAGGTATCGCAACGTCATTGGCATCTTCATGAATCAGATCATGAACGGCCAGCCGCTCAGCGTGTTCGGCGACGGAACGCAGACGCGCGCCTTCAGCTTCATTGACGACGTGGCGCCGCACATTGCGCGATGCGTCGACGTGCCGGCGGCATACAACCAAGTGATCAACATCGGCGCGGACGTGCCGTATTCCGTGAATCAGTTGGCCGAAGTGGTGAGCCGCACGCTGGGTGTCGCGCCGAACGTCACGCACCTGCCGCCCCGCAACGAAGTGGTGCACGCGTACTCGAGCCACGAAAAGGCCCGCAAGATTTTTGGCGACGCCAAGCCGGTGACGCTCGAGGATGGCGTGGAGCGCATGGCCGCCTGGGCAAAGCGGGCAGGGGCGCGAGCGAGCGGCACGTTCGAAAACATCGAGATCGAGCGGAACCTGCCGGCCAGCTGGAAGGCCCAGCAGCGGCCTTAAGTAACTTTCTGACAACGAGATCCGTAGGGCAGTCATCAGCCTCGTCGCTCCCCAGGCCAAACCCTTGTGACGCGTACGGTGTCTGATTGAACGAGGGCCGGTTCGCCCTCTTCAACTCCCTTTCTTCTCGTTGATCCAATGTCGTTTCTCGTTGATCCCTTCGCCGACACGCTCGAGCTGCCGATTTCCGGCGAGCTCGCGTCCGTGTCCGCGACCTGGGAGCACGAGCAGATCGTTGCTCATGTCGGCGCGCACTTCCAGATCGTCCGCGAAATCGGTCGTGGTGGAATGGGCGTCGTGTTTCTTGCGCGCGACATCGCGCTGCATCGTTTGGTCGCCATCAAGGTTCTGCGGCAGGAGTTCGCCTCGTCGGAGGAGCATCGCGAGCGGTTCCGCCGCGAGGCGCGCATGACGGCGCGGCTCAGCCACCCGAACATTGTTCCGGTGCACAGCTTCGGCGAGATCGCCGACGTCCCGACGACCGATCCGCTCGTCTACATCGTCATGAAGTACGTGCACGGCGAGTCGCTCGCCGAGCGGATGCGTCGCGAGGGTAAGATCCCCGCCGCGGAAGCGCAGCGCATACTGCGCGACCTGTCACTGGCGCTCGATTCGGCACATCGCGACGGGGTGGTGCACCGCGACCTCAAGGCTGAGAATATTCTCATTGAGCGTGGTAGCGGGCGGGCAATGCTCACCGACTTCGGTGTCGCGCTGCTTCGGTCGCTCGATCCGGTGCGCGCCGATGCGCAGCGCGCGTTTGGGACGCCGCACTACATGTCGCCCGAGCAGGCTGCGGGTGAGCTGGACATCGACGGGCGCAGCGACCTGTACTCGCTCGGCGTGCTCGGCTACTACATGGTGAGCGGTGAGCTGCCTTTCGACGGTCCGACCTTCGAGTCGCTTGCCGCGCGGCACATCACCGAGGCACACGCGCCGCTGTCGAGTGTCGCGGCGTCCGCACCCGAGTCGTTGTGCGCAGCGATCGAGCGCAGCTTGTTGAAAGAACGTGAGCTTCGCTGGCGGACGGGGCGGGAGATGGCAGACGCGCTGGCCGTTCTCGATGTGCCCCGGCGCCGGTGGTTCGGCGGCAAGAACAAGCCGGCCAATGTGGTGTTTACGGCGCGCGTGATTGCGGTACTCACGCTCATCGCGGCGGTGGTGAGCGCGGGGCTCAAGCGGACGATTTGACGCAGCTCACCAGGGCAAACGAGTCTCGAGTCTTGAGACTCTCGACTCCGGTTCTCAATTCTTGATCACGGCGAGCGACGTCGAGATGCCAGCCAGCCGGTTGGTGAAAGACTTTCTGATATCTCGAGCGACGGTGAGCTGCCAGACAAGCCGCCACGGTGCGCCGAGCTCACGTCGCGACGTCGCCGGTCGTGATCAAGAATTGAGACACAGAGTCGAGAGCTCCAGGAATCGAGACCGAAAACTTGGGAACTCGGGACGTTATCACGGATTGCGTGGTAAATCGTCTGTCGGGTAACCCGTTCCACCTTCATGACCGCTGAAAGTCCGGACAACTCGGTATCGACCGCGCAGGTGAGCCTTTCCGAAGTGCTCGCTGCGTTGTCGCATGCGCTCGATCTTACCGAAGGGCAGCCACTCGGCCACACGATTCGCACGTGCCTCATCGGTATGCGAATCGCCAGCGAGCTTTCGCTGCCGGCGGAAGAACGATCGGCGCTGTACTACGCGCTGTTGCTCAAGGATGCCGGGTGCTCGAGTAACGCGGCGCGCATGGCGGCGTTGTTCGGGTCGGACGATCAGTACGTCAAGTCGAAAATGAAGCTCGTTGATTGGCACGACCGACTGAGCTTGGCGCTGAATACGGCCCGCAACGTCGGCGCCGGACGCGGACTTGCCGAGCGCGCGCGACACTTTCTCGCCATCGCCAGAACGGAAGGAATGACGCGAGATCTGATCGCCGTGCGCTGCGAGCGCGGTGCCGGCATCGCGCGGCAGCTGGGGTTCCCCGAATCCACGGCGCAGGCCATTCGCTCGCTCGACGAACACTGGTGCGGGCTCGGCTATCCTGAAGGCCTGGCCGAAAGCCGCATTCCGTTGCTGGCGCGCATCGCCAATATCTCGCAGGCGGTGGAGGCATTTCACGAATCGGGCGGCGTGAGTGTCGCGCTCCGAGTGGCGAAGCAGCGACGGGGAAGCTGGTTCGATCCCGAGCTCGTGGACATGGTCATTGGCTGGGAGCACGACACCGACTGGTGGCGCGGGCTGCGCTCGACGGACGTGCGCGAGAAGCTTGTTGCCGCCGAGCCGGTGGATCAGGTTCGGCTCGCGGACGAGGACGAACTCGATGCGGTCGCGATAGCCTTTTCGGACATCATCGACGCCAAGTCGCCGTACACGTACCGGCATTCGTCGCGTGTGGCCGAGTATGCTCGATTCGTGGCGGGCGAGCTGGGCTTCGACGCCGAAGAGCAGCGCAGCATCTACCGCGCCGGATTATTGCACGACATAGGCAAACTCGGCGTATCGAACCAGATTCTCGACAAACCGGGTAAGCTGACACCGGCGGAATGGACGCAGGTGCAACAACACCCCAAGTACACGTTGTCCATCTTGTCGCAGGTGTCGGCATTCGGCGATTTTGCCTGGACGGCGGCATTACACCACGAAAAGCTCGACGGCACCGGTTATCCGTGGGGCCTCAAAGGGAAACAGCTCGATCAGGCGTCGCGAATATTGGCCGTGGTGGACATCTACGACGCGGTGACCACCGATCGGCCGTATCGCGCGGGCATGGATCACGAAACGGCCATGAAGCTTCTCGTGGCCGATCGACAGACAAAGTTGTGCGAGATCGTGGTAGACGCAGCGAACACCATTCGGAAAATACCGTGAAGACAGTGGTCGGCAGGTTGTATGCGGCAGTCGCACTTTCGCTTTTGCTCATAGCCGGGGCGGCAGCCCCGGCGAGCGCGCAGGGTGGGAAGGCAACTACCGTCATCCTGGTGCGGCACGCCGAAAAAGAGGCAACGCCGGCGAACGATCCGCCGCTGACTGCGGCGGGGGAGACGCGGGCCCGCGATCTGCTCGCGGCCGTACGCGACGCCGGCGTCACGTTTGTCATCACGACGCAGTTCGCGCGCACCAAGGGCACGGCGGCGCCCACAGCGGCTGCCTTCGGCATCACACCGGAGATCGTGTCCACCGTCTCTGCGTCTCACGTGAAGGACGTGGCGGCGGCGGTAAGGCGGCATGCGGGTGGTACTGTGCTCGTGGTGGGTCATTCGAATACCGTGCCCGAGATCGTCGCGGCGCTCGGGGCGAAACAGCCAGCGCTGATATGCGATTCTCAATATGATAATATATATGTCGTGACGATCGCGACCGACGGAAAAGCATCGGTGATCAAGGCGCAGTATGGCGCCCGCTCACCGGCTGATTCGGCGTGCGCAGGTATGCGGTAGCCGGCATTCCGCCGCAGATGCTCGTCGCAATCACGGGGGCAAACGGATTCATCGGACGGCATCTCGTGGGCCGGTTTTCCGACGCCGGGTGGGAAGTGCGGCCCGTTGTTCGGGGCGATTATGAATCCCGAATTGACGAGCGATTCGCCGGCGTCGATGTCGTCGTGCATGCCGCCGGCGCCACACGGTCGCCGTCGCGGGCGGGGCTGCGCGCGTCGAATGTGGACTTGACCCGGACGACGCTTGCTGCTGCCGAGCGATCCCGGGTCCGGCGCTTCGTGTTCATCTCGTCGCAAGCGGCCGCCGGTCCCGCGGCGTCATTGCTCGCGCCGGTCATCGAATCTGACCGAGCGGCGCCGACCGAAGCCTATGGGCAGAGCAAGCTGGACGCCGAGGAACTGGTGCGGGCGTCCGGGCTTCCGTGGGTGATCATTCGCCCCGCGGCCGTGTACGGGCCATACGACCGGGATTTCCTTACGGTGCACAAATTGGCGGCGCGAGGAATGGCGATTCACGCCGGCAACCGCGACCAATGGATTTCGATCATCCACGCGGACGACGTTGCCGCGGGTGTGCTGCGCGCCGCATTGGACGGATGTGCCGTAACGGAGACGTTCTTTCTGGCGAACGACGAACCGGTGCAGTGGCGCGCGTTGTTTCGAACGGTGGCCGAATGCGCGGGCCGCAAATTGAGAGTTGACACCGAGGTTCCGAGGGCCTTGGTCGGTGTCGGCGCGCGGGTTGGTGACCTCGTCGCAAAGCTGACTGGCCGTACGAGCTTACTGACAGCTGACAAAGTGGAGCTGGCGAAGGCACCGTTCTGGCTGTGCTCGAGCGCGCGCGCAAAGGAAATGTTGGGATTTTCCCCATCGATCGAGCTACAACGCGGCTTGTGCGACACCTATCATTGGTATCGCGCTCAGAAATGGGTGTGATCTCCTTCGACCAAGCCATGAATAGTTTTGTAATCGCACTCGCTGCGCTCGTCACCGCTGTGGGTTCCGCAGCGGCCCAAGCGCGCCCGCTGGTCCCGCCGACTGAACGTGTCTATCGCGACATCGATCGTCTGGCTGCCGCTGGATTGATCGATACGCTGGTGCTTGGGGCGCGTCCGTTCAGCGAACGCGAGGTAGTTCGGCTGTTGAACGAGGCGCAGCGAAACGCCGGTCGCAACCCCGCTGCTCGCGAGTGGGCCACGCGGACGATTGCCGCCGATCTGGTGCGGTGGACGCGGGGTGAGAACAAGATCATCGATGCAGCGGCGGCGGAAGTGTCGGAGCTGGATAGCCCATATCGTGGCGTGCCTCCCGATTCGAACGGACGAATCTCCGCGTTGATCAATCCGCTCGCGGCGTATCGCGGCGGCCGCGATATCGCAGACGGTGTTACTGCCGCGGTCGAGACCTTTCACAGCGCCGTCATCGGGCCGCACCTGGCGCTGTCGATCAATCCGCGCGCCGTGAGCAAGTCGTTTCGCGGCGGGGGCTCGGCAACGGATCTGACGCTGCATACCGCTGCGGCAAACCTGCTGTTCGGCAACGCCGCAATTGAAATTGGCCGCGACAACGCGATCTTTGGCCAGGCACCATCCGGTGGTTTGTTGCTGTCCGACAACGCGCCGCCGCTCGATATGGTGCGCATCTCAAACGACGCGCCGGTGGTACTTCCCTGGTGGCTGCATGTCGCCGGTCCGGTTCGAGCCACGTTGCTCGTGGCCGATCTCGGCGACCACGACCAGATCCACCCGCACTCCAAGCTCGTAGCCTATCACGTGTCCGCGCTGCCGGTGAAGCAGCTCGAGGTAGGTGTGCACGTAATCGACGCGATGGGCGGCAACGGCGGCCAGCCGGCGAGCTTCGGCGATCGCGTCCTGGATGTCGTGCCGATCTTCGACGTCTTCCGGACGCACAGCGATTTCCAATTCTCCAATAAGATGGCTGGTGTCGACTTCCACTGGCGCGTGCCGTCGTGGAGCGGGTTCGAGTTGTACACCGACATGGACATCGACGATTTCGACGCGCGGCGATTGAAAAGCGTTTTGCTCGAGGACGGCGGATACTTGGTGGGCACGTCCCTGTCGTGCATTACCGAGTGCGGCCGGCTCGGCGTGAGAGCGGAGTATCACCAGACGGGCATCCGCTACTACACGCACAATGACTACTTCATCGCTCAGAACAACGATCTGCTCGGTGATCCGTTGGGTCCACGCGGCCTCGGAGGCTATCTCACGGTAGACGGCGAAACCGAAGCCGGGATGTACGCGGCGCTAAGTGGTGCGTTCGAGGTGCGGAGCGGAAACGCCTACGGGTCCGGCGCCATAGGCCCCACCGATTCCAATTTCCATTTTACACAAGTCTCACGGCGGCCCGGTGAGAAACGGGCGCGTATCATGGGCACGCTGTCCACGTCTCACGGCGCGGACCGTCTGAGCCTACGTGGCACGGCCGGCGTTGAGCACGTCACCAACTACGGGTTTGTGGCGGGCCAATCGCGAAATAACGTGCTGGCGACGCTCGCGGTCGTCGTGCGACCGTGAGTATCGCGCCGGTGGTGTCGTTCACCGTGGACCTCGAACCGGATTGCCCGCCATTTCTGCAAGGCTTTCGCGGAATGGAGCACGGCTTGCCGAAGCTGCTCGACCTGCTCGGCAACGCCGGGGTGCCGGCGACGTTCTTTACCACGGGGGATGTGGCGCGGCGATACCCTCGCGGCATCGAGCGCCTGGTGTCGGAAGGCCACGAGCTTGCCTGCCACGGCATGACGCACACAGCGTTCACCGCCTTGCCGCCAGCCGAGGCGGAACGAGAGATCGTAGAGAGCGCAGCGATACTTCGGCGATTTGCGACTGTGACATCGTTCCGCGCGCCGTACCTGCGCTTTCCCGAAGCGTATGTAAAAATGCTCGAACGCTCGGGCTTCGATCTCGACTCATCGCAGGCGAAGTACAAGATGGCATACTATAAAAAGCGGGCCCAGTCCACGCTGCGCCGCGTTCCGGCGTCGGTGACGTCGTCCGTGCTGCGATTGCCGACGTTCGTCCGACGGGCGTATCTCGCCGCTGTGTCCAATCCCGTGGTGTTGTTCGTTCACCCGTGGGAGTTCGTGGACTTGCGAAATGAGAAGCTGCGGCTCGATTGCCGGTTCAAGACCGGCGACGTTGCGCTAGCGTGCGTAAAAAGCGTGCTCGGATCGTACGCCGAACAGGGAGCACAGTTCGTTCGCATCCGGGAGTTGGTGTGACGAGTGTCATCCCGAGCGTAGCGAGGGATCTACGATACCGGTCGCGCTACCGGCTATGAGTGTTGTCATAAGCGATTCCTCCGGCGCTTCGCGCCGTCGGAATGACTGGTTGTTCCGGCTCGCCTTGTTCGTCACGATCACGGTGGCGATCGTTGTGGCGGGGCGGAAGCTCGACTGGACCCGCGCGCTCCAGGCGCTAGCAACGGCCCGGCCATTGTGGTTGGTGCTGGGCCTGTTGAGCAATACGATAATTCTTGTTTGCTGGGCAGCGTACTGGTACGTACTTCGGCCAGCCGGTGAGGCGCCGGTCACCTATCGCCGCGTATTCGAGATCGTGTCGGCATCGTCGTCGCTCATGAACACAGTACCGTTCGGCGGCGGACATGCGTCGAGCGTCGTGCTGCTGGCGACGCATGGCAACATCAGCCAGCGCGGCGCCGTATCGGTGTTCGCGCTCGACCAGCTGGGCGAGGGACTGACGAAGATCGGGCTCTTTCTGCTCGCCGGCCTGTTGCTTCCGTTGCCCGGATGGATGCGCGCCGGCATCGTCTCGGCGTCGCTCGCGGTGGGCACCCTGTTCGTCGTGTTGCTGATCGCATCACGTTGGGGCGCAAAGACCGAACTGGCGATTCTCAAGAGTTGGCGCCGCTCGGCTACAGCGCTGGCGTGCGTGATCGGCATGAAGTTGTTTCAGGCGCTCGCCATGGCGGCCGTGCAGCACGCGTTTGGCGTCGAGCTGTCGGTGGGGAGCACAGTGGTCGTCTTCGCCGCGGTGATTCTCGGCACCATGGTGCCGCTCGCTCCAGGGAATCTCGGCACCTACGAGGCGAGCGCCTTTCTCGCGTATCGATACCTTGGCGTTGCGCCCGAGCTGGCGCTGAGCCTCGCCATCACGCAGCACATCTGCTTCATGGTGCCCTCGGTGGGGATTGGGTACCTATTTCTGTCGCGTCACACGTTGTTGCGGAGAGCTATCGCGTCTCGGTAGAGCGCGACGTGCTGGTCGATTACTCGGGGCCAGCTGTACGGCGGTACGGTCTCTCGATTGTGCCGCGCGATGGACTGACGAAGCTCGGCGTTGTGTACCAGTGTTGCCGTGTGCGCCGCGAAATCGGCGTCAGAAAGCGCCAGCATTCCTTCGCGGCCATGCCCGATGAACTCGGCCACGCCGGACGCCGCCATTGCGACCACTGGCAGCCCGACGCAGCGCGCTTCGAGTGCAGCCAAGCCGAACGATTCGCGCACCGTGGGTAGCACGAACACGTCGCTCTCGGCGAGCAGCGAACGAATCTGCTCGCGGCTCCTTATGCCGAGTAGTGCGATGCGGTCGCCGAGTCCAGCGCGGTCGATGGCAACGGCGAGTGCATGGCGCTGCGGTCCGTCGCCGGCGATGCGCAGCGAAATTCGTGGCGAATCGCCGAGTGTCTGCGCGAGCCGCTTCATCATGTCGATGAGCGCGAGCGGCCGCTTCTTGGGGTTGAGCCGCATGACGCTCACGAGACGAATGTCGTTGCCATGCGGAATCGGCGGAACACGCCAGAAGTTGACGTCAATCCCGTTGGGAATTACCGTCACTTCCTGCTTGCCCGCCACGGGCTGCACGTCAGCCGCGACACGTTGGCTCACAGCAGAGAAGCGAGCCCGCCAGCGTGACGTGCCAAACGCGAGATCCACGGCGCGTGCGAGCAGCCGCGTCTGCGGCACCACGGAGTGAAAGGTGAGCGCCGTGGGAATATTGCGCAGTTGCGCCTGGTGCGCTCCGCCGAGTGCGGCGGGCGAGATGATGCTCACATGGCAGTGCGCAACGTCGACGCGCTCCTCGACCAGCACCGTACCGATAGCCCGAATGCCGGCTGGCGAGGTGAGAAAGCCGAATACCGGTGCGAGCGGCGCGTCGATGCGGCGCACGCGAATACCATTGACGGTCGCTGCGCCGGGCGTGGGAGTGACGACGACTACCTCGTGACCCGCAGCAACGAGGTGCGCGGCGAGGTTCTGGAGATGGAGCTCGATACCGCCGACGCGAGGGTGGAACCAGTCGCAGACGATCCCAACTTTCATATGTTCTCAGTCTCGAGTCTTTAGTCTCTAGACTCTGTTTCTCAATTCTTGATCACGATCAGAGACGTCGAGATGCGAGTTGGCCGGCCAGTGAATGAAGTTCTCGAGTCTCGGGCGACGTTGAGACATCAGCTGTGGTGCACGGTCCCGGGCGTGGTCGGCGAGCTGTCAGATCAAACTGCTTCGCTGTGCGACTCTGGCATCTCGACGTCGCTTATCGTGACCAAGAATCGAGACACGGAGTTTAGAGATTTTAGATTGGAGACATTAACTGTCATCCTGGGCGCCGCCCGCTATCATCCTGAGCGAAGCGACGGATCGCGTTCCAACGACATCGAGCCCTCGTCGCTGCGCGCCACTCTGGCGAAGGCGCTGAGCACGCGATCGATCTGTTCCTCTGTATGCTCTGCCGACATCGAGACGCGTAGCCGGCATGACGTCACCGGTACCGCCGGCGGGCCGATCGGATGGGTGAACACGCCATCGTCGAATAGCGCCTGCCACACCCGTAGCGTGCGCTCGAGATCTCCGATCATCACCGGAATAATTGGCGTCTGCGCCGCGCCCACGTCGAAGCCGAGCGATCGAAGACCTTCGGCCACGCGTCGGGTGTTCTGCCACAGTCGCGCGCGGCGCTCGGGTTCATCACGCATGACGTCGAGCGCCGCGAGCGCACCGGCAACTGACGCCGGCGGCATGCTTGCCGTGAAGACCAGCGCGCGGCTGTGGTGGCGCATCCAGTGGATCACTGACTCCGGTCCGGCAACCACACCACCCACCGAGGCCAGCGACTTGGAGAAAGTGCCCATGATCAGGTCCACCTGATCGGACACGCCGAAGTGTTCGGCCGTGCCGGCACCTGTGGCGCCGAACACGCCTATCGCATGGGCTTCGTCTACGAGGATCGTGGCGTCGTGCTGCTTCGCTGACGCGATCAGGCTCGGTAGCTCGGCAACAGTGCCTTCCATGGAGAACACGCCGTCCGTCACCACCAGCTTGCCCGCGTCCCTTGGCACTGAGCTCAGTTGCCGCGCCAGCGATTCGGCGTCGCCGTGGGGATAGCGATGGAGCTGCCCGTACGAGAGCCGGGCCCCGTCAACGATCGACGCATGGTCGAGCCGATCGAGAAAGACATGATCTTCGCGACCGACCAACGAAGCGATGGCGCCGAGGTTCGCCTGATAGCCCGTGGTAAACACGAGTGCCGCTTGCTTGCGAAAGAGTTGCGCCAACCGCCCTTCGAGCTCGTCGTGCAGCGTCAGAGTTCCGTTGAGCAACCGGCTTCCGGTGGATCCGCTACCGAAGCGCGCGAGCGCGTCGCGGGCTGCCTCGAGCACGTGGGGATGATGGGTGAGTCCGAGGTAGTTGTTCGACCCCACCATCACCTTCCATTCGCCCCCGACGCGAGCCTCAGTTGCAGTGGACTCTTCGATCGGAACGAAGAAGGCGTAAATGCCGGCCGCCTGTAGCTCGCGCGCCAACGTGTATTTCTCGCATTTTGCGAAAATACTCATGCGCCGAGCGCCCCGCTGACGGAGGCCGGACGGCCAATGTGCCGATCATAGATCCGCCAGCGCCGGTATTCCTTGGCGCCCATTGCCTCCAGCGGACGGTTGAGTTTTTCGTTGTCCTCGAGAATCCAGCTCGCTTCCGCGCCAACGCCGTTGAAATCCTTGCCGCGCCGAAACATCTCGTGGGCAAATAGCGCGAAGATTCCGCGATTACGATACTCCGGTTTGGCCCCAAGGATCATGATGCGACCGCTCTTGATGCGCGACTTTGCGGCGAGGAGCTTGAAGATGCCCGTGGGTAGCAGACGGCCATTGCCGATGGCCTTGAATGCATGATGAAAGTCGGGCACGATGATCATGAACCCCGCCGGGATTCCGTCCACTTCCGCGACGAACGCGAACTGTGACCAAATGATGTACTTGAGCACTTTCGCTTCATGCACGAAGCTGTCGTGCGACATCGGAAAGAAGCCCCAATTCTTTTCCCACGCTTTGTTGTAGATCTCCCAGCAGCGCTCAACCTCGCGGTCGAAGTCCTTCATGTTCAGATCGCGAAATGTCAGCTTCTCGCCGGCCATGGCACGCTCGGCGTGCACACGGTAGCGCTCAGGCATCTCGAACGCTCGCTCGCCTTGCATGGGAAAGAAGTACGCGAGCAGGTCTTTGGCCTTGGTGAAGCCCGCAGCCTCGACGAGCGTTGCGTAGTAGCGCGGATTCCACGTGGTCATGATCATGGGATGCCAGCGGAAGCCGCGCACCAGCATGCCGCACTCGTGGTTCGTTGACGGATTCGTAGGCCCGCGCATGGTGTCGAGACCGCGCGTGGCAAGCCATCTTTCGGCCGCCGCAAATAGCGCGGTGGCCGCTTCCTGGTCGTCCTTACATTCGAAGAAACCGAAAAAACCGACCTTGTCCTGGTGAAACGCGTTATGGGCGCGGTTCTCGATTGCGGCAATGCGACCTACGGGCACTCCGTCTCTCAGTGCCAGAAAGAGCTGCCGGTCGGCCTCGCGCCAGAACGGATTGGCTTTTGTGTCCAGCGCATCGCTCACCGCAATGCGCAGGGGCGGCACCCACTGCGGATGGTCGGCGTGGTTGTAGATCTTCCACGGTAGATCGATGAACCGACGCAGCTCACGCGACGACTCGACGGGAATGATTTCGACGGACATGAGTGCCAATGTAATCCAAGGTGTACTGCCGCCGCAGGATCGCGAGGCGCGGCGAGCGGCGTGGCCCGAGCCGCGGGCCGCGGCGTTGATATGGCTGGGAGTGTATCTGACCCTGTCCGGTGTGATTCTGGTCACAGGGGGTCGGTGGTGGCTGGCGGCGCTGCATGTGGGGCTGGTGGGTGTCGTTCTTCTCACCCTGAGGGAGCAGGGCGGCTCGCTCAGGATGGCCGCGGGGGACCTCCTCCCCCTCATCGCTGCCCCGCTGCTCTACGGGGAAATTCCGGCGTTGATCGCGTCGGTTGGAACGACATACCATGACGCGATGGTCCAGCGCTGGGAGCTGGCCGTGTTTGGCGGTCAGCCCTCCCATACCTTCGCTGCCCGGCTGCCGTACCAGCCACTCAGCGAGCTGCTGCACGCCGGATATTTGGCTTACTACGCCGTAATCTTTGTGCCGCCTTTGCTGTTGTTGGCCGCCGGCCGGAAGCGGGCGTTCGCCGAGACTGTGCTGGCGCTGACCGTGACGTGCACCATCTGCTGGGCGATCTATGTTGCCATGCCGGTGGAAGGGCCGAGGTATTTGTTTGCTGCCCCGCTGAACGTGCCCAACGGGCCGTTTCGGCGTCTGGTGGTAAGCTTACTCGCCGCGGGGTCGTCGCGGGGGGCGGCGTTTCCGTCGTCGCACATGGCGGTGAGCGTCGCCATGGCCGTGACGGCGCTGCGCTGGCAACGACCGGTTGGCTGGGCGGTGTCGGCCGTTGCTCTACTCATTGGTTTTGGAGCCGTTTACGGTGGCTTTCACTATGGTGTGGACATGATCGCAGGTGCCGGCCTGGGAGCGGCGACGTCGCTCGGCGTGATCGCCGCATTCAACACCGGGACAACCAGGAGCGCGCAGTGAGCGTTGCCTCCACGGTTCGGCAGTTGTTGCCGGCGCGACTTCAGCCGGTGGTTCGCTTCCAGTATGAGCGCTGGCGCGGCCTGCTCGAACGCGAGTTGCCGTTGTTTTGCGCGATGGTGCGGCCGAACGATCTGGTAATCGACGTGGGCGCCAACGTGGGCATCTACATGCATGCGCTGGCCAGTCGTGGCGCGGTGGTGGAGGCGTTCGAGCCGCAGCCGTCGTGCGTTGACGTGCTGCGAGCGTACGCGGCGGTGAACCCCAAAGTCCACGTCCACAACGTGGCGCTGGGCGCGAGCGAGGCGCACGCGGTGCTGCGGGTGCCGATCGTCGATGGACGCGCGGCGCGCGGGTCCGCGAGTCTCATGGATGGCGATCAGACCGGACCGTCGGAAAGCATCGACGTCGATATACGTACGCTCGATTCGTACGGGTTTGTGAACGTCAAAGCGATGAAAATTGACGTCGAGGGCGCCGAGCTCGGCGTGATCCGCGGTGCGGCGGCGACAATTGCGCAGTCCCATCCGGTGTTGCTGGTGGAGATTGAGCAGCGGCATCACGGCGGGCCGATTGACGGGGTGTTCGCCGAGGTGGAAGGGATGGGATATCGCGGGGAGTTCTGGTTGCCGGGACTGGGGTGGAGGCCGGTCGTGGAGTTCCGGGCGGAGGAGCATCAGCGGGTGGGGGAGATCAGCGGTGGACTGTACGTCAATAATTTCTTGTTCCGGAGTGTGTAATTCGGGATTGGGCAACTTGGCTCGCAGCCTGCCCCCGCAGCCGTCAGCTCGGGACCTGCAGCTCGACGCTTGGTCACGCCCGGCCTGATCTCGGCGTCGGGCTGGCCGGGACCAAGCGTCGGGCCATGGGCTGACGGCTCAAAGCGGCGGGGGCAGGCTGCGAGCTGCCGCGTTGTCATCTCGAGCGAGCGAAGCGAGGGAGAGATCTTCTCAAACGCCGATTATACGACGGCCTACGGGAGATCCCTCGGATTCGCCCGGGATGACAAAGGTTTGGCTGCACCATGACAAAACCCTACCCGGACTCCATTATTCGCAGCGCGACCATTCTCTCCAACTGATCTTCATGCTCTCCAAGCACTTCCGGGCTTTTCTCGCTCTGTCTTTCCTCTCGCTGTTCGGCCTGCCGTCCCTTGCGCAGAGCATTCCGTCGCCAGCCCAGGCGCAGGCGATGTTGCAGAACGATCCCGGCGCCATCGCGCGGCTGCAGCAGATGATGCAGTCCAGCGGCATGACCCCCGAGCAAATCCGCGCGCGGCTCAAGGCGCAGGGTTATCCCGATTCGCTGCTCGATCAGTATCTGCCGGGTGGCACGCCGGGCGATTCCTCGGCGGTGCCCGGCGACGACGTATTTGCCGCGATTCGCGCCCTTGGCATTGGCGACTCCACATCCGTCGACTCGTTGCGCAAGCAGAGCACCGGCCGCCGCCGTACCAAGAGCCGGCTCGATTCGGCGTTCCTCGACACGCTGCAGCGCGCCATGGAGAACGATTCAACGCGTGCCGCTGTGCGGGCGTTACTCCGCTCAAAAGATCTCCAGCGCGAGCAGTCGGACAGCGGCTTCACGGTGTTCGGCCTCGACCTCTTTCGCGGCGACAACAAGCTGTTCGAGCCGAACACGTCGGGTGGTGCGGACGCGAACTATCGCTTCGGCTCGGGAGACAAGCTCGTTCTCTTCCTGACGGGCGACGTCGAAAAGTCGTACCAGCTCACGGTGACCAACGACGGCTTTATCGTTATTCCCGACGTGGGCCAAATCAACGTGGCCGGCCTCACCCGCGCCCAGCTCGAGGACGCACTCTATTCGCGACTCGGCCGCGTGTACTCCGGCGTGCGGCGCGGCGCGGGCGCAACGACGCACTTCTACATCAACGTGAGCCAGATGGGCACCAACCAGGTGTTCGTCAACGGCGACGTCGTCCATCCGAGCAGCTATCGACTGTCGCGTGCGGCAACGGTGATGACGGCGCTGTACGACGCCGGCGGTCCCACCGAAAGTGGGTCGATGCGCAACGTGGAAGTGCGCCGCAACGGACAACTCGTCGCGGTCATGGATGTGTACGACTACGCACTGCACGGCGACGCGAGCAAGGACATTCGGCTGGAGAATGGCGACGTCGTTTTCGTTCCGCCGCGCGGGCCGCAGGCGCGGGTGGCTGGTGCGGTGCTGCGGCCCGCGACGTACGAAGTGAAGCCGAATCAAACCGTGGCCGACGTCGTCCAGATGGCGGGCGGTTTCTCGGAGCAGGCGGACAGGCGCCGCGTGCAGATTGAGCGGATTGTTCCCCCCGCCGAGCGGACGTCGGCGGGACGCGACAGAGTTGCGGTGGACGTGCCGGCGGAGTTGTTGTCCACCACGCCGGTGCGCGGCGGCGACGTGCTGCGAATTCTTTCCGTCGCCAAGCGGGTTGCGAATCGCGTCGAGGTAAAGGGTAACGTCTGGACCCAAGGTTCGGTCGCGTTCACGCCGGGCATGCGGCTGAGCGACGCATTGCACAAGGCGGGTGGCCTCAAGCCGGACAGCTATCTCGGCGAGGTGCTGGTTGGACGCCTGCGTCCCGACTCCACGCGCGACGTGCTCCGCTCGGCCATCTACGACACCACTGGCCGTGCGGTGAACGACTTCGCGCTCGCCGATGGCGATCAGATCAAAGTTTTCTCAATGACCGAATTCCGGCCGAAGCGGTACATCTCGATTACCGGAGCGGTGCGCAAGCCCGGACAGTTGGCTTTCCGTGAAGGCATGACGCTGCGCGACGCGGTGCTGTTGGCCAACGGGCTGCAAGACGGCGCGCTGCTCACCAACGCCGAGGTAGCGCATCTGCCGGAGAATAGGGCGCCGGGCGTTACGGCGGTTGCGGAAACCGTTCCGCTCGACTCCACCTATCTCTTCGATCGCACCGCCGATGGCCGCTACCTCGGGCCGCCGGGCGTGCCGGCGCCGGCGGCGAACGCGCCGACTGTGGTGCTCCAGCCGTACGATCAAATCTTGATCAAGCGACAGCCGGAGTGGGAGTTGCCGCGCCGGGTGTCGGTGCAGGGCGAGGTGAAGTCACCGGGCGACTACACACTGATCACGAAGAGCGATCGGTTGTCGGACATTATCAAGCGGGCTGGTGGTGTCACGACCAGCGGCTACGCGACGGGGATCGTGTTCGTACGGCACACCGCGGTAGCAGGCAAGAACTCGGTCGATCAAGCACCGGCACTGCGCGCCGGCGGTGAGCTCCCGGCGGAACTCCGCATTGGTGTCGACTTGCCGGCGGTGCTGGCGAACCCCAACAGCCCAGACAACATCTCGCTGATCGACGGCGATTCGATCTTCATTCCTCAGTACACGCCGGTGGTGATCGTGCGCGGCGCCGTAAACGCGCCAACTGGAATTGCGTATCGCCCGGGCGCCGACATCGACTACTACGTACGCTCCGCGGGCGGCGAGACGACGAAGGGCGATTTCAATCGTGCGTACGTCGCCCAGCCAGGCGGCAAGCTCGAAACCAGACATCGGCGGTTCCTCTTCGGCACTGCCAAGCCGGTGCCGAAGCCCGGGAGCTCGGTGTTCGTGCCGGAAAAAGATCTGAACGACAAGCGCGACTGGACCGCCATCACGGCGTCGGTGGCGTCGGTGGTTGCGTCGCTCGTTGGAATCGTCGCCATCCTCAAACGTTGACCGAACACGTCCTGATTGTCCGACTCGCCGCAGTCGGCGACGTCGTCATGGCATCGACGCTCGCGCGACGCATTCGCGACCGACATCAGGACGCCTTGATCACCTGGTTGTGCAGCACGACCGTTGCACCGTTGGTGGAACAGTTCGCCGACGTTGACGACATCATTACCGTCAACGAGCGGCAACTGTTGCGCGGCGGCACGCTCGCCCGGCTAGGCGTGCTCCTGCCGCTTTGGAAAACACTCATCGCGCGGCGGTTCACGCGCGTGTTTCTGCTTCACGTGGACCGCCGGTACCGGCTCGTGCTGGCGCCCGTGTTCGGCGCAACCATTACGGCGCAATCGCCGCGCGACGCCCATGGCGTCATGAATCCGGTGGTCGGCCGCTACTTTGGCGACGAGTACGCGCGGCTGCTGGACGGCCTGGCCCACGTGGGGCCAATTGCCGGGCATTATCCGCTCGGTCGCCTGCGGCCGCTGCCTAGGCTGCCGGCGTTCACAACTCAAGTCGCCGACGATCGGAAAGTACGGATCGCTTTGGTGCCGGGCGGTGGGCGCAACGTCATGCGCGAGAGCGCGGTGCGCCGCTGGCCGGTGTCGCACTATGCCAGTGTTGCACAATCTCTCATCGCCGACGGTTGCGAGGTGTTGCTCGTTGGCGACGCCAACGACGAGTGGGTGAAGCCGGACTTTGCCGGCATGCCGGTGGTCGATTGCATCGGCAAGACCACGCTGCCCGAAACGCTGGCGCTGTTCGCCGATTGTGATCTCGTGATCTCGCACGATACAGGGCCAATGCACCTTGCCAAGCTCGCCGGGGCGCCGGTCGTCGCGCTATTCGGCCCGACCATGCCCGCACAGTTCATCGTCGAGGACGCAATGACGAAAGTCATATGGGGCGGCGCGGACCTCGCGTGCAGGCCCTGCTACGACGGCCGCGAGTTTGCCGCGTGCTCGAACAACATCTGCATGTCAGGCATTTCGCCGGAGGCCGTGCTCGCTACGGCACGCTCGGTTCTGGCAACGGCTCGGGCGAATCGGCCAGCAACGTCTCGACCGCCGCAATGACGGACTGCGGCGAGATGCCGTCCATGCAGTCGAGCCGCTGTCCCGCGTACTCGAATCCGAGATTGAGATAGCCGCATCCCGGGAGTTCGCTGTTCACCAATCGCACGCGTGGACCGAGCGGCCCCCATCGGGTTGGCGAGGTGGGCCCCTGCAAGCTGACCGTGCGCGCGCCGAGCAGACCTGCCAGGTGCGCAACGCCAGTGTTCACCGAGACCACGGCTTTGCTTGCCGCGAGCACGTCGGCCAACTCAGCCAAGCTGTATTTGCCGGCAGCGTCGATCACCACCGCGCCGTTCGCCCGAAGCTGGGCGGCCAGCCTGGCGCTGGACTCGGCTTCGCTCGGCGCGCCGGACAACACCGAAGTCCAACCGTTCGAGTGGACCCAATCGGCGACTGCCAACCAACGCCCGACCGGCCATTCCCGCGCTCCGTGGAGCTGCCCGCCGGCCCACGGATGCAACACCAGATACGGTTCCGGGGGGAATCGTTCAGCGCTCAGCACGCCGGGTACTGTAATGCGGGCTGGCGCCTGGCTGCGCACACCGAGCTCGGCGAGCAAGCGCGCGTAATTCTGCCGTTCGTGCACCGCGGCGTGGTCCACGGTTCGGTCAAAGCCGAAGTGACGAGGCTGTCCTGGGGTGCGAAAGCCGAGGCGGAAACGAGCGCCGCTGGCGGCAGCGAGCAGTGCGTCAAACCGAGGCCAGGACCCGAAGTCAACGATGATATCCAATCGTGCTCGGCGCACCGCCTTGAGCGCCGACAGAGGCGCCCTTGGCTGCACGACGATGTGCTCGTCAACGCGTCCGGGAAGCAGCTGTGCGGCGGCGCGATTGTCTGCGCCGGTGATCAATGTCACCAATGCGTCGGGGAAAGTCCGCACCACGTCGTCCACCAAGCCGGCGAGCAGCAGGGTGTCGCCAATAGCCGCGGTCTTCATCAGGCCTATGCGGCGCACGGGCGTGGGGGGCACCGCTTGCTTGCGGCCGAGTGCCATTGGCGCGAGCAAAGCGGTACCAATGTACCGATCGAGGACTTTCAGCGTCTTGTTGGAACGGCCGCCTGGCATGTTACAACTTTCGCATCCCTTGCATCTTCGGCGCAACGGCGCTGGCCCACTATTGGCATGTCGCTTCTCGCCTTACATTGGAGCCGAGACGCGATGTCTCAGCGAATCATCCTAGATCTCCCATCGTGATACCAACGACTGGAAAGGCTTCTCGTGCAAAGAACGCCGCGCGCCGCCGGCGCGGCACGGCCACAGAGAGCGATCGTGGGATGCCCATCTCACTCGTACGCGACGAGATTGGCGAGGGAATCGAGCTTGACGCGGCACGTCTCCACGTGGGCTTGGTTCGGAGGCTGTCGTGCGGCGTCAAGCGAGGCGTCGACGTCATTGGCGCGCTCGTCGGGTTGACGCTCGCACTACCGGCCATTGTACTGGTGGCCATCGCCATCAAGCTGGAGTCGCGCGGGGCGGTGTTTTTTGCCCATGCACGGTTGGGGCGCGGCGGACGGCTGTTCAGCTGCTGGAAATTCCGTTCAATGCATGAGGACGCCGAGAGCCGCCTTCACGCCGACGAAGTGCTGCGCCACCATTATGTGAGCAATCATTTCAAGATTCCTCACCACCTCGATCCGCGCATCACTCGGCTTGGGAGCTTTTTGCGAAAGAGCAGTCTAGACGAGCTTCCGCAGCTTTGGAATGTGCTGTGCGGCGACATGTCGCTCGTGGGCCCGCGTCCGATTGTGCCACTGGAGTCGTCGCATTACGGGGACGAGGCGGCAATCCTCCTTTCGATGCGTCCTGGCCTGACTGGAGCGTGGGCCGTGGGCGGCCGGAATCGGGTGGGTTATCCCATGCGCGCCACCGTCGAGCTCGATTATGTGAAGCAGTGGACGCTGGCCTCGGACGTGTCCATTCTGCTCCGCACGCCGCACGCGGTGTTCACCCAACGCGGCGTCTACTAGGCCAGCGTTCGGGCGGATCTGCGCGCTCACAATCACCTCGCCAGTAGACATGTCACCTGTCGTAGGTGATTGTTAGGACATGACTTCAAGCGTCAGACGGAGGCTCATGCTCCTGGCCCTCGCCGGGGGCATTGCTGCGCCAGCGATCCTTGCCCAGACGCCTGCGGGCTCAACTGCAGCCGCACCGCCAGCGCACCTTGCGGCCGGCGACGACGTCGTCGTCGTGGTGTTCCAGGAAAAGGATTTCAGCGCCCGCGTCTACGTGGACGGACAGAACCAGATCACCCTGCCACGGCTGGGCACGATCAACGTGGGCAGCTTGACCACTGAAATGCTGCGCGACACCGTGCGGGCCCGCTTTGCCGCTTTTCTGCGTGACCCGTCGGTTGATGTGCGGGCTCTGCGGCGCATTACGGTGAACGGTGCCGTGCTCAAGCCGGACGTGTACTACGTGGATCCGGCGCTGACGCTGCGCGACGTGATCGCCCGGGCCGGTGGCATCACGGCCGAAGGTGCGATCTCCCAAGTGGCGATCGTGCGCGGCTCAGAGCTCACGCGCTATCCCAATTGGGACCACACGGCGCAGGGGCAGACGGAGTTGCGCACGGGAGACGAGGTCGTCGTAGGGCGCCGGTCCTGGATTCTGCTCAACATCGGAGCAGTCGTTGGCGTCGCCGGCGTGTTGACGTCGCTCGCGATCGCGTTCCTTCATCGTTGATTGCCGTGATCACTGTGCCGGACAGATCGGATAGCATCAACGTCGTAGAGCTCGCGCACGCGGTGCGCCGCGGATGGCGGGCGTTGACTGTCTGCACGGTGCTGGGGATCGTCGCGGCGGTGGGGGTCGTGATCTTTGCGCCGCGCCGCTTCGGCTCCACAGCCAGCATAATCGTGAAGTCAGGTCCCACGTCCGGCGCCAGCTCCATGCTTTCCAAGCTCGGACTCGGCGACGCCGCGCCCGGGCTGGCGGCATCGTCGCCGCTCGAGACTGAGGTGGCCATTCTTTCCAGCCAGACACTTGTTGGCGAAGTGGTGGACTCGCTCAAACTTCAGGCAGACGTCACCGAGCCAAAGTCGGTTGCCGCGCGCGACGTGCTCGCCAGCATGCGCCTGGAGAGCGCGTTTCAAAAATCTGAATACAAGATCGAACATGTGAGCGGCACGCAGTATCGCCTCACGAGCGGAGACAAGGTGCTCCAGGCAACGGCCGGATCACCGGTCGTGCTTCCACAGGGAACGATCGTGCTGCGCGCCGACACGGCGCTGCCACCGGCGTTCACCCTGGTGCTGTCCGACCGCGAAGATGCCGTGCGTGCGGCGCAGCAGCGGCTGAGCGTTGGCAAAACCACGGGCAGCGATGTGGTTACGGTGAGCTACCAGGCTTCCGATTCCATGACGGCCGCGGCTGTGCCGAATCTGTTGATCGCCAGCTATCTCGTGCGCCGGCGCACGGTGGACCACGGCACCAACGCCTACCGCGCGTCATTCATCGGTGCGCAGATCGACTCCGTGGGAAAGCAGCTGTCGAACGCCGAGGACTCGTTGCGCCGGTTTCAGGAGCGCAGCGGCGTGCTGCAGCCGGAAGTGCAGGGCAAGATCCAGCTCGACCAGGCGGCCGACCTTCGCAAGCAGATGGGCGAAATCGACATTGAGCGCGGCGCGCTGGCGCAGCTCGACGCGCAGATTGCCGCCGGCACCATGACGCCGCGTCAGCTCGCTGCCTATCCAACTTTCCTCAAGAGCCCCGGCATCAACGAGCTGCTCAGCCAACTCGTGACGGTAGAGACCAATCGTACCCAGTTACTCGAAAAGCGGCTCGAGTCCGATCGCGAAGTCATGGCGCTGGGGCAGAGCGCCAAGAACATTGAAAACCAACTCACGGGCCTGGCCGCCAGCTATAAGAGTTCGTTGGACCGGCAGCGCGTTGACCTCGGCGCGCAACTCGACACGATCAGGCACGCACTCGGCACATTTCCCGGTGCGGCGGAATCGAGTGAGCGGCTGCAACGCCGCGCCAAGGAATTGGGCACGACCTACGCCGCGCTGCAGGTCCAGCTCGTTGAAGCTCGCCTTGGCGCGATCAGCGAAGGCGGCGATGTGCAGTTGCTCGATGTTGCCACGCCGCAACGAAAAGTCGTATTTCCCCGCAAGGGATTGACGCTCGCGATCGGCACGGCGGCGGGGCTATTCGTGGGGATTCTGCTCGCGCTGTTCACCGGATTGCTCGGACGATACGTGGAAGGACCGCAGGCCATCGAGCGCACCACGGGTGTTCCCGCGCTGCGGCTTGACGCTACGGTTCCGCTGCTCGTGGCCGGTGGTCCGATTACGCGCACGCTGTTGCTGGTGCCGATCGACGGACGGGTGAGCACCGCCGGCGTGGCGGAACGCCTGGCCCGCACCGCGTTGTCGCGCGGTACCGATCCCACGGTGCTCGACCTCAGCGGATCGGCCGTGCCGGGATCGACGGCGCTGACGACGGACGTGAATGCCACGATGCAGCGCCTCGAGCAGGCTCATGGCATGGTGATCGTGCGCCTGCCGGCCTTGGCGTCCGACGCCACAGCCGCGGCCCTCACGCCGCAGCGTCCGGTGCTGCTCGTTGCGCCACCTGGCCGGCTCGAGCGCCGTATGCTCGTGGACGCGATCCAAACGCTCCGCCGTCTCGACGTGCCGTGTGCCGGCGTGGTTGTGAACCGCGCCGGCGACACCGCTCTGTCAACCTGAGCGCGACGATGGGCGTTTCACATCCCGTGATCGTTGCGCTGGCCGAGGAACGCCGGCCGCTCGAGATCCGGCTGGTGAACGTCTTCTATTTCGCGCTCGCGATGCTGCTCGTGGGTAACCTTGGGCGGATTCCGATTTTTTCCACCGGCGATCGCAGCGTTCCAATCCTCGTAAACGACCTCGCCGTGGCGGCGCTGATCATGGCCGGCGCGCTGGCCATGGCGAGCCGGCGATCGCTGCGGCTCGACCGGGTGAGCGGGTTTGCGCTGCTCTTCGCGGGGTTTGGTGCGCTGTCCACCGCGCTGGCCGTTCCGCGCTTCGGTTTGTCCACCTTTCAGGCACTGGTGAGCGCCGGCTATCTGGCGCGCTGGCTGTTCTACTTTGCCGTGTATGTGGTGGCGATCAACACCCTGCGCGCGTCGGATGCGAATCGCGTGTGGCGAGCGTTGGAAACGGCGATTCTGGTCTTTGCCGTATTTGGAATCTTTCAATCGGCGTTTCTGCCTGATTTCGCGCAGCTCGTCTACCCGGAATCTCGGCCGCAATTCGACTGGGACGTGCAGGGCCGTCGGCTCGTCTCGACATTTCTCGACCCTAACTTTGCCGGCGCGTTCATCGACCTTGGTTTGATGGTATGCCTGGCTCGAATGGCAGTGGGTGCCAAGGTGGCTGGCTGGAAGCCACTCGTACTCGCCCTGGCGCTGGTGCTGACGCTGTCGCGCAGCTCGTTGCTTGCAGCTTTCGTCGGCGGCGGCGTCATTCTGCTCATTCAGGGACTCTCCAAGCGCGTGCTGCGCGCTGTGGGCATCGCCACGCTGATCGTGCTAGCGGCGCTTCCCAAGCTGTTAACGTTCGCGGCTTCGTATCACAAGCTCGGCGTGGCCGATCCGTCGGCGTTGGCGCGGCTGACATCATTGCTCCATGGTTGGACCGTGCTGAAGGATCACTGGCTGATCGGCATCGGCTTCAACACGTGGGGGTACGTGGCGCAGCAGTACGGCTGGCTGCTGTCGTTCACCGCTACCTTCGGACTCGACGGCGGCCTGTTTTTCATCCTCGTGCTCACCGGCGTGGTAGGGCTAGCGATCTATTTGTGCATGCTCTGGTCGGTGTTCCGCGCGGCGCGGCGGATATGGAAGAACCCGGCGATGTCGCCGGATTCCCGCGGACTGGCCATTGGCGCGGCGGCGTCGATTCCCATGATCGTGGTCCACAGCTTGTTCACCAACAGCCTGTTGCTGCCGTTCCTCATGGAGCCGCTCTGGCTGCTCTGGGCACTGCCGTTCGTAATGGCCGAGGACCAATGACCAGCCCGCGCGTCCACGTTGTGCTGCTCAACTGGAATAACTCACCGGACACGCTCGAGTGCATGGAGAGCGTTCTCAGGATAGACTATTCGAATTATCAAATAGTCGTCTGTGACAACGCCAGCAGCGACGAGTCGGTGGATCGGCTTCGCGCTTGGGCCGCCGGCGCGAATCTGGCGCCCGCGATCGCCGAGCCGCTGCGACACATCATGGAGACGCCGCGCACTGATCCGGCGCCATTCGTCGAAATCGATCAGGAGCTGGCGGAGCGCGGCGGCACGGCTGAAGCGCGCGCCGCGCGAGTGCTGCTGATTCGCAACGCCGAGAATTATGGTTTCGCCGGTGGTAACAACGTTGCCATGCGGTACGCCATCGCGGCCGGTCACGCCGACAGCGACACGGGCGCGTATGTCTGTCTGCTCAACAACGACACCGTGGTCACCCGCGACTGGATGTCGCTGATGATGGCCGAGATCGAGGCCGATCCAACGGTTGGCGCGGCCGGTGCGACGTTGTACGAGTACTACGCCCCCGATCTCGTGGAATCGGCCGGTGGCGGCGTAGTGCATTCCTGGCAAGGCATGCCGCGCGCGAACAGCGCGCATCGCCAGCGCCGCGGAACGCCAGCCGCGGTGCCTAGCCGCCTGGATTTCCTGACCGGCGCGTGCATGCTCATGCGTACGTCCACGTTGGAAGCGGTGGGGCTGATCGACGAGCGCTATTTCATCTACTGCGAAGACATCGATCTGTCGCTACGGATTCGTAAAGCGGGCTTCCGCCTCGCGCTCGCCGCCGGTGCCGAGATGTGGCACAAGAACGGCGGCATCATGGGCACCATGACGGCGCGCCGCGATTACTACATGGCGCGCAACTCGTTGCTGCTCGTACACAAGCTGTATCCGGCCATGGTGCCAGCGGCCCTGGTGTTCTCGTTCTATCGTTGCGCGCTGCCCAAAATCGTCCGCGGCGATCGTGCGCGCCTTCGCGCCGTTGTGGGCGCGTACCGCGACTTCTTTGCCTTTGTCGGTGGCAACCCGGCCGGCGCTGGGGTTGGCGCGTCGGTTCCGCCGCGTTCATGACGCCGCAGGGCTCGTCCACCCGATCACCGCTGAGCGGGCGCTATCTCGTCCGCAATCGCGGGTGGAACGCCGCGCTCCGGCTCACCGACGCGGTGTTGTCGCGCGTTGCGCAGGCCAAGCCACCGGTGTCCCCGGCCGTTCCTTCGAGAATTCTCATTGCCGTTGGCGGGCACTTGGGGGACGCCGTCATTGCGACGACCGTATTGCCTGTGCTCGCGCGCGCCTATCCGAACGCCCAAGTCGGCATGTTGCTACCGTCATGGTCGCGCGTGGTGGTGGACGGGCATCCGGCACTGCACTGGATTCACACCGCTGACCATTGGAAGATGAGTCGCGCCAGCGGTGGCCGCGCGACCAAGTGGCGCCGGTACAGATCGAGCGCGGCGAGGGCGGTGGAGGAGATTCGCGCCGTGAACTATGACGTGGCGATCGATCTCTACGCGTACTATCCCAATTCGGCGCGGCTGCTCTGGCGGGCGGGTATACCCACGCGCGTTGGCTACACGAGCGGAGGTTGCGGGCCGTTGTACACCAGCGCCATTGACTGGACCGTGGACCTCGGCCACACCGCAGCGCAGCACGCGAAGCTCGTCGGCGAGCTGACGGCAGCGGGGCGAGGACTCGCACCGGAGTATGATCTGCCACCGCTCAGCGATCGAGCTCGAGAGCAGGCCAGACGGGCGACTGGGCCTCACGCCTACATCGTGGTGCATCCGGGAACAGGTGACGCTAAAAAAGCCTGGCCAACCGAGCGCTGGCGGGAGTTGGTGCAGAGGCTGGCGGGGGCGGGGGAGCGGGTGGTGATTACGGGTGCCGGCGCGAGCGAGCGGGCGCTGGCTGACGCTATTGGCCACGCAACGAACCTCGTCGATCAGATCGACTGGCCGACCTTTCGCGCGGTGGTGGCAGGTGCCAAGCTCGCCATTGGGGCGGATTCCGTGGCGATGCACGTTGCGGCAGCCGAGCACACGCCGTCCATCGCCATCATGGCGGCAATGAGTGATCCGGAGCAGTGGCG
>JBEPWA010000038.1:0-42651 GCA_041690755.1 Gemmatimonadaceae bacterium | reverse complement strand
GTGTTGCCGCTTTCGTCAACGACGAGCGGCACACGTTGCGGCCGGCCCTGGGCGTCCAATCCGGTGGTCGAGAGCGAGACTTCGACCGTTCGTTTCGTGGTCGCCATCGCTTACTCTCCCGTCCGTTCGCCGGTGTCCAGGCGACGCCGCATGTCGGCCGGAAGATCCTCGAACGCGTCGGCAATCGACAACTCGTCCTTGGAGTAGCGGGCCTCGGGGTTCGCCGCCAATGCCTGGCGAAGCTGCTCCGAGCGGCTGAACCGGCCGCGAAGCGGAAAGTCCTTTCGCAGGGGATAGCCCTCTTTGTACTGCTCCCACATCAGCAGGCGGCGCAAATCAGGATGGCCGCTGAACGTGATGCCGAACATGTCGTAACACTCGCGCTCCAGCCAATCGGCGGCCTTGTAGATGTCCCACACGCTCGGCACGTCCATGGCGCTTCCCTTCTCGATCATGACTTTGACGCGAATGAAGCGGCGGAACGGCAGCGACCGGAGGTGCCAGACGACTTCGATCGGTTGCTCGAGGTCGCGAAACTCCACGGCGGTGACGTCGGAGAGATAGTCATAGCGCTGCGACGGATCGTCGTGCAGCCACTGGATGATGTCGTGCACGCGCGTGCGGTCCACGACGACGGTGGTCTCACCGCACACGACAGCCGCCCGCTCGACGGCGCCGGAAAAGCGCGCGCGAATGGCATCGACCGACGCGTTCATCTCGCCGCCGCGGTTCGGAACGTTGCGCGGCGTGGCCGGCGCCGCGGCGCTGGCGCCCAGCGCACTGCCCGCGACGACCGGAGGGAAACTGGCGCTCACAGGCCGGAACGTGTCTGATGGATGGAGTTGCCGAACGGTTCCGACACTTCGTCGATCACCGATGGCGCGATATACAGCTGGCTCTTGGCATCCGGCTCCATCTCATTGCGCAACGATTTGTCGCTCATGCGCTCGTTGCCCACTTTCTTCTGCAGCATCATGATGCCGTAGAGCAACCCCTCGGGGCGCGGCGGGCAGCCGGGCACGTAAACGTCCACCGGAATGATGCTGTCGATGCCCTGCACCACGGCGTAATTGTCGAACATGCCGCCCGTGGAGGCGCAGGCCCCCATGGAGATACACCACTTGGGCTGCGGCATCTGCTGCCAGATGCGCCGGAGCACCGGCGCCAGCTTGAACGGCACACGGCCGGCGCAAATCAGCAAGTCGGCCTGGCGCGGCGAGAACGCCTGTCGCTCCATGCCAAAGCGCGCAATGTCGTACTTGCTTGCGGCGGTCGCCATGAACTCGATGGCGCAGCAGGCCGTGCCGAACGGCATGGGCCAGAGTGAATTCTTCCGGCCCCAGTTCACGAAGGCGTCGAGCTTCGTGGTCATCCACGGCTCGTCGCCACTCAGTTCGGTGAAGTTCGGCTCAGGTCGCGGGCTCAATCCCATTGCAGCGCTCCCTTCTTCCACACGTAGAGAAATCCTACGAGCAGAATGATGATGAAGACGACCATTTCGCTCAGGCCAAACAACGACATGTGCCCGACCGGGCAGATGTCATTGACCATGGGCACCCCGCAGGAGAGCTGCCGGTAATAGGCGCCCCACGGGATCATAAAGACCGTTTCGATATCGAAGATGATGAACAGCACGGCCACCATGTAGAACTTCACGGAGAAGCGCTCATGCGCGTCACCGAGTGGTGGAATCCCCGATTCGTATGGCGTGTCTTTTACAGGGGACGGCCGTGGTCGAAGCGTGAGGTGGGAGAGCCCAAGCATCATCACCGCGTTCATGATGATGAAGCCGAGCAGGAGCAGGACTGGGAAGTACGTGTGAAGCATGAGTCTCCCAACTTCGTGAAATCTTTCACTAAGTCCAGCGCGGGAAAATTATCCAACCCGTAGGGGTGGGTCAACCGATGAATGCAGGGTTTAGGGTTTAGGGTCTAGGGTCTGGTGCGTTCTGCGGCGTTCGCGTCGGTCTCCGCTTGGCTCCGTCTCGAGTAGTGCATAGCTTCCCGCGCCAGACACTGATCCGATGCTAGACCCCAGACCCTAGACCCTAGACCCTGCTCCAATGACCATCATGTCCGACCGCTGGATCACCAAAATGGCTCGCGAACACGGCATGATCGAACCGTTCGAGGACCGGCAGGTGCGCGAAGGGGTGATCTCGTACGGCGTGAGCTCGTACGGCTACGACATGCGGGTGTCGAATGAGTTCAAGATCTTCACGAACGTGCTGAGCTCGATCGTTGACCCCAAAAAGTTTGATCCCAAGTCGTTCGTCGAGTTCGAGGGCGACGTGTGCATCGTGCCGCCGAACTCCTTCGCGCTGTCGCGCTCGGTGGAGTATTTCCGAATTCCGCGCAACGTGCTCACTGTGACCGTAGGCAAATCGACGTACGCGCGGTGCGGCATCATCACCAACGTCACGCCGTTCGAGCCCGAATGGGAAGGCTTCGTGACCCTGGAGATCTCGAACACCACTCCCCTACCCGCCAAGATCTACGCCAACGAGGGCATTGCGCAGGTACTGTTCTTCCGCGGCGAGGAAGAGCCGCAGGTGTCGTACAAGGACAAGGCCGGGAAGTATCAGGGGCAGATTGGGGTGACGCTGCCGAAGCTGTAGGGCGGTGGAACGGTGGAACGGTGGAACGGTGGTGCGGTGGTGCGGTGGTGCGGTGGTGCGGTGGTGCGGTGGAACGGTGGTGCGGTGGTGCGGTGGTGCGGTCACTCCGCGGAGGTCGCACCCCCGAGGAATCTCGCGTCGCCCGGCTAGTTCCCTCGACTTCGCTCGGGATGACAGCCGTGGAGCTGTTTTCGTATCACCCGACCACCGCACCACCGCACCACCGTTCTTCAGCCACCCCCGCCGCCCACCTTCTCGTCACGCGCCTTCACGGTTGCCACCGCAAAGTCGCGATTCATCCGCGCGATGTTATTGATGCTGATGTCCTTGGGGCACGCCTCCTGGCACTCGCCATAGAGCGTGCAGTGACCAAAACCCTCGGCGTCCATCTGCATGACCATCCGCGTGGCGCGCCGATTCCGTTCGGGCTGTCCTTGTGGTAGCGACCCGAGATGCGAAATCTTGGCGGACGTGAAGAGCGATGCCGAACCATTCGGGCACGCCGCCACGCAGGCACCGCAGCCAATGCACGCCGCGGCATCCATGGCGTCGTCGGCGTCGTGCTTGGGCACGGGCAGGCTGTTCGCGTCCTGCGCGCCGCCCGTAGCAGCGGAGATGAAGCCGCCGGCCGCAATGATCCGATCGAGCGCACTGCGGTCAACCACCAGATCCTTGATCACCGGAAAGGCGCGCGACCGCCACGGCTCGATGTACACCTCGGCGCCATCCTGGAAGCTCCGCATGTGCAGCTGGCACGTGGCGGTGCCCTTGGCCGGCCCATGCGCCACGCCGTTGATCATCATGCCGCACGAGCCGCAGATCCCCTCGCGGCAGTCGTGATCGAAGGCAATCGGCATCTGGCCGCTTTCAACGAGTCCTTCGTTGACGACGTCCAGCATCTCGAGGAACGACATGTCAGGGCTGACATCGGTCGCTTCGTAGCGCTCCATCTTGCCGCTGGTCGTCGGCGCCGACTGCCGCCACACGTATAAAGTCAGTTTCATCGTGAATGTGTAAAGAGGCGACTGCTGCTACTTGTAGCTGCGCTGCGACAGCGCGACGTTCTCAAACGTGAGCGGTTCCTTGTTGAGAATGGGCGCTTGGCCATCGCCGGCATACTCCCACGCGGCGACGTATGCAAAATGCTCGTCGTCGCGCAGCGCTTCACCGTCGGCCGTCTGATGTTCCACCCGGAAATGGCCGCCGCACGATTCCTCGCGATTCAACGCGTCCAAACACATCAGTTCGGCGAGCTCGAAGAAATCGGCGACTCGGCCGGCGTGTTCGAGCGACTGATTGAGCTCAGCGCCGGTGCCCGGAATCCGTACGTCGCGCCAGAATTCCTCGCGCAGCTGCGGAATCAGCTCTAACGCCTTTTTCAAGCCCTCGGCGCTGCGCGCCATGCCGCAGTACTCCCACATCACGCGGCCCAGCTCGCGATGGAACGATGATGCCGTGCGCGTTCCGTTCACCGACAGCAGGCGCTCGACACGGGCACGCACTGCGTCTTCCGTGGCGCGGACTTCGGGATGGTCGGCCGAGACCGGCTCGAACTTGGTCGAGCCGATGTAGTCGCCAATCGTCATGGGGACGATGAAATAGCCGTCGGCCAGCCCCTGCATGAGCGCGCTGGCGCCGAGCCGGTTGGCGCCGTGGTCGCTGAAGTTTGCTTCGCCGGCCACGTGCAAGCCCGGAATGGTGCTCATGAGGTTGTAGTCCACCCAGAGGCCGCCCATGGTGTAGTGCGGCGCCGGGTAAATGCGCATCGGGACCTTGTACGGATTCTCGTCCGTGATGCGTTCATACATCTCGAACAAATTGCCGTAGCGCTCGGTGATTTTTTCCTGGCCCACGCGCTTGATGGCGTCGGCGAAATCGAGATACACGCCGCGGCCGCCCGGGCCCACGCCACGTCCTTCGTCGCAGACTTCCTTGGCCCCGCGCGAGGCAATGTCGCGCGGCGACAGGTTGCCAAAGCTCGGGTACTTTCGCTCGAGGTAGTAGTCGCGGTCCGCTTCGGGAATGGACTGCGGCGGCTTGGCGCAATCTTCCTTGCGCTTTGGCACCCACACGCGGCCGTCATTGCGCAGCGACTCACTCATGAGCGTGAGCTTGGACTGATGTTCGCCGGCGACCGGAATGCAGGTTGGGTGAATCTGCGTGTAGCACGGGTTCGCGAACGCGGCGCCGCGCTTGTAGGCGCGCCAGATGGCCGTGGTGTTCGATCCCTTGGCGTTCGTGGACAGATAAAAGACGTTGCTGTATCCGCCGGTGCCAAGAATTACCGCGTCGGCCAGATGCGTCTCGATCTTGCCGGTCACCATGTCGCGCACGACAATGCCGCGGGCCCGTCCGCCCACGACGATAAGATCGAGCATCTCGGTGCGCGGATACATCGTCACGCCGCCCTTGGCGATCTCCTTTTCCAGCGCCTGGTAGGCGCCAAGCAGAAGCTGCTGGCCCGTCTGGCCTCGTGCGTAGAACGTGCGCGACACCTGGGCGCCGCCGAACGACCGGTTGGCGAGCAGGCCGCCGTACTCGCGCGCGAACGGCACGCCCTGCGCCACGCACTGGTCGATGATGTTGACGCTGACTTCGGCGAGCCGATAGACATTCGCCTCGCGCGAGCGATAGTCACCGCCTTTGACCGTGTCGTAGAACAGACGGTACACGCTGTCGCCGTCGTTCTGATAATTCTTGGCGGCGTTGATGCCGCCCTGCGCCGCGATGCTGTGCGCGCGGCGCGGCGAATCCTGGAAGCAAAAACACTTCACGTTGTAGCCAAGCTCACTGAGCGAGGCCGCACCAGCGCCGCCGGCCAGTCCCGACCCGACGACAATGACCGTGTGTTTCCGCTTGTTGGCGGGGTTCACCAGCTTCATCTCGAAGCGGTGCTTGTTCCACTTCTTCTCAACCGGTCCCGACGGGATCTTTGAACGCAGTTGCATGACTTATCGAATGAGGCCGGCAATGACGCCGACTGGAATCAGCGTGAATCCAAGCCACACGATCACTGCGATCGCGAGCGCGATGCGGCGATGGAGCGGATTGGGCGATGGCTTGGCAAAGCCGAGTGAACGAACCGAACTCCAGGCGCCGTGATACAAGTGCAGGCCGAGCGCGAGCATTGAGACGATGTAGAACAGCGCCACCCACCACACGTGGAAGCTGGCGATGAGGTTGCCGTAGACGTCGCGGTGTCCCTGCCCGTCCGTCATGCCGCGCCAGCCACCCGGATCGATCGTTTCCGTGGTGAAGTGCAGGATGTGGAAGACGATGAAAACGAGCAGCAATACGCCGCCCCATTTCATGGTGCGCGACGCGAGCGTCGATACCTGCGGTTCGCGGTTCTTGTAGCCGATGGGGCGGGCGGCGCGCGAGATCATCGTCAGTTGGTACGCCATCAACACGTGCAGGACAACGGCGACGATCAACACGATGCGCAACAGCCAGGTCACTTCCGCGAGCGGCCCATGCAGCATGGCGCCGTAGCTGTTCAGCTTGTCCTGGCCCATGAACGCCTGAAGGTTCCCGGCCATGTGCAGAATCACGAACCCGATGCCGATCAGGCCCGTCACTCCCATGATGATTTTCTTACCGATCGTGGATCGGTAGAATGCTGCTGGTGAGGTCATTGTTTGCGGGAGGGTCTAGGGTCTAGGGTCTAGGATCTAGTTGCTCACAGCTTGTAGCTGCCGGCTCCTAGACCCCAGACCGTAGACCCTAGACCCTATTCCTAGAGCTTCACCGACGCCATCGGCTCGCGAACGGCTTCGGCGCTCTTCTCAAGTGCCTTGCGCTCGTCGGCCGTGAGCTCGACTTCCAGAACCTTGAGCAGTCCGCCCTTGCCCAGCTTGCACGGAACGCCAAGGAACAGGTCCTTCATGCCGTACTCGCCCTGCAACCATGCGGCGCACGGCAAAATGCGGCGCTGATCGTTGACGATCGCTTCGGCCATCTGCACCGCGCCGGCCGACGGGGCGTAATACGCCGAGCCGGTCTTGAGGTGCTTGACGATTTCGGCGCCGCCGGTGCGCGTGCGGTCCACGATTGCGTCGAGCCGGGCCTTGTCGATCAGCTGCGTGATCGGAATGCCGCTCACGCTGGTGTAGGAGATCAACGGAACCATCGTGTCGCCGTGGCCGCCGAGCACCATCGCCTGGATGTCGCGCACCGAAACGTCCAACTCCGTGGCGAGGAACGCGCGGTAGCGCGCGGTGTCGAGTACGCCGGCCATGCCGAGGACGCGCTCGCGCGGGAAGCCACTGGCCTTCATCGCGACGTAGCACATCACGTCAAGCGGGTTGGACACGATGATGAGGACGGCGTTCGGCGAGGTCTTGGCGATCTGCTCGGCAACCGACTTGACGATGCCGGCGTTGGTGTTGAGCAGATCGTCGCGCGACATGCCCGGCTTGCGTGCGATACCGGCCGTGATGATCACGATGTCGGAATTCGCCGTCTCTTCATAGCCGTTCGTGCCGATGATCCGTGAATCGAAGCCTTCGATGGGCGCCGACTGCCACTGATCGAGTCCCTTGCCCTGCGGCGTCCCCTCGACGACGTCCACCATCACGACGGTGCGCGCGAGTTCCTTTTCCGCCACACGCTGCGCGGTCGTCGCGCCGACATTGCCCGCGCCGACGACCGTAATTTTATTGACCATGATTGATTCGTTTAGAGGGTGAAGTACGCGAATAAAGGTAATGGAACCGATGGATTGGTGGAACGGCGGAACGGTGGAACGGAACCGCCTGTCATTCCGAGCGAGCGAAGCGACCGAGGAATCTCGCGTCGTCCGGCTAGATCCCTCGCGTGCGCTCGGGATGACAGCCCTCCGGCGGGCCTCGTCCCAGCGTGCCACCGTTCCACCGTTCCACCGTTCCACCGTTCCACCGTTCCAGCGCCTTCACCCGCCTCTCGTGTGCATCTCCAAATGCGGATCACGGCGCAGCCGCTCGAGGCCAACGAGCACCTGCCGGTCGGGCAGCGCCGCGCGCGTTTCTGCGCCGCGATCGCGGCGTGCACTCCATACCGAGCGCACAATTTGCGCGATCTCATCGTCGCTCGCGCCGGCGCGTAACGGACCGCGAAGATCGACGCCGCGCGGCGCATACAGGCACAGGTACCAGAGTCCGTCCGCCGTGAGCCTGCTGCGATCGCACGTGCTGCAGAACGGCGCCGTGGTGGACGCAATGATCCCGAACACGGTGCCGTCTGCGAGCCGATAGCGATCGGCTGGCGCGGACGACTGCTCGGCAACCGGTTCGATTGCGCCGAACCGCTCGCCCACTCGCGCGAGAATTTCGTCGCGGGACACCACTTGGTTTGCCGACCAGTGCGTGGCGCCGCCCACGTCCATGTACTCGATGAAGCGCACTTCGGCGCTCACTTGGCGCCCAAAGTCGATGAGGTCGCCCAACTCGTCTTCGTTGCGTCCGCGAATCACCACGGAGTCCAGCTTGGTGCCGGCGAAACCCGACGGCGCGAGCGACGCGATGCCGAGTAGCACGCGTTTATGCAAGTCGCGCCGCGTCAGCGCTTCGAAGCGATCCGCGCGGAGCGTGTCGAGGCTCACCGTGACGCGATGCATGCCTGCAGCGCGCAGCGCGGCGGCCTGCTCGGCGAGGAGCACACCATTCGTGGTGATGGCCAGATCGCGAATGCGTGGGTCGGCGGACAGCAGGCTGACGAGGCTCGGCAGCTTTGTTCGCAACAGCGGTTCCCCGCCCGTCAGCCGCACGCGGTCCACCCCAAGCGAGGCGAACACACCGGCGATGCGAGCCGTCTCCTCGAACGTCAACAGGTCGTCACGGGGAAGCCACTCGTAGCTCTCCTCCGGCATGCAATAGCGGCAGCGAAGATTGCAACGGTCGGTGACCGAAATGCGCAGGCTGCGGAGCGGCCGTCCTAGTGCGTCGAGGGTCATACGTCTTCCCCACCGGGTTGATGCGCGGCGCCGACCCATTCGCGAGTGCCGTCGGCATAATGCTCGAGCTTCCAGATCGGCACGCGCTGCTTGAGCTGCTCGATGATGTACCGGCTCGCATCGTAGGCGCAGCCTCGGTGTGGATGCGCCACTGCGATCGCTACGCTTGCGTCTCCCAAGCCGAGAACGCCCAGCCGGTGTTCGACGACGATGTCGTGCGTACCGAACTGAACGGCGGCTTCGCGAACGATATCGCCCAGCTCGCGATCAGCCATAGTGCGATACGCCTTGTACTCCATGCCGCTCACGGGCCGGCCGTCGTTGACGTCGCGCACCGTGCCGACGAACAGCAACACGGCGCCGTTGCCGACCTGCGCTACTTCAGACAGCAGAGCGGTTGGGTCGAGGGAGTGGTCCACAATAGCCGTGCGCATCAGCCCCCCGCGACGGGCGGAATTATCGCGACCTCGTCGTTTGGAGCGAGCACATGGTTTTCCCGCGCGTAGCGCTCGTTCACCGCGAGCAGCGGCTGCGGGGGCAGTCGGTGGGCTCCGGGCAGCGCTCGCACATGGTCAACGACGTCATTTACCGTTGCACCGGGTGGCAAGTCAACTGCCAGCGAGCTCATGCCGATTGCATCGGCGTAGGAGGCGAACAGCAGCACGGTGACGGTCATGGGCGAAAGATGCACCGAGGAGCGGCGGAAGTGGAAAGACAAGAACGGCCCGACGCCGCGAAGGCATCGAGCCGTTGTGTGATCAAGCGTGAGGCGACGTGTGAGCTGACGCGACCGAAGTCGTTATGCCTCTGACATTTCCTCGGCGTCGTCATCCTCGAGCTCCGAGATGTCGATGCCGGCAACCATGGCGCGAAGTTCCTTGGACGGCTTGAAAACCGGCACTGGACGGGCAGAAACCTCGACCGGCGAGCCGGTGCGCGGGTTCCTGGCCATGCGCGTTTTGCGGTGGCGAATCTTGAACGTGCCGAAGCCGCGGACTTCGATGTTCTTCTGGGTCTGCAGCGCTTCCTTGATTGACTCGAGGAATGCGTCCACGACGCGAGCACAGTCTTTTTTAGAGATCATGGGCCCAGCGGTGCGTGAAATCTGGGCTGTTACTCGTTCGACCAGGTCTGCTTTGGTCATTCGAAAGGCCTCGTGTTCAGGCGCCCGAGGAGCCGGGGACGCACAGCCGAACTTAGCGACGTTAACTCTTACGTGTCAAGAGTTTGAGTCACTTTTGGATGCGTGTGAACGGACGGTGTCCAGGAAATCGTTGAACATGGGACGGCCATCGTGAGGACCCGGCGCAGCCTCGGGATGATACTGCACGGCAAAGATTGGTTTCTCGCGATGCCGGAGGCCCTCGATGCTGCCGTCGTTCAAATTCACGTGCGTTACCTGCAGCTCCGGCGCGCCGGGAATCGAATCGCCCTCGCCGGCAACGGCGAAACCATGATTCTGTGACGTGATCAACACGCGGCCAGACGCGAGATCCTTGACTGGGTGATTTCCACCGCGATGTCCGTACGGCATCTTGATGGTGTGGGCCCCGTAAGTGAGTCCCAAGATCTGATGTCCCAGGCAGATACCAAAGATTGGCACGCCGCGGTCAGCGATCGCGCGCACCGTGTTCGGGGCATACGTCACGGCTTCAGGATCGCCCGGTCCATTCGACAGGAACACGCCGTTTGGCTCGAGCGCAAGCGCTTCGTCCGCCGAGGTTTCCGCAGGCACTACGGTGACGCGGCAATTGTGCTCGTCGAACAGCCGGAGGATGTTGCGCTTGATGCCAAAGTCATACGCCACGATGTGATACGGCGCATCGGGCTTGCCCCACGCATACGGTTCACGGGTCGTGACGAGCGATGCGAGGTCGAGTCCAGCCATGGGCGGACAGGCATCCAGCGCCAACAACGCCTCGCGCGTCGGCGCGGTGCCTGCGGCAATGACGCCGCGCAGAGAGCCCACCGTCCTCAGATGACGGGTGAGGCGCCGCGTATCAACTTCTTCGAGCACGGGAACTTGCGCGTTCTCCAACCAACTCAGGAGATCGCCGTCAGCGCGCCAGTTCGAATACGTCCGAGAGATTTCGCGCACCACCACCGCGGCCACTTGTACGCGATCTGATTCGCGATCCTCGGCGTTGACGCCGTAATTCCCGATCATCGGAGCCGTCATCACCACGGTCTGCTCACGATACGAGGGATCCGTGAAGACCTCTTCGTAGCCGCTCATGTTCGTGGTGAACACCACTTCGGCAACGGTTGGCACGTCGCCGCCGAACAGACTTCCAGAAAACAGGGTTCCATCCTCGAGGAGGAGGAACCCTGGGCGCCCACGACGAAAGGTCACCGAAAGATCACGCCGATGTTATGGCTTTTTCGTCGCCGGAGGCGTGGTGGCCGGTGCCGTGGTAGCCGGTGCCGTCGCATTCGGAGTCGCAGCGGCCGGAGCCGGTGCGAGCGGAATCGTGGCGCCGGCGGCGGGCGCCGAATTGGCCGGCGTGCTCACCGGTGCCGGCGTCTGGAACGTCTGATCGAGCACCGACTTGGGCGCGCGGCTTCGCGTCGATGCGAGCGCGAGCAAAAACGACAGGCCGAGAAACAGGCCGCCACACCACCAGCTCGCCTTGGTCAAGAGATTACCCGTCTGGCGCGTGCCAAGAAACGAGCTCGCCGAACTGCTGACACCACCGAAGGACGCGGCCATACCGCCGCCCTGTCCGGATTGGAGCAGTACCGCGGCGATCAGGACGAGACTGTCGATGATCAGGAGAACGAGCAGCAGATTATACAGCATGAGGCGGGCTCAGTGTGGCAGGATGTAAGCCTCAAATATCACGACACTTAGCACACTTCGTCAAGTGTCACAAATGGCGGCCCAGCCCTGTGCGTCCAGGCTCGATCCGCCCACGAGCACCCCGTTGATGCCCGGCGTGGCGAGCAATGATTTCGCATTCCCAGCGTTCACGCTGCCACCGTACAGAATTGGGACGGCGGCCGCGTCGGTTCCAATGACCTCGCCAATCGCTTGCCGCACGATGGCGTGGACCTCTGACGCGTCCGCCGGAGTGGCGGTCATGCCGGTACCGATCGCCCACACGGGCTCGTAAGCAAATATCATCGACGTCACCACCTCAGGCGCGAGATCGGCGACACCGGCGTTCAGCTGTCGCAAAACGACGTCGTGCGTCAAGCCCTGCTCGCGCTCGTCCAGCAACTCTCCCACGCAGAGAATCGGGATCAGTCCGTTGCGAAAGGCGGCGGCGCACTTGAGACCGGCCTGTGCATCCGATTCGTCGAACACGTGCCGGCGCTCGGAGTGACCCACGATTACGTAACGGCCGCCGGCGTCCTTGACCATTGGCGCGCTGATCTCACCAGTAAATGCGCCCTTGTCTTCCGTCCAAATATTCTGGGCGCCAACGCCGATATCAGTGCGCGGGCCGAGCGCGTTGACCACCGTCGTGATCGAGATTGACGGCGGGCAAAAGACGACAGTGCGATCGTCGTGTGGCGCCCACCGCTTCGTGAACGCGGCCATGTATTCCCGGGCCAGGGTTGGCCCCAAATGCATTTTCCAGTTGGCGACGAAAATCGGTTGTTGCATTAACGGGGGCTGGTGACGTCGTCGAGCGCGGCAACTCCCGGAAGCGTCTTGCCCTCGAGAAACTCGAGTGAGGCGCCGCCGCCGGTGGATACATGGCTCATCGCGTGCTCCAACTGCATTTCGGCGACCGCGGCGGCTGAGTCGCCGCCGCCGACGATGGTGGTCGCGCCCGTTTTCGTGGCCGCCGCCATGGCTTGGGCCACGGCGCGGGTGCCCGCATCGAACGGCTTGGTCTCGAACACGCCCATGGGTCCGTTCCAGATCACCGTCTTGGCGTCGGCAATCGCGTTGGCAAACGCCTGTGCTGATGCGGGACCAACGTCGAACATCGCCTGATTCGCGGGGATTTCGTCGCGCGCCACGGCGTGTGCGGCTTGGGGCGCGTCCAGTGCCGTGCTCACTGTGGCGTCGGTGGGCAGCAGCAGCTTATCGCCGGCGCGCGCCAGGAGGTCTTTGGCCATCGCAACCCGATCAGCCTCGACGAGCGACTTGCCGGTCTCGAGGCCCATCGACTTGAAAAAGGTGCACGCCATTGCGCCGCCAATGATGAGGCGGTCCACCTTGGGCAGCAACTGCTCGATGACGTCGATCTTTCCGGAGATCTTGGCGCCCCCCAAAATGGCCACGAATGGCCGCTGAGGATTCTCTAATGTCCGCCCGAGGTAGTCCAACTCCGTCTGCATCAGCAGTCCGGCAACGGCCGGTTTGAGATGGTGCGCCACGCCCTCGGTGGACGCATGTGCCCGGTGCGCCGACCCGAATGCGTCGTTGACGTAGAAGTCGCCGAGCTGCGCCAAGCCGCGCGACAGCCGCTCGTCGTTCGTCTCCTCACCGCCGAGAAAGCGGGTGTTCTCCAACAAGACCACATGCGCGTCGGGATCGTGCGTCGCCTTCATCGCCTCGTCGGTGTCCGTCGATTCGATGAACACGATGTGCTGCGCCGGCATCAACTCGGCTAGCCTGTGGGCCACCGGCTCGAGCGAGTACTTCACCTCGGGTTTGCCCTTGGGCCGCCCAAGGTGCGACAGGAGGATGACGCGCGCGCCACGATCGAGCAGCGTCTGAATGGTCGGCAGCGCGGCGCGAATTCTCGTGTCGTCGGACACGCGCCCGCCCTCGAGCGGCACGTTGAAATCCACACGGACGAGGGCACGCTTGCCGCGCACCGCATCGTCCGGCAGATCGCGGATCGTCCGCTTGTTCATGAGCGGCGGGCTAGAGACGGGCGGCAACGTAACGCGCCAGATCGACGCAGCGCGATGCGTACCCCCACTCGTTGTCGTACCACCCAGACACCTTCACCAGGAGACCGTCAACGACGTTGGTGCATTTCGAATCTAGAATGCACGAATACGCATTACCGATGTAATCGCTCGACACCAGTTCCTCCTCGGTGTACTGCAAAATGCCGCTCATCGGGCCGGCCGCGGCGGCCTTGAACGCCGCGTTCACCTGCTCCACCGTGACCGGCCTGTCAACCACCACCGTGAGGTCGGTAAGCGACACGTCCGGCGTCGGCACACGAATCGAAATGCCGTCGATCTTGCCCTTCAATTCCGGCAGCACCAACGACGTCGCCTTGGCGGCGCCGGTGGTGGTGGGAATCATCGACAACGCCGCCGCGCGCGCGCGCCGCAGGTCCTTGTGCGGCAGGTCAAGAATGTTTTGATCGTTCGTGTAACTGTGCACCGTGACCATCGACCCTCGGACGAAGCCGAAATTGTCGAGGATGACTTTGACCATGGGCACGAGACAGTTCGTGGTGCACGACGCGTTGGAGATGATCGTGTGCTTGGCCGAATCGTACTTGTCCTCGTTGACGCCCATGACGATGGTCAGATCCTCGCCCTTGGCGGGGGCCGAGATGATGACCTTTTTGGCGCCGGCGTCGATGTGCTTCTTGGCGTCGGCCGCATTGGTGAATCGGCCGGTGGACTCGAGCACGATGTCCACGCCCAAATCCTTCCACTTGAGGTTCGCCGGATCCTTCTCGGCGAACACCTTTATCTCGTCGCCGTCCACCATGATCGCCCCGTTCCCCGCCTCGACGTCGCCCTCATAGGTGCGATGGACCGAGTCGTACTTGAACAGGTGGGCGAGGGTCTTGGTGTCCGTGAGATCGTTCACCGCCACAATCTCGATGTCTGCGATGTCCTGCAACTTCGCGGCGCGCAGGACCTGGCGTCCAATGCGTCCAAAGCCGTTGATGCCGACGCGAATAGCCATCCCTTCTCTCCTCTGTGGTTACCACCGGTCGCCGAGTGCGGGCGCCCTGCCGAATGTCACAAAACTAACAATGCGTGCTCCGCCGCTGCAAAGCGCGGCGGCGCACGCGTTCAGGGTCGCGGCGGTGGTCACGACGTCGTCCACCACAATGACGTGCGCCCCGCGAAGCGCGTTCCGCGCCGTTGCCGGCGTGGAAAACGCGCCCGAAACGTTGCGGAGCCGCTCCCCTGGTGTCAACCGCGTCTGCGTCTCGGTGTGACGTATGCGAACCAACACGTCGTCCCACACTGGAAGATTCCATTGCGGAGCGAGCGCGGCGCAGAGCACAGCACTTTGGTTGAATCCGCGCTGTCGCTGCCGCTTGGCGGACAGCGGCACCGGTACGAGCGCGGCACGTTCGGCCAGCACATCGGCCGGCCAGTTGACGCGAGCCATGCGGAGCGCCATCTCGCGTCCCACGCGATGCCAACCCTGGTATTTCAGTGCGTGGACAACGCCGAGCCCGATCTCGCCCGCGGCCCAGCACACGCTGCGGGCCGCGCGGACGTACGGGGGAAGCAACGCACACCAGCGGCATGACTCACCGTAGGTAGGATGTCCGCAGCGCCCGCAGCGCGGTGCTGCCATGGCGGGGAGGCGAGACCAGCATCGCCCGCACACGAGCTCAACCTCATTTCGGTCGAGCAGCGACTCACAGACGACACAACTCCGCGGCAGCAGCAGGTCGGCCAGTGCGTTTTTGGCGACGCGTGCACTGGCAGCGAACGCCGAGCGCGCAGCAGACGGGACTACGTCGCTTCGCCCGTCGTCGCGGTCATCGCTCGGTACATCGCCGCGCGATCGGGCATCACGCCAAACCATTTCTCGAACGCGAGTGCGGCCTGCTCCACGAGCATCTCCTTGCCGTCGCGGGCGCGAATGCCGCGGCTGCAGAGCGCTTGCACCAAGCGAGTCTCGGGCTGGCGGTACACCAGATCGAGCACGGCGCTGTTGCCAGAGAGCAGCGACAGATCGATTGGCACCGCGTTGTCCTTGAGGCCAATGGAGGTGGCATTGACGACAAGTTGGGCGCCCGCCACCACCCCGGCGTCATCGACCGGACGCGCGAATGAGCCGAATCGCTCGCAGAGCAAGCGGGCGCGCTCGGGGGTGCGGTTGAATACGTGCGCATCGCATTCGGGCCACCGCTCTACTGCAGCGAGCACCGCCGCTGCCGCCCCGCCGGCGCCAAGCACACCCACTGTGATGCCTCGCGGCGGCTGTCCCAGGAGCCCCAAGACCGCGGCGTCGAAGCCGCCGACGTCGGTGTTGTCACCTATCAGCCGGCCGGCGTCGTCGAACCAGAACGTGTTCACTGCGCCCACGCGCTGGGCCAGCGGCGAAAGCACGTCGCAGGCGGCGAACATGCGTTCCTTGTGCGGAATCGTCACATTGCCCGCCGTGCGCTGTTGGCGCAGCGTCTCGAGCGTGCCGTCGAAATCGGCCGGGTCAACGTCGAGGGCCGTGTACTCGGCGGAAATTCCCGCCGCCGCGAGTGCCGCGTTGTGAATCCGCGGCGACAGCGAGTGCGACACGGGATGGCCGAGCAGCACCAGACGTTCCGGCGGCTGCATCACTCGGCGCCGGAACTACGCTCCGCAGTGGTGCGGTCGAGCACGCGTTGGATCTCCTCGTCGAGTTCGTCAGTTGTTGCACGGTACACCGCGAGCTCGGCGCCGATCGGATCGCTGATCGCGCGCGTCGATACACCGTGTGACGCGAACTCCGCCAGCAGGAACGCGCGGCCGGTGCCGCCCAGCGCTTCGATGCGTTCGAGATGATGCGGGCCCATGGCGAGGATCAGGTCGGCGTCGCGCACCAGCTCCCGCGTGAGCGTCTGTGCCTTGTGGTTGCCGAGATCCATGTTGCGCTCGAGACCCACGAGCAGCGCTCCGTCGCTCGCCGGCGATCCGTCATGGGCGCTGGTGCCGGCGCTCACGGCCTCGACGTCGGGAAGGCCGCGCTCAATGGAAATTTTGCGCGCGATAGCTTCGGCGAGCGGACTGCGGCACGTATTACCCGTGCACACGAACATTATTTTCATTCGGTCATGCATCTCCAATGAGATTGGGCACACTCTGGCGCAGCGTGCTCGCGGCGATGGCGCCGGGTCGAATCACTCGCGGCAGTCGTCCGGTGCAGTCGAGCACGGTGGACGGTTTGGATGGCGCGAGCCGGCCGGCATCAAGCACGCGGAGTTCACCGCGCGCAATCGCGTCGCCCCACTGAGATAGAATCTCTCCGGCGGAAGTCGCTGGGGGAACCCCTGGGCGATTGGCGCTCGTGGAGGTAATTGCGTCGCCATGCGCGCGGATCAGACGCGAGATCGACGTGTTGCTCGTCCAGCGGACGGCCACGCCGCCTTCGGGTCCGCGCAGGCGATCGGGCACACGGCGCTCGCCGCCGGACAGCACGAGCGTGAGCGGACCGGGCCAATGCTTGGCGACGAGATTAGTGGCGTAGCTCGGCAGCCAGAGATCGAGCCGCTCGATCATGTCTGGTCCGGCAATGAGCAGGAGAAACGGCTTGGCCGGCGGGCGGTGCTTGAGCTTGACGAGCGCCTCAACCGAGTCGCGATCGATGCCGCCGCCAAAGCCGTAAATCGTTTCCGTGGGATAGGCGAGGACGCGCCGGAGCTCGATCTGTTGCAGCGCCGGCCTGATCGCCGCTTCGACTTCTTCCGGTGACCAGAACGGGACGGACAGCGCGTCATTCTTCATTCAGGAAGCGTAAAGAGTGCTTCGGCGCGCGCAAAGTCCAACTCGTCCGTGATCTTCATGGCGCGCTCGCTACCGCGCACGACAGCGACCGGAATGCCAAGGCGCTCGCAGAGCCCGGCATCGTCGGTCGCGCCGATGTGTTGCGCGCGGGCGTCGCGATGAACCTGCACGATGACGGATCTCGGAAACCCCTGCGGCGTCTGCGCTCGCCAAAGCCGCTCGCGCTCAACGGTGCGCGCGATGCGTGCGTCGTCGCCCACTTCCTTGAGCGTGTCAACGACCGGCAGCGCCGCAATGGCGCAGTTGCCTTCGCGAACGGACGCCACCACGCGATCGATCGTGGCGTTGGTGACGAACGGACGCGCGGCGTCGTGCACGAGCACCACACTCGCCTCATCGGGGAGATCTTCGAGGCCATTCCGCACCGATTCGGTGCGCGTCTTGCCGCCCGTTGAGATCATCAGGCGATCGATGTCGCACTGAAAGATCCACGGCGGTGGATCGGCCGCGTACTCGATGGGCAGCACACAAACCACGGACACGACATCCGGGCGCGCCATGAAGGTCTGCAGGCTATGCAACAGCGCGGGCTTGCCGGCCACCCACCGAAACTGCTTGAGCTCCGTGCCGCCGGCGCGACTGCCGCTGCCGCCGGCCACGATCACGACGCCCACGTCGCGCGTGTCACGCGTGTCGCTCACGTGAAGATCCGGCGTAAGAGATCTTGAATCGTGCGCACACCCACCAGCTCCACGTCACGGCCGATGCGCTTGGGCACGCCGCGCTCCGACAGGTAGACGCGCTTCATGCCCATATTCGCAGCCTCGGCCACGCGGCGCTCGATCTGCGACACGGTGCGGACCTCCCCGCCCAGCCCAACCTCGCCCACGAACAATGCGTCCACGGGCAGCGGCTTGTCGTAGACACTCGACGCGAGCGCCGCCGCCACGGCAAGATCGCCGGCCGGCTCCTGCAGCTGCATTCCACCCACCACGTTGAGAAATACGTCGAGCTGCGCGAACGACAACCCGGCCCGTTTGTCGAGCACGGCGAGCAGCAGCGCGAGGCGGCGGCCGTCGAAGCCCGTTGCGACGCGCTGCGGCGTGCCGAAACCTGCCTTGGCCGCGAGCGCCTGGATCTCGACGAGCAACGGCCGCGTGCCCTCGAGCAGCGCGGTCACAGCGCTCCCCGAGGCGTGGCTCGCCCGGTCGCCCATGAACAGCTCCGACGGATTCGCCACGGGGTCCAGGCCCTGCGCCGACATGCGAAATACGCCGATCTCGTCCACGCTGCCGAACCGGTTCTTCGTCGCCCGCAGCACGCGGTGGTCCAGCGTGCTCTCGCCCTCGAAGTAGAGCACCGTGTCCACGATGTGCTCCAGCGTCTTGGGCCCGGCAATGCCGCCGCCCTTTGTCACGTGCCCAACGACGAACACCGTGGTGCCGCTCTCCTTGGCATAGCGCATGAGTCGGGCGGCGCACTCGCGCACCTGGCCAACGTTGCCAGGCGCGCCCTCGAGATCCGACGTGTAGATGGTCTGGATCGAATCGACGATCAGCACCGACGGTGCGACCGCCGCGGAGGTGGTGAGAATCGTTTCGAGATTGGTTTCGCTGAGCAGCGAGACTTCTTCAGCAGTCGATGCGAGCCGATCGGACCGCAGCTTGATCTGGAGCGCCGACTCTTCGCCCGACGCATAGAGTGTGGCGTGCCCCGCAGCCTCGAGCAGCGCGGCCACCTGCAGCAACAGCGTTGACTTGCCGATGCCCGGTTCGCCGCCAATGAGGATCATGGATCCCGGTACGATGCCGCCGCCGAGCACGAAGTCGAACTCGTCGAGGCCGGTTTTCCAGCGTTTGGCGCTGGAGCCCTGGACGTCACGCAGCTTGGGCGTGAGCGCAACGCTGCCGCCCTCGGCCAACGACCGCGCCCCGCCGATCCGCCGTGCCGCCCCGCCACCGGTGCCGACTTTTGGCGCGACGACTTCCTCGACGAGCGTGTTCCACTCGCCGCAGGTGTCGCAGCGGCCTTGCCACTTCGAGAAGTCGGCGCCGCAGTCGGAGCAGCGGTAGAGTGTTTTGGTTTTGGCCATCGGGGGGCTAGGGCCTAGGGTCTAGACGCAAATCACGCGGGGCATTTGTGGTGGATGCCGGTCCGCGTCGGGCTTGTCGTGTTCGTTGACGCGTTCTCCGCGTACTCCGCGTCAAATCGAATCGGATTGTCCAAAGAGCGACTCGAATCCTGCCAGGGGCGAATCGAAATCCTCCAACAGCGAACGAACGTTCAACCCCCATTCGGCCGCTGCGTGAAGCTCTCGAAGCGCGTGTACTGCTTGTGAAAATGCAGATTCACAATGCCGATCGGGCCGTTGCGCTGCTTGCCCACGATCACCTCGGCCTTGCCCTCGAGCGAGTTGCCGTCCTTGTCCACCGGACCGTCGTAGAATTCCTGGCGGTACAGGAACATGATCAAGTCGGCGTCCTGCTCGATGGCGCCCGATTCACGAAGATCCGACAGCTGCGGGCGCTTGTTGTCGCCGGTGCGCTGTTCCGGAGCGCGGGACAACTGCGACAATGCGACCACGGGAACGCCAAGCTCCTTGGCGAGCGCCTTGAGGCCCCGCGAAATCTGACTCACTTCCTGCTGCCGGTTCTCGGAGTTCGACGGACCGGCCATGAGCTGCAAATAGTCCACGATGATCATGCCGATATCCGCGTCGGCCTTGAGCCGCCGGGCCTTGGAGCGCATTTCAAGTATCGTCATACCTGGCGTGTCGTCGATCCACACCGGGGCCGAGCTGAGAATGCCCGCCGCCCGCGCGAGGCGCGGAAAGTCGTCGTCCCGCAGCATTCCCTTGCGGAGACGCTGCGCATCGATACGCGCTTCGGAGGTGAGCATGCGTTGCACCAGTGACTCTTTACTCATTTCCAGCGAGAAAAACGCAACCGAAACATTGTGCTCGATAGCCGCGTGTTGCGCGATGTTCAGCGTGAACGCCGTTTTCCCCATCGACGGACGCGCCGCCACAATGATGAGCTCCGACGGCTGGAAGCCCGATGTCATCTCGTCGAGCTCCTTGAAGCCCGTCGCCACGCCCGTGATCGTCTGCCCGCCACGCTGCAGCGCCTCGATGCGCTCCATCGTGGGCCAGAGCAACTCCTTGATCCGCGTGAAGCCGTCCTTCGTCTGCTGCTGGCTCACCTGGAAAATCTTCGACTCGGCCTCGTCGAGCAGCTCGCTGGCCGTGGCCTTGCCCTCGAACGCCTCGGCGACGATGGTCGTGGACACCTCGATCAGCCGCCGCAGAATCGCCTTTTCCCGCACGATCTGGGCGTGATACTCGATGTTCGCCGCGGTGGGCACGGCGTCAACGAGAAAGCCGATGAAGTCCTTGCCGCCCGATCCCTCGAGCTCGCCGTTCCGGCTCAGCTCCTCCGACAACGTGAGCGGGTCCACCACACCGCCGCGCTCCGTAATCGTGATCATCGCGCGATAGATGCGGCGATGACGCTCGGCGTAAAACATCGAATCGTTGACGAATTCGGCCGCGCGGAGCACCGCGTCCTGGTCGATCAGCATCGCCGACAACACCGCTTGCTCGGCGTCCTCCGAATAGGGAGGACGACGATCGCGGTACGGATCACGCGCCGGGGCTGGCGCTATCGAGTATTCGACGGGCGAGCTGGACATCTTCCCAGGTAGGACGCTTCCAATTCGGATTGCGCAGGAGTGCGGCGGGATGGTACGTGACGATCAGCGGCACCCCGTAATACCGGTGAATCTGCCCTCTGAGCTTCCCTAACGAAAGCGGCGTTTGGAGGAGCGTTTGCGCGGCGAACGTCCCCAGCGCGATGATCACCTTGGGCTTGACAAGCTCGATCTGTCGAATGAGGTACGGACTGCACGCCGCCACCTCTTCCGGCAGCGGGTTGCGGTTCCCCGGCGGCCGGTGCTTGAGCACGTTGCAGATGTAGACCTGCTCGCGCGGCAGCTTGATCGCCTCGAGAATCTTCGTCAGCAACTGACCGGCGGCGCCAATGAACGGCCGGCCGGTTTCGTCCTCGGTTGCGCCGGGCGCTTCGCCCACGCACATCAGGTCAGCCGTTGGGTTGCCTTCGCCGGGCACCGAATTCTTCGCAGTGGAATAGAGCGGGCAACGCGTACACGACGCCACGTGCGCCACGATCTCGTCGAGCGTGTGCAGCGCGGCTACGGTCGAGCTGAGCGGCTCGGCTCCGGTGGTGCCAACGGAGATGCCGGCCGGCACGTCCGCAAATGGCGACGCAAACGCCGGCCGCTGTGCGGGCGTCTGCGGCACGCTTTCGCGCGTCACGGCGGGCTGCGGCTCGGACGCGTCAGGCGCCGGGAATTCGTACCGCCCTACTTTTTTCTTTTCCATTGCTCCTGGCGATGCGCCCGTAGCGCGAAGAGCCTCGCGCCAATCCACCTCACCGCCTAACGACACAGTTGGCGCGCTCTCCGACACCCGGTCCGGAGCAGCCTGGTCGCGTGACGGCGCGACGTGACCTTCCTCACGCGACGCATTCGGCGCCGCGCCGCCGCTCGACCGCGCGCCGAGCAGCCGCAGTGCGTCGTCGATGGTGAGCGTGTCCAGCACCAACTCCGATTCCCCCATCTCCCGCCGCTGCTCGAGATAGCGCCGTAACTGGTCTCTAGCGTCCGCCAAGAAGTTTCTCCACGCGATCGAGGATCGCATCCGCAACGTCGGTCTTGGCCATGAGGGGCAACTGTTCGTCATCACCGGCGCGATGCAACAAGGTCACCCGATTGGTGTCCACGCCGAACCCCGCGCCCTCTTCGGTTGCGTCGTTGACCACGATCATATCGAGATCCTTGGCTGCCAGCTTGGACCGGCCGCTGGCAACGGCGTCGTTCGTCTCCAGCGCAAATCCAACCACCACGGCACCTGGGCGCCGCGCCGAACGAGTTGACTGGAGGATGTCGGGCGTTGGCGCGAGCGTCAGCGTCGGCGCAGCCTTCGCTTTCTTGATCTTTGACGCGGCCACTTGGGCCGGCAGAAAATCCGCCGGCGCCGCGGCCATCACCAGCACGTCGCTCTGCGCGAGCAGGCGCTCCACGGCGCTCGCCATGTCCTGCGTTGACTCCACCGCGTGCACCGTAACGCCGGGCGGTGCCGAAACACTCAACGGTCCGGCAACGAGGTCCACCTCGGCGCCACGCCGCCACGCCGCCGCCGCCAGAGCGACGCCCATCTTGCCGCTGCTGTGGTTCGAGATGAAGCGCACTGGATCAATGGCTTCGCGCGTCGGCCCGGCGGTGATCAGCACGCGCTTGCCCGCCAACCCGGCAGTGGGTTCCAGCAGGCGGCCGACATGAGCAAATATTGTTTCAGGTTCTGGCATGCGACCTGGACCGCTCCCCTCGCCCGCCGCGAGCATACCGTTATCCGGGTCGAGGACCTGGTAGCCGAGTTCGCGCACGTGCGCCACGTTGCGCTGCGTCTGCGGGTGCGCCCACATGAAATCGTTCATCGCCGGCACCAGCAGCACGGGCGACGCTGCGGCGAGGAGGCATGCCGTGAGAAGATCGTTGGCCTGACCGGTTGCGGACCGCGCGATGAAGTCCGCCGTTGCCGGCGCCACCACGATCGCCGATGCGCCCCGGGCGAGCTTAATGTGGTCCAAGGCACGGCCGGGGTCGAACAGGCCCGTGTGGACCGGACGCCCGGTGAGGGCTTCGAAGGTGATGGCACCTACGAACTCGGTCGCCGCGGGAGTCATCACCACGTCGACCGAGGCACCGGCTTTGGTCAGCAACCGCGCCAGCCACGCCGCCTTGTAGCTCGCGATTCCGCCCGTGACGCCGAGCAGGATTCGCGCACCGGAATACGGCCGCGCGGCGCTCAACTCAATCGACGCGGCGGCGGGGTACGACGTGATAGACGATCTCGCCCTTCGACAGCTCTTCCAGCGAGCGCGTCGTGAGCTTCTTCTCGCGCGACGACGAACGATCGCGCGGGAACTCGTTCAGCACGCGTGCATACTTCGCGGCCACGAGGACCCCGAGGTACTTGTTCGCCGCGTGATTGGCGATCTCGACCGGTGTGAAAACTCGCATGTATCAACTCACGAAGAATGGTGATCGATCTCTGCTTGCAACCGTTGAATCAACTCTTCGACCTGGTGGCGCAGCCCGGACACCCGCTTCCGGCTGAACACCTCGGCGTCGAGAATGGACCCGACGTTCGCCACGGCCCGCTCGAGGTTGTCATTGACCACGACATATTCGTACTCCTCGACCGCCCGCAACTCCTCCAACGCTGAATCTAATCGTGAGGCAAGCTGTTGTGGGGACTCAGTTTTACGGTTCCGGAGCCTGTCCAGGAGCACCTCCCCGGACGGCGGAAGCACAAAGATGGCCACCGACCGCGGAAAGGCCTGCCGGAACTGTCGAGCTCCCTGGACATCGATGTCCATCACGACGTTCCGTCCCGTCTCGAGCACCCGCGAAATCTCACTCCGCAACGTACCGTACATGTTGCCATGTACGCTGGCGAATTCGGCGAACTCCCCCGCCTCCTGGCGCCTGGCGAATTCCTCCGGCGGCAGGAAGTAGTAGTCCACACCCTCGGTCTCGCCGCGTCTCGGGCCGCGCGTCGTGCACGACACGGAGTACCCGAGATCGTTGCGCAGATTGAGCAGCTTTTTGGCGATCGTCGTCTTCCCCGCGCCTGAAGGAGCCGACAGGATGATCGGAAACGGGTTCACTCGAGGTTCTCCACCTGTTCGCGAATGCGCTCCAGCTCCTCTTTGATCAGGATCACGTCCTGCAACATGGCTGCGTCGTTCGCTTTGCTCCCGGTGGTATTCGCCTCGCGAAGCAGTTCCTGGAGCAGAAACCCGAGCCGCTTGCCCACCCCGTTCGCCGACGCCGACGCCATCGTGCTGCGAAATTCGGCGAAGTGCGAGTGGAAGCGGCTTATCTCCTCGGCTACGTCCAGGCGATCGGCGAGTACGGCGACTTCCTGGGCGAGACGCTGTTCGTCGAGCGCAACACCGTCGGCGAGTTCGCGGATGGTCGTCCGCATGCGGTCGCGCTGCTCCACGAGCCGCTGCGGTGCGCGTTCGGACATGCGGCCCACGGCCTGCTCAATGATGTCGAGGCGCTCGCTGAGATAGTGCGCCAGCCGTGCCCCTTCCGACGTGCGCATTTGGTCCAGTGACGCCAGCGCGCCCTCGACGATCGGCACCAGCTCCGCCGCGGTGCCCGGTGCTTCTTCGTCGGTGGTGGCGATGATGTTCGGCAGTCGCAGCACCGCCGCGACGTCCACAGCCTGCCCGAGTCCGTGAAGCTCCTGCAGCCGGCGAAGCTGTTCGACGTACGCCGCAAAGCGCGCCTCGTCGATCCGTCCGCCCTCGACCTGCGCCCGTTCCATGCGCGCCACCAGCGTCACGTGTCCGCGCGTAATGCCTTTGCGCATCGCTTCGCGGACATCGGGCTCCCACTTGTTCAACTCGCCGGGCAGCTTGATCGACGGATTGAAGTACCGATGGTTGACCGATCGCACCTCGACCGACACCCGGGCGCCACCCACCTCACCATCCGCCGACCCGAACCCCGTCATGCTCTTGATCATGCAGTTGCTCCATGTGTCGGCCGAACTGCCATCCCGAGCGAACCCCTTGTCACCCTAAGGGAACCCCTTGTCATCCCGAGCGAACGCGAGGGATCTGCAGTAACGGTCGCGACGCCGGCTAAGCGCGCAGAGAAAATAGATTCCTCGTCTCCGACTCGGAATGACAACAGGTCGGTTCGCCCTGAAAACCTCAATTGAAGAAGTCCCATCGCACACCGTAAATATTCGTCTGCCGGGGCATGACGAACGATGGCACCTGTGAGTATTTCTCGCCGAGCAGATTGCGGAACTGCCAGCTGATGGTGGCGCTCAGAATCCGAATCTCGATGAGCGTGGAGAGCGTGCGGTAGCCGGGCACGGAAAGTACGCCGCCGTTGGCGAGCGGGTAACGCACGGCGTCCCGGTACTCATGGACGACGGAACCCATCAGGCCGAGATCCCCGGTGGGAAACCTGTTGATCAGATTGGTGCGCGCCGACAACTCGGCGCGCGTTTGGTAGCGCGGCCGGTAGTAGCCCACCGAATCGTTCCAGCGCACCGCGGACAGGTCGGCGCGCAATAGCCGGTAAATCTGCCCGCGTACCGCGGCCGTGATGCCCGTGGCCTTCGGTTCGGAGATGGGCACGAACAACGTGTCGAACACGTGCGGCGGCGATAGGCGAACGCTATCCCGCCGCAACACCCCAGCAATGAACCACAGGTTACGCAGACGCACGCCGGCTTCGGCGCGAATGTAGTTGGACGAGAAGCTGCTGTCGGCCACTCGCGTGTCGGACGTCCGGCCAACGGCGCCGGTGAGCGTCACGAACGACAAGGGCGAGAACTGGGCGGTGACGTCGCTGCGGGAGATCGAGTCCGCGCTTTTGCCCTCGACGAATGCCGACACGGCCAGGCGATTCAGCGCAACGCTCGCGCGCGCTGATGGCGTTGCGACATGGTGTCCGTTGCTGCCGAACAATCGCTCCGTTCCGCTCAGCCGCAGTGGTCCGCGAACGGTGCCGGCGGTGAGTATGTACTGCGATTCGAACGCGTTCGTGTCGAGCGACGCCGTGGCGAGTGCAGAATCCTCTTTCGTCTGCGGGAACGGCACGAGCAACGTCCTGATGCCAGTGTACTTGAAGCTCGACGCCACCGCGAGTGCCTGCGCCCAGACGCCGCTCGTGTCGGGATCGCGGTAGCCCACGCGCAGATACGCGTCGCTGCGCGTGATCGGTGTGGTGGGAATCGAATCGCCGGCCGTCTCGCCGAAGAACGAACCGCGCTGGCCGCTGGTGCGCGTCACGTGTGCGTCCACGCTCCAGTCGCGCTTTGCCCAGCCCACGCGTCCAATGAGGCCGAGTTGGTCGTTGCTCGTGCCATACACCGACGGCGGCGTGGTGCCGTACTGTTGCGCGCCGAATTGGATGGCAGCGCCGTTGTCGAAACGGCGGCCAAAGTAGCCGCGATACAGATTCGTCTGCTGATCGCCGGTGGCGATGTCGGTGCGCGTGTACGGCGTGGTGTTGTTCACCCGCCAGCTCCGGAGATAGACGCGCACTTCCTCCGGCCCCTGCTCTACCACGGCGTCTTCAACGCCCCACAGGTTGATGCGCGACAGATCGAGCACGCCCTGTCCGCGCGGATCCAGCCCGTCCATTGAGACCCCGTCGTAAAACACACGCACGCGGTGCACGTCGCCCATGTACGCGGCGTTGCTTGGCGACGCGATCCACCCGGCGCGGAGCGTCGTGACACCCGGCACCCGTTCGAGCAGATCGGCGACGGTGAGCGCACCCGTGGCGAACAGCGAATCCTTGCTCCAGTGCAGCCGCCGGGCGATACCCATGTCCACTGGCAGCTCGGCGTGGGCCAGCGGCGCCTTGATCGAGTCGCGCTTCACGACCGGGGCCTTGCTCGCCTTGATCGAATCCCGTTTCGCCAGGCTGTCGCGCAGCAACGAATCCGCACCAATGGCAATTGGTACGGCGATCGTCGTGTCGGCGCGCTTGGCCCGCGTCGTGTCCCGAACCTGCGCCTGCAACGGGCGATGCAAAACGGCCCCGGCCATCAGGCCGAGGCCGGCGACCCACGCGATGCAGGCGACCCGCGCCATGGATCGCGTCAGCGCGCCCGCGCCCGCACGAACTCGACGAAGGTTCCCACCGGCACGCCCGTTGGTCCGCGGGGCACCGTTCCGAGATCCGATTCCGTGTACGCCGTGCCGGCAACGTCGAGATGTACCCATGGATATCCTTCTGCAAACTCTCGCAGGAACATCGCCGCGGTGATCGTTCCGGCGGGCCGTCCGCCAGAGTTCTTGATGTCTGCGACGTCCGACTTGATCAGTTCCTTGTAATCGTCCCACATGGGCAGCGGCCAGCCCGGCTCGCCCGACCGTTTGCCCGCGTCCAACACTTCCTGCACCAGCGCGTCGTCGCTACCCAACACGCCTGTAGCCGTGTGCCCCAGCGCGATGACGCACGCGCCGGTGAGCGTGGCGGCGTCGATGACCGCGCTGGGATTGAACCGCTTGGCGTACACCAGCACGTCGGCCAGCACCAAGCGTCCCTCGGCGTCGGTGTTGATGATCTCGATGTATTTGCCGTTCGACGCCTGCACCACGTCGCCCGGCTTCACCGCTTCACCACTCGGCATGTTGGTGGTTGAGCCAATGAGACCCACCACGTTCACCGGAAGTTCCATGCGGCCAATTGCTTCCATGGCGCCGAGCACGCCCGCTGCGCCACACATGTCGAACTTCATCCACTCCATGCCCTGGGCGGGCTTGATGGAGATGCCACCGGAATCGAAGCACAGGCCCTTGCCCACCAACGCCACGGGCTTGGCGCCCTTGGGTCCCTTCATGTGCTCCACGACGATGAGCCGCGGCTCCTGGACCGTACCCTGCGCTACGCACAGGAACGATCCCATCTTTTCCTTTTCCATCTCGGCGCGGCCGAGCACCGTGACCTTCATGCCGTAGCGCTTGCCGATCTCCCGCGCCGTATCGGCGAGGTAGTCTGGAGTACAGATATTTCCCGGCAGCATGCCCAGCCGGCGAGCGAGCGAATGGCCCTCGCCAATCGCCCGTGCCGCGGCGAGGCCGGTGTCACGAGCCTTGGCGTCCGCCGCAAGAATGGTCGCTTCAGTGAGCGGTGCGCGCTGCTCCGCCGCCGGAACCGCTGATTTAAGTTCTTTAAAGTCCCAGGCGCCGGCGATGAGCCCGAGGCCGGCGGCTTCCAGTTCATCGGCATTCATGGCGCCGGCGAAGAATGCCAGACGCGCCACGCCGAGCTTGTTCGCCTGGCGTCCGGCCAGTGAGCCGGCGCGGCGCAACGACGCCACGCGATCGGTGGCCGGGCCCATGCCGACGAGCAGAATACGTTGCGCGCCGCGCTCGCCGCCCGACAGGTGCAGCTGTTCGTCGCGATCGCCACGAAAGTCGCGGCGGGCCAGGGCGCGTCCCAGTGCGCCATGGGATGCTACGTCTACTGGTGCGAGCTCCGGCGAAAGCGTCGGCGCGGTGCCCAGCGCAATGACCAGCAACGGCGTTTCCAGCGCGCCCAGCTCGGGCGCGGCAGCGTTCAGGGACAGCGTCATGGTGTGCTATGGGGTGCGGTCGCCGGCGGCGACGTATCAGGCACTCATGCCCTTAATGATCTGATCCCCGAATGCCGACGTCGACACCTCGGTGGATCCCGGCATCTGACGCGCCAGATCGTACGTGACGTGCTTGGACTTGATCGCGTTTTCCAGTCCACGCACGATGAGCTTGCCCACTTCCGTCCAGCCCATGTATTCGAACATCATCACGCCGGACAGGATGACGCTGCCCGGATTGATCTTGTCGAGATTTGCGTACTTGGGCGCCGTGCCGTGTGTCGCTTCAAACACGGCCACGCCGTCGCCAACGTTGCCGCCCGGCGCAATACCCAGCCCGCCCACCTGCGCCGCCGCCGCGTCTGACACATAATCGCCGTTCAAGTTCGGCGTGGCGATCACAGAATACTCATCGGGGCGCAACAGCAGTTGCTGGAACATCGAGTCGGCAATGCGGTCCTTGACCACGACGGCGTCGGCCCGTGCCGTAGTGCCGCCCTTGGCCAGATCGCCTTCCGACACGAGCTCCTTGGCGAACTGCTCGCGGGCCAAATCGTAGCCCCAGTCGCGGAACGCGCCCTCGGTGAACTTCATGATGTTGCCCTTGTGCATCAGCGTTACCGACGGCAGGCTGTGCTTGAGCGCGTAGCGGTACGCCATGTCGATCAAACGCTTGGACCCAAACTCCGACATCGGCTTGATGCCGATCGCCGAATTCGGACGCATCTTTTTGCCGAGCTCCGTCTCGATGAACATGCGAAGCTTCTCGGCTTCGATTGAGCCGGCCTTCCACTCGATGCCCGCGTACACGTCCTCGGTGTTTTCGCGGAACACGACGATGTTGAGCTTTTCCGGATGCTTCATTGGGCTGCCGACGCCTTCGAAATACCGCACCGGGCGAATACACGCGTACAGATCGAGCACCTGACGCAGCGTCACATTGAGCGAGCGAATGCCGCCGCCTACCGGTGTGCTGAGCGGGCCCTTGATCGACACGCGGAATTCCGCCATGGCGTTCACGGTCTCCTGCGGCAGCCAGTCGTTGAACTGGTTGAATGCCTCTTCGCCGGCAAAGACCTTCATCCACGCCACGCGCTTCTCGCCGCCGAATACCTTCTCGACCGCCGCATCGAACACGCGAACGGCCGCTTTCCAGATATCCGGACCGGTACCGTCGCCTTCGACGTATGGAATGATGGGAGTGTTCGGCACGCCGAGCACGCCGTTCTCGTACGTGATGCGCTCGCCGTTCGACGGCACCGTGGCGAACTTGTACGTAGCCATGATTCGAGTGGTAAGAGAGGCAGTACGAAATACGGGCGCCAAAATCCTGGCGCCCGGGAGCTAACCGCGAAACGGACGACTAAACGTACGGCCGTCGTGAGGCTGGTGCGAGTTGGTACGTGTGCGTGCGCACCAGTTTCGTCGTGGAGTGATCGAGTGCCCGGGGCGAGACTCGAACTCGCAAGACCCTAAGGTCGGAGGATTTTGAGTCCTCTGCGTCTACCAATTCCACCACCCGGGCGAGCAGAGGAATGTAGCCGGTCAATGCCAATCGCTCAACGCGTTGGCGGATTCGATTGGCGGAGCTGGGTGATTCGCTTGTTGAGCTGATCGTGCAGCGCCTGATACTGCGCGCGTTGCAGCGGCGTGAGGTACCCGGCCATCTCCTTCTGCTCCGCATCGAGGATATCGGCGCGGCGGTGCTGTGCCTCGACCAGCTGACTCATGTACTGATCAATCTTGCCCTGATCCCGTTCGCCGGTGCTGTCCTCCATAGCTGCCTTGAGTCCGAGCCGGGCCTGACGCTCGCTCTGTAGCACCTGGTTGCGCTGCTGCGTGAATCGACGGTCCGACGCCTGGAGCTGGCGCGCCTGATCGTCGTTCAGATTCAGCTTCTGGCGGACGACCCCAGCGAACGCCTGCCGCACTTGCCGGGCGAGCGCCTGTTGACTCCCGCCAGCCGCTCCCTGCGCCGCGATCCGGGCCGCCTTGTTCGGCTTCTCTGGTCGCGCAACGACCGCTCCGCGGTCGCGCGGCGGACGCACCGGGGTAGACTCGGCGCGCTGCGCCGGCGCGGCCACAGCCAACGCGGCCAGCAGGCTAGCGCCGAGCGCCAATGTTCTCAGCGTCATTGTCCCTCCGGAGCCGTCGTTGCGGGACTCACGACGTGGATTGCCACGGGATCCGGCTCAGTCACCGGAACTGCCGGCAACTTGCCAATGTCCCCCAACAACGCCTGGAGTTGTGCGTTGCTCAGTCCGGCGAAACGGCCGCCCGGGCTTACGTCCTCGGCCGCCTGCGCGTCAGCCACGATCGCGTCGGACGTAGCCGACTGCGTGTTCGCGCCAGATGCTGTCGAATCGGTGATCATCGAGGCGGTGCTGGATACGCCGGGCGCCGCGGCAACCGTGGCGGCAGCGACCATTCCGGAGTCGGGAAATGCACGGGTCGCGGTGGGGCCCCGGCTTAGCAACGCTACCGAGCCTCCGCCCACCGCCAGGAACGTCACTGCCGCCGCAATGCGCCAATCCATGCGCAGCATGCGGTGGGCCGGCGCGCGAGTCGAACGGGCGATGGACGCCTGCGCGACCATGGGCCGCACGACGGACGGCCGCGGAAGCGCTGCCACGATCTGCGTGATGTCGACGCGTGGCGTGTCCGCAACGAACGCCTGATGCACGCCCCGCAACAGCTCGAGCTCCTCGCGACAGTCTACGCAATCGGCCACGTGCGCCACGACCATGTCGCGCATGCCCACCACGAGGCGGTCGTGCAACAGGTCCGGCAGCTGGTCGCGGATTTCCGCGTTTGAGCAGTCATTCATCGAGAAACTCCTTCACAGCGCGCATGGCGTTGTGGTAATGCACCCTCGCCGCGCCTTCGGTGGTATCCACGGCCTCGGCGATCTCCTTGTACGACAATCCCTCGGCTACCCGAAGGGTGAACACTTCACGCTGCGTTGGCGACAACCGTTGCACCGCTTCCTTCAACTTCGCCTGCGTCTCGTCCGCCACCAGAGAATCCAACGCGTCGTATTCGGTGGCGGCGTCGTCGTCTTTGACCTCAACCTTGTCGCGTCGTCGCTTCTCCGCTCGCCGACGGTCCAAAAGGAGCCGACGCTGAATGGTGAACAACCATGTACGAAACGAACTCTCCCCGCGAAAGCCATCGAGCGAGTTGAACGCCCGCACGAAGGTGTCTTGCACCAGCTCGTCCACCTCGTTCCGCTCGCCGGAACTGACCGCAAAGCGCGCCAGCGCCGGTGCGTGCCGCGCGACAAGTTCGGTCGCCGCACGCTCATCCCCTGCCTTCCATCGCGCGATGAGCGGCAAATCCTGCCCATCGTCGCTACCTCTCGCGGGATCAGTCATTCGGTCCAACAGGTAGACGCCGCCGGTGGTTGGCCGTTAAGGTCAAGCGCTGGAAAGTGTACATCACCGCGCAAGACACTGTCCTCGCGCGGTGACAATATACAACTGCCCTACTCAGCGGGGTGCCGTGGAACGCATTGGACATCGAGGGGCAAAACGCGAGTTTCCCGAGAACACCCTGCCGGCATTTGCCCGGGCCTACGCGCGAGGCGCCGATGCCGTGGAGCTGGACGTTCATGCCACTCGCGACGGCGTGGTGGTGGTGCACCACGATCCGTCGCTGCCGCTCGCTCTCTCCCGGATCGCAAACAGGGCCATAGCCGAGCTGGACTGGGCAGCTGTGCGTTCGGTGGACCTTGGCGGCGGGGTAACCGTGCCGACTCTGGCCGAGGTGCTCGACGCTACGCCAGCGTCCGCAACGGTGTACGTCGAGATCAAGGGCGAAGGAATCGAGCAACGAGTCGCCGCGGTGATTGCCGAACACCGAGCGGGCTGCGCCGTTCATTCGTTCGACCATGGCGCCGTTGCGCGCATGCGAAGGCTGGCCCCTGAGCTGCCGCGCGGCATTCTGCTGGACACGGCGGTCGCCGACGTCACGGCGGCGATGCGTGCCGTGGGCGCGCGCGACGTGTGGCCGGAATGGCGGCTGATCGATCAGACGCTCGTCGATCAGGTCCACGCCTCGGCCGGGCGCGTCATCGCGTGGACAGTCAACGACCGAGCCGCCGCGCAGCGGTTGATCGCCATGGGAGTGGACGGCCTCTGTACCGACGACGTGCGCCTGCTCGACGGTCTCTGACCGGCGGCATCAGCCGTTCGACGCGTCCGGTTTGGTGATCGTGATCTCCTTTCGCTGGCGCGCCGCTTCCGCAATGAGTGTTTCCAGACGGGCGACGTCAGCCTCGGCCGCCGCGAGGTTGGACACGTGCGCCGTGTACTCCTCGACCGGCAGGTCCGCTCCCGCCGTACGGGCGCGGTAGACGGCGTACCCGAAGCGCTGCGCGAATCGATCCACCGTTTGTTTGGCGCGGTAGAGGTCCAACCGCAGCTTGCCCTCGTCGAGTGCGCGTTGCGCTGTTTTGCCGGCGACGTTCAACTCCTGACGCAGACGGTCGAGCAGTGCCATGGTGCCTCCCGCGGTGGTGGACCGAGCAACGATACGTCCGACCCCCTGCCCTTGCACAGGTCGTTCCGAGTTCGACGTCGCCGATAAAAAACAGCGGCCCCCATTACAGGGGCCGTGCGGTCGAGCGAACGGTGGAGCAACGAGCAGGCTTACGCCGCCGACGTCGCTTCCGCCGGTGCTGCCTGGGTCACTGGACGCGGATAGACGCTGACCTTGTAGCGCGTCTTGCTCTTGTGCTCGAACTTCACCACGCCGTCGATCAGGGCGTAGATAGTGTAGTCCGTGCCGAGTCCGACGTTGCTGCCGGGATGCCAACGCGTGCCACACTGACGCACGATGATGTTGCCGGCCACGACCTTTTCGCCGCCGTACTTTTTGATGCCGCGGTATTTCGGGTTGGAATCGCGGCCGTTGCTCGAGGAGCCTGCGCCCTTTTTATGTGCCATGGTATACCTCGCTCAACCGAGAGAAATTTCGTTGATCCGGACTTCGGTGAAGCCCTGGCGATGTCCGCGCTTACGCGCGTAGTTCTTCCGTCGCTTCTGCTTGAAGACGATGATCTTGTCGCCGCGTCCGTGGCGCACGATCTCGCCCGACACCATGGCGCCGCTCAACGTGGGGATGCCGGTCTTGACGTTGTTGCCGTCGCTGCCGAGCAGGACCTCGTTGAACTCGATCTTGCCGCCTGCATCGCCAACGATGGAGGGGATTTTGTACGTGCGGCCGGATTCGACACGAAACTGCTTGCCGCCGGTCTTGATGATTGCGTAGGACATAGTAGGGCTCTGATTCGTGGTGCGGTTAGCCGCTAAAGCTAGGTAATACCGTGGGTTGTGTCAACTGGGCTCTCTTGCTGTCTGCTGTCTGGGAGCAGCTGTCTGAAACTGCTTTCGGACGCTCTGTCGCCGGAAACCCGAGAGCTGAGACCGTAGAGCATTTTGCCGATCTCGTCCGTCGCTGCGGCGAGTTCTCTGGTTGTTTCGGCGCTGGAGTAGCCCAACTGATCAGCCAGGAGGGGTAGCGTTTCCAGTTCGCGCAGCGAGCCGCGGGCGATCGACAGGTGCTGAAGGAAAACTGCCGGCCCGTTCCGGCCATGTCCTTCGGCGATGTTCGCGGCAATCGAGACGGCCGCCCGCTGAATCTGACTCGACATGCCGTAGCGTTCTGCGGCCGGAAATCGCTTGGTGAGCGCGTAGCAACGCACGCTCAGCGTCACCGCCTTTTGCCACACCAACAGGTCGCGATACGATTTGATGACAATCATCTGATCTCCTGATCGAGGTTGCAGTATCCTGCTCCCCGACAGCAGTCAGCTCATCACCATCCCCCCGCACTCCACGCCAGTAGTGCGCAACAAACAGTGAAATCAAGCAACAGCGTATTGTTGCGTCACATTCCGACCCGCCGCCTTCACCACGAGCTTAAACTCGCCAGGCCGCACCACGCGTTCACCCCGCAGCAGCCGGACGACGACTTCAATTGGGCACGCGACAAGTAGCGGCGGTCGTAGCGCGCACGTGATCTTGGCGCCGCCGATCGGCGGCCGCCCGACACCACATTTTCCTTGCGAGTCCGACAATGAGCAATGCGATGGAACTGGACGGGTACGGTGTGCTCGAGCTCGACGGAGATGAGCTCGCGATCGCCGGCGGCGTCGAAGGCTGGAATTCGGAGAACTAGCTCGCCCCCGGCCGGTCTGGAGAGTTGCTTCGTCCCCATGCCGGCCGATTCGCGTTGTCGTTCCTCTCCAGGTATCCACGACATGAAATTGATCGGCGCCATTACTGTCGTTTTGCTTTGGTATGCAGCGGTGGGCTCGACTCTGTTGTTCCCGCCGATCATCGCCACAGCAACGCTCGGCCTGGGCACATTGCTCTTCTACTGGCGATTCATGGTTCGTGAACCGGTGCCCGAGCAAGCGCAATGGTCCTACCGGCACGAGCTCCCTCTCCGTCCGCTTGGTGCGTACGCGATATGGATCGCAGCGGCCGCGGTGTCGTTCATCGCCATTCGTTTTCCGCTGCTCGTTATTTACACCCGGTTCGCTGCTGAACCACACGATGTCACGCGGATGGCCGCGCTGATCGATCGACCGCTCGGCTGGCTTCCGTTCGCGATCGTGATTGTTGCCACCGCTCCTCTGATCGAGGAATACGTGTTTCGCGGGCTAATACAACCGGCGCTCATTTCCCGATTGGGAGCGGCGCCGGCGATCGCCGCCACCGCGGTGCTGTTCGCGATTGCTCATGGAAGCCTTTGGGAACTTCCGCTGCATGTCCTGTTTGGCATCGCCGCGGGCGTCCTGGTTTATCGCAGCGGTTCGTTGTGGTCGAGCATCATTCTCCACGCGACGGTTAACGGGTCGATGCTCGCCCTCACTCCACGACACGGAGACAGCGTCCTGGTGTTTTCCGCGCTGAGCAGCGCGATGCTCGTTGGCGTGAGCGTGGTCGCGATCGGCGTGTTCTGTGTCAGTGTCGTCAGGATCAAGCCTGTCGCAGCCGCAGTGGCCAGCGCGAACAACGGCGCCCACTCGGAAGCTGCCGACTGAGCGTCTCCTTTGTGCTTACGCCACCGCGTACTGCTGCGTCACGTCGCGCCCAGCGGCCTTGACCACGAGCTTGAACTCGTCCGGGCGAAGCAGTGGGTCGTCGCGCAGCTCGAGCGCAAAGCCGACGGCCTTCTCCAGTTTTTTGACGAGATCTTTCTCGTTCTCTAACACGTACATCGCCACGTCGGGATGCACGCGCACCACGATCGGGTCCTTCTTGCCTTCGAGACCTGCCTTCCGCACCGACCGCTCCACGCGTCGCGCGATCGTTTCGGCAGTGAACACGCGGCCGGTGCCGTTACAGGTCGGACACGCTTCCGTCATATTCTGCAAATGGCTCTGGCGCACGCGCTGCCGGGTCATCTCGATCAAGCCGAGGTCGCTCACAGCAAACGCCTTCGTCCGGGCGCGATCGCGACTCAAGTGCGTGCGCAACTCCTGCAGCACCTTGTCGCGATTCGCCTTCGTCTCCATGTCGATGAAATCGCACACGATGATGCCGCCCAGGTCGCGCAGCCGCGCCTGGCGCGCCACTTCACGTGCGGCCTCAGAGTTCGTCTTGAAGATGGTCTTTTCCGGATCCTTCTTGCCGGTGTAACGGCCGGAGTTCACGTCCACCGACACCAGCGCTTCCGTTGGCTCAATGATCAGATAGCCACCCGACGGCAGGTCGCACCGGCGCTTGAACAAGTCGCGCAACTCCTGCTCGATGTTTGCCTGGTCGAACAGCGGAATCTCCGCTTCGTAGAGCTTGATGCGATCGATCAGCTCGGGCGCAATTCCCTTCAGGTATTCGATGATCTCGTTGTAGACCTGCTTCGAGTCCACGGTCACCTGCTCGACCTTCGTGCTGAACACATCGCGGATCAGGCCGCGCGTCAGGCTCGTTTCGCGATGGATCAATGCGGGCGCGCGAACGAAATGCGTCTTCCGCTTGATGCGCTTCCACTGGCCGATGAGCGTCGTGAGCTCGCGCTCGAGGATTTCCTGGGTCACGTCCTCGCCCACGGTGCGCACGATCACGCCGCCCGAATCTTTGGGCAGCACCGCTTCGACTTGCGCGCGCAAACGCTTCCGCGCCTCGCGGTCGCCGATCTTCCGGCTCACGCCCACGCGCTCGGCAAACGGCATGTAGACGAGAAACCGTCCGGCCATCGAGACCTGCGCGGTGACGCGCGACCCCTTGGTGGAGATCGGCTCCTTGGAAACCTGAACGATCAGATCCTGGCCACGCTTCAGAACGTCCTGAATCGGCGGCGCCTTGGCGCGACGCTGGCGCCCCGCCGACCCGTGGTCGCTCTCATCGTCGTCATCGTCGTCGTCGTGCTCGCCATCAGCCTCGTCTTCGGGAAAGACGAGATCCGACGCGTGCAGAAACGCGCTCTTTTCCGTTCCGATGTCCACGAACGCGGCCTGAATTCCAGGAAGCACCGCTTCGACCCGCCCGAGATAGATGTCGCCAACCATGCGACGTGCCTCGGGACGGTCGACCAGAAGCTCAACGAGCTGGTCGTCCTCGATGATGGCGACCCGGGTTTCCCGCGGGTTCGCATTGATCAAGATCTCTCGTTTCATCGTTGACCGGCACGGTTCCCGGCGACTCGGCGGGAGGAGCGTGGCAGTATTCCAGAGGGTGAGTGGCGAGCCGGGACAGATGCGTTGCAATCCGCATCGAGGCCTCGGCAATTCGCAAGATGGATGTCCGGATCGCCCGTGTGATCGTCCACGTCATCCCCGGCTGGCAGGCGCGTCGGCGCGCTGGCAGGAACCGCGAGGGCCCCGCCGAATCCAGCATGGTACGGAGTGACGTGCGATCGGCCGCCTGTAGCAGGCCGTGCACCGGGAACAAGACAAGCACGCCCAACACGGCCAAGACAGCATTGACCGAGGGGGCGTGCAAAGCGCTCATGGATCGCTGCGAGTCGCGCAACGGATACCGAGCGGGAGAAAACGAAAGGGCAGTCACTGGTCAGTAATTAACCGGCGAACTGGCGTTTTCGCAATGAGTTAGCCCGCCTGCGGGTTAGGCCGTGAGCCCTTTGAGTAGCTGCCGGGCAATCACGATACGCTGAATCTCCGAAGTTCCTTCGCCGATTTCACAGATCTTGGCGTCGCGCATGAACCGCTCGACCGGATAATCCTTGGTGTATCCGTATCCGCCGTGGAGTTGTACCGCGGTAATCGTGGCGCGCATCGCCAACTCGGAGCAGAACAGCTTGGCCATTGCAGCTTCTTTGGTGAAGGGCTTGCCGTGCTGCGCGAGCCAGGCCGCATGGAACATCAAATGCTTGCCGGCCTCGATCTCGGTGGCCATATCCGAGAGCTGGAACTGCACCCCTTGAAAGAGCGCCACGGCTTGGCCGAACTGCTTGCGCGTGCTCGTGTACTTGAGCGCCTGATCAAACGCGCCTTCGGCAATGCCGAGCGACAACGCGGCAATTCCAATGCGGCCATTGTCGAGCGTCTTCATGAAATTGATAAAGCCCTTCCCTTCTTCGCCTAGGAGGTTTTCCGCCGGAACCTCGACGTCCTCCATGATGAGCTCGCACGTATCCGACGCGCGCCACCCGAGCTTGTCTTCCTTTTTGCCGGCGCGGAAGCCGGGCATGGCCACCAGCGATGGCTCATGTCCCACGCGGGCCGCCGCGGCGCCGTCCGGATCGTTCGTCGGCTTGGTGAGGATGAACGAGCTGATGCCCTTGGTACCCTTCGACGGGTCCGTCACTGCCGTGACGACAAAAATTTCGCCAACGCCGCCGTGGGTGATGAAGCGCTTGGTGCCGTTCAACACATAGTGATCGCCCTTTTTGACGGCTCTCGTCTTCGTGCCACCGGCATCGCTCCCCGCTTCGGGCTCGGTGAGTCCGAAACCGCCGAGTACTTTTCCTGACGCGAGAAACGGGACGTATTTCTCCTGCTGCGCGCGCGTCCCGAATTTGACGATTGGCGAGGTGCCGAGGGTGGTGTGCGCCGAAATGGTGAGGCCGTGCGATGCATCGACCTTGGCGAGTTCCTCGATCACGATCATGAAGCTCAGAATGTCGAGCCCGGCGCCACCCAGTGCTTCGTCCCACGGAACGCCCAGCAGGCCAAGCTCGCCCATTTTCCGAATGTTGTCCCACGGAAACTGTGCGTCGGCGTCGAGCTTCTTGGCCACCGGCGCGACTTCGTCGCGGGCGAACTCGCGGACCATCTCGCGCGTTGCGAGGTGTTGTTCGGAAAAGTAGAGAGCGTCATCCATGATGATTCGGGCTGTCTGTTTATGCGGCTTCAGTTTCGTCGGCGGAGCGCAGCACTTCCAGGAATCGCTCGCCGTATTTTTCCAATTTCACGGGCCCCACTCCGCGAATATCACCCATCGCGGCGGTGCTCGCCGGCCGTCGAACCGCCATTTCACCGAGAGTGCGGTCGGGAAATACGACGTACGCGGGCACCCCTTCAGCTTTCGAGATCGTGCGACGCAAGTCCCGGAGCCGCGCCAGCAGCGCTTCATCCGCAGCGGACAGGACTGGCGCTTCATCCGCGACGGCCATGCGGTCCGACTCGCTCGTTGTGCGGCGACGCAGCTTGCTCTTCGACGCCGGCCCGCGCATCGACGGCGCTCCGCCCTGCTCCACTTCCACGCGAGTCCCGAGACAGTTGTCACAGCCGGAGCACGACGTGCGCGCCGCCGCATCTCCAAAATAACGCAGCACGAACCCTCGGCGGCAGCCCTTGGTGTAAGCGTACTGCTGCATGGAGTCGAGCTTCTGGAGATCGTTCTTGCGCCGACGCTCGATCACGGCCCAGTCGACGTGAAACGCCGTCAGCGGCTTCTTGGGCGCCGTGAGCGTTGCACCGGCGCCGGCCCGGCGCCACTCCAGGAATTGCCGCGATTGCAGCGCGTCGAGGAGCGGCATACCGCCCGAGCCGCCGCCGAAACCCGGCGGCAATCCGTCGAGGTCAATCGTCGTTCCGTCGTTGAGGGACGAACCGGCCACGCGCCACATGGCGCGCAGAATGCCCAACTCGAGCGAATCGCTGCCGCCACTCAGCTCGGCCTTGATCCGCTCCGGCGTGGCCATGAGCCGCACGATGACGCGGGCGCTATTGTCCTGCGCCACCGAGTATGCGCCGCAGTGCGTCAGCACGCGCAGCGCCGACTCGGCGTCACGACCGCCGGCTTTTGTCTTGAGCCGCGAGGCGATGGCGTCAGGCGACAGGTCCACGCCGCCCGACGTGTCGGCGTTGCGCTGGAGCACGCTGTACACCTCTTCCACCAACGCGCGTTCTGGATGCGCACCTTTGATGAAAAACTCATGGGTGAAGCGGTCGGGAAAGGCGTGCAGCAGGTAGCACGCAGCGGGCTTGCCGTCGCGGCCGGCACGTCCCGCCTCCTGATAGTACGCCTCCAGCGTGCCAGGCATGGCGTAGTGGATGACCAGTCGCACGTTGGCCTTATCGATCCCCATGCCGAACGCGTTGGTCGCCACGATAGCCCGAACTTTCTCCGTCATGAATGCGTCCTGCACCGCGTGTCGGCGGTCGTCGTCCAAGCCGGCGTGGTATGCGGCCGCGCGAATGCGCGCGCGATCGAGGAGCAGCGCAATGCGCTCCACCGCCTTGCGCGTTGAGGCATACACCACCGCGAGCCCATCGTCGGTGGACCGCAGGAGATGGACGAGCGCGTCGTCCTTGTCCGAATCGGTCTTTGTGGGCAGGACGTGGTACGAGAGGTTCGTGCGATCGAACCCCGTGACGATGGTGGTTGGCGACTCGAGCTTGAGCTGCGCCACGATGTCCGTGCGGACGTGCGGCGTGGCCGTGGCGGTGAGCGCCACCGTGGGCGGCCAGCCGAGCTTTTCGCGCAGTTGCGCGATCCGCAAATAACTCGGCCGAAAATCGTGGCCCCACTCACTGATGCAGTGCGCCTCGTCGATTGCCAGCAGCGACACACCGGCGTCGCGCAGTCGTTCAGCGGTCGTCCCGAAGTCGAAGCGTTCCGGGGCGACATAGAGCATCTTGACGTCGCCCCGCATGGCGCGCGCCAGGCGATCAGAGATCTGTGAAGACGAGAGCGTGCTGTTGACAAATGTCGCCGGCAGCCCGCGCGCTTCGAGCGCGTCCACCTGGTCCTTCATCAGCGAGATGAGCGGCGAAATCACCACCGTGAGCTTCGGCAGCATCAGCGCCGGCACCTGGTAGCACAGCGACTTGCCGCCGCCGGTGGGCAGCACGACGAGCGTATCGCGCCCGGCCAGCACCGATTCCACCGCCGCTTCCTGGCCCGGCCGGAAGGCCGAATAGCCGAAATGCTCGAGCAGCGCGGCGCGGGCATCAGCGATCGTGGATGGGGGCGATGTCGTCATCGGGAGGAACTTGCCCGCGCCGCCGGCTCCATCGTCACCGTTTCGCTTCGCGCCGTGCCGTTACACCGCGCGGGCGAAGTGCCCGCGTGTGAACTCCGGGCCCACGGCGCGGCGCACCGACTCCACGTCCGGCCGGTCGCCCTTGGCCAGCGCTTCGAGTGCGCTCCGATAGCCGCGCACAATGGCGCGGACGTCATCGCCCGGCACGTTGAACACCAGCTGAAAGCCGCGAATGCCGGCGCGCCACAGTTTGGGCATGTACTCCGATCCATCCACGGGACGCGAATGCAGCAGCCGATTGCGGCACGCCGAGTCGGTGGCGACGGCGAACGTGTAGCCGGCCGGATCGGTGAGCGCCACATTCGGATGCTTCTGCACACACAGATCGCGGCAGGTGGTGGGCTCCCGATCGAACGCAGCGGACAACACACAGTGCTCGATAGTCATGCCCTCGGGACGGCCGTACAGAAAGACGTCGAACCCGGCGCCGTCCCACGGGGCCGTGACCTGCGCCAACTCGTCCACCGTCAACTCGACGGACGTCACGATGCGCCGCGCACCCAGCGCGAACACCGCCGACGCCGTGTGCGCATTGAACACATTGAGTGCGTAGTCGCCAACAACGTCGCGACCGGCACGCGCCAACTCGGCCACCAGGCCCAAATGCCCGCTCAACACCGGCAGTCCGAGATCGAGCCACTTCTGAATGGCCGCGCGATCTTCTGGACGTACGATCGTGGGCGTGCGCAGACGCAGCGTCACGCCGGTCGCAGCAAGCCGCTCCTGCAGTGCGCGAACCCGCGAGACCGGCGGAGCGGGATGGCGGATGAACGGATCGAAGCAGATCTCGGTGGCGCCGGCCTCGGCCGCCGCATCGGCGTCCTCGATGGTGAAGACTTGAGCCGTGAGCCCGAACGGCGCCGGTGGCGTTGATGAGAGATCCGTGATGTCTTGCGCGCTCGGCTTGTCGCGATGGACCGTACCAACCACCTGCTCGATCCGTTCCCGCAGTTCCGCCAGCTTGGCATCGCGCGCCCAGTCGCGCCGCAGCATGAGTTGCTCGACTGCGTCCTGGCGGAGATGGTTCTGCTCGCTCTGCGGCAGAAACAGCCCGGCCGCCAACGCCGTGACGTCTACGGTCCCGAGCACGAACGGCGTGTCGCCCAGGCGTCCGAACTGCTCACGTACAGTAGTGGCGTCGAGCGGGCGCTTGCTCGCCAGCGATAGCGTCATGTCCGAGCGCACGGTGAGCGACTCACCGTCGGCTGAAAAAACGGCCTTGAGCGGCGTGCCGGGTGCGCCGAACAACCGCACGTCGAGTCGCGACTTCCGGGCGCGAATGCCAGCCGGCAACGCGGCGTAGCTGGCGCGCGCGCGTTCCAGCAGCTTGGCTTCCGAGGTGCGAATCACCCGCCAGCCGGCGTCGATGCGCGAGCGCGTGACGATCGCCTGCCGCACGAGGCCGTTCGAGCCGCGCCCGGACAGGGTGCGAATCGCTTCCACGCTAAAGCCGGTGGTGGGGCCGCCCACGCTGTCCGGCGCCTCGAATCCCAGTCCGTCGCCAATCTCGATCGACGTCGAGACATCGATCAACAGCTCGTGGCGCTCGTAGCCTACCACCGTGCCAAGCATGGTGCCGCGGTTGTCGGGCTGGGTGCGCGTGACGTAGTCGCGTCCGTCGCGGCCGCCGTACATGCCCCCGGTAAAGCCGCGGCTAAATATCTGGACGAGCGGTTGGACTTCCTCGACACTGGGCGGCGTCGTGTCACCCTGCTCTACGCGATCAAGGAACTCGCGATAGGATTTTGTGACGGTGGCCACATACTCGGGCTTTTTCTTCCGGCCTTCCACCTTGAGGCATCCCACGCCCGCCTCGGCGATGGCCGCGAGGTGATCGTAGGCGCCGAGGTCCTT
>JBEPWA010000037.1:0-42940 GCA_041690755.1 Gemmatimonadaceae bacterium | reverse complement strand
TCGCACCGGCGTGAAGATTCGCGGGGCCAAGGGCAGCGCGGCGATCGTCGCCAACCCGGTGGACCCCGCGTCGTTCCGCGTGCTGGCCGATCACGCCCGCGCCGTGGCGTTCCTGCTCGCCGACGGCGTTTTCCCGTCGAATGAAGGCCGCGGCTACGTGCTGCGCCGCATTCTCCGTCGCGCGGTGCGTCATGCATGGCTACTCGGTCGCAAGCAGCCGACGCTCGTCTCGATCGTCCAGGTGGTGATCGACACGATGAGCGCCATCTATCCGGAACTCACGCAGCGTTCGCAGCACATCCTCAACACCACGCGCGTCGAAGAGCAAAGCTTCCTCGACACCATCGAGGGCGGGCTGTCGCGGTTCGACCAGCTTGCGCCGGTGCAGACCGCCGGCGGCGGCACGGATCTGCGCGGTACGATCAGTGGCGACGATGCCTTCCGTCTGTACGACACCTTCGGTTTTCCCATTGACCTAACCGAGTTGATGGCGCGCGAGCGCGGCTATGTCGTGGATATTCCCGGCTTCGAATCGGCGCTCGACGCGCAGCGCAAGCGCTCGCAGGACGAACGGAAATCGCGCAAGCTCGGCGTGTCGGCCGACGTGCTGGACGACGCCGCCGATTGGGAGCGCGCGCATGACGCAACGGGTACGCCGGCGTTCGTGGGCTACGACGTTGTCGAGACGAAAACGCAGGTCACCGCGGTAAAGCATCTCGCCGACGGCCGCGTGGCCGTGATGCTCCAGGAAACGCCGTTCTATGCGGAGTCGGGCGGGCAGGTGTCGGATCACGGCGAGATCGTTGGCGACGGCTGGCGTGTGGACGTTGACGATGTGCGAAAGGTGGAAGGCCGGCCGGCGGCGGTCGGCGCGCTTACCGGCACGCTCAAGTTTGGACCCGTCACCGCCCGTGTGCCGAGCGATCGGCGGCGCGACACGGAGCGCAACCACACGGCCACACACCTGCTCCAGGCGGCGCTGCGCCAGGTCCTGGGCGAGAGCGTGCACCAGGCGGGATCGCTCGTCACGCCGGAGCGGCTTCGATTTGACTTTACTCATCACGGTCCTGTCAACGCCGAGCGGCTCGCCGAGATCGAGGCGATCGTCAATCGGGAGATTTGGCGTGCCGCGCCGGTGACGTTTCAAGAGATGGGCTATCAAGACGCGCGCGCCCTCGGCGCCATGGCGCTGTTCGGCGAGAAGTACGGCGACGTCGTTCGCGTCGTGTCGATTCCGGATTTCTCCATGGAGCTGTGCGGTGGAACGCACGTGCGCAACACGGCCTACATCGGCCTGTTCAAGCTCGTGTCGGAAACCGGCGTGGCCGCCGGTGTCCGACGCATCGAAGCGATGACCGGCCCAGGTGCGTACGAGCTGCTCCGCGGCGAAGAGCGTACGCTGCACAAGGTTGCCGAACTGCTGCGCACTCCGTCGGAGGGCGTGGAGAAGCGCGTCGCGGCGTTGATCGAGGAACGGCGCGTGATGGAGCGGCGCCTCGACGAGGTGCTGCGCGGAGGCGGCGACCAACTCCAGACGCTGTTGCAGGAAGCCGAGTCGCTCGACGGCAACGGCACGCGGCTCATCGCCAGCGTCGTCCGAGCCACTGACGTGAAGGAGCTGCAGGCACTTGGCGACGCAATCCGGGAGAAGCTCGGGAGCGGGGTTGGCGTGCTCGCGGCAAGTTTTGACGATGGCAAGAACGCGCTGCTCGTTGTCGTAACGGACGATCTGCGCGAGCGCGGCGTAAACGCCGGCAACCTGATCAAGGACCTGGCCGCGGCAGCGGGCGGGCGTGGCGGTGGCAAGCCGCACATGGCGCAGGCGGGCATTCCCGATGCGGCGCGCTTTGGCGAAGCGTTAGGGCGCGCCTCGCAGCTCGTGCGCACCGCGCTCGGCCAGGCCGCGTGACACTGCGCGCCTGGTTGCGCGCGCGGTTGCCGGCGCCGCCGCCCAGGCTGACGGCGCGCATAGAGAGCGTACTCGGCGACCGCTGTGACGCGCCGGCAGACGGCGCCGCAGATGCGTGCCTCGATGCGGCCGACGCGTTGCTCGGCGAATTGTTGTCCCGGCAGTCAGCCGGTCGCGAATCGGCGCTCGATCTGCTCACGGTGGACGCTCTTGTAACGTTTGCCTTCGAAGCGGCAGCACAGAATCCGGAGACGCTCGCCGCACGCGCCGACGCGGCGATGCGGCGGCTCTCCGCCGCTGTGACCTAGACCCTGGAGCACTCACACGTGGAGACAGACGCACGCCAGCACTTCGCGGCGGGGCTGCGCGACCTGGCCGCATTGGCCGAACGCGTGATCAACGAGCTCGGGCCAGACCTGGACCGCGCGTTGGCGATGGTGCAGGAGACGATCGCCGCCGGCGGCACGCTGTTTTTTTGCGGCAACGGCGGAAGCGCCGCCGATGCCCAGCACATGGCCACGGAGTATGTCGTGCGCTACATGCGCAACCGGCGCGCCTATCCCGCCGTGGCGCTCACCACCGATACGTCGCTCATAACGGCGGCGGGGAACGACATCGGCTTCGATCTGATTTTTTCGCGGCAAGTGGAAGCGCTGGCGCGACCCGGCGACCTGCTCATCATCCATTCGACGAGCGGCAACTCGCCGAACGTGCTGCGCGCGGCCGAAGCCGCGAGGGCGAAGCGTGTTCGGGTGCTCGCTTTTAGCGCGCGCGACGGCGGTCCGTTGCGGGCGCTCGCCGACCACTCGGTCATCATTCCCACGTCGCGTACCGACCGCGCGCAGGAGCTGCATCTCTGCGTCGAGCACCTCATCTGCGATTACGTCGAACGGAGCCTATGAGAGATCTCAAAGGAAGGCGAGCGCTGGTCACCGGCGGGTCGCGCGGCATTGGCGCCGCGGTGGCCGAGTTGTTCGCCGAGTACGGGGTGGACGTCGCGATTGGCTATCGCAACCGCAAAGCCGACGCCGATGCGCTAGCCGTTTCGCTGCGCGAGAAGTACGGCGTAACGGCCGTGAGCCACGGCAGCGACATTTCCACCTCCGATGGCGCCCAGGCGCTCGTCGATCGCGCGGCGTCCGACCTCGGCGGTCTGGACTTCCTTGTCGGCAACGCGGGCGTCTGGGAGGCCGTTGAAGCGCCGGTGCGCGACATGACGGACCAGCAGTGGCGCCGCACGATGACCGAGAACATTGATTCGGTGTTCTATACAACGCGGGCCTTCATTCGCGTCGTGACGGACGGCGGCCGCATCGTACTCGTCTCGAGTAGCTCGGGGCAGCGTGGAGAGGCGCAGCACGCCGACTATGGCGCGTCCAAGGGCGCAATGATCTCGTTCGTGAAATCGCTCGCGCCGGAGCTCACGTCGCGCGGCATCACCGTGAACAGCGTTGCGCCGGGTTGGGTGGAGACCGAGATGGTCCAGGCCGCGTTCGCCGATGGCGGGCGCGAGCGAATTGCCGGCGGCATTCCCCTGGGCCGCATCGCGCCGGCGCGCGACATCGCCGGCCCCATCGTCTTTCTCTGTTCGGAGCTGGCGCGGCACATGACGGGAGAAATCGTCAATGTGAACGGCGGCAGCGTACTCTGCGGATGATAGTTCTCTTATTCACCGGTGGCACCATCTCCATGCGCCACGATGCGGCGGCCGGAGGCGCGGTGCCGTCGTTGCGCGGCGCGGACATTCTCGCCCTCGTGCCGGGCATCGATCAGATCGCCGACATCGAGATCGACGACTGGGCGGCGTGTCCAGGCCCGCACATGACCATCGAGCGGATGTGGGAGTTGCGGCAACGCATCGTCGATCACCTTGCGCGGCCCGAGGTGGAGGGCGTTGTGGTGACGCACGGAACCGACGCGCTCGAGGAAACCGCGTATCTCATTGCGCGGTCGGTGCAGAGCGACAAACCGGTTGTGGTCACCGGGGCGATGCGCACGTCGAGCGAGCTCGGATGGGACGGGCCCGGCAATCTCGCCGCGTCGGTGCGCGTCGCCGGAAACGCCGGTGCGCGTGGCGCCGGCGTGTTGGTGGTCATGTCCGATCGCATCTTTGCGGCAGTAGATGTGACAAAAACCCACACGCACGCGCTCGACTCGTTCGAGAGTCCGGGGCTCGGGCCGCTCGGAGTGATCGACGATGGACGCGTGATCTTCCGTCGCACGCTCCCAACGCCGCCAAGCCCGCTCATGCCACCCGCACCCGCGCTGCCGGTGGACATCATCTACGTGTTCGCCGGCGCGGATTCTCGCTTGCTCGATGCGTCGCGCATGGAAGGCCGAGGCGTCGTCATTGCCGCGATGGGCCGCGGCAACGTCCCACCCGCCATGGTTCCCGGAATCGAACGGTGGATAGGCGACGGGAAGCCCGTCGTCGTGACGTCGCGCGCACTGCGGGGCCGCGTGGGCTACACGTATGGCTATCCCGGCGGCGGCGCCCGGCTGGCCGAGCTCGGGGCGATCTTTGCTGGGCCGCTGCGCGCTCAGCAAGCGCGAATCGAGTTGGTGTTGGCCCTCGGCGCCGGCATGGGCGTACCCGAGGTGCGACAGCTATTAGAGAATATGTAGCGCCGGCTGCGTGTTCTGGACCTGCTCCCAACGCTCGAAGCAGCGCCAATCGTACTCACGCGCGGCGCGGATCTGGTCGGGGAAGCCGAAGCAGTCCGTCCAGCCTTCCTGTTCGGCGCGCCAGCGGCAGTCCCACGCAAAGTCGTAGACGTAGACTTCATCGCCGGCGTAGACTCGAATGCGTCCCACGAAGTCCGAACATCCCGAGCGGCCCCGCACCGATACGCGTTCAATCTGCAGGTCGGGTTCGGCCGAGAGCATGTGCGCGAGCACGCGTCGTACCTTTACCGCTGGAGCGAATCCTTCGATCTGGACGTGGTCGGCGGTTCCGGTTTTTGTATAGGAACGCACTGCGTCCTTGAACGCTTTGTCCGCCCGCGACTGCTCCAGGATTTGCTCCAAATCGGACACGCCGGCACCTCGAACAGAAGAATACAAACGTTTACAGTTCCAGCTCAGTTAATATGGTCGTGAAGCGAGCCAAGTTGTAGTGGCTGACCAGCTTCACTCCTGCATTGGACGCGTTTATCGCACTGCCGCAACGTCCGATTTGCCTGTATCCCAGCCATGAACCGACTGCATCCGCCGGACGCTGTGCTCGAGATCGCCGATCGACTGGAAGCGGCAGGATTCGAGACTTGGTGCGTAGGCGGCGCCATTCGCGACGCGCTGCTTGGACACGCGCATCTCGACTGGGATTTGGCGACGGCGGCGCATCCCAGCCAAGTGCGCGAGCTGTTCGGCGGTCGTCGCACGATTCCGGTGGGCGTCGAATTCGGCACAGTTGGCGTGCTCGACCGGGACGGGAAAATGCACGAAGTGACGACGTTTCGGCGCGACGTGCGGACGGACGGCCGCCACGCCGAGGTGGAGTTCGGGGTGTCGCTCGAGGACGACCTCGCCCGTCGGGATTTCACGATCAACGCCATCGCCTACTCGCCGCGGCTACGCGAAGTGCGCGACCCATTTGGCGGACAGGATGACTTGGTCCGCCGCATCGTGCGCGCCGTGGGCGATCCCGAGGCGCGCATGCGTGAGGACCGGCTGCGAGCGTTGCGCGCCATCCGATTCGCCGCGCGCCTGGATTTTTCAATCGACGACGCGACGCGTGCCGCGATTGTGGCCAGCGCACCGTTCCTCGGCAGATTGTCGCCCGAGCGGGTGAAGCAGGAGCTCGACAAGACAATGGAGCAGGTGCACCGTCCGAGCGTGGCGTTGTTGGAATGGCAGCGTACCGGCGCATTCCGCACGCTCGTGCCCGGACTGGATGCGGCGCCTGCGGAAGCGTTTCTAGTTGTCGATCATTTGGCGCGTCCGGGGCCAACGACGCGGCCGGCGCGCCGCACGCTGCGCTTCGCCGGCCTGCTCGTGAGCGTGGGCGCACCTGCGGCGGTGGCGGTGCTCACCGGGCTTCGGAGCTCGCGGGTGGAGATCCAGACCGTATCCATGTTACTCGATCGCTGGCAGTCGATTGGCGAGGAGATGGAGGACGCGCTCACTGGTCTCCGGGCGCCAATTGATAGTTCCGTGCGTCGCTGGGTGGCGGCGGTCGGACGGCTGCATGTAGGCCCATTCATGCGCCTGGCGTCGGCCATTTGGACCGCGAGGCGTGCGGATGGGAAGCCGGCACCAAGCCAGGCGGCGATTCATTCGGTGTACCGCCGGATGCAACGCAGCGCCTTTGGGGATGCAATCGATCTGGGATCGCTCGCGGTGGACGGCGACGATTTACGGCGGGCCGGCATACCATCCGGCCCGGGGCTCGGTAAGATTCTCCAATCGCTGCTGGGTGCTGTGATCGCGGACCCGTCGCGAAACGCCGCGGACTGGCTGTTGCAAGAGGCAAGGCGACTGCAGGACGGGCCGCACCAGGACCGGGGTTAGCGCGGACCAACGAAGAGGGAGCGACAGCGACATGTTTTTTCGAGGGCGACAACCTGAGGCGTCGATCTGGCGTCGATTTCGTGTCAGTGCAGACGGCTTCACCTTCGCGCAGGAGGAGGACCTCTACACGGCCCACGTCGTCGCCAACGCGGAGCGCGTCGTGGATCTGTTCTACACGCTCACCGAGCAGCTGCCTCCGGCCATCGACATTGTGGTGGACGATCTGCGCAGCGGACGGTCGTGGAAGGGTGATGCCGCGGCGCTGCCCGACGTGCGCGAGGCGATTGCCCGGCTAAAGATTCTCATTGCGCGATACGGCGGAATCGAGCTGTCGGTGTATACCGGCGACGATCAGCTGACGCTCAACCCATACCTTGAATTGTTCATCTATTCGCGCACCGATCGCTGGTTGTATCTGCTCGAGGGCAAGGGCCTCGAGGAGCAGTCGCGGCTGCGGACGAAGAGCTGGAAGACGAACCGGCAGCATTTCCCGGCGGCGCCGGATCTCGTGAACGCCGTTACGGCGGCGGCGGAGCGGCTGGGACTGCAACCGGCGTGACGCAATCGGCGTTGCTGTACGGCGTGGCTGCAGCGGGCGCGAACGTGCTCGGAGCAATTGCGGTTACCACGCACACGAAGTGGAGTGTGCGGGCGCTCGATGCGATGCTGTCGTTCGCCGCCGGCTTTCTCATCTCGGTATCCCTGCTCGATCTGTTTCCTGATTCGATCGCCGTGGCCGGCCCGATCGCGCCCGTCGTCGTGCTGGCGGCATACGTGGCCGTGCACCTGACCCAGCACACGATCGGCCGGCATTTTCACTTTGGCGAGGAGACGCACTCGGTGTCCGAGTTGGTGAGCGTGTCCGCGCTAGTGGGCCTGCTCATGCACACGTTCGTGGACGGCGTGGCGGTGGCGAGCGGGCTGCGCGTGAGTAACGGGCTTGGTGCGCTGGTGTTCGTCGCGGTGCTGCTGCACAAATTTCCCGAAGGGCTGGCGATTTCGAGCTTGTTCCTTGCCGCCGGCGCCGGCCGCGGCAAGGCGATTCTCGCCGCCGCAGCGCTTGGCGTCATGACGATTGCCGGCGTGCTGATCACCGATCACTGGAGTTTGCTGCGCACGTACGGGCTGGCGATTTCGGCTGGCGTGACGCTGTACGTTGGCGCTTCGAACCTCGTGCCGGAATTTCAGACTCGGCCCGGCTGGAAAATTCCCATCAGCTTTGTGGCGGGCTGTGGATTGTACTTCGCGGCGAGAAGTCTCGCGGCGCTCTAGCGGGTGCTGAATGGCTGACCGGAAACGACGCGGTGAGGACGAGGAGACGAGTGATCGCGGCACAGCGTCGCTGTTCGAGCGCACGCTGCCGCAACCACTCGCCGCGCGCATGCGTCCGCGCACGCTCGACGAGATAGTGGGCCAGCGACATCTCCTTGCGCCGGGCAAACCGTTGCGTGACGCGATCGAGAAGGGCACAGTGGGCTCGATGGTGTTCTGGGGCCCGCCAGGCACCGGCAAGACGACGATTGCACGCGTGATTGCCCAGTACACCGATCGCGAGTTCGTGCCGTTTTCCGCCGTCACCGAGGGAGTGCCCCGGGTCCGCGAGATTGTGGCCGAGGCGGAAGGCCGGCGGCGCATGGGGCGCGGAACGATTTTGTTTGCCGACGAGATCCACCGCTTCAACAAGTCGCAGCAGGATGCGTTTCTACCGCACGTGGAAGGCGGTACGATCACGCTGATTGGAGCGACCACGGAGAATCCGTCGTTCGAGATCAATGGAGCGTTGCTGTCGCGCGTCCGAGTGTTCGTGCTGCAGTCGCTCACGCCGGACGATTTGCGCGGCGTGATTACGCGCGCCGTGACGGACACAGAGCGCGGGTTGGGCGACTGGAAGCTCATGCTCGTCGACGATGCACTCACGCTGTTGGCGACCGAGGCGGACGGCGACGCGCGTCGCGCGCTGACCGTGCTCGAAGCGGCCGCCGAGCATGTGGGTGCCGGCGGGCGGATTACGGTGGAGGCGGCGCGCGACGCGTTGCAGCTGCGCTTTGCCCGGTACGACAAGGGCGGCGAAGAGACCTACAACATGCTGAGCGCTTTCCATAAAAGTCTCAGGGGAAGCGATCCGCAGGCGGCGCTGTACTGGATGGCGAGGATGCTCGAAGGAGGCGCCGATCCGATGACCATCTTTCGCCGGTCGATTGCCATGGCTGCGGAAGACATTGGGCTGGCGGACCCCGAAGCGCTCAAGCTGGCGGTGGCGGCGCGCGAAGCGTTTCACATGCTCGGACCGCCGGAAGGCTATCTGCCGCTGGCTCAAATGGTCATCTACCTGGCCACGGCGCCAAAGTCGAACAGCTCCAAGGCGGCGCTGCAGGCCGCCCTGGAGGCGGCACGCACGCATCCGGCGGAAGGCGTCCCGCTGCACATCCGAAATGCGCCCACGGGGCTCATGAAGGAACTGGGCTATGGGGCGGGGTATCAGTACGCGCACGACGCCGCGCAGGCATACATCCCGCAGGAGTACTTGCCGGAGAGCCTGCGCGGATCGCGCTTCTACGAACCAGGTCCATTCGGGTTCGAGAAGGAGATCGCGAAGCGGCTTGCCTGGTGGGAGGAGCTTCGCCGCAAGGCGAGTGAATCAGAGTGACCGGGGGAATTTTGGGGCAATTCATGGGAGGGAACAGATGAGGAAACTCGCAACGGTGATGGCAGCCTCGGCGGCAATTGCCTTGGGGTCGATCGCCTCGGGCGGATGCTCGGTGCTTGGCAAAGCCGCGTTTCAAGAACCGATCGTCAGGTTGAAGGACGTGCGGGTTCGAGGACTGGGGCTTACCGGCGGCAGCCTGGACGTCATGTTGAACGTCTACAACCCGAACCATTACCGCCTCGACGCCACGCGCATGAACTACCGCCTGAACATGGCCGGCGACAGCACGACAGTGGCGAGCGGCACGCTGGACAGCCGGTTCACGGTGCAGGACAACGACTCGACCACGGTGACCATTCCCGTGAGCTTTTCCTACGCCGGGCTCGGCGCGGCCGGCCGCAGCCTGATGAGCACCGGTGCGGTGAACTATCACGTGCTGGGCGACGTGGCGGTGGGCACGCCCGTGGGTAGCTTTACGGTGCCGTTCTCCTCGGTGGGCCGCTTCACGACGACCGGCATGGGTCGATAACCATTTGTTAAAGAGGATTGTCACATAAGCCACGACCCGATCGACATCGTGCAGCCCGTGGAGCGGGCGCTTCTCGTGGGCGTTCCGCTCAAGCGGCCCGGCGCCCGCCGGGTGATGGACGACCATCTGCGCGAGCTCGCCGAGCTCGCCGACACGGCGGGCGCGGTCGTCGTGGGCGAAATGACCCAGCAGATCGAGCGGCCGCATCCGGGCACCTACCTGGGCTCCGGCAAGTTGCAGGAGTTGGGCGCAAAGGTGCAGGAGCTCCAGGCCACGCTCGTCATTTTTGACGATGAGCTGTCGCCGAGCCAGGGCAAGAACATCGAGGATGCGATCGGCACGCGAGTGATGGATCGCGCCGAGCTCATTCTGGACATTTTTGCAACGCGGGCGCGCTCCGCCGAGGCGAAAATGCAGGTGGAGCTGGCGCAGCTCGAGTACATGCTGCCGCGGCTGACGCGCATGTGGTCCCACCTCGAGAAGTTTCGCGGCGGCATTGGCGTTCGCGGCCCGGGTGAAACCCAGCTCGAAACCGATCGCCGGCTGATCAATCACCGCATCAAGGTGCTGCGCGAGCGGTTGCTCGACGTGCAGCGCGGGCGCGCCGTGCAGCGCCAGTCGCGCCAATCGGAATTCAAGGCGTCAATTGTCGGCTACACCAACGCGGGCAAGTCGTCGATTCTCCGCGCGCTGTCCGGGCAGGATGTCTTTGTCGAGGACCGGCTGTTCGCTACGCTGGATCCGTTAACGCGCGACGTGCAGGTGAGCGATCACTCGCACGTGTTGCTCACGGACACCGTGGGCTTCATTCGCAAGCTCCCGCACCATCTCGTGGCGTCGTTCCGTGCCACGCTCGAAGAGACGAGCGAAGCCGACATGCTGCTGCACGTGATTGACGCAAGCGCGCCCACGTGGGAAGAGCAGCGCGTCGTGGTGGAGCAGGTGCTCGACGAGCTCGAAGTGAACGACCGGCCCAAACTGCTCGTGTTCAACAAGATCGATCTGTTGTCGCACGATGAGTTGCTGGCGATGCAGGAGCGGATCGGGGCGCTGGCGCCGGAGTCGATCTTTGTGTCAACGAAAATCGAAGGCGGCCTCGAGCCGCTCAAGCGTGCGCTCGCGTCGGCGCTGCGGGCGCGCCGCCCGCTCACCCAGATTCTGATGTCGCCGGCCGACGGAAAGATGTTGGCCGAGATCCATCGGGATGGCGAGGTGATCGACCAACGCATGGACGGGGACCGCCTGCTCGTGGAGGCGCGCGTCGACGAAGCGCTCGCGGGGCGGTTGCGGAGCTCGGGCGCCGAGGTAAGCCACATGAAGCCAACGGCTGTGCATTAGCGGCGTTCGAGGGCGGGCTATAATTGGGGCGAAAGAAGATCCCTCGACTTCGCTCGGGATGGCAAAAAGGCCGGCGCTCTATCGAGCGTCGGCCTTTTTTGTTGGTCTGCCAGTCCATGGTCGCGCACGGACTCGAACCGTGGACCTCTGCTGTGTGAAAGCAGCGCTCTAACCAGCTGAGCTACGCGACCGAAGTCTCAAAAAATACCAAGACGGGGTGTCGCATGGTAGGTCCGGCTGCAATCCTGGTCCCAATCGTCCTGTCTACTTGATCTACTGCAGTGGTCCCGGTCGGACTTGAACCGACGATCGTCGAATTATGAGTTCGCTGCTTTAACCAACTAAGCTACGGGACCGGTAATGCTACGTAGTTAACATGAAGGCGTCGTAGGCGTCGAGTACCTCTTCGCCCGATACGGTGGCCGCCCCCGGTTTTGCAACCTCGACGCCGGCGGCGAAATTCGCGATGATCGAGGCCTCCGCCGGCGAACCGCCCGCGGCGAGCACGAGCGCCAGGTACGCCGTAACGGTGTCGCCGGCGCCAACCACATCATAGACCTCGCGCGCAACCGTCGGCACGCGCTTGATCTCTCCGCCAGACGAAACGAGCACCATGCCCTGTTCGCCCAGCGTGAGCAGCAGGTTGTCTACGCCAAGCCGATTGAACGTGGCCGGCAGGGCCTCCGGATGCTCCAGATCGATCTCGGCACCGAGCGCTTCGCCAAGTTCCCGACGATTGGGCTTGAAGATGGTGGCGCCGCGGTAGAGGAAGAAGTTTCGGTACTTGGGATCGACAACGATGGGAATGCCCCGCGCCTGGGCGCGTTTGATTGCGGCATCGATCACCCGCGGAATCAGCACGCCCTTGTTGTAATCCTCGAGCACGAGCGCGTCGGCTTGGTCAATCGCGGCGTGGAGCGCCACCAGCAGCCTGTCAACGGAAGGGTCGTCGAGGTCGGCATCGTCCTCTTCGTCCACTCGCACCACCTGCTGCGATCGCGCTACGATGCGGGTTTTGGTGGTCGTGGGGCGATCGACGGTGGCGAGTGAGCCGAGTCCAGCGCCCATGGCGCTGAGCATGGAGGAGAGCTGGCGTCCGCCGGCGTCGTCGCCAATTGCCGCCACGAGGTCGCAGTGTGCGCCGACGGCGCACACATTCTGCGCCACGTTTCCAGCCCCGCCAAGCGCGTAGCGCCGCTCACGAACGCGCACCACGGGCACTGGGGCTTCTGGGGAGATGCGTTCGACGTCGCCACGCAGGTAGACGTCGAGCATGGCATCGCCAACCACCGTCACGCGGCGTGAGGCGGCGAACTGGAGCAGCGAAACGAGACGGTCGCGAGATAGGGAGCGGGGCATTGCGCCGGAAGCTAGCGGTGGCGTTGTTGTGGGGTCAACCGAATCACTGTCTCCGGCACAGGGCTTGCCCCTTACGGGCTCGACCGTCCCACCGCCACTCAGACACCACTCAGAAATCGATCGCACTCGCTTGCCCCCATTCCTCGTACGGCTCAATGACGCGGCGAAGTCGAAAGTCCTGACCCTTCAGGAATATTTCATCCTCGCCGGTAAGTCGCTGCGATTCATCTTCGCGCGGCCGTTTTACGCGCAGGATGTCATCCAGCAGATGGACGAGATTGGCGTCAAGTCGCTCGGCATCGTGCTGTTGACCGGATTATTCACGGGTATGGTGCTGGCCCTCCAGTCGTCTGTGCAGCTCAAGACGTTTGGCGCCACGATGTATATCGGCAACCTCGTATCGGCGTCGATGATCCGTGAGTTGGGGCCGGTGTTGGCCGGACTGATGGTGGCCGGCCGGGTGGGCTCTGGCATCGCGGCGCAGCTCGGGTCGATGCGCGTTACGGAACAGATCGACGCGCTGAACACGTTGGGCACGGATCCGATCAAGAAACTCGTGACGCCGCGCGTACTCGCGGCGCTGATCATGCTGCCCGTGTTGACGGTGATCAATGATTTCGTCGGGATTATCGGCGGGAACATCATCGCGTCGCTCGTGGTGGGCCTACCGAGTTCCCAGTACTGGCGTACGGTGTGGGACCAGACTGCCAACGGCGGCTTTGTGCTGCACTACATCCCGAATGACTTCATCATGGGTATCATGAAGCCGTTCGTGTTCGGCGGAATCATCTCGATTACGGCGTGCTACTTTGGGCTGGGCACGACGGGTGGCACCGAGGGCGTGGGGCAGGCGACAACCAAGACGGTGGTGACGTCGAGCATCCTGATTCTGATCATCGACTATTTCATCACGCAGCTGCTACTGTCGGTGCTGACGTATGGCTGACAAGACGCCGCCGAAAGTGGCGGACCCCGCGGAACAGGATCGGCGCGACGGCGACAGGCGTGCCGGCGAGCCGTCGTCCGAAGGGCGGAAATCGGCCTCGGTGCGGCAGGCCATTCGGTCCGAGCTCGAAGGGGACGATCCGGCTGGGGGCGAGACCGATTCACCGCGCCACCGCGGCCCGGACGCGCCGCCGGTGGTTGAGATGAACCATGTGTCGCTGTCGTTCGACCATCCGATTCTCGAGGACATCTCGCTCAAGGCGATGGAAGGCGAGACGATCGTGCTCGTGGGGGAATCCGGCACCGGAAAGTCCACGGCGCTCAAGCTGATCCTGCGGCTGCTCGTGCCCGATTCCGGCCGCGTGTTGATCGATGGCGACGACATTACCAATCTCTCATTCGAGGAAGCGCTGGACGCGCGCCAGAAGATGGGCATGGTGTTTCAAGGGGCGGCGCTGTTCGACTCAATGTCGGTGTTCGAGAACATTGCCTATCCGTTGCGCGAACACACCAAGATGGGCGACGACGAGATTACCGAGCGGGTGCGGGAGAAGCTGCAGTTCGTGGATCTCGAGCCGGACCGCGTCATGGAGCAGATGCCGGCCGAGTTGTCCGGTGGCATGCGCAAACGCGTGGGCATCGCCCGCGGCATGGCGAACAATCCGCAGATCATGCTCTACGACGAGCCGACGTCGGGCCTGGATCCGCTGACGACCGGCACCATCACCCGGTTGATCATGAAGCTCCAGCGCGAGTTGGGCGTGACGAGCGTCGTGGTGTCGCACGATATTCGTTCGGCGTTCCGCATGGCGAGCAAAGTGGCATTGCTGCACGATCGGCGCATCACCTTCTTCGGAACCCCCGAGGAGATGACGGCGAGCGAAGACAAATACATCCAAGACTTCCTGGGCGGGCTCTAACTTATGAAACGCTCGTCGTTCATCACGTGGGACCAGCTCAAGGTGGGCCTCGTCATTCTGGCGGCGCTCGGGATCCTCGGTGTCGCGATCTACAAGCTGGGCCAGGCCGCGAACCTGTTCTCCAAGCGCTACGAGTTGATCACCTATCTGCCGAACGCGGCGGGGCTGCGTGCCGGCGGCACGGTGTTCGTGGCGGGGCAGTTTGCCGGCTCGATCAAGTCGATCGAATTCCTTCCGGTGGACAACGATACGACACGCAATCTTCGCGTGCGGTTGGAGGTGGACCAGGAGCTGCAGGACCAGGTGCGCCGCAACTCGCGCGCAAAGGTCCGCACACTCGGCCTGCTCGGCGACAAGGTGATCGACATTTCGATCGGCACGCCGGAGTTTCCCGTGCTCAAGAGCGGCGACACGATCTCGGTGGAGCCGTCGCTCGATTACGAAGCGGTGCTGGCGCAGGCGTCGGGCGCAGTGGCCGACATGGTGGGCCTGACCCAGGACATGCACAAGATCACCGACGGCATCGTGCACGGGCAGGGGACGATCGGCCAGCTGGTGACCAACCGGGCGCTGTATGACCAGTTCGTCGGCACCATGGGCCGCGCGAACACGATGTTGGCGCGATTCGAGAATCCGAATGGCAGCTTTGCCAAGATGCTCGACGACCCCACGCTCTACAACCGCTTCGTGTCCGTGGTGACGTCCGCCGACTCGCTCGTATTGGCGATGAACGACAAGAACGGAACGATCGGCAAATTGCTGCGCGACGACACGCTGTATACGCACATTGTGAACATGGCAGTGGCCGGCGACTCGCTCATGAAGGCGCTGTCGAACGGCAACGGCATCGCCGCTCGGCTGCTCAACGATCCTACGCTCTACGATCACCTCAACAAGCTGACGACGGATCTCAACGCCATTCTCGACGACGTGCGCAAGGATCCGCACAAGTACCTCAAGGGCGTGGTCTGCGTCTCGTTCAAGTGCCCTTGATCGCACGTTGACCGATTGACGGGCCTGGCGCGCGGGCATACACTCCCGCGCCATGCCCGCCTCGCTCGTTCTCGTCCTCGCGCTGATTGGCATTTCGTTCGCGGGGCCGCTGGTGCGGTTGTCGCACGCCCATCCGCTCGCGATTGCGATCTGGCGTCTCGGGTTCTCCCTCGTCGTCATCGCGTTCGCGCTCGTCACCACCGGCAGCTGGCGCCAGTGGAGTCGCCTGGACCGCAAGTCGGTGCTCGTTGCGGTGGGTGCCGGAGCAATGTTGGCGGTGCACTTCTGGACGTGGAACTCGTCGATCGCCCTGACCACGGTTGCCGCGTCGGTGGTGCTCGTCAACACCCAGCCGGCGATCGTCGCCGTGCTCTCCGGCACGTGGCTGCACGAGCCGCCTTCGGCGCGACAATGGCTCGGCATCGCCATCGCTATGGCAGGTGCGTTTGTCGTTGCCGTGCCGGACATCGCCGGCGTCATGCACGCCACGTCGAGTCGAGCATTACTCGGCGACGGACTGGCGCTCGTGGGTGCCGCCACGGCGGCCTGCTATTTCGTGGCCGGACGCCGGCTCAGGTCCACGCTCGACCTGTGGCCGTACGTTGGGCTGGTCTACGGAAGCTGTTTCGTCGTGTTGATTATTTTCGCAGCGGCGGTGCACGCGCCGGTGCTGGTGCAGCCGCCGCGCGAGGTGGGAATCTTCGTCGCCTTGGCCATTGGGCCGATGCTCCTTGGTCACACCGGTCTGAATTGGGCGCTGAAGTATCTGCCCGCCTACGTGGTGAACCTCACACTGCTGGGCGAGCCGATTGGTGCGACACTCATCGCCGCCATGCTGCCAGGCATCCGCGAGATCCCGGGCGCGACCACGGTGCTGGGCGGCGCGCTGATCCTCGCTGGAATTTTCGTCACGGCGCGCGCGGCGCGCGACGAACGGGTCATCTAGCGCCCGTTTCCGTTTCCAGACGAGTCCCTCATTAAGTTTCTCCTACCGGGTCGGAGCGGAGCCGGTTTGCAGCGATTCGCTCCGGCCGAACGCTGACGAATACCCCCCCAGATGAAATCGCTCGAGCTGGATGTAGTTGCCACTCGTGGCTCCGAAATCGAATCCCGGCACCACGTGCACGCAGCGGTCGTTGGCGCGGACGACGCGCTCGTCGCGTGCGCTGGCGACGTGACTCTCGTGAGCTCGTGGCGATCGTGCGGCAAACCATTTCAGGTCATGCCGCTGGTCGAGTCGGGCGGATTCGACGAACTCGGTTGGGGCGACAACGAGCTGGCACTCTCCTGCGCATCACACGGCGGGGAACCGGAACACGTGGCGCTCGCCGAGCGCATGCTCAGCGACATTGGGCTGGAAGAGGGCGACCTCGCCTGCGGGCCGCATGACCCCCTGTCATCGCGCGGCATGAAACTGCTGCGGGAGTCCGGCGTCCGGCTCACCCGCCTGCACAACAACTGTTCGGGAAAGCATGCGGCCATGTTGGCGCGCGCACACACCGCGGGCTGGCACACGTATGGCTACGAGCGTCGTGACCATCCGGTGCAACGCTGCTGCCTGCAGGCTGTCGCCACGTGGTCTGGGCTTCCGGAAGAGCAGATCGGGCAAGCGGTGGACGGGTGCGGTGTGGTGGCGTTCGCGCTGCCGCTGGAAAGCATGGCTCGCGCTTGGTCGCGCTTGGTCCGTGCCGCGCGCGACCACGACGAGGTGCCGTCGCGAATCGTGCACGCCGTGGCGACCCGGCCCTTTCTCATCGGCGGCACGGACCGATTCGATTCCGTCTTGATCGAAGAGACGCAAGGCCGTGTGATTGCCAAGGTCGGGGCCGAAGGCGTGCATTCGGTGGGCATTCCGGAGCAGGGGATCGGGTTCGCGGTAAAGGTTGAAGATGGAGCCCAGCGCGCGCAGTTCCCGGCCGTGATTCGCATTCTTCAAATGTTCGATGCGTTACCGGCCGTGCTGCCGCCGCGACTCGAGGATTTTCTCAAGCGACCGGTGCGAAATACGCGCGGCGAGGTCGTGGGCGAGATCCGGCTGCTGGCCTGATCGTGGTCGCGTGCGATCGACGGCGAAGTCGTTTGCTTCCGCCGGCCCCTGAACGATGACGGAAACGGCGTCCGCACCGTCCATTTTACATGACCTGGACGAGCCAACGCGCCGGCTCGTTCGCTTGTCAGCGGTGATCACCGCTGGAAGTGAGACCGAGCTCCGGCGGACGATGGCCAATGAATCGGCGAGAATCCCCGTTGCGTGGGTCGAAGAGCTAGTGTTGCAGAGTTATCTGTTCGCCGGGTTTCCGCGCGCGCTCAACGCCATGCGCGAGTGGCGGCGAATTTGCCCCCAATCGCTGGACGACGCAGTGATGGCGGACCAGCCGCGCGAGCTGGACCGGTGGGAGGAGAGTGGCGAGGCAACCTGTCACGCGGTATATGGCAGCATGTATGAGCGGCTGCGAGAGAACATCAGGGCGTTGCATCCGGCGCTGGACGACTGGATGATCACAGATGGATACGGCAAAGTGCTGTCGAGGCCGAGCTTGGACTTACCTCGCCGCGAGCTGTGCATCATGGCCGCGTGCGCCGCGGCGGGGCAGGACCGGCAACTGCATTCGCACTTGCACGGCGCGCGAAACGTGGGTGTTGCACCGGCAGTGATCGACGACGCCATCGAGGCGATCGCCGAAGTGATTGGCGCGGACCGCGCAGAAACGCTACGCCTGCTTTGGGCGCGCGTTCGGGGCAAGTGACTGAGAAACCATGTTTATCGATCGAGTAGTAGTAAACCTCAAGGCCGGTGACGGCGGTTCGGGCATTTCCTCGTTCCGCCGGGAGAAGTTCGTACCGCTCGGCGGGCCCGACGGCGGCGACGGCGGTCGTGGCGGAGACGTGATCCTGGTGGGCGACAGCAATCTCGCCACCCTGCTCGATTACACCTACCGCGACAGCTGGACCGCACCGGCCGGCGACCACGGCTCCGGCGTGAACAAGAGCGGTAAGGCCGGCAAGGACATTATCATGCCGGTGCCGGTCGGCACTGTTGTGAGAGATCTCACAACGTCGGAGTATATCGGCGAGATCATGGAGGACGGGGACCGCCTCGTGGTGGCCAAGGGCGGCCGCGGCGGAAAAGGCAATTCGCACTTTGTCACCGCCACGCATCAGTCGCCGCGCGAGTTTCAGCCCGGAGAAGACGGCGAAACGAGGACACTCGAGCTCGAGCTCAAGCTCATTGCCGACGTCGGCCTCGTGGGCCAGCCGAATGCCGGCAAGTCTACGCTGCTCTCCGTCATCTCGGCGGCACGGCCAAAGATCGGCGACTATCCGTTCACTACGCTCAGCCCAAACCTCGGCGTCGTGCAGCTGAGCGACGGTCGCACGTTCGTGGTGGCAGACCTGCCAGGCATCATCGAGGGAGCGCACGAAGGGAAGGGGCTTGGGCTGCAGTTCCTGCGGCACATTGAGAGAACGCGCATGCTGGCGTTCCTCATCCCGATCGATGCCATGGACTGGCAGGAGGAGTACGATCAGCTCCGGCGCGAGATTGAATCGTATTCGCCGGAACTGGCGCAGAAGCCGCATTGCGTGGTGTTCACAAAGATGGACCTGTTCGCCAATGAGCCGGCGCCCCCGATCGAGGCGTCCGACGCGTTCGGCGTATTCGCGATCAGTGCCGCCGGACGCGAGGGGTTGGAGCCGTTGCTCGCCGCGTGGTGGTCACAGGTGCTCGATCTCAAGAAAGCCGTTGTCATCCGCGACGATTTCGTCCCGCTTCCCTGACGAGCGGCGCGCGGCACTCGCGCTCACGCTCGTCGCCGACGTCGGCAGCGTGACGCACCGGCAGCTGGTTGCACGATTTGGCGCCGCCTCGCGCGTTTTGGATGATGGTATTTCGCAGGACGTTGCCGCTGACGCCTACCGTCGCGCCGGGGAGATGATTGACGCGGGCGTTCTGCGCGCGGTGGCACTTACCAGCGGCGCTGACGACCACTATCCCGCAGCGCTGCGCGAGCTGCATGATCCGCCCGCAGTGCTCTGGTCCATCGGGAGTTGGGCCACGTTGCGGGCGCCGGTGGTAGCCATAGTCGGTACACGGCGCGCCACGCCGTATGGCCAGCGGATCACTCGCGAGCTCGCCGGCGCGCTGGCCCGCGCGGGAGCGTGCATCGTCAGCGGCATGGCGCTGGGAATTGACGCGATAGCTCATCGCACGGCGCTCGAGCACAACGCGCCCACGGTCGCGGTGCTGGGCACGGGTACAGACGTGAGCTATCCCAAAGCGCATACCGCACTCCATCGCGACATCGCGTCCCGCGGGTTGCTGCTCTCGGAGCTTCCGCCTGGCGCACGATCCGATGGCGGATCGTTTCCGCGTCGAAATCGGATCATTGCAGGCCTCGCCACGCTGACGATCGTGGTGGAAGCGCCGTTCAAGAGCGGCGCGCTGATCACGTCCGGCTGCGCCATGGACCTGGGACGCGACGTCGCCGCCGTTCCCGGGCCGATCGATGTGCCGCAGAGCGAAGGAACGAATCAACTCATCCGCGATGGCGCGCAGATCATCACATGCGTGGCGGACGCGCTCACGCTGCTCGGGCTCGAGGCTCCCGTCCGGTCCAAGCCGGAGTTGCGCGACGAAGCCGAACGTCGCGTGTGGGCGGCGCTGCTCGACGGCGCGTCAACGCTCGACGAGTTGTGCAGCCGCGCCGCGCTGCCGGTCGCCCAATGCCTTACCGCAGTCACTGGCCTCGAACTCCGCGGCGTGGTGGAGTGCGCGCTCACGGGCGAGATCCGCCGTCGCTGACCTGCGCAGCCCGTATATTTCGTGGTGCACCCTCGTCACGTCTATGTTCACGTTCCGTTCTGCGCGCGCCGCTGCACGTACTGCGATTTCTCCATCGCGGTACGCCGAACGGTACCGGCCAACGAGTACGTCTCGGCGCTGGCGTGCGAGCTCGACGTGCGCTTTCCAATCGCGGGCGACTGGCCGGTGGACACGCTCTACTTCGGCGGCGGCACGCCGTCGCGGCTCGGCGCAACCGGGGTGGCGCACATGCTGGAACGCGTGCGGTCGCGCCTTCGCCTCACCGACAACGCGGAAGTGACGCTCGAAGCAAATCCGGAAGACATCACCGCCGAGGCCATCGCCGCCTGGCGCGACGCCGGCGTCAACCGGCTGTCGATTGGCGCGCAATCGTTCGACGATCGCGTGCTCGCCTGGATGCATCGAACGCACGATGCGGCAACCACGGCGCGCGCCGTGACGCTGGCCCGCCGAGGCGGCATCGAGAACTTCTCTCTCGATCTTATCTTTTCGTTGCCGGAATCCATCGAGCGCTCGTGGACGGAAGACGTCCAGCGCGCCCTCGCGCTTGAGCCAACGCACCTGTCACTCTACGGCCTTACCATCGAGCCGCATACGCCGCTGGGCCGGTGGCGCGCGCGAGGCGATGTCACGGAGTCGCCCGACGAGCGATACGAAACGGAATTCCTCTACGCGCATGAGTCACTGCTCGCCGCCGGATTCGAACATTATGAAGTGTCGAATTTCGGTCGTCCGGGCATGCGTGCACGCCACAATTCCAGCTATTGGTCCGGCGTTGCGTACGCGGGATTGGGCCCTTCGGCGCACGAATTCGATGGCACGGCACGGCGCTGGAATGTTTCGGCGTATGCCGATTGGCTCCGGCGGCTCAGTGCCAACGGCGACCCGCTCGAGCAGGCGGAGTCGCTGACTGCGGACAACCGCGCCGCGGAGCGGATTTATCTTGGACTCAGGACCATCGATGGCTTGGTGCTTTCCGGCGAGGAAATCGCTCGGGTCAAGCCGTGGGTGGCCGCCGGATGGGCTGCGGTGGACTCGACGAACCGAATAACACTGACTGCGCTCGGGTGGTTACGGTTGGACGCACTTGCGGCCGACTTGACACTCGTTCGAAGTCATTACTAGCTTTGAACTTATGGCATCCGAGGAGCTCAGCAGTCGCGAACGCCGTGTGCTTGACGCGGTGATTCGCAGCTACGTGGAAACTGCCGAGCCTGCCGGGTCGAGAACCTTGTCCCGGCGGTTCGGGCTTGGCGTATCTCCGGCCACGATTCGCAACACGATGAGCGATTTGGAGGAGAAAGGATTTCTCCTTCACCCGCATACGTCCGCGGGTCGCGTCCCTACAAACAAGGCCTATCGGGCCTACGTGGACGCGCTGCTCAGCCTTCCGCCGATCAAGGCCCTGGAAACTGGACGGCTGGCCGAGGAGATCACGAACAGCAATAGTTCGTCGCCAATCGAGACCATCCTGCGCCGAGCCGCGCAGACCCTGGGCGTGTTGACGCAGGAGTTGGGCGTCGCCCTTGGACCGCGTCTCGAACTGTCGATTCTCCGCCGCCTGGAGTTGGTCCGTGTTAGCAGTGACCGTTTGCTCATGGTGCTGACGCTCGACGGCGGCGTCATGCGCACCGTATTCGTGGAAATGCCGGGCGAGATCGCCGACGTCGCCATCACCGGCGTCACGGCGGTGCTTAACGAGCGCCTTGGCGGGCTCACGTTGGCTCAGATCCGCTCCTCGCTGCCGTCGCGGCTGCGCGATGCCGGCGCCGACGCGGACACCGCTGGCCTGCTCAATATCTTTCTGCAAGAAGGCGAACAGTTGTTCGACGCGGCTATGCCGTTGCCCGAGGGGCAGGTGGTACTCGGCGCGGCGTCGGTGCTGGCCGAACAGCCCGAGTTTTCCGGGGCCGACCGCCTACGCCGGCTGCTGGCGCTCACGGAAACCCCGCAGGCGCTCGAGGAAACGATTCGCCGGCGCATTCACGCGCCGGGCATCTCCATCACGATCGGCTCGGAGCACGACGATCCGCGGCTCGAGGACTTTACGGTGGTGACGGCGGAATATCATGTCGGCGGGCTCACGGGCATCATCGGTGTCATCGGACCCACGCGCATGTCGTACGAGAAAGTCATCTCGCTCGTGAGCCACACATCGCAGCTCCTGAGCGACCTGCTCGACTAAGCTGGATTAATTAGAGAAATCATGGCGGAATTTTACGTAGTGCTCGGCGTGGAACGCACCTGTTCCGACGACGAACTCAAGAAGGCATATCGAAAGCTGGCAATGGAGAACCACCCCGATCGGAACGGTGGCTCCAAGGAAGCCGAAGAGCGCTTCAAGGAAATTTCCGAAGCGTACGACGTACTCCGCGATCCGCAAAAGCGCGCGGCGTACGATCGGTACGGCGAAGCTGGGCTGCGCGGCGGCAACGCGGGATTCCACCACGTGGATCTGTCGGAAGCCCTTGGCATTTTCATGCGCGACTTCGGCGGGTTCGGCGGGCTCGAGGAATTGTTCGGACAGCGAGCCGGTGGCGCTAGCGGCGGTCCGCGCGGCGGCGCCGATCTCAAGATGAACGTGCCGTTGACGCTCGCCGAAGTGGCGACCGGCGTCGAGAAAAAAATTGCCGTCAAGCTGCTCGACCCCTGCGAACGTTGTGATGGCAACGGCGCCGAGCCGGGCTCCAAGTCGCAGACGTGCAGCACATGCTCGGGCATTGGCGAAGTGCGCCGCGCCCAGCGCTCGTTCTTCGGACAGTTCGTCACGGTGGCGCCATGTCCCACATGCAAGGGCGAAGGGCGCATCATTCAATCGCCATGCAAAAAGTGTCGCGGCGAGGGACGCGTGCGCGGCGATCACGAGGTGTCGGTAAAGATTCCGGCCGGCGTCGCCACTGGCCAATACATGACGTTGCGCGGTGTGGGCAACGCCGGCACTCGTGGCGGCCCCCGCGGCGACATTCACGTGCTGTTCGAGGTGGCCGACGATCCGCGCTTTGAACGGAACGGCGAGGATCTCTACACCGAGGTGCTGGTGACGTACCCGCAACTCGCGTTGGGAGCGGACCTGAGCGTTCCCACCGTGGCCAATCACATTTCGCTCAACATGCCGGCCGGCACGCAGAGTGGGCACGTGTTTCACATGCGCGGCAAGGGACTGCCGCGGGTGAACTCGAACGGCATGGGCGATCTGCACGTGCGGATTCAGCTCTGGACGCCGGAGCGTGTCACCGACGAAGAACAGGCACTGCTCGCGCGGCTTGCGCAGATTCAGCCGGGCATTCCGCAGGACGACGGACGCGGGAAAGGGTTTTGGTCGAAGATGAAAGAAGCGCTGGGCGCATGACCGCCGGTACATGGCTGACGTTGCGTGTGTTTCCCGGCTCCAATCGTGACGCTGTGTTGACGGCGCTGTTCCAGGCCGGCGCGCAGGGCGTGCAGGAGTTGGGGGACCGGTTCATTACGCACGTGCCCGACCGCGACACGGCTGACGCGCTCACCGCGGCGGCCGTGGCCGCCAGCCCGGATGCGTCTGTGGACGCCGAGCCGTTGCCGGACGTCGATTGGTCGGTGCAGTGGAAGCAGGCCATCCGCGCGCAAACCCTCGGCGCGTTTACCGTCGCGCCACCGTGGCTGGCCGATGGACTCGCGCCGGCCACGACGGTGATCATCGACCCCGGCATGGCGTTCGGCACCGGCGAGCACGCCACGACGCGCGGCGTCATTAGACTTTTGCAATCAGTGATCCGACATGGCGACCACGTCGCCGACCTCGGCGCCGGCAGCGCCGTGCTGGCCATCGTCGCCGCCAAGCTGGGGGCTACACAGGTGGCGGCCATCGAGCTCGATCCCGATGCGATTGGGAATGCAGAAGAGAACGTTGTGCGGAACGGCGTCGCCGATCGCGTCACGGTGATCGAAGGCGACGCGGCGACCCTGCTGCCGCTCGTCGCACCCGTGCGTGTCATCACGGCGAACATCATCTCCTCCGTGTTGCTCGAACTGCTACCGGTGTTGGATCTGGCGCTGGGCGACGACGGCCGCGTGATCCTGAGCGGCATTCTGTTCACCGAACGCGACGACATGGTCCGCGCCGTTACCGATGCCGGATGGCTGGTGGAGGCGGAGGACCAGGAGGACGCCTGGTGGAGCACGACGATCGCCCGCCGGTAGCAACCTTTTTCGCCGCGGGCCCGTTCGCCGCGGGCACGGTCGCGACGCTGGGCGAGAGCCAGGCGCACCACGCGCGGGTAAAGCGACTTGAAGAGGGCGACGTCGTTCGGCTGACGAGCGGCGCGGGCATCGTGGCGACGGGATCGATCGTGGCGCTCCACAAGTCCGCTGTCAACGTGATGGTGCAGCGCGTCGAGCGCGCCGACGAACGGCCGAGTGTGCACCTGCGCGTACCCATCGGCGATCGCGAGCGCATGTTGTGGCTGGCCGAAAAGGCCACTGAGCTGGGCATTGCGAGCTGGCAGTCCGTGCGCTTTCGCCGGTCGGCCAGCGTGTCGCCACGGGGTGAAGGCGCGGCGTTCGCCGAAAAGATTCGCGCGCGCATGGTGAGTGCGATCGAGCAGTCGGCGGGCGCGTGGCTGCCCGAGATCCTGCCCGAGACGACGGCGGATTCCATCGACGTCGATCCATCTGCGTTGCGCGTCGTACTCGACGTCGCCGGCGCGCCGCTACTGGAGGTGCTCGCGCGCGAGCCGGCGCGCGGTGCCGTGCTACTGTTCGGTCCCGAGGGCGGATTCGACGCTAGCGAGTCCACGGCGCTCGCCACAGCAGGCTGGGTTGGCGCCCGGCTGGCACCCACTACACTGCGTTTTGAGACCGCCGGCGTGGCGGCAGTAGCTATAACGCGGGCCGCTCATCTCGCAAATCTGACCAGGGAGGGCTAACGCATGGCCGAGGATTGCCTGTTTTGCCGCATCGTGCGGGGCGACATACCCGTGCAACTGGTGTTTGAGAACAGCGACTGCGTCGCGTTTCGCGACATCAACCCGCAGGCGCCGCTGCACGTGCTGGTCGTGCCGCGGGCGCACGTTGCGTCGTTGAACGACGCGCACGACGCCGCGGCCATTGGCAGCCTGGCGCTGGCCGCCGCCGAGATTGCCCGGGCCGAAGGGTTTGCCGACTCCGGGTATCGCACGGTGATCAACACGAACGCCGCGGCCGGCCAGACGGTGTTTCATCTGCATTTGCATTTGCTGGGCGGGCGCTCGATGTCGTGGCCGCCCGGCTGACGCCGCACCGGCCCTTGGCTGCAGCCCGGCGATCTTCGGCTCGTTAAGTTCAGACATGACCGACATGCTCGTACGGCTCCAGGCCGATCTCAACACGGCGCGAAAAGCGCAGGACAAGCCGCTGGTGCTGCTGCTCGGCAGCATCATTTCGGATGTGAAGTATCGTGAGATCGAGATCAAGCGCGATCTCGCGGACGACGACGTCGTGGAGGTGCTGCGCAAGGGAATAAAGCGGCGTCGCGAGTCCATCGAGATGTTCGACAAGGGCGGCCGTGCTGATCTCGCCGCCACCGAGCGGTCCGAGGTGGAAGCGCTGGGGAAATATTTGCCCGCCGGTGCGAGCGACGACGAGATTCGCGCCGCAGTGATCGTCGCGATCGACGGAGGGGCCGCCAACATCGGCGCCGTGATGGGCAAGGTGATGTCCCAGTTCAAGGGACGCGCCGAAGGCGGGACGATCAACGCCATCGTGCGCGAGGAAATGGCCAAGCGGGCGTGACCGTTGGCGCGAAGCAGCAGGTGGGACCCCGGCCCGGCGCGCCACGTCGCGCGGCCGGGTTTTGTAATTTTGAGATGCCGTGAATTCACACGCTCTTTCCGTTCTCGAGTTTCCTCGAGTGGTCGACGTCGTTGCGGGGTTCGCCACATCGGACCTTGGCGCGGCGCGCGTGCGAACGCTCGCGCCGTCCATCGACGCACCCGCGCTCGAGAGCGAGCATGCGCGCGTCGCGGCCGTGCGCGCCGCGATCGGCGGCGATGATCCGTGGCGCCCCGATCCGATTCCCGACCTCAGCGGGCCGCTCAACCGACTGCGCGTGGTCGGCAGTCTGTGGACGGGACCCGAGCTCATCGCGGCAGCAACGTTGCTCCGGTCATCACGCCGCACGCAAATGCGTCTGCGCGATCCGAGGCGGCCCGGGATCGTCCGCGCGCTGCTCGCGCCATTGCTCGACGTGTTGATCGCCTCGCCGGCTCTGGAGTCGCGGATTGAGCGCACCATCCAGGACGACGGGAACGTCAAGGACGACGCCTCAGCCGCGCTGCGCCGCATTCGGCGCGAACTGCGTTCGGCGCAAGGCGAGTTGATTCGAATTCTCGAACGAGAGATGGACCAACTCGCCTCTCATCATCGCGTGCCCGACGCCTCGGTGACGATGCGCAACGGGCGCTATGTGATTCCCGTTCGGCGCGAGGGTAGGGTGGTGGCCGGGGGGATCGTTCACGATTCCTCGGCGTCGGGCGCGACGCTGTTCGTCGAGCCTCCGGCGGCTGTGGAGTTTGGCAATCGCATGCGCGAGCTGGAGTCGGACGAAATCGAAGAGGTGGACCGCATTCTGCTCGCGCTGACCGACGAACTGCGGCCGCACCGCGACGAAATCATCGCCACGCTCGATGCGATGGTGGCACTCGACAGCCTGTACGCGCGCGGGCGGTATGCGGTGACGTTTGTCTGCGCACCGGCAACGCTGGTTCCAGCCCGGGACGGATTCGACATCCGGAATGGCCGCCATCCGTTGCTCCTCGCGCAAGGCGCCGACGTGGTGCCGTTCGACCTGATGATGGAGCCGACGGAACGCACACTCCTCGTCTCCGGTCCGAATACCGGCGGCAAGACGGTGTTGCTCAAGGCGCTCGGGCTCATCTCGGCGCTGGCGCAATCCGGAATTCCGGCGCCGGTAGGTCCGGAGAGTCGCATCGCGATGTTCGACGACGCGTTTGCCGACGTAGGCGACGAGCAGTCCATCGAGGCGAGCCTATCGACGTTCAGCGCGCATCTAAAGAATCTTGCGGAAATTCTCAAGCTCGCCACCGCGGACTCGCTCGTCGTAATCGACGAATTGGGATCGGGCACCGATCCGATTGAAGGTGCGGCGCTGGGCTGGGCGATTCTCGAGAATCTGACGGCGCGCGGTACGATGACCGTCGCCACGACGCACCTTGGCACCCTCAAGGAACTGGCGAGCCGCGTGGATGGCGTGGTGAACGCGTCCCTGCAATTCGACGGTGCGGCGCTGGCGCCGACCTACCGGTTGATCAAGGGTATTCCCGGGCGCTCCTACGGCATTGCGATCGCCAGGCGCCTGCGACTTCCGGACACCGTGGTGGAGCGCGCCGAGGAGCGTTTGCCGCAGCACGAGCGCGACGTGGCCGCGCTGATCGAGCAACTCGAGCGCCGCGAGGCGCTGCTCGAGATCCGCGAGCGCGAGTCGGGCGCGGTGCTCGACGACGCGCGCAAACGCGTGGCCGACGTGGCCGTTCGGGAGCGGGCCGTACGCGAGCGTGAACGCACGGCGGAAAAGGAGTCGCGCCAGGACGCGCGCCGGTACCTCCTCGACGCGCGAGCCGAGATCGACCGCACGATTAAAGATCTCAAATCGCGCGGCGCCGAAGCGATCGACGATGCCGGACGCGAGGCGCGCAAGCGCACCGAGCAGTTGGCGGCGAAGCAGAACGTGGAGGTCGAGCGACTGGAGCGCGAGGAATCGAATGTCCGCCGTCGAGACGCACGCCCTGCTCCCGGCGTGCGCGCCGGTGCCGCCGTCGTCGGTGATACCGTTCAGGTCACCACGCTCGGCGGAAAAGTTGGGCGCGTCATGGAGATTCGCGACGACGCGGCCATTGTGGCCGTGGGCGGGATCAAGATGACAGTGGCGCGAAAGTCCCTCGTGCCAACCAAGGAGAGCCCGGCGCAGGACCGGGCCGGCGTCTGGACCGGCGACCTGCCGGAAGTGCATGTTCCCACGGAAATCGATCTGCGCGGGCTACGTCCAGACGAGGCCGAGTCGGCGGTCCTGCAGGCGCTCGACGATGCGGTGCGCGCGGATCTGCGCAGCCTTCGCATCATCCACGGCAAGGGCACGGGCGCATTGCGCGAGCGGGTCACCGAGATGTTGCGCAAGGACACGCGGGTGAGAGAGTTCCGTAATGGCGCCTGGAACGAAGGTGGAACGGGCGTCACGTTCGCGGAATTCGCATGATTCCGGATGACGTCGTCGATCGCGTGCGCGAAGAAGCCGACATCGTCTCGATTGTCGGCGAGTTCGTCAAACTCAAACGCGTCGGCAATAGTTTTCGCGGCCCATGTCCGTTTCATCATGGCAAAGACCCGAACTTTTCCGTGACGTCGCACGGCTACAACTGCTTTGTCTGTCACGAGTCAGGCGACGTGTTCACGTTCGTGCAGAAGCACCTGGGCCTCGATTTTGTGGAGTCGGTGAAGTGGGTGGGCGCCAAGGCCGGCGTTGAGGTGCCCGAGGTAGCGCGACGCACCGACGACCGCGATGCACGGGAGCCGCTGTGGGAGGTCGTGGCGACAGCGGGCGACTTCTTTCGCACGCAATTGTGGGACACACCCGCCGGCAAGCAGGCGCGCGACTACCTCGAATCGCGTGGCATTAACCGCCAGCAGGCCGATCAATTTGGGATTGGCTATGCGCCGCGCGATCTCGCGCTGATGCGCGACGCGCTCCAGGCGCTCGGCTTCGACGACGACCGGCAGCGCGCGGCGGGCCTGCTGGTGGTGAGCGCCGATCGGCCCGAGCCACGGCCGCGGTTCAGGGATCGCTTGATGTTCCCGATTGCCGACGCGAGCGGGCACGCGGTGGGATTCGGCGGCCGCGTGATGGGGAGCGGCGAGCCCAAGTATCTCAATTCCGGCGAGTCGGAAGTCTTTTCGAAAAGCAAGTTGCTGTATGGCCTCAACTGGGCCAAGCAGTCGATTCGAAAAGCCGATCGACTCATCATTGTCGAGGGCTACTTCGACGCCATCCGATTGATGACCGCCGGGATCAGCGAAGTGGTGGCCCCAATGGGCACGGCGTTGAACGAGCAGCAGGCGGCGCTCGTTCGCAAATATACGAAAAATGTATTTCTGCTTTACGACAGCGATAACGCCGGGCTAAAGGCAACCTTTGGATCTGGCGACAAACTCCTGGCACTCGGCGCGTCCGTACGGGTGATCTCGCTACCGCAGGGCGAGGATCCGGACTCGTATGTCGCCAAGTTCGGGGCTGAGGGCTTTGAGCGCGCCGCCAAGGCATCGGTTGACGTTTTCGAACGAAAGATTCAGATGCTCGAGCGGGGCGGTTGGTTTGCGGATCTCAGCCGCAAGCGCAAGGCCCTCGACAAGCTCTTGCCCACCATCCGCGTTACCGCGGACGGGCTGATGCGGGATTTGTACATCTCTCGAACGTGCGAAACGGCCGGCGTGTCGCGCGAGCAGCTGGAGCGTGAGCTCCAGGCGCCGGTTCGGCCCGTGAGAACCCCGGCGCCGGCCGATCATCACGGCCCGCCGCCGGACGACGACGGCCCGCCGCCCGACGACGATGGATCGCCGATTCCGGTTCGCCGGGCCGACCGCCGGCTCAACCGTTCGGCCATTGGCGTGAGAGCCGAGCGCGAGTTGATTCGAATGTTGTTGCACCATCGGCGTTATGTTGAAGTATCGGCGGAACGAATCGGTGCCGATACGTTCGCGGATCCCGTCTATCGATCGATCTTTGCCGAGCTCACCGCGCGAGACTCCGATGTCCCCATCGAAGAGCTGGCCGGCGCGCTGGACGAGGAAGCGACGGAAGTGCTTCAGGAATTGATGAATGAAAACGGTGGACTGGATCGGGCCGAGGAGACAGTGAACGGCAGCATCAATGCGCTGCTCTCGCGCGAAATTTCCAGCCGGTTGCAGGAGATCGATCGGTTGCTGCCGCTGGCTGATTCGGACAAGAAGGACGATCTCATTCGTGAGAAGAGCCGGCTCGCCGTGGAGATCGCGGCGCTCGGTCGTCCGCGCTGGAAGAGTTTCAATTCGTCTCGATCCTGATTTTCTATTTTTCCCGGAGGGCTCGTGCACCAAGACGTTGCCGCGTTGCTGGCTGTGCAGGATGATGATGTCGCGATTTACCAGCTCGAAGCCAGCCTGGCCGAGTTGACGCCGCGGCTCACGGCGATGGCCAAGGAGCGGGACAAGGCACTGGCCGCGCTGCAGCAGAGCCGCACGCAAGCGGAGTCGGAGGAGCGCCACCGCCACGAAGTGGCCGAGCGCGTCGCGCAGCACAAGGCGCTGCAGGGGAAGAATGAGGCGGCGCTCAATAGCGTTTCGTCGATGCGCGAAGCCACGGCCGCCACGGCGCAGATGGAACAGGCAAAGCGCATGATCGACGAGGACGAACGCGAGCTCGCGGCAATTGGCCATCGCCTCGTTGAAGCCAACCGGATGGTGGAGGAGCGCGAACGAACGGCCAACGAGCTGGAAGCAGCCCAGGCCGACGCCCGCGCGTCGCTCGCCACCGATCAGAAAAAGATCGAGAAGGCGCTGGCCGAGGCGCGCGGGGCCCGCGACGCAAAGTCCAAGAAAGTGCCGCGCACTCTGCTCAGCCGCTACGACCGCATTCGCTCGCGCAAGCGAGTCCACGCGGTGTTCGCGTTGCGCGGCGGGTCGTGCGGCAATTGCGATACGATGCTTCCACTCCAGCGCCGCAGCGTGATGTCCGGCACCGGCGTCACGGAGCTGTGCGAAGGGTGTGGAGTGATGCTCTACGCAACGGAATGATGGTTGTTGGTGTAGCGGGCGGCCAATAACTTTCCGTCGTGTCTACCGCCGCCGTTCGCACTCGGCCCAGGGCGCGCTGGCTGCTCCCGGTTGAGCCAGACGCCGCTCTCGTGGAGCGGCTTCGCCAGGAATTACATTTGCCGGCGGCGATTTCCCGCCTCCTTGTCGCGCGGGGGTTTGGCGAGCCGGACATCGCGAAAACATATCTCCGCCCGCGGCTCGAGCATCTGCACGAACCGGGCTGTCTCGCGGACATGGCGCGTGCTGTGGATCGCCTCGTCCGCGCGTTGCGTGACAATGAGACAATCCTCGTGCACGGCGATTACGACGTCGATGGTATCTGTTCGACGACGATCGTCGTTCGCACGCTCCGCGCGCTGGGTGGCACGGCCATCCCATTTATTCCTCGGCGACTCGAGGATGGCTACGATCTGACCGACGCCGGCGTTCGCGCCGCGCGCGAGGCCGGCGCCACCCTCGTGGTGACGTGCGATTGCGGCACCAGCGCGGTGCGGCCCATTGCCGAGCTCCAGGCGGCGGGCATTGACGTCATCGTCACCGATCACCATTTGCCGGGCGGACCGCTGCCGCCGGCGTACGCCGTGCTCAATCCCCGGCGGCCGGACTGCACGTCGCCCGACAAAGACCTCGCGGCCGTGGGCGTGGCGTTCAAGCTCGGCCTTGCGCTCACGCGTGCGGTGGGCGGGAACGAGAACGTGGTGTACGGCATGCTGGATCTCGTGGCGCTGGCCACCGTGGCGGATGTCGCGCCGCTGCGCGGTGAGAATCGTGTCTTCGTACGGTACGGACTCAAGCTGCTCAACGACGCCGCCACCCAGCGGCCGGGCATTCGCGCCATGGTGCGCGCCGCCGGTCTGGAGCGAAAGCCGCTCACGGCGGGCCGCATCGGATTTATTATCGCTCCGCGACTAAATGCATCGGGGCGGCTCGGGAGCGCGTTGCGCGGCGTGGAGCTGATGATGGCGGCCAGCGATCAGGAAGCAAATCCGATCGCCCGCGAGCTCGAGGAGCTGAATGCCCGGCGGCAGGAGCTCGACCGTGCGACGCTCGACCGTGCGCGCGAGCTCGTGCAGCAAATGGATCTTTCGTCCACGTACGGCATTGTGCTCGCCGAACAGGGGTGGCATGCGGGCGTCATTGGCATCGTTGCGTCGCGGCTCGTGGAGGAGTTCGGCCGGCCCACGGTGTTGATTGCGCTCGACGGCGAGCAGGGAAAGGGATCGGGCCGCTCCATCCATGCCTTTGACCTGCACGGTGGTCTCGCGAAGTGCAGCGACCTGCTGCTGCGCTTTGGCGGACATCGGGTTGCCGCGGGCGTGACGATCGCTGCGGACCGGGTGCCGGCGTTTGCGGCGCGCTTCAACGAGATTGCCCTCGCCCAGCTCACCGAAGACGATCTCGTGCCGGAGCTGCGCGTGGACCTCGAGGTGCCCTTTGACGAGATCGACGACGAGTTGGAAACGCTCATTCGGTACATGGAGCCGTGCGGCATGGGCAACCCGTCGCCGTTGCTCGTGTCGCGTGGAGTTACCGTTGCCGCGCCGCCGCGTATCGTCGGCAAGGACGGACTCAAGCTGCTCCTCAACGGCAATGGCCGCGAGCTCACGGCACTCGGTTGGGGCATGGGTCCGCGCGCCAAGGAGGTGTCAGTGGGCGCAACGATCGACGTGGCGTTTCGGTTGGAGCGCGACGAGTACCAAGGTGTGTCGCGGCTCCAGGCCCGGCTCGCTGATTTCCGCGCGTAACGCGCCGTAACGCATGCGCATCGTAGCGGGGAAGTGGCGCGGGCGAATCATCAATGCGCCCAAGGACGCCCGGGTCCGCCCCACGGGCGATCGCGTTCGCGAAGCCTGGTTGAGCATTGTGAATCCGTGGCTCGCCGGCGCACGCGTCGCCGACCTCTTCGCCGGCTCGGGAGCGCTCGGGCTGGAGGCGCTGTCTCGCGGCGCCGACGTTGTGGATTTCGTTGATGTGGGAGCGCCAAGTCTTACGGCAATTCGCGGCAACGCCGAGTTACTCGGCGCCGGTGGGGCGGCCATCGTGCACCGCGCCGACGCACTGCGATTCGCGACGGCACTCGAGCCTCATGCCTACGATGTGGCCTTTGCCGATCCACCCTACGACCTCGGCCTCGCCGCCGCCCTGGTCGAACGCTGGCTGGAGGTGCCGTTCGCCGACATTCTTGGCGTGGAGCACCGTTCGACTGAGGTGCTGCCGGGCGATGGCGAGCGCAGGAGGTATGGGGGTACGGCGGTGACGTTCTTTAGGGTCTAGGGTCTGGGGTCTGGGGTCTAGGCCGCCGCGACAGAGCCGCGATGATGTAACTTCCCTTGTCTGACTAGACCCTAGACCCTAGACCCTAGCCCCTGCTCCTTTGCGCGTCGCCATCTACGCCGGCAGCTTCGATCCCATCACGCGCGGCCACGAGGATCTGATCCGCCGCAGTCTCGAGTTCGTGGACCGGTTGATCGTTGCCGTGGCGTCGAACTCGAACAAGCAGCCGCTGTTTTCCACTGAGGAACGGGTCGGCCTCATCCAGGCGGCAATGGCCGACGAGGATCGGGTGGACGTGCGGAGCTTTAGCGGGCTACTCGTGGATTTCGCGGCCCGGGAGAACGCGCACCTGTTGATTCGCGGACTGCGGGCCGTGAGTGATTTTGAATATGAGTATCAGATGGCGCTCATGAATCGCCACCTGTCGCCCAAGCTCGAGACGGTGTACATGGTCCCGTCGCTCGACACCACCTACATCAGCGCCAGCCTCGTGCGCGATATCGCCCGCTACGGGGGGAACCTCACGAGTCTCGTGCATCCCGCGGTCGCCGCGGCGCTGCGGACAAAAAGCAGCGCCCAATGAGCTTTCTCGTCGACGTGCAGGCGCGCGCCGCGGCGCGGCCCCGTCGGGTCGTCTTTCCGGAGAGCGCTGACCCCCGCACGCTGGCCGCGGTCGCCGAACTGGCGCGGCGGCAGGTCGTTGAGCCGATCGTGGTGCTCGATCCCGAGCATCCGGAGTCGCACGAGGCGGTGCGGGCGCTGGGCGTCACCGTGCGTGATCCGCGGGCGGACCCGCTGGCCGACCGCGCCGCCGATCAATTGTTCGCGGCGCGTCGCGCCAAGGGCCTCACCAATGATGAGGCGAATCGATTGCTTCACACGCCGCTTTTTTTCGCCGACGCCATGGTAGCGGCGGGCGAGGCGGATGGTTGCGTGGCCGGCGCGGTACACACCACCGGCGACGTGATGCGCGCCGCGCTGTGGATGGTCGGGCCTCAGAGCGGCGTGCAAACCGTGTCGAGCGCCTTCTACATGGTGGTGCCGCCATTCCGCGGAACGGAAAATTCCGAGGTGCTCACCTTTACCGACTGTGCGGTGGTCCGTTATCCTACCGCAGCGCAACTGGCCGACATTGCCATTGCTGCGGCCGGCGACCGGGTGCGCATTGTGGGTGATGTGCCGCTGATCGCGTTCCTTTCATTCAGCACGCAGGGCAGCGCCGCAGGGCCGTCGGTGGATCTGGTGCGGAGTGCGGTGGCAGAAGTGAGAGCACGCGCGCCGCACCTGGCTGTGGACGGAGAATTGCAAGGAGACGCAGCGCTCGCTAGCCTCGTCGCTGCCAGAAAAGCGCCGAACAGCCCCGTGGCCGGTCGTGCGAACGTGTTGGTGTTTCCGTCGCTGGATGCCGGCAACATCGCATACAAGTTGGTGCAGCGATTGGCCGGCGCGAGTGCGATCGGTCCTATCGTGCAGGGCCTGAAGCGACCGTGCAGTGATCTCTCGCGCGGCGCCGTAGTAGACGACATAATCAATGTGGCTGCCATTACCGCGCTCCAAACCACGGACGCGCCGTTGGCAACGAACGAGTCCCGCTAGGAGAGTACGACATGAGCTTCTCGATCAAGAAGGAGGGAGAGGTCGTCGTGGTGGATGTCGAAGGTCAGCTCATCGTGGGCAATCGTCAGGAGCTCAAGCAGAAAGTCCTCGACGAGCTGGAACGCGGCGAGAAGAAATTTCTCATCGATTTTTCCCAGACCGGCTACATCGACAGCTCAGGCCTCGGCGTGCTCGTCTCCCTCTCGAAGAAAATTCGCGAGCAGGGCGGTGAGCTGCGGCTGGCAAACCTGAACGACGATCTCAAGACGCTGTTCGAGCTCACCAAGCTCGACACGCTGTTCCAAATCGCCGACACGCGCGATCGGGCGCTGCAGAGCTTCTGAGCTGCCGCGTCGCGCTGAACCATTGTTGTAATCCCGGCGGGCACCGGCGAGCCGTCGGCATGAATCAGCCGCTGCTCTCCGCTGCCCGCCGTCTTATCATTCCCGCATGTCCGGCGCATTGAGCGACAGCACCCCTCCGGGCGAAGTCCGCGTGGTGGAGCTCGACATTCCCAGTGATGTCCGGCTCATCGAGAACGTCGTCGAACTGATTCGACGCGAGTGCGAAGTCATGGACTTCGCACGCCGGCAGATCATGCTCAACGTGCCGGTGGCGTTGAGCGAGGCGCTGTCCAATGCCATGCTCCGTGGCAACGGCGACGATCCCGAGAAGTACGTCCACGTCCGCGCCGAGGTCGACGCGAACCGGCTTGTCGTGGAAGTCGGCGACGAGGGGATCGGCTTCGACTTCGATGCGCCGTCGGATGATCCGACCACCGCCGAAAACATCGATCGCGAGTGCGGCCGCGGACTGTTTCTCATGCGCCAGCTAATGGATCGCGTCGAGCGCGTAGACGTCGCGCACGGTAGCGTGGTGCGCATGACGCTGCGCCGCGAATGAACGATCTCGGGCAGGTACTCGCCGCGTTCCACGATGCCACACACTGCGAAGCGGCGGTGTGGCTTCAGGTGGCGGACGAAACGGCGTCGCCCGCAAGCGGATGGGCGACGGCGCACGCCCCGAGGCCGTCTCGCTTTCCGGCGCTCGACGAAGGCGAGGTCGGCCTGAACTACGACGACGGCGCATTGCTCGTCGCCGCCGTACCCGGGCCGCGACGCGCGTGGCTGTCGTTGGGGCCATGCCCCGAACGCGAAGTCGAACTGAAGAGCTTCATGGCGTTTCTGCTGCCCGTCGTAACGCAATACATGCAGTCCGCGCTCGAAGTGGAACACGCCGCGAACGAGCTGGCCGAACGGTACGAGGAGATCAATCTCCTCTACACCATCAGCGAGATCCTCGGTCGCACCGTCGCGCTGGACGAGGCAACGAAAACAATTCTCGGCGAAGTGTCCGAGACGGTTGGCGCGCGAAAGGCTACGGTGCTGGTGCATGATCGTGCGACGAACACGCTGCGCGCCGTGGCCGCGTTGGGCGCCGATCTCGCAACGGTGCCGGTAATCAACGTGGACGACACCTGCAGCGTGAGCGCGCGGGTGTTTCGCACCCAACATCCCATGCTCGCTGAGCCGGACCAGATGCTCTGCGCCGAAGAAGCGAGCTATCGGCGCGGCGCCATGCTGTCCGTTCCGATCATGTGGACCGCGCCCGCACCGCGCGGCGCCGAGCCGCTCGGTGTAGTGAACTTGTCCGACCGGCGGTCCGGCCAGCCGTTCACCGCTGGTGATCAAAAACTGATTGCCGCCATCGCCACGCAGATTGGCACCGCCATTCAGAATACGCGGCTGGTGCGCGCGTCGGTCGAACAGCAGCGGCTTGCCCACGAGATGCAGCTCGCGCACGACCTGCAGATGAAATTACTCCCGAACAACGGCATCGTGGCGCCGCACGCAGTCGTGGCGGCGCGCGTTGTCCCCGCGGAGAGTGTGGGCGGCGATTTCTACAATCTCTTTCGCCTCGGCCACGGCAAAACCGGTGTGATGATCGGCGACGTGTCGGGCCACGGATATCAGGCGGCGCTGATCATGGCGTTGACCATGAGCGCCGCCGCCATTCACTCGCAGACTACGGCTGATCCGGGCGAGATGCTCCACGCCCTCATGTCCACGTTGCGCGAAGAGCTCGCGATGACCGAGATGTTCATTTCCGCCTTCTATGCGGCCATCGATCCCGCGGCGAACGAACTGCAGTATTCCAACACCGGCCACCCGCACGCGTTTTTGCTCGCCCACGGCAAGGACTTCGAGCGGCTCGCGGCGAGCCATCCGCCAATCGGGATGGACGACCGTCGGCCGGCGACGGCCAAGCGGGCGTGGGCGTCCGAGAAGGATCTGTTGGTGTTGTTCACCGACGGCGTGAGCGACGCGCGCAACCGCGCCGGCGAACGACTCGGCGAGGAGCGCGTGCTGGACACGATTCGCGCTCATCGCGAGGAGTCGCCATCGGTCATCCTCGAACGCGTGTTCGAGGTGCTCGATGCATACATCACCACCGCTCCACGCCGTGACGATCTGACGATCGTTCTACTGCGGACTTAACGCTGATGTCGCCACGCCCTGACGGCCCGCCGCCGTCTTCCAGCAGCGCGCGCGCGCACCCGCCGGTACGCAAGAGCCTGGGCCAGCACTTCCTCAACGATCGGCGCATTTTGCAGCGCATAGTTGACGCACTCGAGCTCACCGGCACCGAGACCGTTGTCGAGATCGGGCCCGGGCGGGGAAGCCTCACCGAGCTGCTCGTTCCGCGCGCGGAAAAACTGGTACTCATCGAGTACGATCGCGCACTGGCTGCGCGGTTGCGGGAGAAGTACGCGTCAACCCCGTCCGTGGTGGTGATCGAGGCGGATGTCCTCACGGTGAATCTGAGCGAGGCGGTGGGCGGCGGCCCGTTTCACCTCGTTGGAAACGTGCCGTACTACATCACCACGCCGATTCTATTTCACGCACTGGAGCGGCCGCGCCCCGAGCAGGCCGTGTATCTCGTCCAGCGCGAGGTGGCGGAACGCATGGCCGCCACGCCCGGGTCGGATGCCTACGGCGCGCTGTCTGTGAACATCCAGGCAGTGGCAACGGCGAAGCTCCTCTTTCGCGTTGCACCCGGATCGTTCGTGCCTCCGCCAAAAGTGGAAAGCGCCGTGGTGCGCATTGGGCCGCGACCTGATCCGGTGGTAGCGCCGGAGGAAGAAGCGACATTCCGTCGCTTTGTGCTCGACTCGTTCGGTATGCGGCGCAAGCAGCTTCGCCGCGTAATCCGATCGGTGTGGCAGATCTCGCCGGAACAGGCGGACCTCGCGCTTGCCGCGGCCGGCCTCGAGCCGACCGTGCGTCCCGAGACGCTGTCGCCGGAGCAGTTCGCCAAGCTGGTGCGCTCCCGCCCCTAGACGGGCGGCGCGCCTACTCTCGGTTCGTCAACGCGAAGCTCAAGCCCTCGAGCTCCATCGCCATGTTGACAGTCTTCACCGTGACGTCCGCTGGCGCCTGCAACTGTGTCGGCGCAAAATTGAGGATCGCCTTGATGCCGACCTTCACGACGCGGTTTACCATCGACTGGGCTTCCTCGGCGGGTACGCTGAGCACCGCGATGTCGGGCCGTTCGCGCTGCATGTCGCGCTCGAGCTGATCGATGTTGCGCACGGGAATGCCTTCGAGCGTGCGGCCAATCTTCTCGGGGTTGTTGTCGTACGCCGCCACAATGCTGAATCCGCGCTGGCGAAAGCCGCGATAGTGGGCGAGCGCCGCGCCAATCTTACCGGCGCCAACGATGATGATTTTCCACTCGCGTTCCAGCCCCAGGATTTCTCGCAGGCGACCGGCGAGTTCTGGCACCGAGTAGCCCAAACCGCGTTTCCCGAACGATCCAAAAAACGACAAGTCCTTGCGGACCTGTGCCGACGTGGTCCCGCCGCGCTTGGCCAGCTCTTGACTTGATATGGTCGTCAGACCGCGGCTCTCGAAATCCTCAAGGAACCGAAGGTAGGCCGATAAGCGCCGAACTGTAGAGTCTGCAATTCGTTTCACGGATCCAGAAGCTTGTGAATTCATTCACAAGTTAAAGGAGCCGCCTGAGCTGCACCAGCCGCAGGGGTCACGTTAACTTTTCGCTATGCCCGCCCATGTCTCCTCAGAAATCGGACGTTTACGTAGCGTACTCGTCCATTCGCCAGGTCCGGAATTGCTCGCGGTCACGCCGAGCAACCGCGCCGACTATTTGTACGACGACATCATCGAAGCCGAGTCCGCTCAGCGCGAACATCGTCGATTCATCGCCATTCTCGAGCGGTTCACCACCGTCTATCAGGTGCGCGATCTGCTCGCACAGATCCTGGCCAACGCCGAAGCGCGTGACCTGTTGATCCGCGAAACGATGGACATCGTTCCGTCGGAGCCGCTGGCCCGCGATATCAGCGAGATGGATGCCGACGCGCTTGTGCAAATGCTCATCGAGGGCAAGGAGGAGCCGCCTGGCCCAATTGCCAAGGCGCTCAATGAGCCCGGGTACGTGCTGCCGCCGCTGCCCAACCTCTTCTTTACGCGGGACAGCTGCATGGTGGCGGGCGACCACGTGATCGTGGGGTCGATGCGCTACGCCATCCGCTGGACGGAAGCGATCATCATGAAGGCGTTGTTCACGCACCATCCGGAACTGACGAACAGCGGCTTGCTGTACGACGGCGCCTCCGAGCGCCGCGTGAACTACACGGTGGAAGGCGGCGACATTCACCCGCTCCGCCGCGACCTCGTGGTGCTCGGCTTTAGCGAACGCTCAAGTCCGGCGGCGATCGACCAGATTGCGTCCACGTTCTTCGCGAACACCGACGTGCGCGACGTGATCGTCGTGGTGATGCCGAAGGAAAACACGGCCATTCACCTCGACATGATCTTTACGCAGGTGGATCGGGAGCTGTGCGTCGTGTTTCCGCCGCACTTTCTCGGACCGGAGCGCCTGCCGGTGCTGCACTGGCGCAAGGGCGAGTCAACGATCCATGAGCGGGCGAACATTTTCGCGGCGCTCAAGGCGTGCGACATGCCCATTGAGCCCATCTTCTGCGGCGGCACCAAGCGCACGCTCCAGGAGCGCGAGCAGTGGGCGTCCGGTTGCAACTTCGTCGCAATGAAGCCCGGGGTGATTCTCTCCTACGCGCGCAACGAAACGACGTTGCACGAGCTCGAGCGCTCAGGATTCCGTGTGCTGTCCAGCACGGCGTTCTTGACCGGCGAAGAGCGGATTCCCGAGGGCGAGCGCGCCGTCATCACGTTCGAAGGCGCCGAGCTGGTTCGCGGCGGTGGCGGACCACGGTGCATGACGCTGCCTGTCTGTCGCGACGATCCATGGGGCTGACCGGTAGCGCGTCGGCAAGGCTCACGCTCGGCGACGCCGAGACGTTGCTTACCGACCGCGCCGCCGACTTTCTTGCTGCGGGTCCGGCCGATCCGCAGGCGTTGATCTCGTATGTCTGCCAGCTTCCCGGTGCGCCGGTGAACGTCGCCGAACACATGGCGGCGGCACTGTTCGCCGGCCATCAGCGGTTCGCGCGCGCCACCGACGGTCGGTGGATGCTGCGCGAAGCAAACCCCAGCGCGCCCGCATGGGCCGTTGCGCCGGCCGGCGGTCTCGATCACGAGCCGTTCGTCGTGGTTGACGTGGAAACCACGGGCACCAGTCCGCAGCACGGCGACCGCGTCACAGAGATTGCCGCCGTGCGCGTGTGCAACGGTGTAGCGACGATGGTGTTCGATTCGCTGATCAATCCCGAGCGTGCCATTCCGCCGGCGATCGTGTCGATCACGAACATCACCTGGGAAATGGTCAGGGACGCGCCCCGTTTCGCCGAGGTGTGCGATCAGTTGCTCGGCGTGCTCGAGGGCCATGTGTTCGTGGCGCACAACGCGGCGTTCGATTGGCGATTTGTTTCCGCCGAAGTCGAACGTGCCACGCGGCGCCCGCTTCAGGGCCGCACGCTATGCACCGTACGGCTGGCCCGCCGCCTGCTGCCGCAACTGCGCCGCCGGAATCTCGACTCGGTGACGGCGCATTACGGCATCGACATCGGCGCCCGCCACCGCGCCGGCGGCGACGCGTTGGCCACGGCGCACGTGCTGCTTCGGTTGCTCGACGCGGCGCGCGAGCGCGGCTGCGCGACATTCGCGGACGTGGACGGACTGCTGCGCGCCGGGACCAGTGCCCGCAAGCGTACGCGCCGTCCACCCTCCATGCCTCACTCCGTATCGGACGACACGACCGCATGAGCCTTGATCCCCTCGTTGAAACACGCCAGCTCGGCGCATTGCGCATCCACGCCATTCAAGCCGGCGGCCAGAAGCTCGACGGCGGCGCGATGTTTGGCGTGGTTCCCAAGACACTGTGGGAGCGCCGCATCCGCGCCGATGAGAAAAATCGCATTCAGTTGGGCATGCGGTGCTTGCTGATCGAGCACGCCATTGGCCCCGTGCTGATCGACACCGGCGCCGGGAACAAGGAGACGGACAAGTTCTACGACATCTACGGCATTGAAAACGCCGGCGCCGATGGCGCCACGCGGCTCGAGGATGGCCTGGCGCAGGTTGGTGTGAAGCCGGAAGACGTGGCGATGGTGATCAGTAGCCATCTGCACTTCGACCATGCCGGCGGCAACACCGTGAAGCGCGCCGACGGATCCATTGGCCCAACGTTCCCCAACGCGCGGTACGTGATGCAGCGCGGGGAGTACGAGTGGGCAACGCACACCAACGAGCGCACGGCCGCCAGCTACTTTCCGCCGAACTTCGACCCGTTGCGCGCGTCGGGCCAGATGGAGCTCATCGATGGCGATCGCGAGATCATTGCCGGTATCCATTCCGTGAAGACGCCGGGCCATACACCGCATCATCAGGGTTTGCTCATCGAGTCCGGCAACGAGCGCGCCTTCTTCATTGCCGATCTCGCGCCCACCGTGGCGCATTTGCCGCTGCCGTGGATCATGGGGTACGATGTCGAACCGCTCGTCACGCTCGAGACCAAGCGTCGCGTGCTGGCGCGGGCCGTGGACGAAGACTGGCTGCTCATTTTTGAGCACGACGCCACCAACGCGTGGAGCAAGATCGCCAACGATGGGAAGGGCTACGGGCTCCGCCCGTAGCACCAGCTGGTGAACGCCGGCTGGTGGATCGACGCGCTGCGCGCGAGCGAAGGCCGCGCGCTCCTCGAACAGCTGGCGCACGAATCGTTGGCACCGGCCGACGAACTGCGGCTCGTCACGCGGCTGCGGCGCGACCACGCGCCGGAGCTCGTGGCCGCGGCGGTCACGCAGGCTCGGCTTCGCGTGCGGGCGCGTTCAAAGTTTGCTCATGCCGATGCCATGCTGTTTACCACGGCCGGTCTCGAGCAGGCGTCGTCGGAGCGCATGGCCGCGCTGCACGCGGTGCGCTACAGCCGGTTCGATCTCGTGGCGGATCTGTGCAGCGGCATTGGCGGCGATCTGATCGGACTGGCCAAGGGGCGCGCCGCGATCGGCGTTGACATGGATCCGGTGCACGCCCGTCTTGCTGCGTTCAATGCCGAGGCGTGCGGGGTAGGGGACTCGGTGTCGATGGTGACCGCCGACGTCGCATCTGTGCGACTGGACGGCGTGCCAGCGGCGTTCGTCGATCCGGCGCGCCGGTCGGCGGATCGGCGTTATCGCGCGGGTACCAGCGACCCGTCGCTCAACTGGTGCGTCGCGTTGGCGAACCGTGGAGTGGCGCTGGGAATCAAAGCTGCGCCGGGCCTTCCGACCGAGCTTGTGCCCGAGGGTTGGGAGTTGGAGTTCGTGTCGGAGCATCGGGAGCTCAAGGAGTCGCTGCTCTGGTCGCCCGCGCTGGCGACGGTGGGCCGCCGCGCCACGCTGCTGCCCGAAGCGCTCACCTTGGTGCATGCGAATGGCATCCGGTTGCCGGTGCAGGCGCCGGGCATGTTTCTGCTCGATCCAGATCCGGCCGTCACCCGCGCCGGCGCTGTGGAAGATCTCGGCGCCCTGCTGGGCGAGGTGTGGAAGATCGACGAAGAGATTGCGTTTCTGTCAGCCGACTTCGAGATGCAGACGCCCTTTGGCCGAACGCTACGGATCGAGGCGTCGATGCCGTGGAATCTGGCGCGGTTGCGCGAATGCCTCAGGGCGCTGGACGTGGGCACGGTGGACATCCGGAAGCGCGGATCGGCGGTGGACGTCGACGAAATCCAGAAGAAGCTCAAGCTCACCGGGAGCCGGCCAGCCACGGTGGTGCTCACTCGCGTGTCGGATCGTCCGTGGATGCTGGTCTGCTCGCCGCCCTGAGAGCAGCGCGCGGACCGCCGAGCGCTGGCAGTCTTG
>JBEPWA010000036.1:0-43395 GCA_041690755.1 Gemmatimonadaceae bacterium | reverse complement strand
AACTCGTACCCCTCGCGACGCATGGTCTCCATGAGGATCGTGAGATGCAGCTCGCCGCGGCCCGACACTGTCCACGTGTCCGTGGACTCCGTGTCCTCCACCTTGAGCGCCACGTTCCGCTCCAGCTCGCGATACAACCGCTCGCGCACCTGGCGCGACGTCACGAACTTTCCTTCTTTGCCGGCGAACGGCGAGTTATTGACGATGAAGTCCACCGAGATCGTTGGCTCTTCCACGGCAATGCCCTCCAGCCGCTCCGGATGGCCCACGTCGGTGATCGTCAGGCCGATCTCCACGCCGTCCAACCCGGCCAGCGACACGATCTCGCCGGCCTGCGCTTCCTGCACCTCCACGCGATCCAGCCCGTCGAAGGTGAACAGGCGCGTGATGCGGGACTGCGTCGCCTTCGCGGTCTCGTCGAGCGGCAGCAGCGCGACAACGTCGCCCACGCGCGCCATACCACGTTCGATGCGGCCGATACCTAGACGCCCGAGGTACGGCGAGTGATCGATCGTCGAGATCAACATCTGGAACGAGCCTTCGAAGTCGAGCGGCGGCGATGGCACGCGGTCAACGATCGTCTGGAACAGCGGCGCAAGATCCTGCAGCGGCGCGTCCATGTCCATTGTCGATGTGCCGTTGCGCGCCGACACATAGACTACCGGCGCGTCAAGCTGCGTCTCGTCGGCTTCGAGCTCGATGAATAGATCGAGCACTTCGTCGTGTACGCGCATTGGATCGGCGCCCGGCCGATCGATCTTGTTGATCACGATGATCGGCGTGCGACCCAGCGCCAGCGCCTTGCGCAACACGAAGCGCGTCTGCGGCATGGGGCCGTCGAACGCGTCAACCACGAGTAGCACACCGTCCACCATGCGCAGAATGCGCTCCACTTCGCCGCCGAAGTCAGCGTGTCCCGGCGTGTCAACGATGTTGATCTTCGTCCCGTGCCAATTCACCGCCGTGTTCTTGGCGAGAATGGTGATGCCGCGCTCGCGCTCGAGCGGGTTCGAGTCCATCACTCGTTCGGCAACGACTTGATTGTCGCGGAACGCGCCACCCTGGCGCAGCATCTTGTCGACGAGGGTGGTCTTGCCGTGATCGACGTGGGCGATGATCGCAATATTACGGATGTCCATAGCCTTTAAGTATAGCGAAGCAATACACTTACATACAAGCGAAACATGGCGGCCCCAAGCGCACGGCCACTAACCATCCGATCACCCTTTCGCGACGCGCTGCAGCGCCCTAGCATGAAAGCAGCGAGTGATTGGGTGATATGGTCCAATACGCCAAATCGCAGGAGGTGGCTTCATGAACCAGCCCGAGGACGCAGCGTTGGGAAATTACCCCCACGGCCGAGGCTACGGCCACGATTACATGCGCGGGGGCGAAGTACTCGGCGGCTACGGCTACTCTGAACGCGACGAGTACGCAAAAGCCCGCGGAGAGCTCGACGGAGAAGAGTCGCGCGAGTTGAGCCCGGCCAATCGAGCCAGCGGCTTGCCCCCGTCGGACACCCGAACTTAGCGCGTCGCCCCGCTTCTCAGAGCGACGTTGACTCGCTGACCTTCCATTCGCAGCGCGCGGCCACGGACCACCGCGCGCTGTTGTGCAATCTGGGCCCTGACCGCCCCGATCACGCGCCGGTTCCAGCGGCACTGTCCAGCCAAACCCCTCAATATTTTTCCGCGTGTTCCGCGTCAAAAAGGCGCCGGGCCCTACCAGCGTGCGACAGACGCGATGGGGAAGGCCCGACAAGGATTTGACGCGGAATACGCGGATAACGCGGAATACGCGGATAACGCGGAATACGCGGATAACGCGGAATACGCGGAATACGCGGAAGAAAATGATGGGGCGTTCGGCGTCAGGAACTGTGCGCTTGCGCCATTCGGAGCATACCAGCTGCGGATTGGCCTACAGGACCGCCCGCACCGACCCCGACGCCCGTGCCGCAAGCGCGCCTTCAAACGCCGAGGTGTCAAAGCCCTTCGCCTTGAGCATGCCCAGAAAATTCGGCTTGTCCGCGGCATGCGTGTACGCCTCGGCCACCTCGATCTGCCGCGAATCGAGTAGCTCAAAGAGCGCATCGTTCATCGTCACCATGCCCAGGCGCTTGGACGTCTGCACGATGGACGGAATCTGAAACGTCTTCCGCTCGCGAATCAGGTTGGCCACCGGCGCGGTATTGAACAACACCTCGCGCGCCGCCACCCGGCCGCCGCCAATGCGCTTCATCAGCGTCTGCGAGATCACACCGCGAAGCGAATCGGCGAGCATCACCCGAATCTGCTCCTGCTGGTCGCCCGGGAATTGATCAATGATGCGGTCGATTGTCATGGCCGCCGTCGTCGTATGGAGCGTTGCGAACACCAGGTGCCCGGTCTCGGCCGTCTCCAGCGCGATCGACACGGTTTCCAGATCCCGCATTTCGCCGATCAGCACCACGTCCGGGTCCTCGCGCAGTGCGGCGCGCAACGCGGTCTTGAACGACCGCGTATGCATGCCCACCTGCCGCTGAGACACCACGCATTTCTGGCTCGGATGCACGAACTCGATCGGATCCTCGATGGTGATGATGTGATCCGTGCGCGTACGATTCACGAGGTCCACCAACGCGCAGAGGGTGGTTGACTTGCCCGAGCCCGTGGGGCCGGTCACCAGCACGAGCCCGCGCGTCAGTGCGCAGAGTGCCTGGATCTCCGACGACAAGCCCAGCTCGTCCACCGTAACGACGGCCGGCGGAATGCGGCGGAACACGGCGGACGTGCCGGTACGGTCCTGGAACGCGTTGGCGCGAAAGCGCGCGCAATCAGGGATCTCATACGCGAAATCCGTGTCGTTGATCGCGGCAAATTCCGCACGATTGATCGGCGGCATGGTCGAGTCCACCAAGGCCGCCACCTCGTCGCTCCGCAGGGCGGGCCAATCGGCGAGCCGAACGATGTCCCCCTCACAGCGAAGAATCGGCGGCTCGCCGGACCGGAGGTGCAGGTCCGACGCACCCATGGTCACCGTGGCGCGCAGCAACTGCTCCATACGCGCCAGCGCCGGCGAGTCGATGAGGATATGCGCCGAACGATCGGGCGCCGGCACAGCGCGCAGCGGCAGCGCCGGGGTGGGCGCGTCGGTAACCAGCGCGAGCGCGGGAGCAGTCGCCAGCGCAGGCGCAACCTGCTCGGCCGCCGTACCAATCCGGACGCGCCACCGGCCGTTCGCCACTTCAGCCCGCGCCGCGTAGGTGCCGGTGGGCGACACGTAGGTGAACGCCGACGGCATTCCGCGCTCGATCTGCTCAGCCGAGTCGGGCGGCGCCACTTCGCGAAGCAACGTGATGATCTGCTGGCCCGTGAGCGGCGCCCGGGTCACCGCCTGCGAGTCGCCCGACAGTCCAAGCTCCACCCGCGCGAGAGCTCCCTCGTCGAGCGCGAGCACTCCGGCGGGGTTGCCCGCCATGACGGCAAGCAGGCGATCGAGTTGAGGCATGGGGAGCGACGGAGACGGCGAGGGACGGCGGGATTCGGCGACTATCGCCGGGGGCGAACCTGAGCGATGTGGCGGCGGTTGACGAGACAGATGCAATCGGGAGACCGGAGCGTGAGAAAACGCTGATGCTCCTCATTCAGAAAATCCAACAGGCGGGACCGGCTGGCGCGGGTCTCGATGCGGAGCTCTCCGCTGCACACCGCCCCGTCGGCGAGCACGACGTCCACGGCCGCGCCCGCCATCCCACCGATTGGAGTATCGGCGGCAGCCCCGCTGAACTGCACCGTTGCGATCTGATCCTTGGCAAGGATCACCAGCTGGTTGTCTGCCGTGGCCAGAGGGATGAACGGTTCCTCTTCGTTGAACAGCTCGTCCAGCTCCTGAGTGCCCGTATGGTAGCGCGCCGCTGGCTGGAGAAAGACGTCTCCGGTGAGCTTGGCGCCTCCGGCAAGTACCACGGTCACTCCGCGCCGCACCTTTTCGATTCGATACTCGCTCATGCTCCTGTTACCTCGAAGGATCGACGCTCTCGGCCGGTCACCTTAGATTGCACGCGTGCTTTCCAGATTGATCGCCATCGTCGTTCTGCTCGTGCTGAACGGGTTTTTCGTTGCCGCCGAATTCGCTCTTGTTCGATCGCGGCGCACCCGCCTCGAATCGATGGCGCGGACGGGCGACTGGAAAGCCCGTCACGCGCTTCGTGCCTCGGGGAATCTGGCGCGCGTGTACTCCGCCAGCCAGTTGGGCGTCACCCTGGCCAGCCTGGCAATCGGCGCGCTGGCGGAAGCTTCGCTCGGCGGGTTCTTTGCGCAATCGTTGGCTTCCCTGCCCTGGGCACTGGAAGTGTCGGTCCGGGTTGGCGTGGCCTCCACTCTGGCGATCGCCATCGTGACATTTTTTCACGTGGTGTTTGGGGAGCTCGTGCCGCGCGCCTTCGCGCTGTCGCACCCCGAAGAGCTGGCCGGCTGGCTCACGCCGCCGCTCCTGGTGTTTGCCTGGCTCCTTACGCCCTTTGCGAGCCTTCTCAACAAATCGTCGCAGGTTGTGGCCCGGGCCGCCGGCCTGAAGGCGTCGAACCCGGAGGAGAACGTGCATTCGCCCGAGGAATTGCGAATGCTCGTGGAGCAGAGCCAGGAGGTGGGCGCTCTCCAGACCCAGGACGCCAACATGCTCGAAGGCGTATTCGAGTTCTCTGAAAAAAACGCCCACGACGTGATGACACCCCGCACCGACATCGACGCGCTGGCGATCGACGCGACGCTCGACGAGACGCTGGCGCTCGTTGACATGAGCCGCCGGTCGCGCTATCCGGTGTACGAGGAGACGATCGACAACATCGTGGGTGTCGTGCTGGCGAAAGATCTCCTTCGCGTGTTGCGCTCGCCGCCGGCGGAGTTCGCGCTCTCGTCGATCATGCGGCCCGTGCACGTGGTGCCCGGGTCGCGCGAAGTCGAAGAGGTGCTGGCCGACTTCAAGCGGCAGAAGGAGCACCTGGCCATTGTGCTCGACGAGTACGGCGGCACCGCGGGGCTCGTGACGATGGAAGACCTGCTCGAGGAGATCGTCGGAGAAATTTTCGACGAGTACGACGAACTGGTCGTGCAGCCCGACAGCGACGGCAGCGATCGCGTGGTGGTGCCGGGGAGCACGAACATCGGCGATCTCAATGAACGGTTCGGTCTGGACGTGCCGGACGACGCGTACACAACCGTGGGCGGCTACATCTTTGGCGCGCTCGGACGACTCCCGGTGGTGGGTGACCGCCTCACCGCGGGCGGCGCGGTGTTCACGGTGCGCGAGATGGACGGCCGCCGCATTAACGAGCTGACCGTGGATCTCCATTCGGCCGGCGACCGGCGCGCCAAGGAACGCGAAGACAGCTGAGCGCGGGCCCGGCTGAGCTCAGGACCGCGGGCCCCGTGGCAGCAGTGCCGGCAGGTCGGCAAGTTGCCACGCATTCACCGCCATGACCGTTGCCGCCTGCGCCACGTCCGCCGGAACCGCGTGCGCGAAGTCGTCCACCTGCGAGTGATGGGTGTGGTCGTAGCCCCGCGACAGCTGGTCGTAGTTGAACGCCGGCACGCCGAACAGCAGGAAGGACAGGTGGTCGGTGCCCGTCTTGAACCCCGACCGCACGGTCAGCGGGCCGAGCGCGTCGAGCGGCTGGAGCATAGCCTGCCACATGTCACGCAGATCATTGCGATTCTGCAGTTCCATTCCGGTGATGCGCCCCGATCCATTGTCGAGCACGAGCACCGCCTGGAACCGGTCCAGTTCTGACCGGTGCGCCGCGGCGTAAGCCTGCGACCCGTACAAGCCCTCTTCCTCTGCTCCAAACAGCACAAAGCGAATGGTCCGTTTGGGATGCACGCCGGCCGCAGTGAGAATGCGCGCCGCTTCGAGCACGGCAATGGCACCGGACCCATTGTCAGTCGCGCCGGTGGCAATGTCCCACGAGTCGAGGTGCGCCCCCAGGAGCACAACCTCGTTAGGCCGTTCGCTGCCGCGAATTTCGGCCACCGTGTTGAACTGCTGAACGAGCCGCGCGCCGAACGTGTTCTGCACGTCCGCCTCGAAGCGCACCGGTTCGCCGCGGCGCAACAGCCGTTCGAACTGCGAGTAATTCTCGTTGGAGATGACCACTTCGGGATACGGCAGGATCGCGGCCGGCGTGCCGCTCATGGTGAGTAACCCGAATTCCTTGGCGCCGTCGCGAATCACGCCGGCAATCGCTTCGCGCGCCACGAGTTGGGCGCGCATCGGCATGAATTTGCGCTCGTCCTCGGTATGAGCGGCTGCGGCGCGACGCACCGAGTCAACGCGCACCGAATCGGCCGGCGTGCGCGGTCCGTCTGGATTAGGGATCTCATATGCCGGGCCAATCATCACCCAGGCCCCCTGCAATTTTCCGGCAAAGCGACGCGCGAAGTCCGCGGGCGTGCGCGCGTCGATGAGAATCACGTTGCCGGGCGTTGGTCCATTCGTACCCGGCGCCCAGGCCCACGACACGGTGAGCAGCTCGCGCCGTTGCGGCGCCAGCATTCGGGCCGTGGCCGGCCCGCGGATCCACGGCACCCCAAACGCAAAGCCTTCCAACTCGCTCGTGGTCGCGCCGTAATCGCGAAACTTGCTCTGCGTCCAATCGTTCGCCCGCCGCATTTCCGGGCTCCCAGCGAGGCGCGGACCAATCACGTCGCTCAAGTAAGCCAGGTCCGCGGCCGCGTGCGAGTGATCAATCCCTTGGCTTACAATGCGCGCCACGACGTCGGGGTTCTGCGGAACGGCGGTGGTGAGCTGGCTAACCGGCGCCGGGGCCGGCGGCCGGGCCGGCGCGGCGGGACTTTGCTGCACGTGGGCGCACCCCGCGGCAAAGATCGTCGCGAGAAATACAGCGCGCCAGCGATGGCTCAAGCGCCCGCCGCGCGAGCGGCAATGCGGCGCGCAATGTCGGCGCACAGCACGATCGCTTCGATCATGCTCGACGCGTCGGCGATGCCCTGGCCGGCAATGTCCAGCGCCGTGCCGTGATCCGGGGACGTGCGCGGAAACGGCAGCCCGAGCGTCACGTTCACCGCGCTGCCAAACGAAGCCACCTTGATTGCCGTCATGCCCACGTCGTGGTAGGGGGCGATCACCGCGTCGAATGCGCCGCGCATGGCGCGCACGAACACCGTGTCCGCGGGGAATGGACCGGCAATGCCCGCCGCTTCGGCCGCCGGCCGCAGGAGATCATCGTCTTCGGTGCCGAACCGGCCGCCGTCGCCGGCATGCGGGTTGAGTGCGCACAGCGCGATGCGTGGTTCGTCAATACCGAACCAGTCGCGGAGCCCGGCCCGCGTGGTCGCTGCCGCGTTAAGGATTGCGTCGCGCGTGAGTGCCGCGTGTACGTCGCGCAATGCAACGTGGGTGGTGGCCAGCACCACGCGCAGCGGATTCGTCGAGCCCGGGCCTGGCTTGGTGGCGGCCAGCATCATTGCCACCGTGCGGCCGGTGAGCGTCGCCAGCATCTCGGTATGTCCGGGATACGCGTACCCGCCGGCCAGCAGTGCGGCCTTATCGAGCGGTGCGGTGACGATTCCCTGCACAGTTCCCTCGAGTGCCAGCGCCACGGCGCGCTCAATCGCCCGGCCGGCCAATCGGCCAGCGTCGGCGGCGCTCCCGGCAGACGCCCACGCACCGGTGGCCTCGTGCACGGCGACGCCGGCGTCGCGCGGCCCCACGAAAACGAGTTCGGCGGCATCGCGCACCCTGCGCGACGCCGCCGCCCTTTCGATAATCTCCGGACCGATTCCCCGAACGTCGCCCAGCGTGACGGCCAATCGCGGCCGCATTGAATCAGCACTCATCGTCTGTCATTCCGAGCGGAGCGAGGAATCTTCCATACTTCTACGCAAACATTGCCGGGAGAGAAGATCGTTCGGTCGCTCAGCTCTCTCAGGATGACAATCGGTTTACGGCGCAGGCTTGGCCACATCAGCGGCCTGATTGAGCCGCACCGACACATAGGTAGACTTTCGCAACTGCTCAACGTAGCGGTGCACTCCTCCGCGCTGTGCCAGTTCCGACCGCACCGCCGCGCGCAACTCGCCGAGCGTTTGCTCGCCGCCTTCGCTCATGGTGAGCAACTGCGCCACGACGTACTTGGGCACGCCGGGTTTCCACGGAATCTCGAACACCGTGATATCACCCGGCTTCTTGAGGATGAACGCTTTTTGGTAGGGCACCGGCAGGCTGTCGCGCCAGAACGGCGTGAGAATGCCTGTCTCTTCCTTGTCGGCGTAGTCGTGATACTTCTTCGCGAGGGTGTCGAACGGCGTGCCGTTCTTGAGCCACACGGCAACGCTGTCTGCCAGTAAATGCGTGCGTACGACGTCCGCGGAATCGACAGTTGGCACGATGAGAATCTGATGCGCCTTGACTTCGCCCGGCTGTACGCGGTCTACGCGAATAATGTGATAGCCGTACGCCGTCTCGACGACAGGACTCAGCTCGCCCGGCTGCAATCCGGCCACGAACGGCGTGCCGAACAACCAGCGCTCGAACTCGGGCAGGTCATCGTTGCGGCGATGCCAACCAATATCGCCGCCCAACTCCTTCGTCTTCAGGTCCATCGACTCGCGCTTGGCAAGCTTCTCGAAATCGGTGCCGGACTTGAGCTGCACCAGCAGCGACTCCGCCTTGACGCGCGCCACTTCCTTGGCCGCCGCGGTGGGCTGCGGCGCCATGATGATTTGCTTAAACGTGACCGACGCCGGCTTTGGCGGCAGGAACGCCTTGTTGCGGTTGTACTCCGCTTCCACCTCGGCCTCGGTGACGTTGAGCGGAATGATCTTGCCGTCCGTGGTCAGCTGGTGGATGGTCTTGTCCAGCGTCATCTGGCGCCGGTACTCGTCCATCAGGTACCGGCGATACTCCTCCGGCGTGCCCATGCCCGCTTCGGCCAGCGCGTTGCGGAACTCCGTCTCCGTATCGTACTTGGAGCGTACGTCCCGCACCTGCCGGTCCACCTGCGGCGTGAGATCCGCGTCGGCAATCTCGATCTTCAGATCTTTCGATTTTTGAATGAGCAACTCCTCATCGATCATATCCGAGAGGACGAGGCTGTCGAGCACCACGCTGTCCGCCGCTGTCGTCGGCTTGGGCGTGCCGGACTGAATGCGCGCCAACACCTTTTCGCGCAGATCGTAGCGGGTGATTGGCTGATCACCAACAACCCCGACAATCGCGTCGAGCGGAGACGTGGACGAGGCCTGAATGACCGGCGTCTGCGCGCCGAGAGATCCGGCAACGAGCAACAGGAATGACGGAACGAGAAATCGTTTCATACGACGGAATACCCACGAGCGAGGGCCAGGGGTCCGAACCTGGCCCTCTGATGATGAGCTCACTTACGGCGTCGGCGGCTTCGGAGTAGTCGTCTGCGGCTGCGGCTGCGACTGCGGCGGTTCAGCCCCCGTCGGCGGCGGGCCAGCGGGAGCGCCCATACCGGGCATCGGAATCTGGGTCTTGGGCTGATTCGCCGCGCGAGCCGAGTCGGCCGAGGCGCGAACCTTCAACGCGCGCTCCACCGCACGATCAATACCGGCCGAGTTCGTCGATGACTCGTACTTCGAATCCAACATCTTCTTGAGCGGCGTCGGCAGCGAAATGGGCTGCGCCTGGCCGGCCATCATGCGGTCCATGAACGCCTCGACGCGCGCGGCGGCGAGATGCTCCTTTTCCGCCGTGCTCTTGGCGCTGTCGGCAAGCTGCTTGGGATCGACACCCAGCGTCTGCCACACGTTCGTGACGAGCTGGCCAATCTCCGTGTACATGTTCGTGCGCTCGGCTGCCGGCACGTCAACCTTGGCACTGTCGGCGCGGGCGAGCAGCACCTGCTGCGTGGCGATCTGCTTGATGAACGGCTTGAGCACCGAATCCGGCGCCTGCGGAATGCGCTGCATGATCTGCTGCTGCGGCGGCGTGGTCTCGATCCAGTCGAGGAAGTTGGCAACGGTGAGGCTGCCGCCCTTGTACGTAGCCAGCGCCGTGTTGTCCTTGCGATGCTTCGGCGGCTCCTTTGCCGCATCCTTGATCGCTGCAACTGCATTGTCCTTCACCTGCACGTTGGCGCCGGCCTCGAGCTGCGCCATGTACACGCTGTCGGCGATTTTCGACGACGCCTGCGAATACTCCGCGGCGAAATCCTTGGCGGCGTCGGCGTACGTGAGCCGCTGGATGATGTGGTAACCGAAGTTCGTTTCGATGGGCTGCGAGATCTCACCCGGCTTAAGCGCCGCCACCGCCGTGGAGAACGCCGGAATCATGGCGTTCTTCGCAAAGACGTGGAGATTTCCGCCGCTCTGCGCCGCACCCGGCTCAGTGCTGTACTTCTTGGCCATGGCGTCGAAGTTGGCCGCCGTGACCTGAGCGCGAACCTCAATCGCCTTCTTGCGCGCCGAATCCTTCTCGGCAGTGCTGGGCGGTACGCCGGGATTCTTGTAGCCAATCAGGATGTGACGCGCGCCGAGCAAGCCGCCCGCCGCCTGATTGTATTCGGCTTCCGTTCCGGAATCGGCCTTGAAGCTCTTGGACACCGAATCCATGAAGCGCTGCAGTTTTTCCATGTTGACGATCGGCGCAACCGCCGCATCGATCAGCTTGGGATCACGCAGCGAATCGTTGTGCGCCGCCGCGTACGCCAGCTGCTGATAGCCGGTCCAGATGTCCGTGATGATTGCCGCGTCTTCACGATTGACGGCGACGGCGATCTTTGCGCCGCCGAGCAAATCGCCCAGGCGCGTGACGGACAACTCCTGCGAACCTGCACGAGCAACGACATCGACGTGCGCGGTGAGGGCGTCCTTCAGCCCTCCACACGCCGCGGCCAGAATGCAGGCAGCAGCGAGGCCAAGGCCAACGAGGGAACGAGAGCGCATGTAAACCGAGGGGTCTAGGGTCGAGGGGGGTAGGAGCTAACTGACCAAACTTCGAAGCGCGCGGACCAGTCCGTCGAGCATCGGGGCACCGCCAAGGCGGGTGAGCTTGAGAGACAGCGGAACCGTCCGGCGGACCTCCGCTTGGAATTGCACATCATGGAAGGCTGCTGAGAGCCCCTTGACGCGCGGTGCCGCAGAATCCCGAAAGGTAATACGAGCGTCGTCACCACGCACCAGGATTCCTTCTATCCCCATGGCCCCGCCCAGAATCCGCAATTGGGCCAAGGCCAGCATGGCCTCGCCGGGCGCCGGAATGGGGCCGAACCGGTCGCGAAGCTCCTTCCGCAGCGCTTCCAGCTCCGTGGGTTCGGTAAATCGGGCCAACCGTTTGTAGATGTCGATTTTTGCGTCCTGCGACACCACGTAGTCGTCCGGCAAAAAGTTCGGCGTGTCGATCGTCACGTCCGACGGCACGAGCTTGGGCGCGGCGTCGCCGGACATCAGGCGCCGAACGGTTTCCTCCAGCATCCGCAGGTACATGTCGAAGCCCACCGCATGCACGAAACCCGACTGCTCCGCCCCGAGCAGGTTGCCGGCGCCGCGCATCTCCAGATCCTTGAGCGCAATGCGGTAGCCCGCGCCAAGCTCAGTGTGATGCTCGAGCACCTGCAGGCGGCGTTCAGCGTCTGGGTCCACCGAATCGGGCACGATGAGGTAGCAGTACGCGCGGCGGTGCGACCGTCCCACGCGTCCTCGCAATTGATACAGCTGTGCGAGGCCGAAGTTGTCGGCGCGGTTCACGAACATCGTGTTCGCGTTCGCCACGTCGAGGCCCGACTCCACGATCATCGTGGACACCAGCACGTCGATGTCGCCGTTGACGAAGGCGTGCATGTGCTGCTCGAGCTCCTTCTCCTTCATTTGACCGTGGGCCACGGCAATGCGCGCCCGCGGCACGATGCGCTGAAGGTGATCGGCGATCGCCTGGATGGTCTCGATGCGGTTGTGGACGAAGAACACCTGGCCGCCGCGATCGAGCTCGCGCGAAATGCCTTCGTCGATCAGGCCGTCGTCCCACGGCTCCACGAACGTGAGCACCGGCGAGCGGTCGCGCGGTGGCGTCTGCATCAACGTCATGTCGCGCAAGCCGGCGAGCGACAGGTGCAAGGTGCGCGGAATGGGCGTCGCCGTGAGCGTCAATACGTCCGTCTGCAGCTTGAGCTGCTTGAGCCGCTCTTTGTGCTTCACGCCAAAGCGATGCTCTTCGTCCACCACGATGAGTCCGAGGTCGGCGAACTCGACGTCCGGACTTAGTAGCCGATGGGTACCAATTACGATGTCTACCTTTTTCGCCTTGAGATCGGCGAGAATGGCGGTCTGTTCCTTCGCCGTCTGAAAGCGCGACAGCGCGGCAACGCGGATTGGAAAATCGGCGAGTCGTTCGCCGAACGTGCGCGCGTGCTGGTCGGCGAGAATGGTGGTGGGCACGAGTACGGCCACCTGCTTTTCGGACTGCACCGCTTTGAACGCGGCGCGCACAGCGATCTCCGTTTTGCCGTAGCCCACATCGCCCACGAGCAGGCGGTCCATGGGCCGCGTGCTCTCCATGTCCGCCTTCACCTGCGTGGTTGCCGTGCGCTGATCGGGGGTGTCCTCGAACAAGAAGGCCGACTCGAGCTGCCGTTGCCATGGCGTGTCGGGCACATGGGCCGGACGCGTCGAGATCTTGCGGCGCGCGTAGAGGTCGAGCAGCTCGACGGTCATTTCCTGAATCGCGACGCGCGTGCGCTCGCGCTGCTGGCCCCACTTTTTTCCGCCAAGCCGGTGCAAGCGCGGCGGCGGCGCGTCCTCGGAAATGTCGTCCGACGAGCGGTATTTCTCGAGCTGGTCAATGCGATACAGCGGAACGTTCAGCCGGTCGCCGCCCTCGTACTCCACCACCGCCACTTCGATCGTGCTCTGGCCCACGAAAATCTGCTTGATGCCGCGGTAGATGCCGACACCATGCTCGAGGTGCACCACGTAGTCGCCGTTCTTGAGCGACAGCGTGTCGAGCGCCGCAGTGCCCGAGATGTATCGGCGCGCGCGACGAATGCGCCGTTCGCGACGGAAGATCTCGTGGTCCGTGAGAATCCGCAGACCGGCGGCGCTGCCGCTGGGCGGAATGACAAATCCTCCATCGAGCACACCGATAGACAGCGCCGCCGGTGACGGGCCGGTGAAATCGTCGCTCAACAATTCGTCGAGACGTTCGGCTTGCCCCTCGTTGTCGCAGAGGATGACCGTCTGCAACCCGTCGCGCACGAGGCGTTTGAGTTGCTTGATGTCGCGGTCGATCGACTCGGGCGCGCGAATTGGGAAGACAACATCCGGCGCAACGTCGCTCGCTTCGCCGAGGTCTACGACGTGGATGGCGCCAAACCGCCGCATCGCCTTGAGCGTCACGTCGGGCGACTCGAACAGATCGTCTCGGGCCGGCACGTCTTCGCCGCGGCGCCGAGCGAGCTCGATATGATGCTGCGCGTCGTCCCAGGTGCGCCGCAGTTCCGGCTCGATGTGCGAGCCGCGCGGAACGATCAGCAGCGTGTCGGGCGGAAACAGCGAGGAGATGGAGCCACGCTCGAAATCGCCTACATCATCCCGCACGTGTCCGTCCACCGGCAACACGAGCGCAAGATCCACGGCGCGCGTCGAGCGTTGGGTGGCCAGATCGAAGTGCCGCAAATCCTCGATGGTGTCGCCCCAGAATTCGGCGCGCACCGGCTCGGCCATGCCGAAGGAATAGACGTCGAAGATGCCACCACGCAGGCTGAACTGCGCCACGTCTTCTACCATTGGCACGCGCTCGAAGCCTATCGATTCGAGATGCGCAGTGAGCTCGCTCAACCGGTGCGTGCCCCCGCGACGCAACTCCACTCTGAGTTCGCGGAGCGCGCTCGGCATGCGCGTCTTTTCCGCGAGGCCGCGCGCCGTAGTGAGCAGCACGCGCAGTTCGCCGCGCGACAATTGCTCCAATGTCTCGACGCGCTCGCCTGCCACTTCCATATGCGGCTCGGATTCGCCGAATCCCTCGCGCGCCGGATAGAGCGCCACGGGCATGCCCGTGAGCAGCGTCTGCAAATCGGCGAGCCAGCGCTCGGCGTCACCCACGCCTTCTGTGGCGACGACGAAGAAACGCGTCGTCGCCCGGCGAACGAGCGCCGCCACCACAGCGGCGTCGGACGATCCGGGCAGACCGCCCAGCACGAGCCGCCCGCCGGGTGCGGGAAGCGTATTGATAATTCTATTAAAAGCAGGCTGGCGCTCAATGGCGTCGAGCAGCGCGTCGAGTGCCATCAGGCGGCTCGGCGCGTACGGGTGCCAATGGCAATGGCTTCGATAACGATCATGATGAGAGCAAAGAGTAACGCAGGCCCCACGAGGGAGCGGCGCGCCGCGCCGCGAAAGGCCATGGTGAACCACGCGGCGGCATCACGCGCCGCAACTGCGCGACCAGCCGGCCACAGGGCCTGAAGTTCGTTGGCCGTATACCGGTCGAGCACCGATTCGTTGGCCGACGGATTGACGACCAGCGCGCCGACACGGCGATTGGCCCGGGTGAGAAAGTACGTTCCCGCACGGGCGGGCACGTCCACGACATCGCCCAGCGGCAGGCGTTGCCCGTCGGGCCCTTCCATGGCGTCGGCCCATCGCGGACGCGGAATGTGCGACGCGGGCTCGGCGGCAATCGCTTGCCCCGGCTCGCCCACCAAACGTTCGGTGAGCACCGCGCCCAGCCACGGAACGAACGAGGCACGCACCGGAAGGTCTGTAGCATCTGGCGTGAGCGGCGACGCAATGATCACGTATCGCGGGCCGACCACGATCCAGGCATCCGAACCCACTGTGGCCAGCGTGTCCGCCACCGCACCGGCCTGCGCCACGAGATCGTAACGCAACGCTACTGTGACGCCATCGAAGCCGGCGCCGCGCACGGTGCTCGCGCCGGCGCGCCGCGCGCCAAAGCGCCACGGAATGCCGGCCTTTTCCAGCGCGCGATTCGCGGCGCCAAGGCGCACCAGATCCGTGGGCGCCGTGATGAGCGACGGGAGGGCTGTGAGTTCGTCGGCGGTGACGACGGAAATGTCATTGCCCTCGGCGATGCGCTGGGTGGACCGCAGCACGTCCACGGCGTTTTTGACGAACGGCCCTGCGGATGGCGCAACCGACACGCCCGGCGCCGGACCTATCCACACGGCGAAGTAGCGAACGTTGTCGCCCGCGAGTTCGTCCGGTTCAAGCTCCACGGTGCCGGCCACCCACCCGCGCTCGGGCGGCGCGGTGCGAACGACGACTTCCTCATTCGGCGCCGCCGTACCACGGGCCACGGTGCGCGTGCCGAGTGTGATGCGAAAGGTGGTGGAGTCGCGCGACTGCACGCGCGTCGCAATGGACCCGCTGGGCGTCCAGCGCGCCGGCCGCGGCTCAGCGAGGGTCACCGCCCGATTCATTGGCGGAGCGCCGCCGGGCGCGAACAGCAATAGCTGCGCAGTGCCCGTTTGCGGCGCGTGCTGCCATTCGGTGCGCTGCCCGTCCGTGAGCAGCGCAATCTGCTGCGCGTCGAGACCGGCGCTCCTCACCACACCTGCGGCGCGGGAGAGCGCGGCCGCTGGATCGCCCGCACCGGCGAGAGGCTCGATGCGCGCAACCTCGTCCCGGAGCACGCTCGCGCTACCGCCGCGCACGTTGCCGTCGATCGTCACGAGCCATACCCGGTCCGCCGATGTTGCGCGGGCGAGCACGTCACTCGCCATACGCTTGAACTGGTCGAGCAGCGGCTTGCCGCCAACGATCGCCGACGAACTCAGGGAATTGTCCACGACAATGGCAATGGCCGTGGGCGCGTGTCCCGCGCCGAGCCACCGCGCCACCGGACGTGCGGCGGCAACGGCAATGGCCAGAAGCGCCAGCACGCGCAACAACATCAATAACAGATTTCTAATGCGCAGCGTGCGGCTGTGCTCTTTCTCGGCGCGGGCCAGGTACCGGGCGGCGGGAAATTCCACTCGCAAACCCGTCTTGCGGCGCATGAGGTGAATGAGCAGCGGCACGGCCACAGCGCCGGCGAGGAGCAGATACAGCGGCGCGAGAAAGCCCATGCGTCAGGGCTGCTGCTGGCGCGCCGCAAAGGCGCGGCGAAGCGGCACGCCGAACGGCGCGTCTGTGGACACGACTTCGTAGCCGATGCCGAGCGAAGCGAACATCGTGCGCCATTCGCCTATCACTTCGTCCACCGTGTTCTTGTACGCGGCGCGAACGTCGGCGATGGTGGCCGGCACGGTGAGATTCGACTCGGAGTCGGCGAACAACGCTTCCCCGCTCGACGGCAACTCGCGTTCGGCGGGATCCATCACGTGGAGCACGGTGACGTCGTGGCCGGCGGCGCGGAGCCCGCGCATTGCCAACTCGATATCCGGCATGTCCATGAGCAGGTCCGATATGAGAACTATCAATCCGCGACGATTGATCAGCCGGGCGGCCTGCTGTAGCGCGTTCGGCGCGCTGGAGGCGAGCCCGCTGCCGGGTTCGGCCAGGGCGGCGACGATTCGGCGCCACTGTCCGTTGCGCGTCCGCGGCGGCACGGACGACCGAATGCGATCGTCGAACCGCACCAGGCCCACGGCGTCCCGCTGGCGAAGGAAGAGCAACGCCAGCGCCGCAGTGAGCCGTTCGGCGTAGGCGAGCTTGGTGAGGCGATCGCCGGCAGAATGCGCGCGGGAATCGTTCGGCTGCAACCCGGCGGCCCGCAGTTGGGCGCCGCTCCACGCCATGGATTTGCTCACGTCGAGCACGATGCTGGCGCGGAGATTCGTCTCTTCCTCGTACTGCCGAACCACCCAGCGGTCGGACCGCGCGGCAATTTTCCAGTCGATGTAGCGCAGGTCGTCGCCAGGTTGATAGGGGCGATATTCGGCGAACTCCACCGAGAATCCCTTGCGGGGAGAACGGTGGAGACCGGACATAAACCCATCGACGATCCATCGGGCGACGATCTCGATTCGACCGAGCGCTACCAGGCTCGCCGGGTCAAAGAGATCAGCGCGAAGCGGAAGTGACATCTGCAGGGCTCAACTTAACGCGCGTAGCGGCCGCCGGGCGACGGCGACCGGAACGTTTTTGGCCTCGCGCGGTACAATGTATCCAATTCATGATCCATCGTAACATCCGAGAGGCTGTATGCATCATTTACGAATAGTCGGCTCAGCACTTGGAGCCCTTGTGGCCGTGAGCGCGATGCCGGCCCAGGCGCCGGCCACACAGACCGCGCCGGCCGCGGCGATCAGCACAATGATCTCGACGTCATCCGGCATCCGCCGCGTTCGCGCAAACTTTCATCTCGACCGGGACGCGTACGTTGTGGTCGGACACATCGACGCCGACGGTGAAGTGCGGATCGTCTATCCGGCCTCGCCGGACGACAGCGGTTTCGTGCGCGCCGACAAGGCGCATCACACTGACGACTTTTTTGCCGGATTCAATGCGGAATATCGCGCGCGCGCCCGCGACCGGGCGGACGTTCACGGGCCGTGGCGTGACCCGAACTCGTACGACGGCGGCTTGGGCTACGTGTTTCTCATCGCGTCGGCGCATCCGCTGAACACGGACTCGCTGGCGACCAAGGGCAAGTGGAACACCTACGAACTGGACAGCGAGAACTATCTCCGCGATCCGCGGCCAGACGTCAACGATCTGGCGTCGATGCTCGGGGGCGATAACAAGACAGCCTATAGTGTGAATTTCGCGCCGTACTACACGGCGCTGTACACCGCGTTCTAGTGCCGCCAACGGGAACTGGCCGCTGAAGCCGATGGGTGGCGGACGGGGGCCGACGAATGCGAAAACCGCGATCCAACCGGGTCGCGGTTTTCTCATTTCCCGGGCGCTCTGGTCGCTATATTCCTGTGGCACAAGCAGTTCCCCGTTTCTGTGCCGCCATCGTCCGCCCTGAGTCCGCTGTGAAGCTCGATCATATCCGCAACTTTTGCATCGTCGCCCACATCGACCACGGGAAGTCCACCCTGGCCGACCGGTTGATCGAAGCCACAGGCATGCTGCAGAAGCGTGAGATGAAGGCGCAGGTCCTGGATACGCTCGACCTCGAGCGTGAGCGCGGGATCACGATCAAGCTCAACGCCGTCCGCATGACGTACAATGCGCAGGACGGCAAGGCGTACGAGTTCAATCTCATCGACACGCCGGGACACGTTGACTTCACCTATGAAGTGTCGCGTTCCCTTGCCGCGTGCGAGGGCGCCATCCTGGTCGTTGACGCATCCCAGGGCATTCAGGCGCAGACGCTGTCGAACCTGTTCCTCGCGCTCGACGCCGGCCTCGAGATCATTCCGATTCTCAACAAGATCGATCTCCCGGGTGCGGAGCCCGAGCGTCGCAAGCAGGAAGTGCACGACCTGATCGGCGCCGACCCCGACGACATCCTGCTCGTGAGCGCCAAGGAAGGCTTGGGCATTCCCGAGTTGCTCGAGGCGATCGTGAGACGCGTGCCACCGCCGGAAGGCGACCCCGACGCGCCGCTCCGCGCGTTGATCTACGATTCGTACTACGACCGCTACCGCGGCGCCGTGCCGAGCGTGCGGGTGATCGACGGCACGCTCAAGCCGGGCATGAACATCCGCTTTGCCGCGGGCTCGGGCCTGTCGTACGAAGTCGCGCAGGTCGGCTACAACCAGCTGCGCCAGGTCGAGACGGACAAGCTCGGACCGGGCGAGGTGGGCTTTGTCGTCGCCAACGTGCGCACCGTCAAGGAAACGCGCGCCGGCGACACGGTGTTCGACGCCTCCAAGCCGGACGTCGAGCCGCTGCCGGGCTACAAGGAGGTGCGCTCGATGGTGTTCTCGGGGCTCTACCCCACGGACACCACCCAGTACGAAGGCCTCCGCGACGCATTGGAGAAGCTCCAGCTTAACGATGCTTCTCTAAACTACGAACCGGAAACCTCCACGGCGCTGGGCTTCGGCTTCCGCTGCGGATTCCTCGGCCTGCTGCACATGGAAATCGTGCAGGAGCGGCTCGAGCGCGAGTTCGATCTCGATCTCGTGACCACTGTGCCGAGCGTGGAGTACCACGTGTACATGACGGACGGCACAACGACGTTACTGGAGAGTCCGGCCAAGCTGCCGGACCCGGGCACTATCTCGCGCATCGAAGAGCCGTACGTCAAGGCGCGCATCATGTCTCCGGCCGACTACATCGGGCCAATCATGACGTTGGCCACCGAGCGCCGCGGCATCTACAAGAACATGACGTACCTCGATACGGCGCGCGTCGAGTTCGACTTCGAATTTCCGCTCGGCGAAATCATCTTAGATTTCTTTGATAAGCTGAAGACGATCAGCCGCGGCTACGCGAGTCTGGACTACGACATGCTCGACTACCGCGAGAGCGATCTCGTGAAGCTCGAGATGCTGATCAATGGCGACCCGATCGACGCATTCTCGGTGATCATCCACCGCGACAAGTCGTACGACTGGGGCCGCAAGATCGCCGATAAGCTCAAGGAGCTCATTCCGCGGCAGTTGTTCGAAGTCGCCATCCAGGCGGCGATCGGCAACAAGGTCATTGCGCGCAGTTCGGTGAAGGCGTTGCGCAAAGATGTATTGGCGAAGTGTTACGGCGGCGACATCTCGCGCAAACGCAAGCTCCTCGAAAAGCAGAAGGAAGGAAAGAAGCGCATGAAGCAGGTTGGCTCCGTGGAGATTCCACAGGAAGCCTTCCTCGCCGTCCTCCAGGTGGATTAGCACCGTCCACGCATGTGGTCGCGAGCCCGCCTGCGTTTCCTCGCGACAACCTTCATGATCGTTGTCGCGCGCGCGCTCGACGCATGGACCACCTGGTTGGCGACACCTACCCTGGCGCTCGAGGCGAACCCGCTCGAGCGACTGCTCCACCTCGGCTGGTGGGGCATGCTCCTCATGAACACGATCGTCGTCGCACTCGTGGCCTTCGCTGCGTGGCGCGCCGCATTCCGGCCCCCCGCCCTTCCCGCTGAGGTCGGACTCGGTCAAGAGGCGTTCGTCGGACGCTATTGGTTTTCCAGCCGCGACGGGCACACGATAGCACAGGCCATGTTGTGGCTGCCGGCCGACCGACGCGTGCGTTGGGCGTTCATCGGCGGACCCGGCGCGGTGCTCGTGATCGTCGGGAGCGTGGTGGCGGCAGGCTGGAATTTCCTCGTGGCGCGCGGCACTATCGTGGCGCACACTGCCGGGATGATAGGCATCACATTATTCTGGAGCGCCGTGCTGGCCGGACTCTGCCTGGCCGTTCACGTGTTTCTGCGCCGCGCGTATGCGCGCTACATGCGCTGCTCGCGCGCCGCCGTGGGGCAACTGCCCGCATGACTACGTCGCTCGTGGTGCAGACAAGCTTTCTCGGCGACATGGTGCTCACCACGCCGCTCATTGCCTTGCTCGCCGAACATGGGCCGGTGGACGTGCTGTGCACGAAGGCCGGCCGCGCACTGCTGGCCAACAACCCCGCGGTTCGCGACATCATCGTCTACGACAAGCGCGGCGCGGATCGTGGCGTGGCGGGCTTTCGTCGCATTGCCGCGGCGCTCCGCGAACGCCGGTATGACGCGGCGTATCACGCGCAGGGATCGGTGCGGAGCGGGGCGCTTACCTTCACCGCCGGAATTCCGGATCGCGTAGGATTCGCGTCGTCGGCGGGGCGGTTGTTTTATACAACTCGTATTCGAGCAATTGAAAGGGCGCACCATGCAGCGCGCTTGTTGTCACTCGGTACACGCGATCCGCTCGGCGACGTCGCCACAGGCGAGATCCGGCCCCACCTCTATCCAGGCATCATCGAACGAGCACAGGTTGACGCGGTCCTCGGGCGGGCTTCCGCCGGCACGCAGATCGTCGCGCTCGCGCCGGGCAGCGTGTGGGCCACGAAACGCTGGCCGTACTATCCGGCACTGGCGCACGAGCTCAGCCAGCTCGGCCAGGTGGTGGTTGTGGGCGGTGAAGCCGACACGGAGCTGGCCATGGAGATCGTGGGCGCCACGAAGGGTCAGGCGCTCGACGCGACGGGTAAGCTGTCGCTCCTCGCGTCGGCAGATCTCATCGGTCGCTCGGCGGTGCTCGTGACGAATGATTCGGCGCCGCTCCATTTGGCGTCCGCCATGAACACGCCTACGGTGGCGGTGTTCGGGCCCACGGTGCCGGAATTCGGGTTCGGCCCGCTGGCGGCGGCGTCGCGCATCGCCGGGATTGCCACGCTCGATTGCCGGCCCTGTGACAAGCATGGTCCGCAGCGCTGCCCCCTCGGACATTGGCGCTGCATGCGCGAGATTACTCCCGACATCGTCGCCTCGCTGGTTCGCGAACTCGCGAGCTGAGTTGCGAGCTGAGCTGCGAGCTGAGTTGCGAGCTGAGCTGCGAGCTGAGTTGCGAGCTGAGTTGCGCGAGCAACGGATTATTCAACCTCCGTGAAGGATCGAGCCATGGGCGCCCGGAAACGCCAGCAGTACATCATCGGCGTTGACCTCGGTGGCACGAACATCGTGGTGGGCGCAATGTCGGCCGACGGCGCGCAGTCGTTCGCCATGCGGTCCACGCCTACGACCGCCGAATCGGGCGCTGACGGCGTCGCGGATCGCATTGTCGGACTGATCGAGGAAGTGATCGTCGAGACACTCGGGCTCACGTATGCGAGCCGCGACGACATCATCGGAGTGGGCATAGGCGCGCCCGGACCGCTCGACCGTGACAAGGGCGTTGTGATCGTTGCGCCAAATCTCGGATGGAAGAATTTTCCACTGCGCGATCGTATTTCAGAACGGCTGCACTTGCCGGCGACGCTCGACAACGACGCCAACTGCGCTACGGTTGGCGAATGGTGGCAGGGCGCGGCGCGCGGCGGCACGAACGTCATCGGTATGACCATCGGCACCGGCATTGGCGGCGGGCTCATTCTCGACGGCAAGTTGTTTCACGGATCGTCAGACGTTGCCGGCGAGATCGGCCACACCACCATCGATCTGAATGGCCGGCACTGCAAGTGCGGCAACTACGGGTGCCTCGAGGCGTACGCCTCCGGGCCGGCGATCGCGACGCGGGCCCGTGAGGTGCTCGTACGCGAGGAAACCGCGTCGCTGCTTCCGTCACTCGTCAACGGCAGGCTGGAAGACGTGACCGCTGAAACCGTGTACAACGCGGCGCTGCAGGGCGACGCCGTGGCCAGCGAGATCGTGCGCGACACGGCGCGCTATCTCGGCGCCGGCATTGCCAATTTGCTCAACATCTTCAATGCCGATGTCGTGGTGGTGGCCGGCGGCGTGACGCAGGCCGGCGACGCGCTCTTCACGCCGTTGCGCGCCGAAGTCCGCCGCCGCGCGTTCAAGCCCGCAGTGGAGGCCACGCGCATCGTGCCGGGTGAGCTGCCGGGAACCGCCGGTGTAGTCGGCGCGGTGGCGACGTTCAAGCTGCAGCACTTGGGAACACTGTGAGCGCCTTCGGCGCCGGTGGCACGGTGGTACGGTGGTACGGTGGTGCGCTGTCATCCCGAGCCGGAGGCGAGGGATCCTGCGTCGTGCCAATTAGACCGGCCACTCGATTGGGACAAGAGATTCCTTCTCGCGAAGCTTACCCTGAGCGCAGCGAACGGGCTCGTTCGGAATGACAACCGTTCCACCGTTCCACCCTGCCACCGTTCCACCGGACGCCAAGCCGCGCAAGCGGCTCGGCGTCCTCAGCTCGTTCGTCTGGGACGTCATCTACAACCGCGACCTGCTCGCGCCAGCCGTCGAAGAGTGGGGCGGCATCGCGTACGGGCTGAGCGGTCTCGATGCCGCGCTGTCCGATGAGTGGGAGATCGTGCCGATCATCAAAGTGGGCGACGATCTCGTGGCGCGCGCGTCGCAGTTCATGTCCACGCTCACGCACCTCGCGCCGGATGCGGCCCTCATTGGCGTGCCGTACCCCAACTATCGCGTGGTGCTCAGGTACTACTCGGACGAGCGGCGCAGCGAAGTCCTCACCGGCGGAATTCCCGGTTGGACCTGGCTCGGCCTCAAACCCGTACTCGATGCCGCCAACCTCGACGCGCTGTATATCAATTTCCTCAGCGGCTGGGAGCTGGACCTCGAGACGATGCTACTGCTCAGGCAGTACTTCGCCGGTCCTATCTACTGCGACCTGCACATGCTCGCCTGGGCCGTGCAGCCCACCGGGCTTCGCACGCTGAGACCAATTCCGAACGTGCGCGAGTGGTGCGGGTGCTTCGATCTGCTCCAGGTGAACGAGGACGAGATGACGATGCTCGCACCGGACCCCATGGCGCTCGCCGCCACGGCGCTGCACGCCGGCGTGCGCAATCTCACGGTGACGCTCGGCAAGCGGGGCGCTGTGTATTTCGCGGCTCCGGATTTCGATCGCATCGACGCTGCGTTGCCGCAGCGGCCGCCAGCGCCGTCGATCGCTTCGGCCTTCGGGCCCGTGCGCACGGCGCTCGTTCCGTCGGAGTCGGTGGACGGCGTCGATCCCACGGGTTGCGGGGACGTCTGGGGCGCGACGTATTTCTCCCGGCTGCTCGCCGGTGATAACTTAGACGCCGCCATCCTGGCCGCGCATCGCGCCGCCGCCCGCAACGTCGATCATCGCGGCGCGACGGGTCTGGCCCATCATCTTCGCGGAAAGATAAGCCTCACGTGACCACCGTCATCACGGTTCCACCTTCGCTCGACGACCACTCCTTCGAACAGGTGCTGGACCAGTTGGCGGCGGTTCCGCCCGACGCAAAGATCCTCGTGGACGCGCGCCACGTCCGATGGTCATCGCCCTACGGCCTCACGGCGCTCCTCACGCTGGCGCAAACGCGGACCGAGCGTCCCGCCCTCGCGGTGCCGGAACTCGACGAGACCGCCTCGTACTGGGCGCGTGCGTCCTTCTTCCATCACGCGGAGTCCGTGTACGACCTGCACGGCCACTACCCCAAGCAGCGCGACGCCGGCGAGTCCAACGCGCTGCTCGAGATCACGCCCATCGTGAAGACGGACGACATCCACAAGCTCGTGGGCCGCGTCCAGGAGCGCGCCAAGCAGATCATTCAGGCCGAGCTCAAGCTGGAGACCAAGGCGATCATTGGATTCACGATGACGCTCTCGGAAATCTGCCAGAACATTCTCGAGCACGCCGGCGCGGGTGGTTGGGTGGCGGTGCAGAGCTACAAGTGGACCAAGCGCCTTGGCCGCCGTGTGGTCGTCATCGCGGTGTCCGACGCCGGCCTCGGTTTTCGGAAATCGCTCGAGACCGCGCCCGGCCATTTGCCAAGCGCGAGATGGGACGACGCCGCCGCGCTGGAAGAAGCGGTGATTCGCGGCGTGAGCCGGTTTCGTGACCGGAGTCGCGGACAGGGACTCGCCGGCGCGCGAAAGTATGTGGGGCGCTGGGCAGGCAAGCTTTCTGTGCGCAGCGGCACGGCTCGCATCTCAATTGTTCCCGGCTGGGACGACGATATTCCGCTCGCCGAAGGGCTCGCGCCATTCCCAGGAGCCCAGGTTCAGGTCATCATTCCGGAAGCCGTAACCTCGGGGGGACCGTCGCAACGATGATGAACCACATCGACATCAGCAGCGTGCTGCGCCAGACGCTGGCTTGCGACCTGTACTCGAACCTCGTCACGCGCAGTACCGGCGCGGCAGTGCGCGGGCAGATCGAGCAACTCCTCAGCGAATCCAGCGAGCGGGCGCTCACGGTCATCGATTTCACGCAGGTATCGATGATAGATTTCTCATGCGCCGACGAAGTCGTCGCCAAGCTCCTGATGCGCTACGCCGCCGACGATCCGCCGCAGGACGCGTTCTTTCTTTTTCGCGGCGTCACCGAGCACCACACGGACGCCATCGAGGCCGTGCTCGAGCGGCACGGCCTGGCCCTGGCCCTGGAAGAGGGCGGCGAAGTGCACCTGATGGGCGCGGTCTCCGACGACGAGCGCAGCGCCTGGAGCGCCACCTACAAACTCGGCCGCGTGGACGCCGCGCAGCTGGCCGCGGAACTCGACACGGACGTCGATTCCGCGCAGGAGCGGCTCGATTCGCTGTGCCGGTTCCGCCTGGTCATGCGCGTGGACGGCCAATACCTGGCTGTCGGTAGTCCGCGTGGCTGACAAACAGGACCTCGAAGGCCGGATCAACCGGCCGCTGCGCGTCGCGGCGCTCATCGGCTCGCGGAAGGGCGACGCTGAGCGCGGTCCCATGGTGACAATGAATCCGGACGACGCACGTTCACGCTTGCTCACCGACGGCGAGTTGGCCTGGGTCTATGGCCCCACCCGCCACGAACTGGCCACGGTGCGCATTGATCCCGGCGCCCGAATCGGCGATGTCGTCCTCCGCGACATCACCGGCGCCCGTCCCTCCGAAATCGTTCGAGTCGTAAAACCGGACCTCGACACCCGGGGTCGGCGCCCAACCGCGCTCGCCTGACATGTTACAGACGCAACGTTACGGCTGAGCTTCGGCACTGAAAGTGCTCAGCAGTCGGTAGGAAAGTCCCAAACTGGCACTACCCTGAATGAGTGAACCCACCGCGGTCGCGCCGGAACGCCGACGCCTCGAGCGACGCAATAATCCGACGCTGGCCGAGCTGACAATGCCCGAACTGCGCCGCATGATGGTCACGACGATCCTGTTCGTGATCGTTCTGGTGTTGTTCCTCTGGATGGTGCGCACGGTGATCATCGCCGCAATCCTCGGCATCATCGTCGCCACGTTCATGCGGCCGGTGTTCCTCTGGCTCCTGAGCAAGTTCCACAGCAAGATCGTGGCATCCACGCTCACTCTGCTGTTGCTCGTAGGCCCTGCCTTCGCGCTGTCGATCTACAGCTACGAAGAGATCGCCGACGTCGCCGGATACGTGAATACGCATCAGGACGAGATCGCCACCAAGATCGATACGTCGTTGCGAAAGCTTCCGTTTCTCCAGTCAGCCAACACCGGCGCGGCGGTCAAGCACTACGTGCTCGTGGCGTCCAACTACGGCACGAACATCCTGTCGTCGCTTCGCTCGACCATCGCGAGCGTCGCCATTGCTGCCACGATCTTCGTCTTCACGGCCTTTTACGTGATGGGCGACGCCGACGAGATCATGGACTTCATCCGAAGTCGAATACCACCGCGATACGGCGAACTCTCCACGGCCCTCGAGTCGAACGTGCGCGGAGTGCTTTACGGCGCCATCTACTCCACGTTTCTCACCCAGACAGTGAAGTCGCTGATCATTCTGGCGATGAACGTCGTATTCGGTGTACCACTGGCAGGCGTGTTGGCGATTCTGTCGTTCATCATCGGCTTCTTCCCGATTGTCGGCTCGTGGAGTGTGTACGTGCCCGTCGCGGCCTGGCTTGCGATCTTCCGCGACTCGCCGGGCAAGGGCCTCGCCATGGTGTTGATTGGCTTCTTCTTCAACACGCTGTACATCTCGACCTTTCTGCGCCCCAAGATCGCCGCACAAAAATCCAAGGTGCTCAACTTCTACTGGATGCTCGTGGCACTCATCACGGGCGTGTACACCTTCGGCCTGGTGGGCATCCTGCTCGGACCCATGCTCATTGGCCTGCTCAAGGCGATCATGGACACGATTCTCTCGCAGCCGGCATGGCACTGGGCAGACGATGACCCCCGTGCCGAGCCCGACGCCATGATCGGGACCTGAGGCTCGGCCGCCCGGGTCATGGCGCATAGAGAATTCCGTGGGGCTGATGGCCGCGAGTGGGCCGTCTGGTCCGTCCAGCCGGAGTACGCCGAGCGCCGAAAGCCCGACAGTCCCCCCACGCGCGACCTCTCGGCCGAACGTCGTGTCCACGACGAGTATCGCGTGCCGCTGGCGAAGCGCTACTTGCACGGATGGCTCTGCTTTGAGACGAAGGGCGAGAAGCGGCGGCTCGCCCCATTCCCGGAATCCTGGGCCGAACTGGATGACCACGAGTTGACGGGTCTCTGCGCTCGCGCGACACGCGTGGAACACGCGACGCGCCGGCTAGTAGAGTAAGTCTCGCCGGCGAGTGACCATCGGCCTCGCTCGACCGTCCGCAGAGGTGGACCACTCCCTCTACGGTCCGCCCTCAGAGCACACATGATTCGCTTCGATAACGTCACCAAGATCTATCCCCGCGCGGCCGGCGCTTCGGCGCTGCGCAACGTGAGCTTTCGCATTGCCAAGGGCGAGTTCGTTTTCCTCATTGGCCCGAGCGGCGCCGGCAAGAGCACGATCCTCAAGCTGCTGTATCTCGACGAACGTCCAACGTCCGGCGAAGTACGGGTGAGCGGATACAGCTCGCTCGAGACCTCGCAGCGCGAAGTCGCCAAACTTCGGCGCCGGCTCGGGATTGTCTTCCAGGACTTTCAGTTGCTCGAGGACCGCACGGCTGAAGCGAACGTTGCGTTCGCACTGCAGGTCATCGGCACACCGGCCGCGGCCATTCCGGGCAAGGTTGCGCGAGCGCTTACACAGGTTGGGCTGGCGTCCAAGGCCACCGCGCTCCCCCGCGAGTTGTCGGGCGGTGAACAGCAGCGCGTCGCGTTCGCGCGGGCGCTCGTGAACGACCCATTCGTGCTGATCGCCGACGAGCCCACGGGCAACCTCGATGAGCGCGCCACGCGCGGCATTTTCCAGTTGCTGCGCGAGATCAACGCATCGGGCACGGCCGTGGTCATGGCCACGCACGATCTCGAGCTGGTACGGAGCACCGACTATCGCTGCATCGAGCTCAATCACGGTGACGTGGTGTTCGACTCCGTTGAAGCGCCAAAGCTCGAGGTGGAGGCCGACTAATGCTTCCCTTTCGCACCGCGTTGGCCGCGTTCCGCCGCGCGCCGTTGCTCAGCGCGCTGAGCATCACCACGATCGCCTTTTCGCTCTTCGCGTTCGGCTTGTTCGGACTCGTCGCGCTGAACATCCGCGACGCGCTGCAGCACATCGAAGAGCGCGTCGAGATCCGCGCGTTCGTCGCCGACGGCACCACCGTCGAAAAGCTCACCGTCGCCTCGGAGGAGATCGCGCGCTTTCCCGAGGTCTCCAAGGTGGACGTCGTCACACAGGCCGAAGCTCTCGACCGGGCCCGCAAGGAGCTCGGCGAATTCAAGGACGTCTTCGAGTCTGAATTCCTGCCGGCATCGCTCGACGTTCACCTCAAGCCTGGCTTCCGCGATCCTACCACGGTGAGCAAGGTGGCGGAGCGGCTTCGCGGTTACGACTTCGTGGATGACGTTCGTTTTGGTGAAGAGTGGATCACGCAGCTCTATCGCTTGCGCAACATCGCCGGCGTGGCCGGCCTGACTCTGGGCCTCGCGTTCGCGTGCGTGGCGATCATCATCATTGGCGCCACCATTCGTATGGCCGTGCTGGCCCGCGCCCGCGAGATCGCGATCATGCGGCTCGTGGGCGCCACCGATGGATTCATCCGCTTGCCGTTCCTCATCGAGGGCGCGCTCAAGGGGTTGCTTGGCGGAGGGCTCGCGCTGCTGATGACATATCTCGCAATGCGCGTGCTGGAGCAGTACCTCCATTTTGAGACGGCTTTCTTCGACCGGCGGGTCGCCCTGCTCGGCGTGCTGTTCGGCGCACTGATGGGACTAATGGGCAGCGCCGTGTCCGTCGGCCGGCACCTGCGCCGCATCTAGTGCCGTTGTCATCCCGAGCGCCGTTGTCATCCCGAGCGCAGCGAGGGATCTACTCTGCCCCCCCGAGATCCGTCCGTCGGCGCACGGTGGCAGTGCTCGTCACGCTGCTCACGCTCCTCCTGCTCCCGCACGCCCCGCTCCACGCGCAGGACGCACGCATCCGCGCCCAGCGCGATACGCTCGAGAGCATTCGCCGCGAACGCGAGGGCCTGGAGCGTCGCGCCACCGAACTGCAGAACACCGTCCACGACCTCAACGACGAAGTCTCCAATCTCGATCGCCGCGCCGACGCCACCGAGCGCATCGTAAAGACCCTCGCCTCACAGCTCGCAACAATCACCACCGAGGTGGACGACGCCTCGTCCAAGGTGGACCGCACGCAGGCCGAGCTCGCGACAAAGAAGGCGTCGCTGCGCCGTAGACTGGCCGACATCTACAAACGCGGCCCACTGTTCACCACCCAGGTGATGTTATCCGCCCGCTCGTTCGGGGAACTCGTGGCGCGGTACAAGTATCTCCACTTGCTGGCGCTCCACGACCGCGCGCTGGTCAACCGTGTGGAGCAACTGCGTGACGAGATGCAACGCGACCGCGATCGCCTCGTCACGTTGCAGAACGTGCTCGTGGTGAATCGCGGCGACACCCAGCGCGAGGAAGAGCGGCTGCGGTCCCTGCAGCGTGAGCGCGCATCAAGCCTGACACGCACCAAGGCGCAGGCCAAGCAGGTGGAAGATCGCGTCGCGCGCCTCAAGGCGACCGAAGCCAAGATGAACGGCGCGCTCGCGTCGCTCGAAGCGGATCGTCGCCGCGCCGAGAGCGCGCGGCCCGCCACGGCGCGCGCGTCCAGCACCATCAAGACCGGCGACTACGGCAAACTTGATTGGCCAATCGACGGGCCGCTCATCTACACCTTTGGCAAAGCCCAGACGACCACAAACACTACCATCCGTTGGAACGGTGTCGGCATCAAGGCGCCGATCAACACCAACGTGAGGGCGGTGGCGGCCGGCAAAGTCGTGAGCGTCGGCCAACTGGGCACCTACGGCCTCACCGTGATCATCGATCACGGCGGCGGTGACTACTCGATCTACGGGTCGCTGTCGCACTCCGACGTGAGGCAGCAGCAGACGGTGTCCAAGGGTCAGATCCTGGGCGGCGTAGGCATCTCCGATCCGGAGCTCCCGGCGCATTTGCACTTCGAGATCCGCCACGGCACTGGCGACGGGCGCACACCGGCGGTCGATCCGGCTACATGGCTCCGGAGCCAGGGCGGTCGGTAGATTTCGGCATGCCGGACCAGATCACCAAGCGGTGCACCGTGTGCGGCCGGTTCCGCGCCTACGAGCCCGACGACGCATTCTGCATTCTGTGCGGTCACGAATCGCTCGAGGCCCACTGCTCGTGCGGACGCGACTTCGGCTACGCGCTCGCTGAATCCGAACACATTCACTGCCCCCGTTGCGGCAAGGCGTTTCATGGCAAGTCGGCCGAGTTCGACTAAGGGCGGCGCAAAGTCCGCCAAGAAGACCACCGTCAAGAAGCCGGCGCCCAAGCCAGCCGCGGTGGCTCCAAAAAAAGCTGTCACCAAAAAGCCGGCGTTCAATCCGAAAACCGACAGCGCGAATGATCCGGCCTGGGTCGCACCCACCTGGGACGACGACGTATTGCTCGGCGCCCACGTGTCGATTGCCGGCGGCACGCACGCCGCGCCACCGCGTGGCCGGGCCATTGGCGCCACGGCGATACAGATCTTCACGAAGATGGCGAATCGCTGGGCGGAGCGCGCCTGCGAAGACGACGAGTGCGTCGCGTTCACGGCCGCCATACGCGACACGCGAATCCGCGACACCATCGTTCATGATTCGTACTTGATCAATCTGGCAAGTCCCGACGATGCGCTGCGCCGGCAGTCAACCGAGTCGTTCGTCGCCGAGTTGCAGCGCTGTGCGTCGCTCGACATTACATATCTCGTATCGCACCCCGGCAATTACATCGACGATCGGGCGAGCGGCATTCAGCGCAACGCCGACGCCATTACCGAGGCGTTGTCACGCGTGAGCGGCAACACAATCTTGTGCATGGAGACGACGGCCGGCTCCGGCACGGCAATCGGCGCAACCTTCGAGGATCTCGCGCAGCTCATCGACGCCATTCCCGAGCCGCATCGATCACGCGTCGCCATCTGTCTCGACACCTGCCACGCGTATTCCGCCGGCTACGATCTCGTGAACGCGTATGAAGACGTGTGGCAACGGTTCGACGACGTGCTCGGCATGTCGCGGTTGCGCGTGATGCACCTTAACGATTCCAAGACGCCGTTCGATTCGCACCGCGACCGGCACGAGTTGATCGGCGAGGGATCACTTGGCGAACTCGCGTTCCGCCACGTCATGAATGACCCGCGGCTGGCGGCCGTACCAAAAATCATTGAGACGCCAAAGGGCACAGACCCCACGGCGACCGATGCGAGCATGCTCACGCGATTGCGGAGCTACATCGGGCGTCACGCCTAGCACGGGAACGGCTGGGCGGCGAGCGACGGTTTCCGCCGCGACTGCGCGGCGGAAACTGTCGGTGTTTCGTCAGTCCTTCACTTCCTCGAGCACAGTAGCCGCCGCTTCCGCAACGTGCTGCGCGGCCTTCATGCTGTCGAGCGTCTCGCCAACGGCCAGGAGTCGAATTGCCTCCTGCACCTTCCCCTCGCTCGCCGAGCCTGCGGCGTACGTCGTGCCGGCGCCCTTGCACGGGTCGCCTGCTGCGGCGTCGTAATCCTTCCCCGACTTGCCTTCGAGGCAGTTGAGCGCGTGGTGCATGTGCTTCTTCACGGCTGCCACGTCGGCGGCCTTCGCCGCAAACCCAAGGTGGTCGGCCGCCGTGTGCACACTGGTCGCCGCCTGAGCCCGTGCCGTATTCGGCGCAAGCACAGCGCACGCTGCAAACAACGTCGCGAGCAAGCTCACGCGCTTCCAACTAAAGTGGTGATGTACTGCCATATGGGATCCCCGTAATGTTGATGGACACCGTCATCATGCGACGTTCCGTCGCGGCGCGCAAGACGCGCCGCAGATAAGAGTTGGCTAGCGTTTTTGGCACGGTGTACGTAGGGTTCTGAAGATGCCCGTCTTCGCACGCCGCACACGCCAGCTACTTTTTGCCGTCTTCGCCACCCTTGCGATCACGGCCCAGCTCGTCGTGGCCCTCATTCCGCTGGCCGAAAGCCGCGCGGAACGAACGCTGTCGGCGCACGTCGAACCGTTCGGCACCCGTGGGCACACGTCCCACAACGAAGCGACCTGCGCCTCGTGCCAGGCCCGCTCGATCCACGGCACCACCACGCGGCCGCTGTTCGAGCTGCCCGAACTTTCGCTCGCAGTCTCCAACTATGTCATGGCTGCCGAGCGTCTCGTATCGACGCCGTTCCATCCCCAAGCCAATCCGCGAGCGCCCCCCACGGTAGTCTGAGGCCTTTTGCTGTTGTAGTTCACCTCGGATTCACCATTTAGGGACAAAATGCGCCTAATAGTAGGGTTGTGCGCGCTTGCCGCATGCGGCAGCGTCGTATCCGCACAGGCCCCAGCCACCGATTCGCTCCGTCTCTCCCGGCGCCAGGCCATTGCCGAAGCGCTCAATCGCAACGCTCAACTCGAGATCGCGCGCGAGCAAACGGCCCAGGCGCGGGCCCGGCGCGTGTCCGCCATTGCCATCCCCGACCCGTCGCTCAGCGCCGCCGTCGATCAGGTCAGGTCGCCGTTCGCCTTCGGCGGCGCGCCGTCGCGGCCGGTATCGATTGGACTCGACATTCCATTTCCCGACAAATTCCGGCTGAACAACCGGATCGGTTTGTCGGACATCGGCGCCAGCACGCAGAATTATCGGCTGCAGCAGCAGACGGTGGCCAATCAAACGTCCGCCACCTACGACTCGCTGCTCGTTGCGCTGCAGCATCGCGTGGACCTGCTCGAAGCTCGCGCTCTGGCGAACGATTTTCTCACGCGAACGCAGGCGCGATTTGCCGCCGGCAGCGTCGCGCGACTCGACGTCATTCAAGCACAGGTTGGCGTCGCCCAAGCTGGCAACGATCTCATTGCCAACGAACGCGACATCGCCGTGGCGCAGGCCGCCCTCAACCGTGCCCTGGGTCGAATCATTGGCGCCGCCATCTCGCCCACAGATTCGCTCACGGTGCCCGCGGCGCTCCCCGACTCCGCGTCGATCGAGCAAACCGCGCTGGCCAATCGCCCCGAGCTGGCGATTCTGCAGAACCAGCAGCAAGGCGCGCACGCCACCACGAGCCTCACGAAGGAATTCTGGTTGCCCGATCTGAATTTTGCCGTGGGACGTGACTACGCGCAGCCGGGATCGCCGCTGTTCACCACCGGCATCACGCTGCCGCTGCCGTTGCTCTACTGGCAGCACTCCAAGGGCGACATTGCCCAGGCGCAGCATTACGAGCGTGAGCTCGACGCCACCTATCGCGACGCTCGCGCTCAAGTGACCCAGGACGTGCGTTCCGCCTACGCCAACGCGAGCACCGCCATGCGACAGGTGATCTTCATTCGCGACGAACTCGTGCCGGCAGCGCGCGATGCGTACCGCGTCGCATCCACCAGCTACACCCTGGGCGGTTCCTCGGCACTCGAGGTGCTCACCGCCCGTACCGCACTCCTGCAAGCCGAGAGTCAACTCACTGACGCTCTCGCCGCCGCCAATACCGCCCGCGCCGATCTCGACCGCGCACTGGGCGTCACCGTTTCGCCGATCGGAGCAAGCAACCGATGACCATGCACATCAATCGCGCACGTTCGCGCACACGCGCGGCCGCGCTGCTGCTGGCGTGCGCCACCGGTGCATGCTCGGCCACGCCAAAAACACCCGCCGCCGATAGCACGCAAGCATCGCAGACCCCATCTGATTTCAAGCTCACGGCCGAACAGCGGCAGCGTATTCATCTCGTCACGGCGCAGATGACGTCGTTCACCCCCACGATTGACGCCACCGGAACCGTGGCGTTCAACGGCGACAAGTCCACGCAGGTGTTGTCGCCTGTGTCCGGTCCGGCCACACGCGTCCTCGGCGACGTCGGCATGAACGTGAGCGCAGGGCAGCCGCTCGCCTACGTGTCGTCGCCAGACTTCGCGTCGGCGGTGGCCGATTATCGAAAGGCGCAGACCGCGTATCGCCAGGCCAAGCTCGTGGCCGATCGCGACTCCGCGTTGTTCAAGAACGACGCGCTCGCACGCGCGGACCTCGAGCAGGCCCAGTCAGACCTGGCAGCGTCCGACGCCGACGTCGAGTCGGCGGTGGAAGCCATGAAGGCGCTCGGCGTAGAGAACGCGCAGATTGACGCGGTGAAGCAGGGACGCGCCGCGTCGTTCCAGGCGATCATTCGCTCGCCGATCAACGGCACGATCGTCGAGAAGCTCATTTCGGTGGGCCAACTGCTGGCCGCCGGCTCCACGCCGGCCTTCACGATCGCCGATCTCAGCACCATGTGGGTGAACGCCAACGTGTACGCTAGCGACATCGGCGACGTCTCGGTGGGCCAGCCAGCGTCCATCCTCACGGACGCCACGGCCACCGCCCTGCTGGGCAAGGTCGATTACATCGCGTCGCTCGCCGATCCAGGCACGAAGGCGGTGAGCGTCCGCATTCTGGCGCCGAACGTCAATCACGTGCTGCGGCGCGACATGTTCGTGCGAGTGCAGATCAAGTCGCGCATCGTCCACCAGGGCGTGCTTCTGCCCGTGTCATCGGTGATGCGCGACGAGGACAATCTCCCGTTCGTGTTCGTGGCTGTGGCGAATAACGGGTTTGCCCGCCGGCGCATCGAGCTCGGAGCGCGCGTCGGTGACAACTATCAGATCAAGTCCGGTCTCTCCAACGGCGATCAGGTCGTCGCCGAAGGCGCGCTGTTCATCCAGTTCGCGGAGAGCCAGTGACACACTCGGAATATGAACCGCGCGCACCGCGTGAACCGTTCCCAGTAGGGAGCGAGCAGGGGCGCCGCGGTCCCATTCAGCGTCTTGTCGAGTCGTCGGTGAATCAGCCGGTGCTCGTGGGGCTGTTTGTCCTCGCCATCCTTGGCGTGGGTTTCTTCTCGCTCAAACGCCTGCCGGTGGACGCGTATCCCGATGTGTCGCCGCCGAAAGTCGGCATCACGACACAGTGGCCTGGACACGCCGCGGAGGAGATCGAGCGGCTGATCTCGGTACCGATCGAGACGGAGCTCAACGGCCTGCCGAACCTCGTCGTCACGCGGTCCATCTCACTGTACGGCGTGTCGAGCATTGACGTGACCTTTGGCGACAACACGGACATTTATTTTGATCGCCAGCAAGTGCTCGAGCGGCTCGGCGGCGCGAGCCTTCCGAACGGGGTGAGCCCGGGAATCGAGGGGGATTTCTCGCCGTCTGGCCTCGTCTATCGATACGTGGTCCAGAGTCCGGATCGCTCGCCGATGGAGCTGCACGTGCTGCAGGACTGGGTGCTCGACAAGGCATATCGCGCCGTGCCCGGCGTGGCCGACATCGCGCTGCTCGGCGGCGAGACGATGGAGTATCACGTTGACGTCGATCCCACGCGGCTGGCCGGCGCCGGTTTAGCGATCACTGACGTCGCCAATGCGCTGAGCGCCAACAACTCCAACGGCGGCGGCGGTTTCTACTCGGAGGGCGGACAGTTCTTCTACGTCCGCGGTCTGGGTCGGGTCGTCACCTTGGACGACATCGGCAACATCGTAGTGTCCGTCAAGAACAACGTGCCGGTGTTGATCAAGGACATCGCCACTGTGGCCATCGGCGCCGCGCCCCGGCTGGGCCAGTTCGGCTACATGAATCAGAACGATGCCGTGGAGGGCATCGTACTGATGCGTCGCGGCGAGCAAGCGCAGGTCGTACTCAAGGCTATCGAAGCCAAGACCCGCGAGCTCAACTCGAGCGTGCTGCCCAAGGACGTGAAGGTCGTGCCGTTCTACGACCGCAGCGATCTCGTGAGTCTCACGACGCACACCGTGGTGGAGAACCTTGTCCGCGGTATCGTGTTCGTGGTGATCATTCTCATATTCTTCCTGTACGACGTGCGATCCGGTTTGATCGTCGCCGTCACGATTCCGCTGTCGCTCTTGATCGCCTTCATGTGCCTCGACCTGCGGCATGTTCCGGCGAATCTGTTGTCGATTGGCGCCATCGACTTCGGTATTCTGGTGGATGGCGCCGTGGTGATGGTGGAGAATATCTACCGTCAGCTGGCCAGGCGGCACGGCACGGAGTACAGCGTGCGCGAGGTGATCTTTGACGCGGCGTCGGAGGTCAACCGGCCGATTTTCTACGCCGTGGGTGTCATCGTCGCCGGCTTCCTGCCCATCTACGCGCTCACCGGCCCGTCGTCGAAGTTGTTCACGCCCATGGCGGACACCACCATCTACGCGCTTATCGGATCGCTCATTCTGACGCTCACAGTGATTCCGGTACTCTGCGTCTACGTGCTGCGAAATGGCGTCGTGGAGCGTCGCAATCCGGTGTTCGAGTGGCTCAAGGACCGCTACGCGACGGGTCTCGATTGGTGCCTGGCGCACATTCGGGCAACGCTCGGCGCGTCGCTCGTGGTGCTGGCCGCATCGGTGGCCATCGCCATGACGCGCGGCGGCGAGTTCATGCCCAAGCTGGACGAGGGCGCGATCTGGGTCCGTGCCACCATGCCGTACACCATCTCGTTCGAGGCGTCGTCGCAAATCGTGCCACAGATTCGCACGATCCTCATGAGCTTTCCCGAAGTGACAACCGTCGCCTCGGAGCACGGCCGCGACGACGCAGGCACCGACCCCACGGGTTTCTTCAACGCCGAGTTCTACGTTGGGCTCAAGCCGTACGGCGACTGGAACGGCCAGTACCACTCGAAGCAGGCGCTGATCGACGCGATCAACAAGAAGCTCGACCGGTTCCCTGGCATCGCCTTCAACTTCACGCAGCCGGCGGAAGACGCGGTGGACGAAGCGCTGACCGGACTCAAGAGTTCTCTTGACGTCAAGATATTCGGCACCGACCTGAACTTGCTCGAGACCAAGGGACGGCAGGTGAAAGCAATCCTCGGGGGCATTCAGGGCATCGGCGATGTCACGCTCGTTCAGGAACTCGGGCAGCCGAGTCTCACGGTGACGGTCGATCGCGCCAAGCTGGCGCGGTACGGGCTCAGCTCCGACGATGTGAACTCGCTGATCAACGCCGCAGTGGGCGGTTCGGCAGTGACTCAGGTGGTGCAGGGCGAGCGCACCTTCGACCTCGTGGTGCGGCTCCAGGATCAGTTCCGTAGCAATCCCAACGAGATCGGTAACATCCTCATCGCCACACCGGGCGGCAATCAAGTGCCGCTGCGGGAGGTTGCCACGATTGCGGTAGCGAACGGCGCGTCGTTCATCTACCGCCAGGACAACTCGCGGTACATCGGCGTGCAGTATTCCGTGAATGGGCGCGACCTCGCGAGCGCCGTGTCCGAGGCTCAACGCGTCGTCGCCAAGCAGGTCAAGCTGCCGACGGGCTATACCATTCGCTGGGGCGGCGAGTTCGAGCAGTACACGGCGTCGCGTTCGCAGATGAACGTCGTCGTGCCGCTCACCGTGCTCCTCATCTTCGCCATTTTGTTCGTACTGTATCGAAACTTCAAATTCCCGCTCATTACCCTCATCGGCGTGATTCTCTCGGCGCCCCTCGGCGGACTCGTGGCGATGTGGATGACGAATACGCCGTTCTCCGTGTCGTCGATGATCGGATTCCTGGCGTTGTTCGGCGTATCGGTGCAAACGGCGGTGGTGTACATATCGTACGCCAACGAGCTGCGACTTGGCGGCGAGAGCATCATCGATGCGACACGCGCCGCGGCGTTGCTGCGATTGCGGCCCATCATGATGACGGCGCTCGTCGCTGCACTCGGGCTGCTGCCCGCGGCGCTCGCGACCGGCGTTGGTTCGAGCACGCAGAAGCCCTTCGCGCTTGTCATTGTGGGCGGATTATTCTCGCGCCTGCTGATCAGCATTTTCCTCATGCCGGTGCTCTACCAGGTTGCGGCGCGCCCAGGTGACCACCTCGAGGTGTAGCCCGCTTCGGAATTGTGCGCCGCGGTAATAGGTTTCCGCGGTGCGCAACCTTCTGAAAATTTTCAGCGACGAAGGGACCGGCGATCGACGACAGATCGCCGGTCTCTTTGCGCTGATCGGCGCCGCGAACATACTCGCGTGGGCGTGGGCGCTAATCGCCTTTCGGCACTACCCACTGCTGCTCGGCACCTCCCTGCTCGCCTACGGGCTGGGACTTCGGCATGCCATTGACGCCGACCACATCGCGGCGATCGACAACGTCACGCGCAAGCTGATGAGCGAAGGGCGGCGCCCAATCGCGACGGGCTTCTTTTTCTCCCTCGGGCATTCCACGGTTGTCGTGCTGGCGACGATCGCCATCGCCGCCACGGCGGTGGCGCTGGGAACCAGCTTCGCCGCGTTTCACGACGTGGGCGGCGTCATCGGCACGCTGGTGTCGGCGCTGTTCCTCCTCGCCATTGCCGTGATGAACATCTTCATCCTGGTGTCAGTCTATCGCGCGTTTCATCGCGTGAAGAACGGCGGGGCGTACGTAGAGGAAGATCTGGACATGCTGCTGTCCGGCGGTGGATTGCTCGCGCGCATCTTCCGGCCGCTGTTCGGCATGATTCGCAAAAGCTGGCACATGTACCCACTTGGCCTGCTGTTCGGACTCGGCTTCGACACCGCCACCGAAATTGGGTTGCTGGGCATCTCGGCCGCCGAGGCCGCCCACGGCCTGCCGATCTGGTCGATTCTCGTGTTCCCGGCGCTGTTCACGGCGGGCATGTCGCTGATCGACACCGCCGACAGCGTACTGATGCTCGGCGCGTACGGCTGGGCCTATGCCAAGCCGATTAGAAAACTCTATTACAACCTGACGATTACGTTCGTCTCCGTAATCGTGGCGCTGCTTGTGGGCGGCATCGAAGCGCTGGGGCTCATGGGCCGCAGGTTCGGCCTCGGCGGCCGGTTCTGGGATGCCATCGCCGCGCTGAACGGCAACTTCGGCATCATCGGCTACCTCATCATCGGCGTGTTCGTCGTTACGTGGGGAGTGTCAACGGCGGTGTACCGCTTGAAGCGTTACGACACCCTGGAAGCCTGAAGGCCGAGACGAATTTCGAAACTCCCGTCTCGCTCCTCTCGACTAGAAACTCTCCACTGGACTGGCGTTGAGTCTTGAGATGCCAGACCGGCGAATGGCAATTGTGCGTTGGCCTCGCATCTCAAGACCGAAAGCGAGTCCAGTGGAGAGTTTCTAGTCGAGAGGAGCGAGGAGGGAGTTTCGAAATTCATTTGACTGGACGGGGCTCGGCGTTCAATCGCGCCGGTCCCCACGCCGGCGGTCGCCGCTGCCAGGCTTGCGTCGCTCACGCCCGGGCTGGCGTCTCATCGCGTGCCAGATTGCGCCGGCGAACAGCACCGCCACCAACGCATACACCGGCGGGAGCAGCGTCGCCATGGCGGGCGCAAAGTGCCCCACCGCAAAGACCGCCATCTCGGCAATCAGCCCGAACAGCGCCAGCCGAAGCATGCGAGCCAAGTGTGCTTGCTGATTCGAGTCCACGGGTTGGTCAGGGCTGAAGGCGGTCAACAATGGGCGTCGAATCTCGGAAAGTAACGGGGTCAGCCGGGTCAAGCTCCGGCCTTTCTTCGGCCGGCCTTCAAATCTCCTGCCGATCGACTGACTTAAAGCCCCGAATTGGCTATGCTTCAATCGGCCATGACTAAACGCCAAGACGCTCTCGACTATCACGCGAACGGTCGCCCCGGCAAGATTGCGGTCGTACCGACGAAGCCGCTGACAAATCAGCGGGAATTGTCCCTCGCGTACTCTCCCGGGGTCGCCGAGCCCTGCCTCGAGATCAAGAAGGATCCGGATCTCGCTTACACCTACACCGCCAAGGGAAATCTTGTTGCCGTCGTCACGAACGGCACGGCGGTGCTCGGCCTGGGCAACATCGGCGCACTCGCCGGCAAGCCGGTCATGGAAGGCAAGGGCAACCTCTTCAAGCAGTTTGCCGACCTCGACGTATTCGATCTCGAAGTGGGATCGGAAGATCCGGACGACGTCATCAAGTTCTGCCAGTTGCTCGAGCCCACGGTGGGCGGCATCAACCTCGAAGACATTCGCGCCCCGGATTGTTTCTATATCGAAGAAACACTCCGCAAAACGCTCAAGATCCCGGTGTTTCACGACGATCAGCACGGCACGGCGATCATCTCCGGCGCGGCACTGCTGAATGCGCTCGAGTGCGTGCGGAAAAATATCGCCGACGTGAAGGTCGTATTCTCCGGTGCCGGTGCGGCCGCGATTTCTACCGCCGAGCACTACGTGCGCCTCGGGGTGAATCGCGACAACATCACGATGTGCGATCGCGATGGCGTGATCTTCAAGGGTCGCACGCACGGCATGGATCCGTACAAGGCACGCTTCCAGGTTGAGACGGACAAGCGAACTATCGCCGAAGCGCTGGTGGGCGCGGACGTGTTCGTGGGGCTGTCGGTCGCCGGCGCGGTCACGGGAGAAATGGTCGCCAGGATGGCCGACCACCCGATCATCTTCGCGCTCGCCAATCCGATGCCGGAGATCATGCCGGAGGAAGTGCGCGCCGTGCGTAGCGACGCCATCGTCGCCACAGGCCGCAGCGACTATCCGAATCAGGTGAACAACGTCCTGTGCTTTCCGTTCATCTTCCGCGGTGCGCTCGACGTGCGCGCCACCGAGATCAACGAAGAGATGAAGATGGCCGCGACGCGCGCCCTGGCGCTGCTGGCCAAGGAAGACGTGCCGGACAGTATCTCCGGGCTGTACGGGCTGCGCGACGTGACGTTCGGACCGGAATATCTCATTCCCTTCCCGTTCGACCCGCGCGTGCTACTGTGGATTGCGCCGGCCGTGGCGTGGGCGGCGGTGGCGTCTGGTGCGGCAAACGACTTCATCGACCTCGACGAATACCGGCAGCGGCTCGAGTCGCGGCTTGGCCGCGCGCGCGGCGTGATGCGCGGCGTGATCAACCGGGCCGTCGCCAACCCCAAGCGCGTGGTCTTTCCGGAGGGCGAGGAGCCCAAGATCATTCGTGCGGCGCGCATCTGCGTAGAGGAAGGCATTGCCGAGCCGATCCTCCTCGGGAATCGTGAGACGATCGAAGCGAAAGCGCGCGGGGCGAACATTCCGCTCGACGACATCGTGATCGAGGACCCCGCCACTTCCTCGCGGCGCGAAGAATACGCCCAGCACATGTGGCGCTTGCGCCAGCGCAAGGGCATGAGCATGGACGAGGCGCGCCGCCGGCTGTTCAACGGCAACTATTTCGGTTCGTGCATGGTGGGCCGCGGCGACGCCGACGCGCTGGTGTCGGGCGTCAACCTGCATTACCCGGAAACGATTCGGCCGGCGCTCGAGGTGATCGGCGCGCACGCCAAGTCGGGACTCGTGAGCAGTATGTACATGCTGGTGTTCGAGAAGCATGTCATCTTTTGCGCCGATACCACGGTAAATATCGATCCGACGGCCGAGCAGTTGGCGCAGATCGGCTATGCCGCGAGCCGGATCACGCGGACGCTGGGCATTGAGCCGCGCATTGCAATGCTGTCGTTCTCGAACTTCGGCTCGGTGCGGCACCCCGAGGCCGAAAAAATGGCGCTGGCGGTGACGCTGCTGCGCCAGCGGGATCCCTCGCTCATGGTTGACGGTGAAATGCAGGCCGATACCGTGTTCGATGCCGAGATCATCGAGCGCGACTATCCGTTCAGCAAGCTCAAGGAACAGGCGAATGTTCTCATCTTTCCGAACTTGAGCGCGGGGAACATTGCCTACAAGTTGTTAAAGCACCTGGGCGGAGCCACGGCCATTGGACCCATTCTCATGGGCATGGCTCGCCCGGTGCATGTGCTGGAACGAGGAGCCGATGTGCAGGACATCGTCAACATGGCCGCGGTGGCCGTGGTCGACGCACAAGAGCGTTCTTACCCTGTGGAGTCCGCGAGCCGATCGATGAACGGGCCCACTCCGACGATTTTTTCGAGGCTATAATGGCAACTCAGACGACGCCGCAGGTGGACGCCGGTTTGCATGGAAAGGTTGGTTTGGAAGCCCAGGGCTTGGCCCCCAATGGCGCGGTGCACTGGAATCTGACGTCGCCGGCGTTGATGGACGCCGCCGCCCGTCGCGGCGAAGGCCAGTTCGCCGACATGGGGCCGTTCTGCGCCGTGACGGCGCCGCACACGGGCCGTTCACCGAATGATAAGTTCCTCGTTAAAGAATCATCATCGGAGAACGATGTAGACTGGGGCAAGGTCAACCAGCCATTCAGCGATGCCCAGTTCGAGGCGTTGCTCGCCGACGTGCGCACTTACCTCGACGGACGCGACGAGCTGTTCATTGAAGATCTCTACTGCGGCGCCGATCCCAAGTACCGGCTGTCGGTGCGCTACGTCTCGCCCAACGCATGGCAGATGGCGTTCGTCCGCAACATGTTCATTCGTCCCGAGGCCAGCGAACTCCCCACCTTTGCGCCCAACTTCACGGTGCTCCACGCGCCGGAGTTCCAGGCCGATCCGGCCAAGCACGGCACGCGCTCGAGCACCTTCGTGGTGCTCAACCTCGCCAAGCGCATGATTCTCATTGGCGGCACGCGCTACGCCGGCGAATTGAAGAAGGCGATGTTCACCGTCATGAACTATTACATGCCCAAGCAGGGCGTGCTGTCCATGCACTGTTCGGCGAACATCGGCCCAGCCGGCGATACCGCGCTCTTCTTCGGCCTGTCCGGCACCGGCAAGACCACGCTCTCCGCCGACCCGAGCCGCTCGCTGATTGGTGACGACGAGCACGGCTGGTCGCCCGAAGGCGTGTTCAACTACGAAGGCGGATGCTACGCCAAGTGCATCAACCTGTCCGCCGAGAGCGAACCGGACATCTATAAGACAACGCAGATGTTCGGCACGATCCTCGAAAACGTCGTGCTCGATCCGATGACGCGCAAAGTCAAATTCGAGGATCAGTCGATCACCGAAAACACCCGCGCGTCGTACCCGCTCCACTACATCCCGAATTACGTGAAGTCGGGACGTGGTGGTCACCCCAAGAATGTCGTGCTGCTCACCGCCGACGCGTTCGGCGTGCTGCCGCCCATCGCCAGGCTCACCCGCGACCAAGCGCTCTACTATTTTCTCTCCGGCTATACGGCCAAAGTCGCCGGCACGGAGCGCGGCGTGAAGGAACCGCAGGCCACGTTCTCGGCCTGCTTCGGAGCGGTGTTTCTCGTATGGCCCGCCACCAAGTACGCCGAAATGCTCGGCAAACTGATCGACGAGCACGGCTCGGACGTGTGGCTGCTCAACACGGGGTGGACCGGTGGCGCATACGGCGTAGGCAAGCGCATGAACCTCACGTACACGCGCGCCATGGTGAACTCGCTACTCAGCGGCAAGCTCCACGACGCCAAGGTCGAGACGGACCCCGTGTTCGGCCTCTCGGTACCGGTGCAGGTTGCCGACGTTCCAGCCGATGTCCTCAAGCCGCGCGAGACCTGGGCTGACAAGAGCGCGTACGACACACAGGCCAAGAAACTGTCCGGCATGTTCCGCGACAACTTCGCCAAGTTCGAGAAGTCCGTTCCCGACGCCGTGAAGAACGCGGGTCCCAAGGCGTAACGCGTCTCACCGTTCGCAGTAAAAAGGGGGGGGGGGGGGGGGTGGGGGGGGGGGGGGGGGGGGGGGGGGGGGGCGGGGGG
>JBEPWA010000035.1:0-45906 GCA_041690755.1 Gemmatimonadaceae bacterium | reverse complement strand
GAACCCCCGACCCACAGCTTAGAAGGCTGTTGCTCTATCCAACTGAGCTACTGGCACTTCCTGCGTGATGGTGCCGACAATCGTACTGCCTGGGTAGCACCGAATGATCCGTGTGCTGCAGGTCGGGGCGCCCGGATTTGAACCGGGGACCTCCTGCTCCCAAAGCAGGCGCGATACCAGGCTACGCTACGCCCCGCGAGCCTTCGAATGTATCCGTACCCTGCACCCAAATCAACTGCCTGCGGTGCGCCGATTTACGCAACCTCGGCGGACGCCGGATCACCGCCGGCGCCCCCATCGATCGACACCAGCTGCTCGAGCAGGTCGCGGAACGCCCTCGCGCGATGACTCACGCGTTGCTTCTCCTCCACGCTCGCCTCACCAAAGCTGCGGCCGTCCAACTCGTTCGGGGCGAAATAGGGATCGTAGCCAAAGCCGCCTGCGCCGCGCGGCGCTTCGAGAATCCGGCCGTGCACTTCCCCGCGACGCACGATCTGGTGCGCGCCATCCACGTACGCCGCGGCGCACACGTAATAGGCGCTCCGGTCCATCGAGCCGGACTCGGCCAACCGCTCGAGCAAAAGGCGATTGTTCTCCTCGTCGAGTGCCCGACCGGTTAAATCAGCGCGCCCGCTCCAGCGCTTGCTCAGCACGCCCGGCCGGTCACCCAGGGCCAAGACGCACAGCCCAGAGTCGTCGGCGACGACGGGCATTCCCGTGCGCGCATGGAAATAGAGCGCCTTGGCGAGGGCATTGGCCTCGAAGCTGTCGAACACTTCGAGATCGTCCTCCGCGGCAGTTTCCGGCACTCCGGCCTCGTGGAGGTCGATGACGCGGCAACGACGTGGGGCAGCGGCGAACAGGGCGCGGAGCTCGCGGAGCTTGCCGGAGCTCCGCGTCGCCAGGACAATAACATTCACAATATTTATACTATGATTTTACAATTATAATTTGTACTTTCACAATTTCCGTTCTGTTGTCCGTTCCATCCGTTCCATCCGTTCAAATCGGTTGCCAATCGTTACGACGTCCCGAGGGGCAGTCGCAAAGACTGGCGCCCGGGACGCCATAACGATTGGGACGCGGACAACAAAACGGATGGAACGGAAAAAGGCACGGATACATTGCTGCCGCTCCTAACGGCTTGCTCCTAATGGCTCATTCGTCGGCGAGCGCGCGCTGCTGCGCCGTGTCGAGCTCGCGAATGCCTTTGACTGCCAGGTCGAGCAGCGCGTCGAGCTGCACGCGATCGAACGTGCCGTGCTCGCCGGTGCCCTGCACCTCCACAAACTGGCCGGCGCCGCTCATCACGACGTTCATGTCCACTGCGGCCCGCACGTCCTCCTCGTACTCGAGGTCGAGACGCGGCGTGACGCCGATCACGCCCACGCTCACCGCGGCCACGCGACGCTTGACGGGCGTAACGGGAATGCGTCCCGACGCCACGAGCCAATTAAACGCATCCACGGCGGCCACGGCCGCGCCGGTGATCGACGCGGTGCGCGTGCCGCCGTCGGCGACGAGACAATCGCAATCGAGCTTGATGGTGAATTCGCCGAACTTGAAGTCGTCAAGCATGGCGCGAATACTCCGGCCAATCAGACGCTGAATTTCCTGCGTTCGGCCGCCGATCTGCGAACGCTCGCGCGACGTCCGCGTTTTGGTGGCGCGGGGCAACATCGAATACTCAGCCGTCAGCCAGCCCTCGCCCTTGCCGCGCTTCCAGCCGGGCACGCCGTCCTCCACCGACGCCGTGCACAACACCTTCGTGGCGCCGAACGACACCAGGCACGAGCCCTCGGCATAGGGCGCTACACGGCGCTCGATGGTAACGGGACGCATCTCGTCGTCGCGACGCGACGTACGAGCAGGAGCGGAATCAGTGGCCACGCAGTCGCTCGATGGTAGAAGTGGTGGAATGCCCGGGCGTGAGCGGAATGACAACAACGTCGCCGCCCCACGCGCGCACTTCGCGCGCGCCAACGATCGACGCCTCGGTATAGTCGCCGCCCTTGACGAGCACGTCGGGACGGAGTGCGCAAATGAGATCGAACGGCGTGTCGTGCTCAAAGACGACCACGGCATCAACCATCTCGAGCGCCGCCAGAACGTAACACCGCTCGGCTTCGCTGCGAACGGGACGTTCGGGCCCCTTGAGCCGCTTGACCGATGCGTCGGCGTTCACGCCCACCACGAGGGCATCGCCGGCGCGGCGGGCGCCGAGCAACACGTCAACGTGCCCGGGGTGCAGCAGGTCGAATACGCCGTTCGTGAACACGACGCGGCCGCGCACAGTGCCACGCCAGTGTGACGCGCGGTCCCAGGTCATGATCTTGTCGAGCGGATCAGCGAGCACGCTCACAGCGGCCCGTTGGCGCGCGGATGAAAATGCGCCTCGGAGACGTGCATCGGTAACTCGATGCGCTCGTCGTATTCCGCTTCGATGGATATGGAGTTTGCCGTGCGCCGAATGGCGATCGCATGCGCATCGTCCGGCAGGCCGAGCGAGTCGGCCATGGCGCGAAGATGCAGAAGGATCGCGTCGTTGGGATTTCGCGAGGCAAAGCGCACCTCTTGATTCATGTCATCTTGGAACTGGTACGCGCGCCAGTAGACTTCGCCAACGTTCACGCCGAAATACACGACAGCCGCGACAATGAGCAGCGTGAACAGGCAGCCCAGTGATCCGGCTCCGCGTCGCGGCGTTACCAATTGCTCTGCACTCCCTCGATGATCTTCTGCACCATCTTGGTGATCGCCTGGTGCCGGCCGTCTGCCTCCTCGCGCTCGGCGTAGTCTGCCTCTTCGCGCATCGCCTTGTTCTGGAACAGCACCTTGCTGTTCGATTGATCGATGATCTCGATTTCAATCGTGATCTGGAGGTGGCGTCGCGCCGTGACAGCCTGCTGCGGATTGGCACTGAAGCTCACCGGGACGTCAGCGTCGTACGACTGAATGACGCCGTGGACCAACGCGTCGGCGCGCTCACGCGGGGCGTCGCGCACGCCGAGTCGCCGCAATAGTTGCGTGTGCATCTCGTCGTACAATTCCTTGGGAATGTCCGGCGAGGCCGTCTGGTTGTCGAACGTCGCGATGGCGATGGTGTGAATGTTGGGCGGAAGTCCCCCGCCGGCGAAGCTATAAAAGCAGCCGGTGAGCGACAGGAACAGCAGGCTAGTGACCAAGACGCCAAATCGACGCATCGAAATCCGGGACAACGTCCGTTCGTGTAATCGTGAGCTCCAGGGACCGCCGCCCGGTTTCGCTGCGATAGCGAATGTGCGTGCTGTCCGACCGATCCATCCACTCCACTACCCTGCCGCCTTCGACGTGTTCGGCGCGCACGAGCGTGTCGCCGCGAAAGCTGAGGCGCCACGCGACGGGCCGACCGATGTCCGCCCGCAACGTGCCGCCCTCCATTCGAATGACGGTGTCCGGCAGACTTGGCAACGCAACGCGCCCCAACGCCGCCCAGAGGAGCGTGGCCGGGGGTACGAGACGTCGGACCAGGTCAACCCCACCGGGCACCTGCAGCGAGTCACCAATGAGCAGCGCGCCGCCGCCGCCGAATCCACCGGCCAAAAAGAAGTCTAGCCGAACGCTGTCCGGCGCGGCGATTCGCGCTACTCCGTCGCCGCGCCCGGTCATTTCCCTGTCCTGGTATTCCCAGTTGAACACAATCTTGTGGTGTCCAGGGGGAGCGCCAACGCTGGGCAGCGTTTGGCCCGGTGCCGCCACACCCGACAGTGGCGACAGGCGCGGCACGCACGCGCCGAGGGCGGCTATGCAACACGCCGCGGCAAGCAGTCGCTTCATGCGCGGTCGAACAGCGCGCGGATGGCGCTGGGCAGCGCCGCCGGCCGGCCGGCCGAGTCGATGGACACGAGCGACGTTCGGGCGCTCACGAGCCGAGCGCCGGTGTCTGCTTTGGTGATCATGTAGTCGAAGATAATTCCGCGCGAACGGACGTCGGCGAGCGTGGTTCGCACGCGAATCATGTCATCGTATCGCGCGGCGGAGTGAAAACGCGCCGACACCTCCGATACGGCGAGTCCGATGCCAGCCCGTTCCATGTCGGCGTAGCTCATGCCGCGCGCCCGGATGAAGTCGGTACGTCCGACTTCGCACCACACCAGGTAGTTCGCATGATAGACGACGCCCATCTGGTCCGTTTCGGCGTAGCGAACCCGGAATTCAACGTCGTGAAAAAGCGACGCGGCGGGCGAATCGGTGGTGTCGTTGGTCACGCGGCGAAGATCGTCAGGCGCCGAACGTTTGTAAAGCGAACGCGGCGTGGATAGAATACTCGCGTGCTCACCGCGCCCTGCTACGTCATTTCGGACGCACATCTTGGCTTTGCGCCCAGCGGCGTCGAGCGGAACGTGATCTCCTTCCTGCGTCACGTGTCACGGCAGGGCGGCTCGCTGGTGGTGAACGGCGACTTGTTCGAGTTCTGGTTCGAATGGAAATCGGTGATTCCCCGCCGCGGCTTTCGTGCGCTGGCCGCGCTGGCGGACGTGGTGGACGCCGGGGTTCCGGTGCTGATGATCGCCGGCAACCACGACTGCTGGGGCGGCGACGTGCTGCGTAAAGATGTTGGCGTTGACTATCAGTTCGGGCCATGGACCGGCGATGTTGCCGGGTGGCGGACACGCATCGAGCACGGTGACGGGCTTCGACCGGCGGAAGATAAGAAGTACCGCATGGTGCGTCCGATTCTGCGGAGCCCGCTGGCGATCAGATCGTTCCGACACCTGCATCCCGATCTCGCGACACGCCTCGCCACCGGCAGCTCGCACGCCAGCCGGACATACAGCGCGCGTGACGGCGGCCGCGGGTTGCGCGACGCGGCCGCCCGCGCGGCTCAGACGGATCCGACGCTGGAACTGCTGGTGTTCGGCCATTCCCATGTCGCGACGCTCGAGCGACTGCCCAACGGTGCGGCGTACGGGAATCCTGGATCGTGGCTTGACGCACCGACGTTTCTGCGCGTGACCAACGAGAGCATGGCGCTGCGCGGCTGGGACGGCTCAGCCGAGAGCGCGGATCTCCACGCCTTCCATCGTTCCGCCGAGGAACCGCTGGCCTAGCTGCAGGAATTGCAGCGGGTCGTCCGACGCGATGAACCGGTACACGGGGTCGGCGCCCGGCTCGGCGGTGAGGCTGGCCGTGGCCAACGTGCGCGCCGTTTCCGCCGCCGTCTCTTCCGCGCTGTCGATGAGGCGCACGTCCGGTCCGAGCACCTCGGCAATCAGCGACTTGAGCAGCGGATAGTGCGTGCATCCCAGCACGAGCGTGTCCACCTCGGCATCGATGAGGGGCTGGAGATACTCGCGGGCCACAAGGCGTGTGGCTTCGTGATCGATCCAGCCTTCCTCCACGAGCGGCACGAGCAACGGACAGGCGCGCACGGTGATGAGCACGTCCGGCTCGAGCGCGCGAATGGCCCGCTCGTAGGCGCCGGACTTGATGGTGCCCACCGTGCCGATCACACCAATATGCCCGTGCGTTGTCGCGGCAACGGCGGCGCGCGCTCCGGGTTCGACAACGCCGATAACCGGCATGTCCATCTCGTCGCGCAGCATGCTCAACGCATGGGCCGTTGCCGTGTTGCAGGCGATGACGATGCTCTTCACGCCCTGGTCCTGGAGAAACGACGCGATCTCGCGGCTGTACCGGCGCACGGTGTCGGGACTTTTGGCACCATACGGCACGCGCGCCGTGTCACCAAAGTAGATCACACTTTCGTGGGGCAGTTGACGAATGACTTCCTGCGCGACAGTCAACCCGCCAATGCCGGAATCGAATACGCCCACGGGCGCGGAGTTGGTCATCACCAACTCACGGACGCGGACAGGACAGCGCCGCCGCGAGGCAACGCGCGCATGGCGAGCCGGGCGCGCACGTCCCACAAGTGGGCGGCAACGAACGCGTCGGCGCCGGCAAAGAGATGATTCGCGACGAGCAGCGCGATCCAATCTTCCACATGCGCCTCGCGCGCCTGGATGTAGTTGTCGTTGAACTGTCGCGGCGCCTTGGCCAGCAACGCATTGCCGCTGTTGTCCACGTACGAGATCACCGTGGAATCGCCGGCCAGTCGGCGCGCCTCGTGAACGTCGGCCGCAGATTCACGAATCATTCCGAGGCTGATCGCTTCGACGAACAGGAAGGCCGCCCCGGCCTTGTGGCGGCCGAGAATGCTCTGCGCCGATCCGGGCAGCGCCAGCGAATACAGAAACGCGCGGCGCGGCGATAGCGGCGGCGTGAACGAGTCATCCACAGCACGCGGAATTACCCCTGCCGGTACCGCTGGTACCGCTGGCACTGCGGGCGCGGGCCGCTGCACCCCCGTGGCCTGCGCCGACACGGCTGCGGGCAACAAGAGCGCAGCGGTGAGCATCGATCGAAAAAATCGGGTGAGCTTCAAGGTTCGCATGTCGACGTCTGGAGAACGCAGCCCGCGATTGCGCCGGCAATCGCGGGCTGGCGGGAATGCATGGGAATCGAACCCACCCAACCCGACATAGTCAGGTCACGGACAGTTTTGAAGACTGTGAGAGCCACCAGGCTCCATCCACTCCCCTGCGCGTCACGCAAGCACGAGACCGAAGCGTTGCCGAGCAACTACCTCACCGATTTCGACGCTTCCGGGAACGAGCGTAAGATACTCGTGGACGCGATCGGGAGGCACGGCGACGAGCAGGCCGCCGGAGGTCTGCGGGTCCACGAGCAGCGCGCGCAGCGCCGGCGAAACGCTCCCCCACGCGACGAGCGAGTCGAGATAGGCCTCATTGCGCTCGGCGCCGCCGGTCCGTGTGCCCTGCTCCCACGCTGTGAGGGCGCCAGGCAGCAACGGCACGCGAGCCGGGTCGATCAGCAGCGTCACCGCGCTCGCTCGCGCGATGTGCGACGCGTGGCCAAGGAGCGCAAAGCCCGTGACGTCCGTGGCGCATCGCACGCCTACGGCGAGCGCGGCGCGACTCGCGGCGCCGTTGAGCATGCACATCGAGGCGTACAGCGACGCGGCTTCGACGGCCCCCAGCGCGCCGCGCTTGGCGGCGGTGGCGAGCAACCCGGTACCGAGCGGTTTCGTGAGCACCAGTCGCTCGCCCACCGACGCACGCGCATTGCTCAGGACGCGCTTGGGATGCACGCGGCCGGTGACGGAGAGACCGTATTTCAATTCTTCGTCGATGATGGTGTGGCCGCCCACAATCAACGCGCCGGCTTCGTGAACCTTGTCCTGACCGCCACGCAGAATGTCGGTGAGCACGTGGATCGGTAGCTTGCCCGACGGAAAGCCCACGATGTTGAGCGCGGTCATGGGCTCGCCGCCCATGGCGTAGACGTCGGACAGCGCGTTGGCGGCAGCAATCTGTCCGAACAAGTACGGGTCGTCCACGATGGGCGCGAAAAAGTCAACGGTCTGCACGAGCGCGAGATCGTCGGACAGCAGAAAAACCCCCGCGTCGTCGAAGGTCTCGCGCCCAACGATCAGGCGCGGATCCGACTGCACGGGAAGCCCGCTCAGCGCTTGCGATAGGTCACCCGGACCCAGCTTGGCGGCTCAGCCAGCGCAGCGCGCGAACGACGTGAGGCGGAACAACTCCTCGCGCGTGTTCGACGTGCTGGGGGAATCAGTGCTCATGAGAAATCGATGACAAGAACGCCCCGCGAACGGTTCGCGGGGCGTGAAACGACGAGCTCAGGGAACGGCGACGATCGCTTCGATCTCCACCAACACGCCGCGCGGCAAGCCGGCGACGGCCACCGTGGAGCGTGCCGGACGCGACTCGCCCAGAGCCTTGCCATACACCTCGTTGACGCGCGGGAAGTCGCTCATGTCCTGCAGGAAGACGGTGGTCTTCACGACGTCCTTGAACGTGGCGCCGACCGTGGCGAGGACCTGGGCAAGATTCTTCATCACCTGATCCGTCTGCACTGCGACGTCGCCGGGGACAACCTGGCTAGTGGCGGGATCGATGGCGATTTGACCGGCGGTGTACAGCATGCCATTGGCAACGACGCCCTGCGAATAGGGACCGATGGCAGCCGGCGCGGCATCGGTGTGGACGACCTTGAGGCTCACAACTCGCTCCTCGATGACAGGGGAAGACCGAACAATCGAATGGTATTCGCGGCGGCCAGGGCGCCAAGATCGATCGCATCGACCCCGCGCGCGGCGGCCACCCGTGCGACCGTGAAACTAACCCACGCCGGCTCGTTCCGCTTTCCGCGGTTGGGAACCGGCGCGAGATAGGGCGAGTCGGATTCGACGAGAATGCGATCGTTGGGCACGAGACACACGAGCGCGTCGTCGTCCCATTTTTTGAACGTGACGATGGCGCTGAACGACACGTACCAGCCCACATCGAGCGCCGCTGTGGCAAGCGCGTGCGATCCGGTGTAGCAATGGAGCACGCCGCGCACGCCGGCGCGGCCCGCTTCGGTGATCATGGCCGCTGTATCGGCCTCAGCATCTCGGGTGTGCACAATGACCGCGCGGTCGAGCTCCTGCCCAAGGGCCAGCTGCGCGGCGAAAGCACGGCGCTGGAGATCGCGCGGCGCGTGATCGTAGTGCGAGTCGAGACCGCACTCACCAATGGCGACCGCGCCGCGGCGAACCAGCGCGCGGATGGCGTCGGGATCGCGCGCCGGGTCAAAGGACGCCGCGTCGTGCGGATGTACGCCGGCCGTGGCGAAGACGAATCCGGGATGGGCGGCCGCGATCTCTGCGGCGCGTTCAGCCGCCGCGATCGACTCGCCGATACAAACGAGCGCGCGCGCCCCGGTGAGGCGCGCGCGCTCGATCGCGGCATCGCGGTCGGCGTCGAACGCCGGGTCCGCGAGATGTGCATGACTATCGATGAATTGCAAAGCGGTCAGGCGATCCTTCGCTGCGCTCAGGATGACAACGGGTAGGCGCTCACTAGGCGTTCACTAGGTGCTCACAATGCCGACGTTAGCGAGTTGGCACCGGGGTGGGCTTTTCCTCGCGACGGGTCTGTGCCAACGCGCGCGCGGTTCCTTTGCTCTCGCCCGTGGTGCTGCGCGGCCAGCGGTGCTCGATCCAGAGCAGAATGGCACCGGCCACGTAGATGGAGCTGAACGTTCCGGTGAACACGCCGAATGCCATGATCCACGAGAACGGCCGAATCACTTCGCCGGCGAACACAAGCAACGACAGCGTGGCCGCGAACACCGTCACGTGTGTCAACACGGAACGCGGCAGCGTTTCGTTGATCGAGCGATTGAGCACCTCGCGCAACGACTCCTTGCGCTGCTTTTTCAGATTCTCACGCACGCGATCAAAGATGATGATCGTGTCGTTCAGCGAGTAGCCGATCACCGTGAGGATGGCGGCCACCACGGTGAGCGAAATCTCGAGACGAAGAATGGCGAGGAACGCCAGCGTCGTGAGAATGTCGTGCATGGTGGCGATGGTAGCGGCCACGCCAAAGCGCCATTCGAACCGGAACGCCAGGTAGAGCAGCGTGACGAGGAACGAGATGAGAATCGCCGTGATCGCCTTGGTTTTGAGCTCGGCACCGACCGTTGAACCGACGGCCTGCGCCTGCGCGATGTGCGCCGGATTCGTCGGCGCTTCGAGCTTCAGCTGGGCGACGATCTGGGTGCCAACGCTGTCGGCGTTCAGCGCCGCGGAGGTGCCGGACTTCTGCTGCACCTTGACCATGTAATTCGACGCGTCGCCGAAGCTGGTCACCTCGGCCCCGGTGAACCCCGCCTTATCGGCGGCTCCGCGCACGATGTCCGGCGTGGCCGGCTGTGCGAACTGCACCTGAATCTGCGCGCCGCCGGTGAACTCGACGCTGTAATTGAGCGCGTCGCCATTGTGCCGCGACGCGTGCACGCCAAGCAGGATGAAGCCGAGAAGGATGAAGCCGATGGTACCGACGGCCGCCGTCTTCCAGTACTTGATGAAATCGTATTTGGTATCGTGAAGAATGCGCAGCATGAGAGGCCTTTAGATGCTCAGCGTCTGGGCGCCGCGCGAGCGGTTCAGCCACAGGAGATAGAAGGTCCGCACCACGAAGATCGAGGTGATGAGCGAAGCGACGATACCGGCCATCAGCGTGACGGCAAAGCCTTTCACCGGTCCAGTGCCGTACTGGTAAAGCACCGCGGCCGTGAGCATTGTCGACACGTTCGAGTCAACGATCGCCGGCATGGCGTGACGGAAGCCCTCGTCGATCGCGGTCCGCACCGTCTTTCCGCGGTCGAGCTCCTCACGTATGCGTTCGAAGATCAGCACGTTGGCGTCCACCGCCATACCAATCGAGAGCACGAAACCGGCGATTCCCGGCAGCGTGAGCACGGCGTTGAACCCGGCCAGCGCTGCGAGCGTGTACAGCATGTACAGCACGAGGCCGCCGACTGCGAGCACACCTGAGAACTTGTAATACGAAATCATGATGATGACGACCAGGGCGACGGCAATGACCATGGCGCGCATGCCCTTGTCGATCGAATCCTGACCGAGGCTCGGCCCAATGGTCTGCACCTGGGCAACGCGGAGCGGCACCGGCAGTGCGCCGGCGCGCAGCACGAGCGCCAAGTCCTGCGCATCGGCGAGGCCCTTGCCACCCATCGTGATCTGGCCGCGGGTGCCGATCGCGCTCTGAATCACCGGCGGCCGGCCCATCACGCGATCATCGAGAATGATCGCCATGTAATCGCCGACGTGCTTGCCCGTCTGCTGGCGGAACATGCGGCCGCCGACATTGTCCATGGTGAACTCGACGACCGTACCTTCCGGGCTCTGGTTCGGCTGGGCGTTGATGAGGTTCTCACCCGTGGCAATCGGCTTGGCGTCCACGAGGTAGAAGGTCTTGTACCACGAGCCTTGCAGCAACGTGGAATCGGTACCGGCGTCGAGTTCCTTGCCCGGCGGAATGGCCGCCTTGACGACGGAGTCGGCCAGATAGTTGGTGAGCGTGGGAATGTTCGAAACCTTGACGTAGAACTCGCCCGGCATGCCGCCCTGCTCGAACAGCGTGGAGAACGCGCCGCCCGGCTGAATTTTTAGAGTATCCGCATTGGCTGAATCGGCCTTGGCCGTTGCCGCGGTTCCCTTTTTGGCAGAGTCCGTCTTGGCGGACGTGTCGGCCTTGGTGAGCAAGCCCTGCAAGCCCTTATCGGCGGCTGGCGCAGCGGCCGGCGCGGCACCCGCGGCTGCGGCCAGCCCGCGCTGCTTGATGATTGCGTCGAGCTTGGGCAGCGCGCGCTCGAGCGCCTGCGTCTTGTCAGTGATCTTGAACTGCAAGAACGCCTGCTGCTCCACGAGCCGCTTGGCGCGCTCCGGGTCGCCTTCGCCGGGAATCTGCACGACGATGCGATTGTCGCCCTGCTTCTGGACCACGGCCTCCGATACGCCCGATCCATCGATACGCGTGCGCACCGTCTTGAGCGCGCGCTCGATGGCGTCCGCCCGCTTGTCCGCCGGAATGGCCTGCTTGGAGTCGTCAACCTCGAGCGCCAGATAGGTGCCGCCCTTGAGGTCGAGGCCGCGCTGTAGGGGCACGTGGCGCGTGGTCTCGTCGTGCATCAAGCCGTCCGATCCGCGCACGCGCTGCGTAATGTTGCGCGGGAACAGGAAGAAGGCCGACAGCAGGCAGAGGCCGACAATGGTCAGTACGCGATACTTCAGGGGCATACGACTGCGGGAAGGAGGGAGGAACAGTACCGGGCTTGCGCGGAACCTATAACGTTAACTGGGCCTTACGCTTGGGTCAACGCGACCCGAGCGTCCGCGGCGTCCTGACCGAGCTGTGTCACGAGCGCGTCAATGCTCTCGAACCGGCTGGTGTCTCGAAGACGACGAATCAGCTCCACCGAAACAGCCTCGCCATACCAATCGCCGTCGGTGTCGAACAGGTGCACTTCCAGCGTATGGTCAAACTCGCCGAACGTTGGACGTGCACCCAGGTTCATCATGCCGCCGAACGACCCGCGGGCGGTCTGCGCGCGCACGGCGTATACCCCTTCCGGGGGCAGAAGTTTTCGCGGCGACACGAGTTGAATATTTGCCGTGGGAAAGCCGAGCTCGCGACCGCGCTGATGTCCCGGCACCACCACGCCGCGTAACGCATACGCCCGTCCGAGCGACCGCTTGGCGCGTTCGAGATCGCCGTGGGCGATCGACGTCCGAATGGCGCTCGATGAGATGGGGGCGCCCATGGCGTCCAGCGTCGGCGGCATAATATCGACGCCGAATCCCTGCTGCTTGCCCAGCTTGGTGAGTAGCGCCGCGTCCCCCTCTCGGCCGCGGCCTATCCCGTGATCGTACCCAATTACCAGCTCCCGCACATGATACCGGTCAACGAGCAGGTCACTGACGAACGTGGCCGCGGAATAGTGCGCGAGCGCCGCGGTGAACGGCAGAACCACGACGCACAACGGACCACTGTCCACGAGCGCGTCGAGCTGTTCGCTGTTCGGCGTGAGAAGCATGGGGGCCGCGGCAGGATTCACCACCTCGAGGGGATGCGGCCGGAAGGTGACGAGTACGGCCGGCACCGCCAGCGCACTGGCTCGCTCCTGCAACCGCCGCAGAATGTCGCGGTGCCCCAGGTGAACGCCGTCAAAGGTGCCGACGGTGGCCACCGACCCACCGGCTAGCTGCGGAAAACCGGCTGGCTCACCCATCGAGCAATACCAGCCTGGGACGCAGCTCGGATCCGCAACGCTCGGCCACCGCAATGAGAGTTTCCTCATGGTCAACGAGCGCAATGCGAGCGCCGTCGGACTGGCCACGTTCGGGCGGGGCGCCAATCGCGTTGCCGTGTCCCACCCGTCCGAGCTCGGCGTCGTCAAGGCGACGCACGGGCAGCGACGGCACGGCAACGCGCAACGGCTGAAGCGCCACCGGGCCTGCGCGCAGGTCGTCGATGGTCACCGCATGGTCCAGCGAGAACGGCCCGCTGTGCGTGCGGCGCAACGCGACCAGGTGCGCGGCGCTGTTCGTCAGACGCCCGAGATCGCGGGCGAGCGCGCGAATATACGTGCCCGCACCGCAGCTGATGCGCACCGTGAGATCCGTTCCGGAGCGGCCGAGCACCGTCCACGCATTCACCATCACACGCGACGGCTCGAGTTGCAGCGCCGTGCCGCGCCGTGCCGCGGAGTACGCTCGCGTGCCGCCGACTTGTTTCGCTGAGTAGTCGGGAGGAACCTGATCGATGGCGCCGGTGAGCTCGCGGATTGCCGCCTCGATCGCGGCGTCCGAGGGTGGTTCGGCCGTCCGAATCGTTTCGCCGGTGATATCGTCGGTATCGGTTTCGACGCCGAAGCGAATGGTGGCCTCGTAAACCTTGGGCTCGCCCTCGACGTACGGAATTAGTCGCGTTCCGCGACCAATTAGCACAATGAGCAAGCCGGTGGCGAAGGGATCGAGCGTGCCGGTGTGACCGACGCGTCGCGTACCGGTCGCACGCCGAACGATGGCCACGACGTCATGCGACGTCATGCCCGCCGGCTTGTCCACGAGCAAGACGCCGCCGGCGATCTCGCGGTCAGCCGTTGGCTTCTCCATCAGCGGGAGGGGTGCTGTCCTTGATCTGGGCCAGGAGATCTTCAATGCGCGCGGCGCGGGAAATACTCTCGTCGGCCTTGAAGACAATCTCGGGCGCCAGGCGCAATTGCAGCGCGCGTCCGACGCGCGACCGCAGATGCGTCGCCACGCTCGCGAGCCCTTCCATGGTTGCCGCGCGCTCGGAGTCGGTGCCCATGATGCTGACGAACACCTTGGCGTGGCGAAGGTCGCGCGTGATCTCGCAGCCCGTGACGGTCACGAGTCCGTTGACGCGCGGATCCTTGACGTCCACGGCAAGAAAGGTGGCGACTTCCTCACGAATGGCTTCCGCCACCCGCTCGGAGCGGCGATGCTCGGTAGCCATCGCCGGCCTAGGCCTGAGTGGATTCGAGCGTGCGTGCGAACTCTTCGGTCTTGTAGCACTCCACGACGTCGCCAACCTTGATGTCGTTGAAGTTCTCGACGCTCAAGCCGCACTCGAAGCCTTCGCGCACTTCGCGGACATCGTCCTTAAAGCGCTTGAGCGACGCGAGCGTGCCGTCGAAGACCTCGACGCCGTTGCGAATCACGCGAACACGACCCTGGCGATTGATGATGCCGCTGCGCACCGACGCACCGGCAATCGTCCCGAGACGCGAGATCTTGAATACCTCGCGCACCTCGGCTTCGCCGAGCACGATCTCGCGCTCTTCGGGCCGCAGCATGCCTTCCATGGCGGCGCGAACGTCGGCCACGGCTTCGTAGATGATGCGGTACAGCTTGATTTCAACGCCTTCGCGTTCGGCCGCCGTGCGGGCGTTGTTGTCCGGCCGCACGTGGAAGCCGATGATGACCGCGCCGGCGGTGCGCGCCAGGAGGATGTCGCTCTCCGTGATTGCGCCGACACCGCGGTGGATGACTTCCACCTTCACTTCTGGCGTTGACAGCCCGATGAGCGAATCGGCGAGTGCTTCCGCCGGACCGCCCTGATCGGCCTTGATGACGATGTTGAGCGTGTGCGCCACACCGGCCGCGGCCTGCGCCATGAAGTCTTCCAGCGTGACTCCACCCCGCGTTCCACGACGGCTCTTCGCTTCACGATCGAGACGCTCACGACGCTGCGCAACTTCGCGCGCCATGGCCGCGTCCTCCACCACGAGCAACTGATCGCCGGCGTGCGGGACGCCCTGGAAGCCAAGGATCTGCACCGGAATGGCCGGTCCCGCCTTTTTCACCTGTTTGCCGCGCTCGTCGAGCAGCGCGCGCACGCGACCGGACCACATGCCGCAGATGAAGTCGTCGCCAACGTTGAGCGTGCCGTTCTGCACGAGCACCGTCGCCACCGGGCCCTTGCCCGGATCGAGCTGCGCTTCCACGACCGTACCCTGCGCCTTGCGATTGGGATTTGCCTTGAGATCAAGGATTTCCGCCTGCAGCAGCAGTTGGTCGAGTAGCGTGTCAACGTTGGTGCCCTTTTTCGCCGAGATCTCGGTGGACAAGGTCGTACCGCCGAACTCTTCGAGCACCACACCGTGCTGGAGAAGCTCCTGCTTCACCTTGCCCGGGTTGGCCTGCGGAAGATCGATCTTGTTGATGGCCACGATCAGCGGCACGCCGGCGTTCTTGGCGTGAGAGATCGCTTCGATCGTCTGCGGCATCACCGAGTCGTCCGCGGCCACGACGAGCACCACAATGTCCGTGACCTGGGCGCCGCGGGCACGCATGGCGGTGAACGCCTCGTGGCCCGGGGTGTCGAGGAACGTGATCATCCTGTTGTTCGCCAGTTGCACATGGTACGCGCCGATGTGCTGGGTAATACCACCTGCTTCGCCCGCGACCACGTTGGCCTTGCGGATGTAATCGAGCAGCGACGTCTTACCATGATCGACGTGACCCATGATCGTGACGATGGGCGGCCGCGTAACGAGATCTTCGGGAAGATCCGCCACGGCCGGGGCACCGGTTTCATCGGCCTGGTACGCGTCCTCGCGGACGGCCTGGAAACCAAATTCGCCAGCAATGAGTTCAATCTGGTCGAAATCGAGCCGCAGGTTGATGGTGACCATCAGCCCGAGGTTCTTGAAGGCAAACGACACGATCTCGGTGGCCGGAACCTTCAGGATCTGCGCGAGCTCACTGACCGTGATGAACTCGTTAACGCGAACGGTCTTCTTCTCGCGCTCGGCTTCGGCGACACGTGCCGCCTCCATCTCCTCGCGGGTACCGCGACGCAGGTCGCCACCGCGCGAACGCGCCGGCGCGCCACGCATCGTGGCCATGGTCTTGGAGATGTTTGCATCCACCGCTTCCTGATCGACCGCGCCGCGCTTGCCCTTTTTGCGGCGATTGCGGTCGGCGGTCGAGCCGCCGGCGGTGGCGCTGGTATTTGGTGCGCCACCCTGTCCGGTGGACGGTCCAGTACCGGGACGACGATCGTCGCGGCGCGGGCCGCCCTGGCCCGAGCCCGGCGAACCGGACGACGCGACTGGACGCGGCGGAAATCCACCACTGCTGGCGACCGGGCGCGGACGCGGTGCGCCTGGCGTAACCGGGCGCGGGCGCTGACGCTCGGGCGCGGACGGATGCGAATGCGCGACGACCGCCGGACGCGGCGGCGGCGAATCCGAGACAGCGGGCCGCGGAACTTCGGTATCTGAATGTTGCGCGTGCTGCGCGTGTTGCGGTTCCTCACGCTCCTGAGCGGCGGCTTCAGCCGCTTCGGCAGCGGCGGCCGCAGCCTCCATGGCGCGCAAGGCTTCGATGCGCGCGTCCTCGATGCGCGCAGCTTCTGCGGCCGCAGCGGCTTGCTGTGCGGCGATTTCGGCGGCGGCTTCTGCGGCAGCGGCGGCAACGGCCGCCTGCTCTTCTGCGGCAGCCTGGACGTCGGCGGCTTTGCGACGCCGGCGAACGGGCTCGCCAACGGCCGGCTCGGGCGTGGGCTCGGGCGCTGGAGCAGCCGGCGCCGCGGCGGTTGTGCGACGGCGACGGGCAGTCGGCGCAGGCGCCGCCTGCTTCTCGGCCCGAACGCGCTTTTCACGTTCCCAGCGTGCGCGGATGCGAGCGACCTGGTCGTCCGTGAGCATGCTCAGATGGCTGCGAATGGGAATGTCCATTTGCCGCAGAAGTGTGATCACTTCTTCGGACGGCACTCCGAACTCGTTGGCCAACTCACTGACAGAAAGCTTGCTCAAACATCCTCCTCACGGGCCTTTTTCGGGCCACCGTCTACCGAAACTCGAACACCGGCAGCTAGTTGCCGGTCGACGATGCCCACCACCGCCGTCTGATTACGTCCAACCGCACCACCCAGCTCCGCGGCGGACGGAACTTCTACAAACCTAACGCGCCGAGCGTTGAGCAGCGGCACGACCTTGTCGAGACTGTTGGTTGACGCATCGATCGCGACCACCGCCAGATATACCTCGTTGCGCTTGGCTGCTTCACGCACCGAATCCACACCCACTACCACTCCGCGGCTTCGCGCGCCCAATCCGAGCAGGCGAAGGATCTTCTGACGAACCGCGGGACTCATCGCGTCCGTCACTACGCTGCCGAACCTCCGTCACCGCCGGCCGACTGCGTTTCGTCGCCAGCGTCGTCCGTGGTCAGCTCGTCGATCATGGTCATGATGCGATCCGCTTCTTCCGGGGCGATGCCCGGGAGCTTGAGGAAATCCTCGCGCTCGAGATCGAGAATGTCGTTGAGGGTGCGATATCCTGCCTCCTCCAATACTGCGACCGTGGCCGGCGGCATGCCGCCAATGTCCGACAACTTGACGTCGGCCATCTCCTCGGCCTCTTCCGGCAACGGCGCAAAAATCTGCGATTCGGTGCCACCGCGCTCCATCCATTCACGGCTCGAATACAGATCGATTTTCCAGCCGGTAAGCTCGGACGCCAGCCGCACGTTCTGGCCGTTGCGGCCAATCGCCAGCGACAGCTGATCTTCGTCCACGACCGCCTGAATCGTCTTGGTGCCCGGATCGCTAAACACGCGCGCCACCTTGGCCGGCGCGAGCGCCAGCTTGGCAAAGCGTTCCGGATCGGGCGACCAGGGCACGATGTCGATACGCTCGCCGTTCAACTCGTTGACCACAGCTTGGACGCGCGAGCCCTTGAGCCCGACGCACGCGCCAACCGGATCGATTGAGTCGTCGCGCGAGAACACGGCGATCTTGGTGCGGCTGCCCACTTCACGGGCGGCGGCGCGGATCTCAACGATGTTCTGCTGAATCTCGGGGACTTCGAGCTTGAAGAGCGCCTGCACGAAGAGCGGATCGCCACGGCTGAGAATGAGGCGCGGGCCCTTGGGCGTCTCTTCGACGCGTTTGAGCACGGCGCGAATTGGCTCGCCCTGGTGATAGTGCTCGCGATGATTCTGCTCGCGATACGGAATGATGGCTTCCGCTTCGCGAAACTTGTTGAGCATGACCACAAGCTTGCCGCGCTCGATCTGCTGCACTTCGCCGGACAGGAGGTCGCCGACGCGCGTGGCGAACTCGTCGCGGATACGGGTGCGCTCGCCTTCGCGGACGCGCTGAATGATGCGCTGCTTGGCGGCCTGCACGGCGGCACGGCCGAACACCGCGAAGTCGATCGGCTCTTCCATGACGTCGCCGGCTTCGAAGCTGTCGTCGAAGGTCTTGGCGTCGTCGATCGAGATCTGGTTGCTCGAGTCCTCGACGACTGCAACGACGGTCTTCAGGAGGACAATGCGAATGTCGCCCTTGCCGTCGTCGATGTTGACTTCGGCCTGCACGTTCGGCCCGTACTTCTTGGCAAGAGCGGCAAGAATGCCGTCCTGGAGCAGTGCGTACAGTTCGGCGCGATCGAGCTGCTTGGTGTTCGACACCTCGCGAAACGCGGCAAGAATCTCTGCAGAACTGACCATCCAGGACCCCTCATGTTATATGGCCTCGCGCGGTGAGCATCCATGACGGCGGTGCTCTCTGCTGCGTTGGACCGAGTACGATTACAAATGGAAAGCCAGCCGCGCCTCCTTGACGTCAGCCAGCGGTACGCGACGCTCGACGCCAGGCTTCAACTCGAGCACCGCTACTTCCGCTCCCAGCTCACCCTCCACGGCAACGATTTTTGCTTCGAACCTGCCTCCGTGATCCGGACTCAGGACGTTCGCCCACTGCCCAACGAACCGATGCCACTCGTCCGAGGTGCGGAGCGGCCGCTCACCCGGCGACGACACCTGCAACACGTACTGCGGCGACACCAAATCGCTTCCATCCAATCGCGCTTCGAGCGCACGCGACGCGAGTGAGCAGTCATCAACAGTGACTGCCACGCCGTCTCGCCGATCGATACGAATCTCGATCAACGGACGACTTCGCGTCCCTCCGCGCCGCAGCTCAACGAGGTCATATCCAACCGCGTCAAGCTCCGACAGCACAACAGCTTCCAGCGCGTCCTTCACGTTAAATCGAGGAAATCGTCGAGAATAAAAAAATGTGGGGAACGTCCCCCACATTCTGCTCACGGCCACAAGGACCGGGTAGCAACAACAAGTTAGAGCGCTATGAGACGACAGTCAAGTCAATGTCCTCGCAGCGGCGGCCGGTTTGCCGCCGCTGCGCGCACGCCGGTGCGAGCGATCAGGTGCCGGTCACTGTGAAGGAAACCGGAGTGCCGGCCGCCCCCGTTGCGGTCACGGTGTAGACCGCCGGCGAGGCGTCCGTCGTGAGCCCGATCTGCGCAAGTCCATTCGCATCCGTCGTCGATGAAGTCCCGCTCAGCGTACCGCCGCCAGCCACCGTCCAGTTGATCACCGACCCGGCTACGACATTCCCGAACTGATCGGTCACCTTCACGACGAGCGGCTGGGATGCCGACCCCGAAACGATCGATTGGGCATCACCGCTCACCAGCGTTACCGCCGCAGCATTCCCGGCATTCGCCGTTGCCGAGATCATCGTCGTTGCACCCACCGCGATGCTGGCCAGTAACGAATCCGCACCAGCCTTGGTGCCAAGCGTCCACTGCACGCTGGCGTTGCCGCTGGCGTCCGTCGTGCTTGTTGTCGAATCCACGGTGCCGCCGCCCGACGCAATGTTCCAGGAGACCACGACACTCGGGACCGGCTTTCCGTCTTGATCCAACACCTCCACGCTTATGACCTGAGGCAGCGGCTGCCCCGCTGTGCCAGTCTGGCCGTTGCTGCCGCTGTTGACCGAGACGCTGGCTCCAACCGGGGCCACCGCGTTCTGGCTGGAGTCGCTGCACGCAGCGCTGGCGAGTGTGACGGTTGCGGCCGCGAACGCCGCGAGTACGTGCGAGTAACGAAGTTTGCAAATGCTCATTTTCCTACCCTCCAAAATCGGTTGAGTCCCACCGTTCCACGCGATCGGACCCACCGATCCGCGTCGCCCCCGGTGCCTGCGACGTGCCTTGGTCACGTCCCGTTAGCGGACTCGAGCGCGGCTTCGAAGAAAGCACACGAAAGCTTTGTGACGGATCGGCGGCGATCGCCAAGAAACGCGTTGCACGCCGGCGAACTGGCCCGCATACTGGAACTCTCCTCGGCCGGGCCGATTGGCCGTTGCTCCGAGGACGGAACGCGTTTCCCTCCTTCGTTTCTCCTGCAAACAATCGATGCGCCTTGTGACCACGCCGATGACGGCGTGTCTCTGTGCAACCGCCCTCCTTCGCCTGCAGGCGCAGGGGGGCAGTCAGGCATCGCCGAAGAGTGAGCTTGCCGTATTCGCCGGTATTGGTGAAAGCGCGCAACTGAACGCCACGGCCTCCCCGCTCGCCTTTCACGGCCGCGGCCCCGACGTTGCCGCCGAATATTGGCGTACGTTTCGCGGCGGCCGGCTGGAGCTCTCGGTCGCGGCGGACGGCACCGCACGCAGCGTAATGGCCGCCGAGACGGTCTCTTCTACCGAGCGGCTGACAACCGGTGGTGTCCACTCGAGCGTGCTGCGCCAGTTCGCACACGATTCCTCGCGACGAATCCTCGGCGTTGGCGTTGAGGCAGGTGCCGATGTCGCGGTGACGAATCACCGATACGCGAATCCATCGCAAAGCACGGGAGACTACCTCGCCGCATTCGCGACGCTCGGGCCGGTGGCGTCATGGCGCGAACGCATCGGCGGTGCCGTTGCTCACGTGCAGCTTTCAACGCCGCTCGTTGCCCTGGTGGATCGCCCCTACTCCACCCTCAAGCGCAACGACGCACCAACCTCCTTGCGTGTCGCCGGCGTCGGCTCATTCCGCGGTGTTCGCGGAGAGCTGTCGTACGCACCGGCCGAGCGAAGACGAATCGGCATCGTGTACGCATACCGGTTTGCCGTCGCCGATTACGCCGACGTGCAGCCGCTTCGCACGGCGTCTCAATCGTTGACCATTGGCGTGGTCCGGCGATTCGGCCGACTGGCGCAATGAACGCGGTTCGGATTGCGGCCGGCCTGGCCGTTGCATGCTGCGCGTCGCTTGGCGTCGCTTGCGTTGAGCCGCTCGCGGGACCGAAAGCCGCAACGGACCGCGCCTCGCTCTTTGACGATATGTGGCAACAGGTCGATCTCCACTACTCGTTCTTCGAATTGAAGCATATCGACTGGAATTCTATTGGCGCGCGATACCGGCCGCTCGCGCTGGCGGCGACTTCCGATACAGCGCTCTCCAACGTCTTGGGACGTATGCTCGCCGAGCTGAAGGATGTTCACGTTTCCCTCACATCGTCTGCCGGCGGAGGCACGTTCCGATATATCTCATCGACTGACACGGCGTCGGCTTTCTTCAGCGCGCAGCTCGTGTCCGAGCGTTACCTGCCCAACGCGCAATCCACGGCCGGTCATCACGTCCGTTACGGGATGCCTGCGCAGACAGTGGGCTATGTCTTTATTCCCAGCTTCGACGGAACTGGTTGGGCGAATGAACTCGACGAAGCGCTCCGCGCGCTTCCCCACGCGACTAGCCTCGTGGTGGATGTCCGGAACAACCTGGGTGGCACGTACAGCCTGGCCTCGGCACTGGCGGGTCGCTTTGCCGATCGGAAGCGGACGTTCGGCTACATTCGCCGCCGAAATGGGCCGGCGCACGATGACTTCACAGACTACCTCCCCGAGACGGTGCAGCCGAGCGGTCCGGCACAGTTTCACGGTCCGGTGTACGTGCTATCGAACCGCCGCAATTTTAGCAGTGCCGAAGACTTCGTACTGGCCATGCGCGCGCTTCCGAACGTGACGGTGGTCGGCGAACGGACGGCCGGGGCGTCGGGCGGTCCGATCGTGCGCGAGTTGGCGAACGGATGGACCTATCAGCTGTCGGAGTGGATCGAGTATACGCCGCGGCGCGAGACATTCGAAGGCCTGGGGCTCGCACCCGACTCACTGGTTCAAGCAACCCTTGCCGATGCGGCGCACAAGGTCGATCCGATCCTCGAGCGGGCGCTGACGATTGCCGCGAATCGCGCCAGAGCCAACATGGTCGCGCTCTCCGATTCGCACCGCCGCGCGAACCGGGAACGCGGGCCTACGCGTCGGCGATGAGGACACCGAGTTGGCGTCCTGCGTCTCCGGCGCGGTGAGAATAGAAGCGATAGTTGTCGCATCGCGTGCACGACGGGCTCGTGGTGATGTGGCGAACACCGAGGGCCCGCGCATGGTCGGCGATGAGGGCGCGAAGGTCCACGGTCGCCGGCTTTCCCGGATTCACTCCGGTGAGCTGGGCGTAGACGTCCGCGCTCACCTCGTAACACTTCCCGCAGATGGCGGGGCCGGTGTGCAGGCGTAATTCCGCCGCCGGCACGCCGCGGTGCGCCAGTGCTTCGATGCCGCGTTCGACGATCCGTCCCGCGGTGCCGCGCCAGCCGGAGTGCAGGAGCGCGGCGGCACCGGAGGCGTGGCCCAAAAACACGGGCACGCAATCGGCGATTGTCACCGCGAGCGCCGTTCCCCTCGACATCGACAGGTGGCCGTCGGCGGCGTCGCAGCGTAGCCACCCGTCCCATCCTGGCTGGTGCACGAGGACCGTAGTACCGTGGACCTGGTTGGCTGTCGCAAAACGCTCCCCGCCGGAGCGAAGTTCGTCGCGCAAGCGATCCCACCGGCCCATGACGTCGATCACCGGCTCGGTGGTTCCCACGCCAAAGCTCCCGGCCGCGCGTGTGGTGGTGAAGGCGCGAATTCCGAAATTGGCGAGCTCGGGGACTGCTTCTGCCTGGCCGATGATGCTCCCCGCCTCCACGTTCATCGCGCCCGGCGATCCTCCACGCGCTCGACCTTGGCGCCGAGCGCCCGAAGGCGCTCATCGATCCGCTCATAGCCGCGTTCGATCTGGCCGACGTTGTTGATGGTGCTCTCCCCGTCCGCGCATAGCGCTGCGACGAGCATGGCCATGCCGGCGCGAATGTCTGGGGAGTCCACAGTGCCGCCGCGCAACCGCGAGGGGCCGGACACCAGCGCACGATGCGGATCGCACAGCACAATGCGCGCACCCATGCTCACGAGCTTATCCACGAAGAAGAGCCGCGACTCGAACATCTTTTCGTGGATGAGAATCATGCCGGTGCACTGCGTGGCGGCGACCACGGCGATCGACATGGTGTCCGCCGGAAACGCCGGCCACGGTTGATCCTCGAGCTTGGGCACGTGGCCGCCGAGGTCGCTCTGGATGATCCGCTCCTGATCCTTGGGGACGATGAGATCGTCGCCGTCGATCGTGCACGACACGCCAAGTCTGGCAAAGCCAAGGAGCGTGGAGCGGAGGTGCTCTACGCCGGCGCCGGCAATGCGAATTTCCGAGCCGGTGGCGGCGGCCAAGCCGATGAACGATCCCACTTCAATGTGGTCGGGGCCAATGCGATGCGTGGCGCCGCCAAGCGTACGCCCGCCCTGGATGGTGATCTTGTTTGTGCCAATCCCGTCGATCTCAGAGCCCAGCGCGACGAGGAAGTGACAGAGGTCCTGGACGTGCGGCTCGCAGGCGGCATTACGCAGAATAGTTGTGCCCTGGGCGGCCACGGCGGCGGTGAGCGCGTTCTCGGTGGCCGTGACACTCGGCTCGTCGAGAAAGACGTCCGCCCCACGCAGACCCGACGTGGACAAACTGAAGCTCTCGTTCACTTCGAACGACGCGCCGAGCTGCTCGAGCGCGAGAAAGTGCGTGTCCACGCGTCGCCGTCCAATCACGTCGCCACCCGGCGGCGGCAGCTTGATGTGTCCGCACCGTGCGAGCAGCGGACCCGCGAGCAGAATCGACGCGCGAATTTTCTTGCACAGCTTGGGATCAAGGTTGGCGGACCGCACTTCCTTGGCGTGAATGCGCAGGGTGTTCCGCCCCATCCACGCAACGTCAACACCCGCGGACGCGATGAGCTCGACAAGTGTCTCGACGTCGCGAATGCGCGGAACGTTCTCGAGAATCACAGGATGCTCGGTGAGCAGCGCCGCGCAGACGATCGGCAGCGCGCCGTTCTTGTTCCCCGAGGGAGTGATGGTGCCGGAGAGGGTCTCTCTCCCCTGAACGACGAACTGCAGTGCGCTCATGAGCAGGGGGTGCGGGTACGGGAATTAGATTTCAGCGAAGAATGGCCGGTCCAGCAAGTTATGGTCAATGGCAGGGGGCACTTTCCATGCGCAGCAGTCGCACGTCGTTGCATTCCACCAGCATCGCGCCGTAACATGCGGCCGAGTATGCTTGGCCCCGCCCTTGCACATTCCCTGGGCGTCGGCACGCGGTCGGCACCGCCGCGTTCCCTGGTTTTCCCGCACGACACAACCCGATGATCTCTGTTTTGGCGCCCGTAGCCGATTTGCTTCATCAAGGCGTGACCGCGCTTCAGAATCCGGTGGTGCGCGACACCGTATTTATGAAACAGGTCGCGGTGGACCGAGGCTGGATGGACCGCGTCACGGAATTGGCGAGCACCCTGATCGCGATCTCCCTGCTCGTCCTCACCGTGGTCGCTATTCCGGTGGCGTTTCACTCGCGACGGACGTACCGAAAGATTTCGCATCTACTGGACCGGGTGTACGCCGACATCACGCCGATCATGAATCAGGCGAGAACGATCACCGACAACCTGAATTTCGTCACGACGTCCGTTCGCACGGACGTGCAGAAGGTCCACGCGACGATCGGCGAAGCGAACGAGCGGGTGCAGGCGGCAATGTCGATGACCGAGCAGCGAATGAACGAGCTCAACGCCCTGATGGCGGTGGTGCAGCAAGAGGCGGAACACCTGTTCGTGTCCACAGCATCCGCCGTGCGCGGCGTGCGCGGCGGTGCGGCGGCGTTCCGCGATCGGGATGGGATGGACTTTGCGTTCCAAGAACATGACGCGGCCGACCTGGCCGACGACATCGAATTTCAGGAGGAAGTGGATGGCTCCGACCGTAAGCCCCAATCGTCCGCGCAGGCGCTCCCAGCAGCCCCGCGTGTCCGCCCCCGTCAGCGCGGCGAACGCCGGGCATGACGCCGAGTACGACCTGCTGACGGCGGCGCTGATCGGCATGACGATCGGCGCCGGATTGACCTTCATGTTGCGACGTGGTCCGTCGGGCCGGCGTCCGGTAAGTCCCGTAGTGGAAGGCGCGGGACGCGGCGCGCAATGGGCCGGCCGGCACGCGGCCCAGCTCGGCGTTGCCGGCGCACGCTGGACGCGCAAACGCGGTGCGGAGGCGTGGGATCGTGTGCCACGCGAGGAGATTCGCAGCCATGTCACGGACTACGCGGGCCGCGCCCGAGAGGCGATCGACGACGTGGTGGAGTCCGAGCTCAAGGACCTGCGCCGGGCGATTCGGCGGCAGCGGAAGCGCCTTGGCGTCTAGCCGGTACCGCGGACGTGGGCGGGCGATGGAGATCGTGGGAAACGTCTTCATCGCCATCGCTGCAATCGCCCTCGTGCCGACGATCGCGCACGCCTGGACGCCTGGGACGCACGTCTATCTGGGCGAGGCCGTCATGCGGTCGCTGTCCGTGTTGCCGCCCGCCGTGGCGGCGTTGCTGCGGAGGTTTCCATATGATTTCTTGTATGGATCGATCGCGGCAGACACGAGTATCGCAAAAAAATACGCGCCGGCCGGCCGCCACTGTCACTCCTGGACCGTGGGTATGGAGATCTTCGACGGCGCGTCCGACGATCGCCTGCGGACGTTCGGGCTGGGATACCTATCCCATCTCGCCGCGGATTCCGTTGCACACAACTACTTCGTCCCGAAGCAACTGGCCGTCACGTCGAGCACCTCCACGCTCGGCCATTCGTATTGGGAGAGCCGATTCGAGACGCATCTGGGCACGGAGTGCGCCCGCCACGCGCGCGAGCTGATTCTCGTCGATCACTCACGATCGGACGGACTGCTCGACCGCGTGCTGAGCCCAACGATTTTCAGCACGCCCACGAACCGCCGGATTTTTCGCGGGATGGTGATTGCCGCGGACACCGAGTCGTGGCAGCGCATTTTTGGCATGATGACGGAGAAGAGCCGGTGGGATCTGCCCGATCACGACGTGGGGCGCTATCTCGCGCGTTCGTATGACTTCATCATGGACATGCTCATTCGCATGGACGGCTCGGAGACCTTCCAGCTCGATCCTTCGGGCGATGAAGCACTGCGGCTGGCCAAGCAGGTTCGCAAGAAATCGCTGCACGACGGAGGCGAGTCGCTGTTGTTCGCCGAGGCCGACAAGCACTTTGGCCTGCCGGAGTCCACGCTGAAATTCTCGGCGTCGCTATCCGAGCCGCTCTACGCGTCGGTGCGCGCCAGCAACATCTGATTCACGCGCTTGGGATCGGCGCGGCCCTTGGACAATTTCATAACGTGCCCCACGAGCACGCCCTGCAGGCGGCGCTCTCCGGACACATAGCGCGCGGCTTCCGCGGGATGCGCGGCGAACGCCGCGGCGATCCACCCGGCAAGCGCCGCGTCGTCCGTGATCAGCAGCAACGATTCGCGTTCAGCGATCTGGCGCGGTGAATCGCCGGTTTGCGTCATGAGGGCAAAGATCTGCTTGGCCGCACTATGACTCACCACACCGTCACGCACGAGCCCCAGCAGCGCACCGAGGTCGGCCGGCCGCACCGTAAAGTGCGCGATCGATCGACCGGTGCTCTTCAGTGCGGCGAGCACTTCGCCCATGATCCAGTTGGCGGACGTCTTGCCGTCGCCGCTCGCTCGGGCGACGTGCTCAAAGTACTCGCCCAGCGCCGCGGCGGACGTCAGCACCTCGATATCATAGTCCGTCAGTCCGGAAAATTCGCGACGATACCGTTCGCGCCGCGCCGCCGGCAACTCGGGCAACGCCTGCTTTACCCCGTCGATCCGATCCAGCGACACAATCAACGGAGGCAGATCGGGCTCGGGGAAATACCGGTAGTCGTGGCTGCCTTCCTTCGACCGGGCCGGCCGCACTTCGTTGGCGCGTTCATCCCAGAGCATGGTTTGTTGTTCGACGCGGCCGCCGGCGTCGAGAATGGCGCACTGGCGGTCGAACTCCGCGTCGAGCGCGCGCGCTACGCCGGAGAACGAGTTGAGGTTCTTCAGCTCGGTCTTGGTGCCGAGCTTTGTCGCGCCGAGCCTGCGCGCACTGATGTTGGCGTCTACCCGGAGACTTCCCTCCTCCATGTTCACGTCACTCACCGCGGCGTATTCGAGGATCTGCTTGACCGCCTGGAGGTAGGCCACGGCTTCACTCGACCCGCGCATGTCCGGCTCGCTGACTATCTCGGCCAGCGGCACGCCGGCGCGATTGAGATCGACCGCGGTAAATCCGGCGAACCGATCGTGCACGGACTTGCCGGCATCCTCTTCCATGTGGACGCGCGTCACGCCAACGACAATCGGTGAACCGTCGGTCCGCGTGCCGATCCGCACGGAGCCGCGCAGCGCGAGCGGCTGGTCGAATTGAGAGATCTGGTAACCCTTGGGGAGGTCCGGATAAAAATAGTTCTTTCGCGCGAACACCGACGTACTCTGAATCGAGCAGCCCAGGGCGATGCCGGCGCGAATGGCCAAGTCAACGGCGTGCTCGTTGAGCACCGGCAACGCACCCGGCAGCGCGAGACATACCGGGCAGGTATTGCGATTGGGCGCGGCGCCGAAATCCGTGGAACACCGGCAGAAGAGCTTCGTGGCGGTCTTGAGGTGCACATGCACCTCGAGTCCGATCACCATCTCGTACCGATCGGCCCAAACCGACGATGTCGCCGCCGTGGTCGTCATCGGTGCGCGTCGTCGCCCAGTGCGCGCTCGAGCGCGTACGCCGCGACGAACATTTGCCGCTCGTCGAAGTGATTGGCGATCAGTTGGCCGCCAACGGGGAGTCCATCGACGCGTCCAATCGGCAGTGACATTGCCGGAACGCCGGCGAGGTTTGCCGTACAGGTGAAGATGTCGCTCAGATACATCTCATACGGATCCGACTTGGAACCGAGTAGAAACGCCGGCGTGGGCGTAGTAGGCGTGAACAGCAGGTGCACGCCGCTGTTGAATACGCCGGCGTAGTCTCGCGAGATAAGGCCGCGCACCTGCTGCGCCTTGCGGTAATACGCGTCGTAGTAACCGGCGGACAGCACGTAGGTGCCAAGCAGAATTCGGCGCGTGACTTCGGCGCCAAATCCGTTGGAGCGTGTCGCTTCGTACATACCGCGCAGTCCGTCGCCCTCCAGACGCAGGCCGTACCGTACGCCGTCGAACCGGGCCAGATTGGATGACGCCTCGGCCGGCGCAATGATGTAATAGACCTCGATGGCCAGCTTTGTATGTGGCAGCGACACGTCGCGGATTTCGGCGCCCAACCGCTTGAAATGCTCAAACGCGGCATCACACTTCTCTCGAACGCGCGCGTCGAGATCGTCGGGGAAAAATTCGCGGGGCCGTCCAATGACCACGCCGGTGAGCCCACCGCGCGCCGCGTCGCGGAGTTGCGGCACGGGCTCGGCCGCGCAGGTGGAGTCGAGCGGGTCCAGGCCGGCGATGGTCTCCAAGCCGAGCGCGGCGTCGTCTACTGACTTGCCGAACACGCCGACGTGATCGAGTGACGATGCGTACGCCACCAAGCCGTAGCGACTAACGCGCCCGTACGTCGGTTTGACGCCCACGACGCCGCAGAACGCCGCCGGTTGGCGCACCGACCCCCCGGTCTCCGAGCCAAGCGCAATGCGCACAATGCCCGCGGCAACCGCGGCCGCGGAACCGCCGGATGAGCCGCCGGGCACGCGGTCGGGGGCGAGCGGGTTCTTCGTCGGACCAAAGGCACTGTTCTCGGTGGACGAGCCCATCGCGAATTCGTCCATGTTCGACTTGCCGACGACCACCGCGCCGGCCGCGCGCAGGCGACTTACCGCCGTGGCTTCGTAGGGGCTGACATATCCATCAAGAATTCTTGATCCACAGGAAGTGGGCAGCGACAGCGTGGCGATGTTGTCCTTGATCACCACCGGCACGCCGTGCAGCGGTCCGGGCGTCGCATCCCGGGCATCGACCTCTGTGGCGTCGGCGCGTGACGCTTTAGCGTCCTGGTATAACAGAATGTTCAATGCTTCTCGTCCGGCGCCGACCGCGCCGGCCCGATCCAGGCTGGCGTTCACCGCATCGATGGCGTTCACGATGCCGCGCCGGCATCAGCACCGTCTTCATGCGTAGAGAGCCGGGGCACGAGAAAGAATCCGTCCTGCATGCGCGGCGCGAATGATTCACGGGCGCGCGCGAGCGGCGTCGGTTCGCCTGAGTCCGGCCGCAGTGGCGCGCCGGCGGCGCCGATGCCGCTGACTTCCGGCGCGTTGCCGGTGTCGACCCGCGACAGCACGTCCATGTGGCGCAGAATCGTGTTGAGCTCGTCCACCAGCGTGTGCGCGCGCTCGTCGGTAAGTCCGAGCCGAGCGAGCGCGGCGATGTGCCGAACGTCGTCTACGGTGACGGCCACTACTCGTCGCCTCGCTCCAGATTCGCTTGCGCAATGACAAGCGTCTTGCGGCCGATCGCTTCGTCGTCAAAGTCCACCTTGACCTTGGCGTCGCGGCCGGCGCCCGCAAGCTCGGCAATGGTGCCGCTGCCGAACTTGCGATGCTTAACGCGCGCGCCAACGACGAACACCGGCGCGTCCTGCGATTCGTCCTCCGGCGCGCTCGGCGCAAAGCTCGGCACTGGCGAACCCGGGCGGCGCGTGCCGGCCGACTGTCGCGGCGTGAACTCCTCGGAATCCAAGCCGAGCCGCGCGCCGCGCCCAAAGCCGCGGTCGTAGCCGCCTACCATGCCCCCGGCGCGCATCACCGAGCGGCCGGAGCTCCGCACCTTGATGGTGCTGCGCTTCTCGATCATTCGATCGGGAATGCCATCGAGAAAGCTCGACTGCCGACACGCCATTGTCTCGCCGTTGCGGCGGCGCTCCTCGGCGTGAGTCATATACAGCTTCCGTTCGGCGCGCGTGATGCCGACGTACAGCAACCGACGCTCTTCCTCGAGCAGCTTCGGATCGTCGTACGCCTTGCCGAGCGGAAACAGACCGTCTTCCAGCCCAGTGATGAACACCACAGGATACTCGAGGCCCTTCGCGTTGTGGAGCGTCATGAGCGTGACAGCGTCGGAGTCGGCCGTCATGCCGTCAACGCCGGCCACGAGCGTGGCGCGCTGCAGGAAGTGGTCGAGCGGACGCAAGCCTACTTCACCGAGATCGTCGGCCACCACTTCGGCCGCGCCGGTCATGAGTTCGCGCACGTTGTCCAGCCGCTCGGCCGATTCCGGCCCTTCGGCGGCGAGATAGTCGCCGTACTTGATCGACTCCACGAGTTCGCGCAGCAGTTCGTCCACCGCCGACTCGGTGGCATGCTCGCGCAACGTGGCGATGAGTTGCACGAATGCCGCGAGCGACGTGCGAGCCCCGCCGCGCAATCCGGCGATAATCTCCGGAATCTGCGCGCCCTCGAACATCGGCACGCCGCGGGCGCGCGACGCGTCGGAGAGCTGCTCGATAGTCGTTTCGCCGAGTCCGCGTTTGGGCACGGCGACGGCACGACGAAAGGCTTCGTCGTCAGCGGGGTTGGCGATGAGCTTGAGGTACGCCATGAGATCGCGGATCTCGCGCCGATCGTAGAATCGAACGGCGCCCACGAGCCGGTACGGCACAGCGTGGCGCCGCAACGCTTCTTCCAATGCGCGACTCTGTGCATTGGTGCGATAGAGCACGGCCACACCGTTGAGCTGCAGCGACGACGAAGCCGAGCGACGCGCCAGCACTTCGCCAACGACGAAATCCGCCTCGTCGCGCTCGTCGAGGGAACGGACCACCGTGACGGCTTCGCCCGACGGATGCGTGGCGCGCAGCGTCTTGCCCATGCGGCCGGTGTTCTGGCTGATCACCATGTTGGCGAGATCGAGCACCTGCGGCGTGGAGCGGTAGTTCTCCTCCAGCCGCACGATGGCCGGCTCGGGAAAATCCTTGTTGAAATCGAGGATGTTCCGGATGTCGGCGCCGCGCCAACCGTAGATGGACTGATCGTCATCGCCCACGACGCAGACGTTCCCGTGCTCGCCGCCGAGCAGTTTGATCAGCTCGTACTGCGCGCGATTGGTATCCTGATATTCGTCCACGAGGATGTACTGGAACCGCTGCCGATACGCCGCCAACCGGTCGGCATTCTGCTGGAGCATGCGCACTGGCAACACGAGCAGGTCGTCAAAGTCCACGGCATTGGCGAGTTGCAGCGCCTCGCCGAGCGACCGATACACCGCGCCCACAGCCTTGGAAAACGGATCCATGGCGAGCGTATCGTATTCGCCGGTGGAGATCAGCTTGTTCTTCGCTTCCGAGATTGCCGACTGCACGCCACGCGGCGTGAACTGCTTGTGTGGAATGCCGTGCCGCTCCATGAGCCGCTTGATGACACCGAGCGAGTCGTCCTGATCATAGATCGTGTATGACGGCGAGCGCCCCACCAGATGCGCGCCGGAGCGCAGCATTCTCGCGCCCACTGCGTGGAAGGTGCCCACCCACATGCCGGCCGGCGCGCTGCCGAGCAGGCGGCCAATGCGCTCGCGCATCTCTCCGGCGGCCTTGTTCGTGAACGTCACCGCGAGGATGGCGCGCGGGTCGACGCCTTCGACATCGATGAGCCGCGCGATGCGCGACGTGAGCACCCTGGTCTTTCCCGATCCGGCGCCCGCGAGCACGAGGATGGGCCCGTTGACGTGAAGGACCGCTTCCCGCTGCGCCGGATTGAGTCCGGCGGTGAGTTTCTCTTCGAGCAGCATCGACATTACTGAAGAATAATCTCGAACGTCGCTCCACGCTCCGTTGGAACGAGCACGAGTTTGCCGCCGTGATTTTCCTCGACGATGCGCTTGGCGAGCGACAGGCCAATGCCCCATCCGCTCGTCTTGGTCGAGAACCCGGGGTCAAAAATCTTGCCGCGCAATTCGCGAGGCACGCCAGGCCCGTCGTCGGCAACGCGGATCACCACGGCGTCGTCCGGCCCGTGCACGGCGGCCACTTCAACGCGCCCGCCGCGGCCGGCGAGCGCATCGATGGCATTCTTCGTCAACACTTCCAGTGCCCATTCGAGCAGCACCGGATCGCCTTGCACTTCAGGCAAATCTGGGGCAATCACGGACGTCACGGCGATCGTGTTCGCCAGCGTGGGCACGCGCGCCTGAAAATATTTCGTGATGCGCCCAACGATGGCCGCGGGATCGATCGCCTCGAACTTCGGCTCGCGTCCAATGCGCTCGAAACGGTGGGCCACGCGATCGAGGCGTTCGAGGTCGGCGCGCATGTGGGACGCAGCCGCCATGGACATGTCGTCGTTGGCGCGGTCCTCGAGCAGTTCCACCCACCCACCCAGGCTCGAGAGCGGAGTACCGAGTTGATGCGCTGACTCGCGCGCCATGCCGGCCCACAGCCGCTCGCGGGCCGCGTCGCCGCGGGTCCGTATGATGTAGAAGCCGGCGAGCAGGAGAATGGCCGCGGTGATCGCCTGCAGCGCGGGAATGATTCGCAGACCCTGCACGATGGGCGGGTCGCCGTAATACACGCGACCCACCCGCGAATCGATCACCGGCGGGTTCTCTGCTTCGAGCACGCGAACGTATGCGCTGATGCGTGGGTCGTCGTCGAGCACGGAATCCTTGCGGTCGAACGGAAGATTCGCGTGCGCGCGAGGTTGCCCAGCGAGATCGGTAACGATGAGCGGAACGCCTTGATCGGCGATGCTGCGCGACAGATCGAGCAACGCGGCGAGCGTCGAACCGGCGGTCGTGTCGCCAATGCCGTGGTAGATCCGCGCGTACATTTCGGTGGTGTTCTTCGCGCTGGCGCGAAGGTTCACCACCACCCGCTGCGTGTACCACACATACGAGCCGAGCAGCAGCAGTATGAGCGTAGCGACCACCGCCTCCGGCGTGCCGCGGCGCATGGCGTTCAGCCGAGGGTGCCGGTGCCGAGATACGGCCGCAGCACCTCGGGAACCGTGACGGTCCCGTCGGCGTTCTGGTAGTGCTCGAGAATGCAGGCGATGACGCGCGGCAGCGCCAGACCAGAACCATTCAACGTGTGCACGAGTCGCGGCTTCTCGCCCTTGGCAGGTCGATAGCGAATGCTGCCGCGTCTCGCCTGGTAGTCGCCAAAGTTGCTGCACGACGACACTTCAAGCCACGCGCCAACACCCGGCGCCCACACCTCGAGGTCGTAGGTCATGGCGGAACTAAAGCCGGTGTCACCGGCCGCCAACAATTTGCGCCGGTACGGAAGGCCCAGACGTTCGAGCATGGACTCGGCGTGGCCGGTGAGCAGCTCGAGCTGCGCGGCCGAGTGCTCCGGCGCGCAATAACGCACGAGCTCCACTTTGTCGAATTCGTGCGTGCGCAGAATGCCGCGCGTGTCCTTGCCGGCAGATCCCGCCTCGCGGCGAAAGCACTTGCTGTAGGCCACGAACGCCATCGGCACCATGTCGATGATCTCGTCGCGATAGAGGTTCGTGACCGGAACTTCCGCTGTAGGAATGAGAAAAAGCTCATCACCGCGCGTGACGTACGCGTCGTCTTCGAACTTGGGAAGCTGGCCAGTGGCCGTCATGGTGGCGCGGTTCACGAGCAGCGGCGGCCAGACTTCCTGGTAGCCGTGCTCCTCGCGATGGGTGTCCATGAAAAAGTTGACGAGCGCCCGCACGATCCGCGCGCCCATGCCGCGATAGAACACGAATCCCGATCCGGATACTTTGCTCGCGCGTTCGAGATCGAAGAGCCCGAGCGCGACACCAACTTCCCAGTGCGGCTTCACGCCGTCCGGGGGCCGCGGCGTGCCCCATTCGCGCACGATCACGTTCTGCTCTTCCCCGCCGGCCGGTACGTCGGGCAGGGGCACGTTGGGGATTTCCAGCAGCACGCGCTGCAGCTCCAGTTCCACGCCGGCGAGGTCGGCATCGAGAGCCGAGATCTCGTCGCCGAGCGCACGGCCCTGCGCTATCAGATCGTCCGCATCTTCCTTTGCGCGCTTCCGTTTGGCGACTTCCTGCGCGTTGGCGTTGCGCGCCGCTTTGCGCTCGTCCGCGGCGACAATCAGCGCGCGACGCTCTTGCTCGAGCGCCACGCCCCGGTCGATGACGGGCGCCAACGCGTCGAGCGTTCCGCGACGGCGCATGCCGTCGCGAAGCACGTCCACCTGCTCGCGGAGCATTCGAAGGTCGTGCACGAATCAGTCTTTCGGGAGACCAGTAGCGAACGAGTAGAATCCGCAATTCGGATCGGTTGTAAACCGAATCGTCATCTGGCGGGTCAACGGATCAACGGACGTGATGACGAACTTGCCATACAGCGTGGTGCCACTGATTGACACGCTGCAGGCGTTCGCGTCCTGACTCTGCACCACGACGACTTGATTCGTCGTGATGACGAGCGCCGTATCGGCTCGATACCCCGACCGCGGCGCGCGATCGAGCGCGTCGTACGTGCCACTCACCGCTTGCACGCTCACAGTGTGACTCGGCGCCAACCCGCTGATCACCGCGCGCTCCGGCAACACGACGATGCGGCCGGCCGAATCGATGTCGAACGCGACGTCGAACAGGCCACTCGCGTCCGCCGGAAGCAGCGTTCCGCTGAACAGGTGCAGCGACGTTGGCGCGCTCGGGGGCGCACCGTTGAGCGCGTAGACAACCCCGCTGTCTTGCAGGGTGTAGAGAGACGCGGGCACGCCCGTGAAGTTGCCGCAGGCAGCGCCGGTTACGGCAAGCATCGCCGCGGCGAATAGCGCGATGGCGGACTTTGGACGGTAGGTTCGATCAGTCATGTTTGGGGAGCTCAAGGGCGAAGGATACGACCATGCTGCACATACTTCAAGCGATTGGTGTCGCTTGACTTCGACAATGTTGATCTCTAGCTTCGCCACGACTTTGCAGGGAGCTTGAGAGTCGTCATGCCGAGCATTCGTGACCTAGTCGCTGCCATACGACAGCGTGACGGAGTTGACGCCGCCATCGTACTGGGCCGCGATGGATTGCTGATCGACAGCCAATCCGGACCAGGGTTCGACGCCGAAGACATTGCGGCCAGGATTCCGGCGATCATCGGCACCGCGGACGAGCTCGGAACAGCCACGGCTCGCGGAGAGCTTCGCACCGCCGTGCTCGAGCACCGCCACGGGCTGGCTATCGTTTCGGTGCTGTCGGCCGACGCCACGCTCCTCGTGCTCGTCTCCCCCCGCGCGAACATCGGACAGCTGCTGTTCGAGCTCCGGCGCAACCGCGAACACATTGCCGCCCTCGTCTAAATCCACGTGACCAGCACCGTTCCCCCCTGCCACGTCCTCGTGGCTGACGACGAGCCACACATCGGCCGAATCATCAAGATGAAGCTCGAGCAAGGGCCCTTTCGCGTGACCCTTGCGTTTGACGGCAAGGAGGCGCTGCAGGTGCTCGAGCACGAGCCGGACATAGGCCTCGTGCTCCTCGACCTGATGATGCCCCATCTGAGCGGCCTGGACGTGCTGGCCGCCATGCGAAACGATGACCGGTGGCGTACCGTGCCGTGCATCATTCTCACGGCCGCCGGCCAGGAGCAGCAGCACACCAGGGCCATGGAGCTGGGCGCCACGGATTTCCTCACCAAGCCGTTCAGCCCCAAGAAGCTGTACGCGCGCGCCGCCGAATTGGTGGGGTTGAGCGCTGACGAATCGACGCCGGGAGGCGCATGAGCCGCTGGGCAGTCGTTCTCGCCGGCGGTATCGGATCGCGGTTTTGGCCGCTGAGCACACCGTCACGTCCAAAGCAGCTCCTTCCATTGGTATCGAGTGAGCCGTTGCTCGCTGACGCGGTTAATCGGCTCAGTCCGATCGTGCCGCCCGACCGGGTGCTGATACTCACGAATGACACGTTGGTGCCCGCGATTGCTGCCTTGCTGCCACAAATTCCGCGCAACAACCTCATCGCCGAGCCACGGGCCGGCGGTACGGCGGCGGCGCTGGCGTGGGCGGCGCAGGAAATTTCCCGGCGTGATGGACCGGACGCCGTAATGATCTCGGTTCATGCCGATTGGTCCGTGGCCGACGCGCCTGGGTTTCAACGCGCCCTGTCCGCCGCGGCGGACGTCGCCGAGGCACACCACGCGCTCGTCACCGTGGGCGTGGTGCCCACGCGCGCCGACCCGGGGTTTGGCTACATCCAGCCCGGCAAGGAGTTGACCGACGGGGCGCGCCGCGTCGTGCGTTTCGTCGAAAAGCCCGACCGCTCGCGCGCCGAGGAGATGCGCCGCGACGGGTATCTGTGGAATTCCGGGATCTTTGTGTGGCGCGTAGGAGATTTTCTCGACGACGTGCGCCAACTGACGCCGGAAGTGTCGGGTGCGCTGCATGCCCATGCGAACGACATCGAGGCATTCTTTGGCGCCGTCACGCCAATCTCGGTGGACGTGGGCGTGCTCGAGCGCAGCAGCCGTGTTGCAGTGATGCCTGGCAACTTTGGCTGGGACGACGTGGGCACCTGGGGGTCGCTCAAGCGCGTCCGGGCCAACGACGCGCAGGGCAATTCGGTCCTGGGCCGCGTTTACGCCGTGGAGTCCGGCGATAACGTAGTCCACGCGCCGAACGCCGAGGTCGTACTTTACGGCGTGTCCAATCTAGTTGTGGTGATCGAAGACGGCGTGGTGCTCGTGACCACCGTCGATAAGTCGAGCGATCTGAAAACGCTCATGGACGCGCTGCCCCGCGGCGTGCGCGATCGCGAATGACCGCGCTCTATCTGTACGACGACGCGCGCGCGCGCGCCTTCGAGCCCTTCGCGTCCACGCGGCCGATCTCCGAGATGGTTGCCGGCACGGCGCTGATTCGTAAGCGGTGGGCCGCCGCACTCGAACCGACGAGCATTCAGTTCATCGCCGGCGTCCGACACACTGACTTCGATGAGATGGGAGCCACGGCGGCGAGCGGAATGATTCCCGCCGGGTCGATCGTGGCGTTGTCGCGTTGCGTTCCCGCCTTCCCGGCCGATCCGACCAAGGTGGCCCGCCGGTCCGCCACGTGCAGCATGTGGCGATGCGGCACTGAGCTCGCCGCCATTCGCATCAAAGAGCCGCTCGACGTCGCTGCATTTGCCGACGGCACGCTCACCATCGAGGAGTTGTACGCCGGCACAGGTGCAATCGACACGCTCGATGGGTGGTGGTTGGAAGACGTCTGGGACTTCGTCGCCCTGCTGCCGCTGCAGCTGGCGAGTGATCTGGCGTCGCCCGCACTTGCCGACGGGCTACCGCCGGTGAATGCCACAGTGATCGGCACCGGCCGCGTGACGGTCGCGCCCGATGCCGTAATCGAGCCGTATGTGGTATTCGATGCCTCGGCCGGCGCGATTCATGTCGGCTCGGGAAGTCATGTGCACGCGTTCACGCGGCTCGTGGGGCCGTGCTACATCGGACGCAACGTCACGGTGATGGGCGGCGACATCAGCGGCTCGTCGATCGGCGACGTGTGCAAGGTGCGCGGTGAGCTGAGCAACACGGTGTTTCTCGGGCACGCCAACAAGGGGCACGATGGCTTTGTCGGGCACTCGTATCTCGGCCGGTGGGTGAATCTCGGCGCCGGCACGATCACCAGCAATTTAAAGAACACGTATGGTTCGGTGGCGCTTTGGACGCCGACGGGCGTGCGCGACACCGGACTGCAATTTCTTGGCACCATGTTCGGTGATCATGTGAAGACCGGCATCGGGCTGCGCCTTACCACCGGCGCCGTCCTCGGTGCCGGCGCCAACGTTTATGGCAACATGCCGCCGAAAGTCGTAGCGCCGTTCTCGTGGGGCGACGCACCGCCCTACGCGCTGTATCGCGCCGACAAGTTTCTCGAGGCAGCGAGCCGGATGATGGCGCGCCGGCACGTGACCCTCACCGAGCGGGCGCGCCGGCACCTCACGGGAGTGCACAACGAGCGGTGGACCGTGGACATGGGCACGCCGTGAAGCTCTGGATGCTCGGCAGCGGCAGCGCCGGCAACGCCGTCCTCATCGAGTGCGACGGCGCGCGGCTCCTGATCGATTGCGGTTTCGGCACGCGCACGCTGGCCGGCCGGCTTAAGACGATTGGCGTGGCGCCAGAGTCGATCGACGCCTGCCTCGTTACGCACGAACACAGCGACCATGTGAAGGGCGCCGGCGCAGCGGCCAAAAAGTGGGGATGGAAAGTGTACGCCACGCCCGGCACGGCGAAGGCCGAAGAGTTGGCGGGAACGGCGGTCAACACGTTCGATCCCGGCAGCACGCTGCAATTCCAGCAGATGACCGTCACCACTACCGCCACCCCGCACGACGCCAACCAGTCGGTGGGGTTCGTTGTCACGAGTCGTTCCACCGGCGCGAGAGCGGGCCTTTTTTATGACATCGGCCACGTGAGCAGGGCCATAGCAGACGCGTGTGAGTCGCTCGACATTCTCGTGCTCGAATCGAATCACGATGACGAGATGTTGCGGAACGGCCCGTACCCGCGATTTCTACAGACGCGCATTGCCTGCCGCACCGGGCATTTGAGCAACCATGACGCGGGCGCCTTTGCGCGCGGTGCGGTGTCTGGCGGGCTGAATCACCTCGTGCTCGCGCACCTCAGCGAGCGGTGCAACTCGCCGGAGGTCGCATTGCTGTCGATGCGAGGAGCGCTCGCGCGGTCGCGGTTCCGCGGCACGCTGACGGCCGCCTCGCAGGGCGAGGTCGTTGGCCCGTTCACGCCGGGCGCCGCCCGAGCAGAACGGCCGGCGCAGTACGCGCTCGCCCTGTAGCGCCCCGTTGTCATTCCGAGCGGAGCGAGGAATCTTCTCTCCCGGCACGCGATAATCGCAGGGAAAGCAGATTCCTCCTCACTACGTTCGTCGGAATGACATCACGAAGGATTCCCCCTCACGGCATCCGTCGGACTGACGCGTGGTCAGGGCCGCTTGGGAGACGGACCGATCTTGCCAACCGCCTGGGCGAGCAACGCCTTGGGATCGTAGATAAAGCCCGACTTCATTACCAGTTGCACGTTCCGAGTGTTCTTGATGTTGGTGAGCGGATTGCCGGTAATCACGAATAAATCGGCGAGCTTGCCGGTCTCGATCGACCCCAGCTTGTCGGCCACGCCTAGGGCGCGGGCGCCATTGATCGTGGCAATGCGCAGCACCGCTGCCGGCGGAATCCCAGCGAGGACGAGCGTCTGCATTTCGCGATGCGACGAGAACCCGGCGAGGAATTCTCCCGTGCTCGGGTTATCGGTGCCCAACGTGAGCTGTCCGCCGTGGTCGTAGAACGCTTTCGTCGTACGGCGCATGGCCCAGTACAGGGAATCCCAGGACGCCACATCCTTGCGCGGCGGCTTAGCGTTCACCCACGCCTGGACTTCCGGCGTGAAGAATTTCCGTTCGTCCACCCAGTAGTCGAAGCCCTCCTGGAGCTTGGAGAAATACACCGGCGCCGTGATGGTGGGATCGAACATCACGTGGTGCGAGAGGAACAGGTTCACGATGTCCTTGAACTGCTTGGACGACGTGTCAACCATCGACCACGACGGATAGGCGGGCTTGTTGGGATCGAGCTGGTCGCCGCCCAGAATGTGTTCGACGCGATCGATGCCCATGAGAATTGCATCGCGCGCGTTGGTGGAGTTCCGAAAGCCGGACTCCAGGTGCGCCGTCACGGTGAGACCGTGCATGTGCGCGCGCTCAATGAGCCAGCGCAGCTGCTGCGGCGCAATGCCCTTGGCTTTGAACGCCCGCGCGCCCTTGGCCGCCCACTCGTCCACATCGCGGTACACGCTGGCCTGCGAGGTGTCCTGATTCCAGCCGCGCCGCGCGCTGCCGAAGTACGGCCCGGAGTTGTAGATCCGCGGGCCGATCTGTTCGCCCGAATCAATGCGCTTGCGCGCCTCCATCATCCCTTCCGGATCGTATTCGCCGGCCGGAAAGGTGGACGTCACGCCGTTGGCGAGAAAGATGAGCGGGTTATAAGTATACTCATCACTGCGGATGCCGCCCTCGCCCAGCGTCATGTTGTAGTGGGCGTGGACGTCAAAGATGCCCGGCAGAACGTACTCGTCGTTGCGCAGGTCCACGATGCGGGCCCCAGCCATCTCGGCGGGCGTGATCGGTCGATTGACGCCCACGAGCCGCCCGCTGACAATGAGCAAACCCTGATTGCGGACGACGTTGTTTCCGGTGGCAGTGAACAACCATCCACCGCGTACGACAATCGACTGCTGGCCCGTGGTTCCAGCGATGGTGGTCGTTGCGGTTTGCGCGCCGGCCGGCGCGGAGAACGCGAGTGCGGCAGCGGCGGCGCACCACGCGGCGAGGCGAAATCGGTTTCTCATAACGACCAAAATGGACGCCAGCCGCCGCCTCCACAACTGCAAAACGGGGCGCCCAATTGGGCGCCCCGCTCCGTTCTTCCAGACAACAGACGGCTGACGGCCGTCGGCTGGCAGTTTAGTACATGCCGCCCATGCCGCCGCCCGGGGGGCCGCCGGCGTGTCCGCCATCCTTTTCCTTCTTCTCGACGATCAACGCTTCCGTCGTGAGGAGGAGTCCGGCGATCGACGCGGCGTTCTGCAACGCCGTGCGGGTCACCTTGGTCGGGTCGATGACGCCGGCCTGGACCAGGTTTTCGTACGTGTCCGTGAGCGCGTTGTAGCCGAACGCGTCGTCCTTGGACGAGCGAACCTTCTCGACCACGATCGAGCCTTCGCCACCGGCGTTCTGCACGATCATGCGGATCGGCTCTTCGACGGCGCGACGGATGATGTCAACGCCAATCTGCTCGTCGGCGTCAAGCTTGAGGCCCTTGAGCGCGCGCTGGGCACGGATCAAAGCCACACCGCCGCCCGGGACGATGCCCTCTTCCACGGCCGCACGGGTTGCGTGCAACGCGTCTTCGACGCGCGCCTTCTTCTCCTTCATTTCGGCTTCAGTCGCGGCGCCAACGTTGATCACGGCCACGCCACCGGCGAGCTTCGCCAGACGCTCCTGGAGCTTTTCCTTGTCGTAGTCCGACGTGCTGCTGTCCACTGCGGCGCGGATTTCCTTGATGCGGCCCTGGATGGCGTCTTCGCCGCCGTTGCCGTCGATGATCGTCGTGTTGTCCTTGTCCACGACAACGCGCTTGGCCCGACCGAGGTCGGTGATCGCGGCGTTCTCGAGCTTGAAGCCGACGTCCTCGCTCACGACCTGACCACCGGTCAGCACCGCGATGTCCTGCAGCATCGCCTTGCGACGATCGCCAAAGCCCGGCGCCTTGACGGCCGAGACCTTGAGCGTACCACGGAGCTTGTTCACGACCAACGTGGCCAGCGCCTCACCTTCGATGTCCTCGGCGATGATGAGCAGCGGGCGGCCCTGCTGGGCAACCTTCTCGAGCACCGGGAGCAGATCCTTCATCGACGAGATCTTCTTGTCGTGGATGAGGATGTACGGATCTTCGAGCACGGACTCCATCTTGTCCGGATCGGTGACGAAGTACGGCGACACGTAGCCGCGATCGAACTGCATGCCCTCGACGGTGTCGAGGTTGGTCTCGAGGCCCTTCGCCTCTTCAACCGTGATCACGCCGTCCTTGCCGACCTTCTCCATTGCTTCGGCGATCAGATCGCCGATTTCCTGGTCGTTGTTGGCCGAGATCGAACCAACCTGGGCGATTTCCTTCTTGCCGGTGGTCGGGACGGAGATCTTCTTGAGCTCGTCCACGATCGCCTGCACGGCCTTGTCGATGCCGCGCTTGATCGCCATGGGGTTGGCGCCGGCCGTCACGTTCTTGAGGCCTTCGCGGAAGATCGCCTGGGCCAGCACGGTGGCGGTGGTGGTGCCGTCGCCGGCGAGGTCGGACGTCTTGGTCGCGACTTCCTTCACCATCTGCGCGCCCATGTTCTCGAGCGGATCAGCGAGCTCGATCTCCTTGGCGACGGTCACGCCGTCCTTGGTGATCGTGGGGGCGCCGAACTTCTTATCGATGACGACGTTCCGGCCCTTCGGTCCGAGCGTGACCTTCACGGCCTCGGCGAGCTGATCGACGCCGCGCTTCAAAGCTGCGCGCGCATCGACGTTAAAATGGAGTTCTTTGGCTGCCATGGTGCTTAGCCCTCTATCAGTAAGTTTTAATTAGCGAATTGGAATGAATCAGGCGAGCACGGCGAGGACGTCGGATTCGCGGAGGATCAACAACGTCTCTCCGTCCACCGTCACCTCGGTGCCGCTGTACTTTCCGTAGAGAACCTTGTCGCCGACTTTCACGTCCATCGGCACGCGCTTGTCCTTCTCGAAGCGGCCCGGTCCAACGGCAACGATCTCACCCTGCTGCGGCTTCTCTTTCGCCGTGTCGGGGATGTACAACCCGCCGCGCATCTGTTCGGCGTCTTCAAGCGCCCTGATGACGACTCGGTCGGCCAAAGGGGCGACCTTGGAAACGGTCTTGGTGGCCATACGTTGTGCTCTCTCCTGTTCTATGGCTGCGGTAGAACGATGTGAGTGACTTGCGTTAGCACTCATCGGGCACGAGTGCTAACAAGCCGAATAGTAGCCCACTCCGAGAGGAGAGTCAAGGGACAATGGGCTAGCGAACTTGTCCGTAACTCGTTCGCAAACAACGGGTTACAGACCGGCTTCAGGCCCCCTGACGAGCGCATGCGCAATCTGCAGACCCTGCAGCGTCAGGTGCGGCTCCACTCTGTCGAAGCTCGTACACAGCGTCGCCATCGTCTCCGCCAACCCGCCCGTCGCCACAACCATTGGCGACGTGGGCCGCGGCCACTCGGCCTTGATCCGGCGCACTATACCGTCGATCGCGTCCGCCGCGCCGAACAACACGCCGGCGCGAATGCACTCCTCCGTCCGCTTTCCGATTACCCGCTGCGGAACGGTGAGCTCCGTGGCCGGCAACTTTGACGTTCGCCGCGTCAGCGACTCGGCCGCGGTCCGCACCCCCGGCGCGATCACCCCGCCCAGGAACACGCCGTCCGACGTGATACAGTCGAAGGTCATCGCCGTGCCCAGGTCCACCACGATTGCGTCGCGCGCATACAGCCGGCTCGCTGCCAGCGTGTTGATCAGCCGGTCGGCGCCCACTGTGAGCGGTTCGTCCACGTCGAGCGTGATCGGCAACCCGGCGCGCGCGTCAACGATGAGCGGCTGGTCGATGGTGAAGTACCCCGCGCAAGCTTCGGCCAGCGGACCGGTCACGCGCGGCACCACCGAGCCAATCGCCACGCTCGTCACCTCGTCCCGCACGAAACCGCTGGCCGCAAGCAACGATCGCAGCAACACGCCGAATTCATCGGCCGTGCGTGACACGTCGGTCATGATCCGCCAGTGACCGCGCAGGTCGGGGCCGTTGAACAATCCGATCGTCAACTCCGTGTTGCCGACGTCGAAAACAAGAATCACAACTCCTCCGTGAGCACAAGCGACCCGGCGCGGACAACCATCGATGCCGCGCCACCGGCGGGATCGACGAGCAGCGCGCCACTCGCATCGATGCCGCGCACTGTTCCAACCACCGGTTCGACGCAACCGCGTCCAACGGCGAAATCGCGGCTGGCAAAGTCGCGCAGTTCATCCTCACGGAGCGGCCCTTGCCGCGACGCTGCAGCGCGAAGCGCCGGCACGATTACTTCCAGCACGGCAAGCCGCACCGTTCCGTTGCGCAATCCGACGGCGCGGGGCTCGGCCTCCGGCGTCCGGACGTTCACACCGACGCCAATGGCCACCCACTCGGGACTCCCCTCGCGCCAGCGCGCTTCCACGAGAATGCCGCCAAGCTTGCGCCCGGAAACGTACAGGTCGTTGGGCCACTTGAGCCGCACAGGGTCCGTGGCGAACGGCTCGAGCGCCGGCGCGAGCGCAAGTCCTACGCGCAACGAGAGCACATCGAGCGCCGACGCATCGCTCGGCCGCTCGATGAGCGTGAGCCAGATGCCCGCGCCTGCCTCCGAGCGCCACGGCCGTCCCAGGCGGCCCCGGCCCGCGGTCTGCGCGTCGGCCAGCACGAGCGTGCCCGCGGGCGCCCCTTCCTCAGCCAGTGAGTGCGCGATATCGAGCGTGGAGCCGATCGAGCCAAAGGTCACGACGTGTGGCAGCGCGAGTCGATCGGCGAGATCGTCGCCGCGCAATTCGTCGTAGCGGCCCGCCGTGGGTCCTGCTCCGGACGACGACACGCGCTCGCCCCGTTACCGAACGAACACGAAGTAGAACGCGATCGCCAGCGCGATGCGATACCAGCCGAAGGCGCTGAAGTCGCGCTTCTTCACGTAGGCGAGGAACGACTTGATCGCTGCGATCGCCGTGACGAAGCTCACCACGAAGCCCACGCCGATCATTCCATACTCGCCCGCCAGAGCGCCATGATTCTTCAGCAGCTCGAGCGCACTCGCCGCGAGCATGGTCGGCACAGCCAGCATGAACGAGAACTCGACGATCGTGCGCTTGCTGATGCCGATCAACGATCCGCCAACGATCGTTGCCGCCGAGCGCGACACCCCGGGCACGATCGCCAGGGACTGGAACACGCCAATAAGCAGCGCCTTCTTGTACGTGATCTCGGTAAAGTCGGCGTCCGTTTCGGCGTGCTGCTTGAACCGCTCGAACACGAGCAGCGCGATGCCGCCGATCAGCAGCGCCCAGAGCACGACGGTGAGATTTCCCAGCAAATATCCCTTCACGATCTTGTAAAACGCCAGGCCGATGATGCCGGTAGGGATGAACGCCACAACGAGCTTCTTGAAGATTTCCCAATTCCAGAACTTGCTCCAGTACAACACCACCACGGCGAGAATGGCGCCGAGCTGGATGATGATCTGAAAACTCTTGAGGAATTCCGTTTCGGCGAGGTGCAGCATGCGGCTCGCCAGAATCAGATGGGCCGTGGATGACACCGGCAGGAACTCAGTGACGCCCTCCACGATGCCGAGGACCACCGCATGCCAAAGCAAAAGCACGGAGCTACCCGGGGCGAGCGCTTGCACGACGATCACGGTATTGGGGGATTGGGGAATGGTGCCGACCTGCGCTCCACGGTGGACGGCAGCGCCAGCGTGTATTCGTAGAATGCTTCGTACTCGGCGACGATTGCCTCGAGCGAGAAGCGGGCGCGTGCGTCGGCCGCGGCCAAGGTGCTCATGGCCTGCCAGCGGTCCCGATCGCGAAGAATGGCGACGGCACCGCGCGCCATGCCGTCGACGTCGCCTACAGGATAGAGGCAGCCGGTCTCGCCGTTCCGGACCACTTCGGGGATGCCGCCTGTATTCGTGCCGATGACCGGGACCCCGCAGGCCAGCGCCTCGAGCGCGCTGAGCCCGAACGACTCGTTGCTCGACGGCAGCAGAAAGAGATCCGCCGCGGCCAGCAAGGGCGCCACCGCGTCGATCTTGCCAAGGAAGAACACTTTGTTCTCCAATCCGAGTGCGCGCGCCTCCGATTCGGCGTCCGGGCGGTCCGGCCCGTCGCCAACCATGACGAGCACGGACGGAATTTCGCGCTGCACCCGCGCATAGATGTTGACCACATCCTTCACCCGCTTGACGCTGCGGAAGTTGGAGATATGCATGAGGACGCGCGTCCCCGGCGCCACCTGGTCCGTGAGCGGCGATTCGTAGAGCGAGCGGTCGTAGACGTGTTCGTCCACGAAGTTCGGAATCACTTCGATGCGGCAGGCCGTGCAACCAAAGGTCGTCAGCGTTTCCTGCTGCAGAAACCGCGAGACGGCCGTGAGACCATCAGACTTCTCGATAGAGAATTTTGTGATCGGCTTGAACGACGGATCCTGGCCGACGATCGTGATGTCCGTGCCGTGCAGCGTGGTGACGACGCGAATATCCGGCCGCGTCGGCCGCAGCATCTCCTTGGCAATCCAGGCGCTCGTGGCGTGCGGAATGGCGTAGTGGCAGTGCAGCAGGTCGAGCCCGTGATCCAGCACCACCTCGTGCATGCGCACGGCCAGCG
>JBEPWA010000034.1:0-46138 GCA_041690755.1 Gemmatimonadaceae bacterium | reverse complement strand
CAGGACATCGGTCTTTGGATCCGAGAATGGTGGTTCGAATCCACCGGGGGCAATTCGCTGGTCGCTCGCGAGCACTCCAGGCGGCGTAGTCGTGGCCAGAGCCCGACCGCCTGGGCCGGGCCATTAGCGCTTCCAGAAGTCCTTCCCCGACATTATCTTACAAGGCTCCCCGATGGACGGATTAGCAGTTCCGAGTCACGGCCTCAAGCTGTTGTCCGGCACCGCCAATCGACCGCTGGCAGAGGAGATCGCCCGCAACCTGGGCATCGACCTCTGTCGCGTGAACCTCGGACGGTTCGCCGACGGGGAAATTTCGGTCCGCATCGACGAAAACGTGCGCGGCAACGATGTCTTCATCGTGCAGCCCACGAACCCGCCGGCGGAAAATCTCATGGAGATGTTGCTGTTGATCGACGCGGCTCGGCGCGCGTCGGCGGCGCGCATCACCTGTGTGATGCCGTACTACGGCTATGCGCGGCAGGACCGCAAGGATCAGCCGCGCGTGCCGATCGGCGCCAAGCTGGTGGCGAACATGATCACGGCATCGGGCGTCGATCGCGTGCTGGGTGTGGATTTTCACCAGCACCAGTTGCAAGGATTTTTTGACGTGCCGGTGGATCACCTGTACGCCATGCCGGTCTTCACCGCGCACTATCGTAAGCTGGGTCTCGAAGATCCGGTCATTGTTGCGCCGGACGTGGGCTCGGCAAAAATGGCTCGCGGGTTCGCCAAGCGATTGAACGCCACACTGGCGATCATCGACAAGCGGCGGCCGCAGGCGAATGTGTCGGAAGTGGTGAACGTGGTGGGCGAGGTGGCGGGACACGATTGTATTCTCGTGGACGACATGATCGATACTGCGGGAACGGTGACGGAAGCCGCTCGCGCATTGAAGGGGTTGGGGGCCAAGGACATCTACGTGTGCGCCACGCACGCGTTACTGTCCGGCCCCGCAGTGAAACGGTTGAACGACGCGCCGATCAAGGAGATTTGCCTGACCGACACGATCGCGATTCCCGAAGAACGCCGTCCGAAGAATTTGTTCATGTTGTCGGTGGGTGAGCTGCTGTCCAAGGCGATTCGCTTCACCCACAGCGAACAGTCGGTGAGCTCACTGTTCGACTAGTGTACGACCCCCGGTGCGCGCTCGCGCGCACCGGTTGTATAGGACCACGCAGTGGTCTCATGGTAGGGAGGACGCAGCCTCCCGAGAGTAGAGACGGACCGCCGCGGGGAGGCTGCGAAGGTATTGTTATCAAACTGGTATTAGCAAAATGTCAACAGCTTCCCTGAACGCGTCCGTCCGCGCCGATCGCGGCACCGGCGTTGCCCGCAAGCTTCGCGCGGCCGGCTCCGTGCCCGCCGTCATTTACGGCCACGGCCGCGAGCCGCAGTCGCTCACGATCAACACCCGCGAGATCGACAAGCTCCTGACGCAGATCTCCGCGGCGAGCACGGTCATCGACCTCAACGTGGACGGCGCCACGTCCAAGACGTTGATCCGCGAGATCCAGCGCCACCCGTTCAAGCGCTACATCGTCCACGTCGATTTCCAGCAGCTTGTGGCCGGCGAGAAAATCACGGTCAATGTGCCGCTCCGCTTCCACGGCGTCCCCGACGGTGTGCGCATCTCCGGCGGCATTCTCGAGGAGACGATGCACCAGGTGCACCTCCGCGTAGACCCGTCGAGCATCCCGGATCATATCGACGTCGATGTCTCGCCGCTGAACATCGGCCACAACCTGCACATCCGCGATCTCAAGTTGCCGGAAGGCGTCTCTGTGCTCGACGAGCCGAGCGCCACGGTGTGTCTCGTTGCCGCGCCAAAGGCGGCAGTGGAAGCCACGGCCACCGCTGAAGGGGCCGAAGGCAAGGTGGAGCCGGAGCTCATTCGCAAGACGAAGGCTGAAGAGGACGAGGCCAAGAAGTAGTCCGCTAGAGGCCCGGGGCGCCAATGAAAGCCATTGTTGGGCTGGGCAACCCGGGCAAGGAGTACGAGCGGACGCGCCACAACGTCGGCTGGTGGGTCGTAGACCACCTTGCCGGCGTTTGGCATTTCGACGGCTGGCGGAAGGACGGCGAGGCCTATGTCGCGGGCGGGACGGTGGCGGGAATCAAGGTGCGGCTGATCAAGCCGCTCACCTACATGAACCTGAGCGGCGCCGTGCTACGGCCGTACATGCGGCGTCCGTTTTGGTCGGCCGCCACCGATCTGATGATTGTTGTGGACGAGGTGGCGTTGCCGCTCGGACGCTACCGTTTCCGCGCCAAAGGCAGTCCGGGCGGGCACAATGGATTGAAGAGCATCGAGGGCACGGTCAAGTCGCCGGAGTATTCGCGCCTGCGGGTGGGGATCGCGCCCGAGGACCCGGCCCGTCGCGGGGTGCTCAAGGACTATGTGCTCGACGAGTTCGGCAAGCGGGAGGAAGCGGTTGTTCGCGACCTCATGCCCACGTTCACTGCGGCGCTCGAAGTCTGGCTCACGGACGGAATTGTGCCGGTGATGAACCGGTTCACCGGCGAGCCGGCCGCAGAGTAATAATCGTTTTCATATACCAGTTCTCATAACACCGCCCTCGCGATGCTCAGGTTAGGAATCGTCGGTCTGCCGAACGTCGGAAAGTCCACGCTGTTCAACGCCCTCACGTCGGCCGGCGTGCTGGCGGCCAACTATCCGTTCGCCACCAAGGATCCGAACGTCGGACGCGTCAACGTGCCGGACGGCCGTCTGGACGAATTGGCGAAAGTCGTCGAGCCACAGCGTACCGTGCCGGCGGCGGTGGAGTTCGTTGACATTGCCGGTCTGGTCAAGGGCGCGTCCCAGGGTGAGGGCCTGGGCAACCAGTTCCTCGCCAACATCCGCGAGACGGACGCCATCGTCCACGTCGTGCGCGCCTTCGATGACGACGATGTACTGCACGTCATGGGCTCGGTGGACCCCGTGCGCGACCGCGAAGTCATCGAGTTCGAGCTCGCCCTGGCCGATTTGTCCGTGGTCGAGAAGCGTTTCGACAAGGTGAAGCGCTCAGCCAAAACTGGCGACAAGGAAGCGCTCGCCGAGCTGCCGGCGTTAGAGAAGGCGAATGCCGCACTCACCGAAGGCCGCGCCCTCTGGCACGAGAAGCTGACGCCGGAAGAGCGTGCCACGCTCGCGCCGTTGTCGCTGCTCACGCTCAAGCCCATTCTCTACGCCGCCAACGTGACGGACTCCGAGCTTGCCGGCGAAGAAGGCCCGCACATCAAGGCGCTGCGCCAAGCCATCACGAGTAGCGGTGAACACGCGGAGATAGTTCCCTTCTCCGCCAAGATTGAGGCGGAACTGGCGGAACTGCCGGAAGACGACCGGCGCGGCTTTCTCGAGTCCCTGGGGCTGGAATCGGCGGGTCTCGACCGGTTGATCCGCGGCGGCTATCACCTGCTCGGCCTGCAGACCTACTTCACGGCCGGCGAGCAGGAAGTGCGTGCCTGGACCATCCACCGCGGTGACACAGCCCCGGCGGCGGCCGGCGTGATTCACACCGATTTCGAGCGCGGCTTCATTCGCGCGGAGACGGTGGGCTACGACGACTTCATTGCCCTCGCGGGCTGGAAGGGCGCGCGGGAAAAGGGTGCCGTGCGGTCGGAAGGAAAGGAGTACGTGGTGAAGGACGGCGACGTGATGCTCTTTCGCTTCAACGTCTAATTCAACCGCTGAGCGAGGCGCGCCCCTTCAACACTGGCCATTTCCTAACGTCGAGCCTTTGATGACACGAAAGCGAATGGTGGTCGTGTCCGTGCGCGTAACCACCGCCGGGATCGTGGACACCGTGTCGCCGGTGCCGGCGTCGATGTAGAACTTGAACTTCACCGCGTCGTTGACGTCCACACCGGGAATGTCGATGTAAAAGTCGTTCTTGCCGGCCGCCCGTTTCGGGATGGAGTCGCGGAGACGCCCAATCGGCGTGTTCAGGCCGTTCGAGTCGGCAAACACGTTGTTCAAGTACGGTCCGTAAGTGAGCCAGTTGGTGACGTCCGCGTTGGCGTACGCCGTTTGGCAGCTGTTTTTGTCGGTCCGGGCAATTGCGGCCGACAGCTGCGACACGTTTCCCGGCAGCTTTTTTACGTGCAGCAGGAATGAATCGACTGACAGCACGAGATTCTGCATCGTCGCGGCCGTGGTCGCGATACGCGCCGAATCTGACTTGCCGGCCATGGTCGGCACCAAGGCAGTGGCCAACGCCGCCATAATGGCCACGGTCAGCAAGACGTAGACGAGAATGTACCCCGATCGAACTCGGCGCATGCTACTGGGATGATACGGTGGTACAACGAGAATCCGGCATTCGAAAGATCACTTTTCTTTCGGCATATACAAGCGGCCAAATCATTGCGCCCCAATGCATTGCGCCGTCTCCGGGGATCCCCGGCGACGGCGCAATGCCTACCACGACTCAGTCCATCAGTGCACTGAGTGCAATCAGTGCACTCAGTGCGCCGCCCGCACGGCCGCTAACCGGCCACCCTGCAATTGGCGTCTCCGAGTGCTGCCCGCGAGCGTTACCTGATGAACACCGAACTGTTCCGGAGATTCGAACCCACGCGGAAATCGACAGTTTGCCCCGCGCTCACGCTGATGTTGCCAGTGCTCGCCCGTCCGGCCCCGCCGATAGGCGTGGCGACGATGGAGAAATTCTGATTCGTGAGGTTCGCATTCACGATAAAGTTACCCGAGCCGTTGCCGGTCACCGTACCGAGGCGAGACGCCAAACCGTTGGACACGGCGTAGACGTCAACGTCCAGAAAATTCTGATTCTGAATGTGAATCGCCACCTGATTGTTCGGCGCGAGCTCACCGTACTCTGTATTTGAATGTGAGCACGCTCCAAGCGAGCTCACCGTGGCGCCAATGGCGAACAACCCGACCAGCATTCGAAGACCTCGCATATTCCACCTCCGCAAAAACACCCAGTGACGTCGCCGGCGCCCCCTGGCGCCCGCCGTTTTGTGGGCTGCTATAAAGCATAGGCAGTGCCGCCGTTTCCGCCTCGGCTCGCCTCACGCCAACTTGAGTTAATCCGTTGTGCCCGTTATAATTAAGGGTTACTCCGGCACGCGTACCGCTCTCAGCGTATGACGTGCCGCACAACTTTCCCCTCCTCACGCTCAGGCAACCAGCGCGAGGCGGCTATGACCAAAGGGAGGATTGCCCACGCATGACACGCCAGTATGAGGCGGTCTACGTCTTCGACTCATCGCTCGAAGACGCCGCCATTACCGAAAAGCTTGGCCGGTTCAACGGCCTGCTCGGAAACCCCGCCGATCTCACGCTCAACCATTGGGGCCGCCGCCAGCTCGCGTATCCCATTGGACGCCGCGAGTCCGGCTACTACGTCGTTGCGCGCTTCGGCGCCGACACGTCCACCCTCCCCGAATACGAGCGCGCCATCAAGCTCGAAGACGGGCTCATTCGCCACCTGATCACTCTCTTCGAGCATGAAGTCGGCGCCCCGCCGATGTCCGAAGAGGAGCTCGCGCTCGCCCGCGCGCGCCGTGATGACGACGATGAGGACGAGGAGTAGACAATGAGACGCCCAAACAAGACCTGCCCGTTCTGCGAGACTCGCGTACGCTTCGTCGATTACAAGGACGACCGCACGCTCGGCCGCTTCATCACCGATCACGGCAAGATTTTGCCGAGCCGCTTGAGCGGCGTGTGCGCCCGTCACCAGCGCCAGTTGTCTACAGCGATCAAGCGCGCCCGCTACCTCGCCATCATTCCCTACATCCGCGGAATGCAGGCGTAGCGAATGACGCTGCCCGTACCAGCTCCCTCGGCAGACTCGCCGGTCCCGCAAGGGCCGGTTGCTCCGCCGGCGCCAAGTGAACGTGGTTGGGGAAAACTCTTCCTCGCTATCGTGGCGTTCCTGTTCATTCCAACGATTCCGCAGCTCAAGGCGTTTTTGCCGATCGATCAGACAATGCTTCTGTTCGTTCCGGCTGTCGCCGCCTGCGCGCTCGTTGGCTGGTGGGCCGGAGGACGGGTATTCCTCGCCGCTGCGTGGGTGGCCATCGCCACCCTCATGACGGTGCAGACGGGCACGGCGGCGACGCCGTTCTACAACCTGGTGCGCGGCTGGAGTCTGCTGCTGGCCGGGTCGTTCGGCATCGTGTGTCTGTTCAGCCTCCATCGTCCGTTGTTCTCGCGCGCGTTGTTGGCGCTCGGCAGCACGATGGCGTTGGCGATGATCATGAGCGTGATCGGACCGGTCACGCTCGCGCAGGCATCAAAGACCGTGGCTACCGAATTCGCCCGGCGCAACGCCGAGACGATGTCGGCGATGAACCAAGTGATCCAGACGCACCCCGACCAGTGGAAGGATCTCACGTCGAAGGTGCCAAAGCTCGCAGAAGCCGTCGCGGACACGCCCAAGGAGCTCACGCTGCTGTCCGGCTGGGGCCTCACTGTGTTTCCGGCGTTGCTCGCCCTGCAGTCGCTCGCGGCGTTGGCGTTGGCCTGGGCCACGTATCACCGGCTCGGACGGGCGCGCCTCGGCGCTCCGCTTCGCCCGCTGCGCGAATTTCGCTTCAACGATCAACTGGTGTGGGGGCTGATCGTCGGTTTGACGATCATGCTCCTGCCAACCCTCACCTCTGTTCGCGGTGCGGGAAAGAATCTTCTCGTCTTCTTCGGCGCGCTGTACGCCGTGCGCGGTTTCGGAGTGCTCACCTGGTTCATGGCACCGGGCAGTCTTGGAATCACGCTCACTGTCGGCTTCATCATGCTCTGCCTTCCCCTGCTCAACGTGTTCGCGGCCTTGGCCTTCATCATGGCCGCGATCGCGTCGCTCGCACTCGGGTTGGGCGACACATGGGCTGACTGGCGGAACCGGGCACGCTCGACACCATAAGGGTTTTGGTTTTTTAAATCGATCGGAGTCAATCATGGAAATCATTCTCCGCCAGGCAGTCGAGAATCTCGGCTCACCCGGCGACGTCGTGAAGGTCAAGTCGGGATATGCTCGGAACTACCTGTTGCCGCACGGACTCGCCTACGAGGCGACGCCGGGCAACCTCAAGCGCATCAAGCAGGAGCGCGACCGCCTGGATGCAGCCGAGAACGAGCGCCGCGGTGCGGCGAGCGGTATCGCCGAAAAGCTCGAGCAAGTATCGCTCACGTTCTCGGCGCGCGTCGGGGAAGAGGGCAAGCTGTTCGGCTCCGTGACGTCCGCGGACATTCAGGTGGAGCTCGAGAAGCAGGGCTTCCACATCGAAAAGCGCCAGATCGATTTGCACGAGCCCATCAAGGCGCTTGGCGTCTATCGCGTGCCGATTCGTCTGCACGCCGATGTGAAGCCGGAAGTTCGCGTCTGGGTGATCAAGCAGTAGGCTGTCGGCAGGCGTCGGCGGTCAGCACAGATTGGGCAAAGACCTCGACATATTCGAGGTCTTTGTCGTTTGCCTCGGACAGGGAATGCCAACGGAGTGAGCGATGAGCACAGATGAACCGGGAATCGTGTCCGATGTTGCGGCGCGCGGCGCGCGGTCCACGGACTCGCTGCTTGCGCCGAAGCTGGATCCCACGGACACGGCGGAACCCGGCAAGCATGGAGAGCCAGCGCCCGATCTAGAGCGCACGCAAGGCGCGATCGAAAAAACCGGTGTGCGGTCGGCGAGCCTCGCCGTGCTCACCGTGCTGGCGATGCTCTACACGCTCTACTTCGCGCGCGATTTTTTTATCCCGATCGTGTTCGCGGTGCTGCTCAATTTTCTATTGAGTCCGGTGCTGCGCCTCCTGGCCCGATTCAGGATTCCGCCCCCGGCGGGCGCGGCGATCCTGGTGCTCGTGCTGCTCGGTGGAGTGGGTACCGGCGTCTACGCGCTTGCCTCGCCCGCGGAGCAGCTTGTGTCCAGCGCGCCGGAAAAGCTCGCCGCGGCAAACAAGAAGCTGCGCGGACTCATTCGGCCGGTGCAGAACGCCTCCGATCAGGTGGAACGGGCCGCCGGCACATTTGGCGACACACCCGGCGCGCGACCGCAACAGCGAGTCGTCGTGAATTCTTCGCCGAGCATCAGCTCGCGAATTTTCGGCACCACGCAAAAACTCGTGGCCGGCATTCTGGAAGTTGCCATCCTGCTGTATTTCCTGCTCGCGGGCGGCGACCTGTTTCTTCAGAAGTTCATTAAGGTGCTCCCGCATTCCGGCGACAAGCGCAAGGCCGTCGAAATCGCGCGCGCCATTGAAGCGGCGGTGTCGGCATACCTCTCCACCGCGTTCATCGTGAACCTGGTGGAAGGCGTGGTAGTGGCTCTAGTGCTCTGGAAGCTCAAGATGCCGAGTCCGGCGCTTTGGGGTGCCATGGTGGCGTTGCTCGAGTTCATTCCGTACCTGGGCGCGTTGGCAGCCGTGTTGCTGCTGGGGCTTGGCGGACTCGCGACGTTCGACAGCGTCGGGCACGCCCTGCTCATTCCTGGCAGCTACCTGGCAGTGAACCTGATCCAGGCGAATCTCGTGACGCCAATGCTGCTCGGCCACCGGTTGACGCTCAATCCGGTGGCGATCTTCGTGGGCCTTACGTTCTTCTTCTGGATCTGGGGCGTGCCCGGTGCCTTCATGGCCGTACCGCTCCTGGCCACCCTGAAAATCTTTTGCGACAACATTGCGTCGCTCGCCGCGCTCGGGGAATTTCTCGGCGAGCGGGATTACGGCGAGCGACGCGTGCTGATCCGCGAACCGACGCAGCGGCGGACTACCTAGCGGCTATTCGTCGCCCGTGTCGGCATCGACGTTGATCCCCGTCTCGGCGATTGCAGTGAGCAAGTGGTCGCAGTCGCCTTCTTCGTCGAGCGTTTGCTGAAGGACGTCCGCCTGGTCCTCATATCCAAGGAGGCGGGCCCAGGTTCGCACCGTCCCGTAGCCTGCCATCTCGTAGTGCTCGACGTGCTGCGCGGCTGAAATCAGACCGGCATCGAGCACATCCGGCTCGGGCTTTTCGGCGATCAGGTCCTTGCCCTCCTGAAGGAGCCCTTCCATTCCAGAACACTTCTTTCCCTTGGGCGACACGCCGAGCTGCTTGCAGATCCGCTCGAGGCGCTTGACGTGCTGGCGCGTCTGCCGCTCGTGGGCGGTGAACGCCTTCTTGAGCTTGGGGTGTGAGGAGACCTTGATCATGCGCGGCAGCGCTTTGAGAATCTGATTCTCGGCGCTGTACAGGTCCTTGAGCTCTTCGACGTACAGATCCTTCAGGGTTTCCAATTCCATGGTCGGCAAGCCTCGTCAAATGCGGGTGGTTTGATAACGCCCCGCACATAGCAGGGATCAGGCCGATGCGTCGGCGGCCTCAGCGCTGCGAAGGGCTCGGCCGCTTTCCAACCGTTTCGCGGCCGGCAGTGTCTCCACTCCTGTAAGCGACATACAGGAGACGTGCATGGGCAAAGAACCCGGTGAGCTCCTTCCCGGAACGTTCGAGATGCTGGTCCTCAAGGCGCTCAGTCTTGGCGCCATGCACGGGTGGGGCATCGCCGAACGCATCGAGCGATTGTCGTGCGGCGTGTGCGCCGTGCAGCAAGGCGCCGTCTATCCGGTGCTTCAGCGGCTGCTGCGACGTGGGTGGCTCGTGGCCGAATGGCGAGCCACGGAGAATCACCGGCGCGCCCGCTACTACCGCATCACCGCTGCCGGACGGCGGCAACTCGACGCCCAGGTCGAATGGTGGCGCCGGAGCATCGGCGGTGTGGACCGCGTGCTTGGCGCTGCGGCGCAGGAGGCGTGAGATGTCCTGGCTCCATGCAGCTCGCCAACGTCTCGATGACCTCTTCGCGGGCGACGTGCGCGACAGCGACCTGGACGAAGAGATCGCCTATCATCTCGAGCTCGAAACGCAGCGCCAGATCGCCGGCGGCTGCGACCCGGTCACGGCACGCGCTCGCGCCCTGGCCAGATTCGGAAATCCGCGCCACGTCACCGACGCCGCGCGCGATGCACGCGGCACCCAACCTCTGGAGGGTTGCATGCAGGATTTCCGCTGGGCGCTGCGCTCGCTGAGCAAGAGTCCCGGGTTCACGGCCCTGGCGCTCTTTGCCCTCATTCTCGGTATCGGCGCAACGACCGTTGCATTCACGGTGCTCGATACCGTGCTCCTCCGGCCCCTCCCCTATCGCGACGCCGGCCGCCTGGTGTTCATCACGGAACGCACCGCGTCGCACAGCACACTGCCGCCGTCCAATCCGAACTTCGAGAGCTGGCGCGACGGCGCGAAATCCTTCGACGGCGTGGCGTCGGCGATGTTTCCATTCTCGCAAACGGTTTGGCCAAGCGCGTCGGCGTCCGACGCCGTCCGTGTTCCGACCATGGGCGTGTCTCGGGCCTTCTTCGCGATCCTTGGCGTGTCGCCGCTCGTCGGCCGTGAATTTTCGGGGGCGGAGAACGCGCCCGGCGGCGAACGGGCGGCGATGGTCTCATATGAGTTCTGGCAACACCACCTCGGCGGTCGCCGGCCGCTGGGTGTCGTCCGGATCAACGACTCGCCCACGCCGGTGATCGGCGTGCTGCCGCCCGGATTCCAGTTCATCGTTCCGGCGGACGTATACCTCGCCCACGAGCGCGAGCCGTCGACGATGCGCAGCGCCCACAACTACATGGTGATCGGGCGGTTGAAGGCCGGCGTCACGCTGGCCGCGGCGCGCAGCGACATGACGGCGCTCTCCAAGTCGCTGCTTGCGGAGTACGGCACTGACACCCAGGCCGTCGACGCCGATGTCGTATCCCTGCGCGACCATGTCGTGGACGACTATCGTATCATGGTCACGATCGTCTTCGCGGCGGCGGGACTGGTGCTGCTTATCGCCTGCACAAATCTGGTGAGCGCCCAACTCGCCCGCGGCTGGGCGCGCGAGCGCGAGGTAGTGGTGCGCGCGGCCCTTGGTGCAAGCCGCGGGCGCATCGTTCGCCAGCTGGTGCTGGAAAGTGCGGTGCTCGTGGCCGCCGGGACACTCGTCGGCGCGGTGTTGGCGGCGCTGGCGGTTCGCCTCGTGAAGATCTTTGGGGCGGCCTTCGTTCCGCGGCTCAACGAGCTTTCGATCGACGGGCGCGTGCTCGGCTTCGTCGCAGCGATCGCCGCGGCGACTACGCTGCTTGTGGGGGTGTATCCCGCGCTTCGCCTGGCAAATCGCGACGCCGGGTTGGCGCTTCGCAGCCGCGGCTCCGGAATGACCGTGCGCGCGTCCGTGTGGCGTCTGCTAGTCGGTTTCGAAGTTGCCCTCGCCGTAATGCTGCTAATCGGGTCGTCGCTGCTCATCCGCACGTTGCACAACATCTTGAATGCCGACACGGGGTTCGACGCGCAGCACATCGTGACCGCGGCCATCACGCCCAACGACAGTACCGGCGATAAACTCGAGCAAATTCGGCGTGAGCTGGCCGCCCTGCCCGGGGTAGAAGGCGCCGCGTACACCAACCAGCTGCCGCTCACGTGGGGCAATTCCGCCGGTCCGGTGCGGCGAACCACCGATCCGCTCGATCGCGATTGGCCGGCAATGGCGGGCTTCCGCGTCGTGAGTCCCGATTACTTCGCCGTGCTTCGCCAGCCCGTGCTTCGCGGGCGAACGTTTGCCACCACGGACCGCGTCGGCGCTCCGAACGTAGCGATCATCACGCCGGGCATCGCTTCCAAGCTCTGGCCTGGCGAAGATCCGATCGGCAAGACGATCGCCACGAACTACCTGTTCAACGATTGGCTCACCGTGGTCGGAGTGGCCACCGAGGCGTCGAGCTGGACGATGCCGCGAGGAGCGCAAAACGAGATCTACGTTCCGCTGGCGCAGCACCTGAGCCGCACAGAGGGCCAGCTCGTCGTCATGATCCGCACGTCGGGCGACCCACACGCGTTGGTGCCGGTGGTACGGTCGCGTCTCCGAGAGCTATTGCCGACGTCCCCCGCCCAGCTGGGCACGATGGATGACCGCATCGCCAGGAGCGCCGCCGACCGGCGGTTCGCCATGCTCGCCCTCACCGCCTTCAGCCTGATCGCGCTATTGCTCGCTGCCGTCGGCGTGTATGGCGTGATCTGGTACATCGTCGCAACGCGGACGCACGAAATTGGCATTCGCATGGCACTCGGGGCGACGGGGGCGATGGTGCGCCGCGAAGTGCTGGGCGCCGCGCTGGTCATGGCCGGAACGGGCATCGCGGCGGGCGTGTTGGGCGGGATCGTCACCACCCGGTACCTCCAGGCGACACTCTATGGCGTGTCTCGATTGGATCCAAGGACCTATATCATCGGGGCTGGGATTGCATTGCTCACGGCGCTCCTGGCCGCGGACGTGCCGGCGCGCTGGTCGAGCCGAGTTGACCCCATGACGGCGATTCGCGGCGACGGCTGATCAAAGAGGGTGCGCGGCGTTATTCTACTGCAGCGGCCTTTGCGGCCGGCCCCGTCACGATCAAGGAGCACGAGCTCGACTTCATGCCATCGAAAACCGCAGTTAAGTCCAAGACTTCCAATTCGCTCGAGCTCGCAAGACGTGCCGCGCAGATCGCCTTGGACACCAAGGCGCTCGACGTGATCCTGTTGGATCTTCGCGGCGTTACCGACATGACGGACTTCTTCCTCATCGCCAGCGGCACATCAGACACGCACGCGCGCGCGATCGGCGAGCACGTCATGGAAGAGATGAAGAAGGAAGGGTTCCGCGCCAACCACGTGGAAGGACTCGACAAAGGCCGATGGGTCTTGGTGGACTTTGTCGATTTCGTGGTGCACGTGTTTCATCCGACGCTGCGCAATTTCTACCAGCTCGAGCGCCTCTGGGCCGACGCCAAGGAAGTGCCGCTCGGCGGCGCCAACAGCGCGAGTGCGTGACAGTTCGGCGCGGGAGTCTGCGATTCGTCGCGAGTCTCGCGCTGCTGCTCGCCGGCGCCACGCCCGCGATCGCACAGAACTACTTTGGGCAGAACCAGGTGCAGTACGACCGGTTCAAGTGGCAGATCTTGAGTACGGAGCACTTCCAGATCTACTACTACCCCGAGGAGCAGGAGGCCACGGTCGATGCCGCTCGGATGGCCGAGCGCGCCTACGCCAGGCTGTCGGTGGTGCTCGATCATCAGTTCCGCGAAAAAAAACCGATCGTGCTCTTTTCGAGCCGCACGGATTTCGGCCAGAACAACGTCACCGGCGACCTGGGTGAAGGCACCGGCGGCGTTACGGAGGCGAACCGCCACCGGATGCTGCTCAACTTCACCGGCGACTACAAGAGTTTTGAGCATGTGCTCATGCACGAAATGGTGCATGTGTTCCAGTACGATATCTTTGCGCGCGGCAAGGCCGGCAACGGGCTGGGCACGCTCTCCCAGTTTCTGCCGCCACTCTGGTTTTCCGAAGGCATGGCGGAGTATTTGTCGCTCGGCCCCGAGACGCCGTTCACTTCGATGTGGATGCGGGACGCGGCGCTGTACGGCAAGATCCCGACAATCGCCGAGCTGACCAACGATCCGGACAAATATTTCCCCTATCGGTATGGCCACTCGCTCTGGAGCTTCATCGGCGCCCGATGGGGCGACGAGATGATCGGCCAGATCATGAACGCTGTACCGAGTGTTGGCGTGGAACGGGCGTTTCGCCGCGAGCTCGGCATTTCGTTTCAGGACCTGGGCGACGAGTGGCGTGAGGACCTGCAGAATCGGCTGTTGCCCCCAATCGCCACGCTGGACCGGCCGCGCAAGTTTGCGCAGCCGCTGCTCAATCCAGACACCACCGGTGGCGACATTTTCCTGGCGCCGGCGTTGTCGAGCGACGGCAAGTCGGTGGCGTTTCTCGCCAACGGCAGTTTTCTCAAGGGCCAGGTCTTTATCGACCTCTGGCTGGCCAACGGCGAGACCGGCAAGCGCACGGGGCGGATGGTGCGCAGCACGTTCGACGCCGACTTCGAGGAGCTGCGGCTGCTCTATTCGCAGAGCGCGTTCTCGCCGGATGGCCAGACGCTTGCCCTCACTGCGCAGCGGCACGGCAAGGACGTGCTTTATTTGTTCGACGTGCGGTCGCGCAAGGAAACGCGGCGCTACGATCTCACCCTGGAGGGCGTGACCGGCCCGAGCTGGTCGCCGGACGGATCGCGGATCGTGGTGAGCGGGCACAACGGTGGCATAACAGATCTTTATATAGTAAATGTAACATCCGGCGCGCTGAGCCGCCTGACCGACGACCGGTTCGGCGACCTGCAGCCGCAATGGTCGCCGGACGGCCGCACCATCGCATTTGCCACCGACCGCGACAGCGCCAGCCTCGACCTGTTGCGCTTCAAGCCCATGCGCATCGCGCTGCTCGACGTCGCCACGCACGCCATCACGGTGCTCCCCGGCCAGGCCGGACTCAACCTCAATCCACAATGGGCCCCGGACGGCAAGTCGATCGCCTACGTGTCCGATCGCACCGGCACCGCCAACATTTTCCTCTATGACCTCGGCGACCGGCAGCACTACCAACTCACCAACGTGGCGGGCGGCGTTGCCGCGCTCACCGAATACAGTCCCGCCATCAGTTGGGCCCACGCGGCGGACCGGCTGGCGTTCACGTATTACGAGAACTCTAAGTTCACGGTCTGGACCATCGCCAACCCGCGCGGGCTGAAGAAGGCGCCGTACCGCGAGCCCTCGCGCCCCGTGATCGCCCAACTCCCGCCCACCGACAGCACGAGTCCTCCGGTCTCGATCGCCGCGCTCCTGGATTCGTTCGATCTCGCGCTGCCGGATACGAACAAATTTCGCGTCACGCCGTACCGCGTGCGCTTTCAGCCCGACTACACCACGCGTCCGAGCATTGGCTACGCGCCGGACGCGTTCGGCCGCAGCGTGTTTGGCGGCACCACCGTGGTGTTGAGCGACATGCTCGGCAACAACCACCTCGCCATTGCCGGCGAGATCAACGGCCGGGTGAGCGAAGCGCGCGCGTTTGTCGGCTACACCAACCTGGCTGACCGCTGGCAATACTCGGCCGGGCTGTCGCAGGGCCCGTACTATTTCCTGTCGGCGGATTCGCTGTCGAACACGGCGGAGCCGGGCGTCGCCCTGGAGAACCAGGAGATCACGACGTATGTCGCGCGTCAGGCATTTGGCGTTACTGCCTATCCGCTGACGCGATTCACCCGAGTGGAGTTCGGCGCCGGATTCAACAACATCGACCGCAGCCGGCTGTTCGTGACACGGCAGATCTTCAACGGCAATTCAGCGGGCAGCTACTCGGTTGACAGTACCCACCGCGATCCGTCGCTCAACTACTTCGACGGTCAGATCGCGCTGGTCTCCGACAACACCCTGTTCGGCAACACCGGCCCGATCATGGGACGGCGGTACCGGCTCCAGGTGAGTCCCGTCGCCGGTGCGTACGACTGGGTGCAGTACCTTGCCGACTACCGGCGGTACGATCCCATCCTGTTCAACTACCTGACGATTGCGACGCGGCTGTACACCGACATTTCGGTGGGCAAGGACGAAACGGCCTTCCCCAAATACATTGCGCGTCCCGACTTCGTCCGCGGCTACGACCGAAACAGCTCGTTTTATCTCACCTGTCCCGTCATCGGCGCCAATCCCACCAATTGTAGCGCGGTGCAATTGCTCGGCAGTCGCGTGGCCGTGGCAAACGCGGAAATTCGCTTTCCGCTCATCCGGCACCTCCAGCTCGGCTTTCTACCCGGCGAGCTCCCACCGCTGGACGGCCTGTTCTTCTATGACGCCGGCCTGGCGTGGTCGCGCGGCCAGTCAGTGTATGCGGGTAAGCCGGAGGCATACGACGTGGATAAGCAGCGTTACCCGCTCCAGAGCTACGGATTCGGCTTGCGGCTCAACCTGTTCAACTATGCGATCGTGCGGCTGGACTACGCCGTTCCCCTGAGCCAAGCGGGTCGCAGGGGCTTCTGGACTTGGTCGTTGTGGCCCAGTTTCTAGCGGCTGGCTATCTTACGCGCGTGCGCTCGCTCATTGCGTTTGCGCTCGTGCTCGCTGCGTGCAGGGGCAGCGATCGCTCCGAACTTCCGGCCAGCCGTGCCGCTGCGTCGTCGCCGACGGAGCGCGGACCTGACGCGCTCGTCCTGCGTGTGCCGCGGCGCGGCGGCGTGGCGCGCGTCACCGGATATCCGAGCGTCGATTCCACCGTCTGGTCGGCAACGGATGCCGCCCCGTCACTCGATCATGTGCTCGCCTTTGACGCCGACGCCGGGCTGCTTGCGGCTGTGGATTCACGCGGATTCCCGCTCTGGCTCGACTTCCGCCTCGGCACCGTGACGATTCCAAATCGCGGCAAGCTCCGGAGCTTGTCGTCCGTGGACGGATCGACCATTTACGGCGTTGGCGCAGATGGAGCGGCCGTGCGGTTCACGCCGTCCGGCAACTCGGTGTACAAGCTGCCGCTGGCCGCCCGCCAGGTCTTTCCCCAGGTCAACGGAACGCTGCTCGTCCTCGGCGGCCGCGCGGACGCGGCGCGGTTGTGGCGCACCCACCCGCCCGAGACGACCATTCTCGATTCGCTCCTCATGCCGAATGTCTCATCCGGCACCGGCGCGCCACTGGGCGATCGCATATTGTTCCTGTCCGGCGGCCGCACGCTCACCGGCTTGCATGCGAGAACGCTCGTCAAGGGCGCGCCAATCCAGTTCGCACATACGGTCACCGCCGTAGCCTCTACGCCGAGCGGGGATCGCTTCTACGTGCTGACGGATTCGTCGAACACGCTCGAAGTCGTAGACGGTTTTCAGGACAAGGTTGGCACGCGAATCGAGCTGCCCGGACGACCGCGCGACCTTCGCGTCGACCCGTTCGGACGGTACGTACTCGTACGGAGCGCGATCGGCGATTCGGTCTGGGTCGTGGGCATTGGCGCGCGCTCGATGCTCGGCACGGTGCGCTCGACCTGGCGGAACGATGTTCCGTTCGTAGCGGCGGATGGCGCCATCGCGGCCATCGACGGCAACGACGTGATCTTTCTCGACGCCGTGACGCATCACGAAATTCGCCGGGCCTCCGGCGGTGCGGCGGATTTCTGGTATCCATTCATGTGGAGCGGCCTGCGTCCGCGCGATGCAGCGCTCGACAAGCCCGTCCCGCTTCCCAGCGACACCGACACGACGACCCACGTCGCTCCGCCGCCCGATACCGTCGCCTTGCCTCCCACGCCGCCGCCGCCGGCGTCGCCCGTTGCGGTGAAGACAGGATTCACCGTGTCGTTCGCCGCGTTGCTCGACGAGTCCAAGGCTCGTGACGCCGCGGGCAAGATCGTCGTGAACGGGCAACCGGCGCGCGTCGTCACGAGCATCACGGACGGCACCGCGGTGTACCGCGTGGTGTTGGGGCCATTCGCAACCCGGGACGAAGCAGAGCGCATTGGCCGGGCATCAGGACAGTCGTATTTCGTGTACGCCGGAACTCCGTGAAGAACGCGCAATCGCGGCGCACCTTCGATTGGGAGTCCGCCGGACGCGAGTTGGGCGAGACGCTGCGCGGCTACCACGCCATCGTCGTCATTGGCGCGGACCCCACGGTGACCGGGCTCGTTGCAATTGGCATCGCGCGCGGCCAAGCGTTCAAGCGGCGCGTAGCCGTGGGCGACCTGTTCGCCGAGTCGCCGCCAATCCAGGCGCTGGTGTCTACAGACGATCCGCACGGCCTGGTGGACAGTTTTCTCTATGGCGTGTCGCTAAGCCGAATCGCGTACGAAGTGCCCAACTCCGGGCAGTTGTTCGTGATGCCCAGCGGCAGCGAGCCGCCGGATTACGAGGAAATTTTGCCGAGCCCGCGGTGGAACAGGCTCACGGCGGGTTTTCGCGAAGTGGGCGCGTTGTTAGTGCTCGCGGTACCCGCCGGCGCGCCGCACATCGAGGATCTGGTTGCCGTGGCCGACGGCGCAGTGCTCGTTGGCGAAGCTGTGCCGCGCCAGGTGCCCGTGGCCAAGATTATCGCGTCCGTTCGCGAGCCTGCAGCTGGCCCACTGGACAAATCAGCCGGCAAGCCGCCCTTGGCGACCGCCGCGGACGTGCCGGCCAAGAATCCGGGCAACGCGGCCAAAACGCCAAACCGGCGACGGATTCGGCGCATGGCGGCGATTGCCGGTGTGGTGATCGCCCTCGGATTGGCGGGAGCGGCGGCGTGGCTCGCGTACCGTCCCATGGCCGGCGAGACGCACGCGAACACCGGGGGGAAGCCGGACACCACCAAGGGCCTGGCAAACGTCATTGCGCCCGACACGGCCACGCGCGACTCCGGCGGCGACTCCGCGGCGTTCGCGGCAACCATGACCATGCCGGTGGTCAAGAACCCGGCGGATTCTGCGGATGCAGCGCCGTTCGCCGTGGAACTGATGGCGGCGAACACGCAAGCGGGTGCTATCTTGAAGCTGCAACAGGAGGGCCGGACTTTGCCGTCCGCGACGTTTGCGCCGGTCCTCATTCAGGGAGCTCGCTGGTTCAAGGTTCTCGGTGGCGCATACGCGAGCCGCGCGGGGGCAGATTCATTGCTTCTCGGGCTCAGACGTCGGCACGTCCTCGGCGACAGCAGCGGCTCGGTGGTGCGGTTGCCATTTGCATTTCTAATCGATTCCGGTGTGCCTGCCGCGGCGGTGACGGGCATGGTGGCGACCTACGCGGACCGGGGCCAACCCGTGTACGCGCTTCGCCAGACGAACGGAACCGCTTGGCTGCTCGCGGGAGCCTTCGAGTCCCTCGAGCAGTCTTCGTTGTATGCTGAATCGCTTCGCGCGTCGGGAATTGCACCGGTGCTCGTGTATCGCAAAGGGAGAATGTTCTAGTGCGGCTGACCAAGCTCGAGATTCACGGCTTCAAATCGTTCGCCGACAACACGGAAATGATTTTCAACCCGGGTGTGACCGCCATCGTCGGCCCGAACGGGTGCGGAAAATCCAACGTGTCCGACGCGGTACGCTGGGTGTTGGGCGAACAGCGCGCGCGCCTGTTGCGCGGCGCCAAGATGGAGGAGGTCATTTTCCAGGGCTCCTCTGCCCGTCGGGCCGTGAATGTGGCCGAAGTGTCGCTGCACTTCTCGAACGAAGAGGGCATTCTTCCAGTTCCGTTCCAGGAAGTGGTGATCACCCGCCGGTTGTCGCGCTCGGGGGAAAGTGAGTATTTCCTCAATCGCGCGCCCTGCCGGCTGCGCGACATTGCCGACCTGCTGCGCGGCACCGGCCTCGGGGCCGACACGGGCGTGGTGATCGAGAGCAAGATGATTGATGCGCTGCTCTCCGATCGCCCCGACGATCGCCGCGAACTGTTCGAGGAAGCCGCGGGCGTGGGACTGTATCGCGACCGCCGCCGCACCACGGAGCGCCGTCTTGAAGAGACCACGGTAGACCTGCAGCGGCTGGACGATCTGATCTCGGAAGTGCAGAGCCAGGTGCGATCCCTCTCGCGCCAGCGCAAGCGCGCGGAGCGGCACGGCGAGCTCACGAGCCGCCGGTTCACCATCGAGATCGCGCTGGCCAAGCGCGAGATGGAAGCATGGCGCGAAGAGCTGTTGCGTCTCGACGAGCGTGTGACGACGCTGCGGGAGTCTGGGCCGCGCACGGAAGAGTCGGTGCTCCAGGCCGAGCAGGCGCGCGATACCGCGCACGGCAATCGCGCGGCGGCAGAAGCGCAGCGCACCGAGTTGCTCCGTCTCGTGTCAACCCAGCGTGAGCTGGTGCAACAGATTCGCGGCGAGATGGCGGTGGCCGAGGAACGGCAGCGGAACGCCATGGCGCGGCGCCAGCGCGCCGAGCTCGAGGCGAACGAAGGCGAAGCGTACGGCGAGCGCATTTCCGGAGACCGGGAAGCTGCCGCGTCGGACCGGGCGCAATTCGAGGAACAGCTGCGCGCTGCGCGCGAGATGCTGGCCGTGCGGCAGCGCGAGGAAGACGAAACGCGCCAGGCCGTGGCCGAGATGCGCAGCGCGCTTGACGACGCCGAGCGCCAGCACCGCGAACTGCAGGATCGCTCGCGACGCGTCGAGATCGACCGGGAGCGCGCTCGTCGCGAGAGCGACGAGGTTGCCCAGCGGCTCGACCAGTTGCTGCTCGAACGCGCACAGCTTGCCGACGCGCTGGCCACCGTGATGCGCGAACTGGAAAGCGCCGCAGTGGCAGTGGAAGAAGCACGCATGCGCGCGGGCACCGCCGCCGCGACGCTGGACGACGCCCGCGCCTCGGATCGCGAAACGCGCGAGCGCGAGGCCGCCGCCCGCGCCGACCTGTTTCGCGCCGACGAAGCACACACGTCATTGCAGGGCAAGGTCAACGCGCTCGATGCGCTCGAGCGGGAGCGAGTGGGCCTGGCGCCCGCTGCGGCGCGCCTGCTCCGCGAGCGCGAGCAGTTCGGCGACGGCGCCGTGCTTGGGCCGTTGAGTGATTTCATAAGCGCCGATCAGGCGTCCGCGCTGCTCGTCGAACGCTTTCTCGGCGCTACGGTGCATGCGGTGCTCGTGCGCGATCGCGCGGCCGCCGAAGCAGTCCGCGCCTGGCACACCGTGGCCAATCCTGGTCCGCTGTTGCTGCTGCCGCTCGACGCACTAAGCGACGATCAGGTTGGAGAGGTATCGCCGGACGCGCTGTCCCATCGCGTAGACGCTGCGGGCCCCGGACGCACCTGGGTTCGCGCCTTGCTCGGCAATGCCCATCCGGTGGATGGCGGCACCGCGTTCATCGACGCGCGTGGCGCAGTGTGGCTGCCGGGCAGCACTGCCGGCCCGGGCCCGCTTCGCCGCCGCGCCGAGCTCTTTGCGCTGCGCGCCGAACTCACCGCCACGGAGGAGGCGCGCGCTCAGGCCATGATCGCGGCCGACGCGCTACGTGCCGCGGCGCTTGAGTCCGAGCGCGTCGTGACGGAAGCGTCCGGCGCACTCGAGGCCGCACAGGTGGACGCGCGCCGCGCCGCCGAACAGCAGGGGGAATTGGAGCGTCGCCGGCAGCGCGCCGAACGCGAAGTGTCGGAGGCAGACGGGCTGGCCGAACGTCTCACCACCCGCCGCGATTCGCTCGCCGGACAGCTGGCCAAACTCGAGGAAGACAGCCGATCGCTGGCCGAATCGCTCACCGCCCGCGCCGACTCCGTGGCCCAGGCGCGCGAGCACCTCACGGTGGCCGAGCGTGGCCAGGAAGAGGCGCGCGAAGCACGCACGGCCGCGCAGGTTGAAGAGGCGCAGGGCAAGGCCCGCGTGCAGGTAGCGCACGATCGGGAACGTCGCTTGACCGAAGAGCACCAATCGGCAGCGCAACGTCTCACATCGCTGCGCGCCGAGCTCACCGACCTGTCGCAGGCCGACGCGGCGCTCGCCGAACAGATGGGCACCTGGCAGATGGACCTTGAAACGCGCGAAGCAACGCTCGCCGACGGCGAGGCCCGGTTGGAGACTGCCGAAACCGCCGTGCACACGGCCGACGAACAGCTCGCCAACGCCGAGCACGCGCTTGACGACACGCGTAGGCAGGCACAGTCCCACAGCGAGGAACTGCACCACGCCGAACTGCGCCACACCGAACTTGGCGGGCGACGCACGGCAATTCGCGAACGTCTGGAAACGGAATGGCGCCGCCCGCTCGACGACATGCTCGGCGAGGCGCAGGCCGTGGACCTCGACGATGATTCGCTGCGCGCCGAAGCCGAGGGCCTGCGTCAGGAGCTCGAGCGCCTCGGCCCGGTGAACGTGCTGGCGATCGAAGAACATGAGGAAACGCTCAAGCGCCAGGATTTCCTCACCGGACAACGCACCGATCTCGCCGACGCCAAGCAGCAGCTGCTCCAGGCAATCCGCGAGATCGACGGCACAGCGCGCGAGTTGTTCCTGGCCACGTTCACGCAGGTGCGCGAAAACTTTCGCCAGATTTTCATGTCGCTGTTTGGCGGTGGCGAGTGCGACTTGCGTCTGGAGAATCCCGATGCGCCGCTGGATTGCGACATCGAGATTCATGCGTCGCCGCGCGGCAAGCGCACACAGCGCATTCACCTGTTGTCGAGCGGCGAGCGGGCGCTCGTGGCGCTGTCACTGATGTTCGGCATCTTCCTCACCAAGCCGAGCCCGTTCTGCCTGCTCGACGAAGTCGATGCCCCGCTCGACGACGCCAACGTTGGCCGGTTCGTGCGCATGCTCACGCAATTCAAGACGCGCACGCAATTCATCGTCATCACCCACAATCCGCGCACCACCACGGAAGCGGCGGACGCCGTGTACGGCGTGACGATGCAAGAGCCCGGAGTGTCGTCGCTGGTGAGTGTGCGCATGCGCGGCGGCGCGTCCGTGGACGGCGTGTTCGCCGGCGTGGCGGGCAGCGACGCGGTGACGACAACGGTATGAGGGTGTGGCGCCGCGCGGCGGCGTGCGTCGCTGTTGCCGTCGCAGTGGGGCTTGGGCACGCCACGCCGGCCGCAGCGCAGAGGGTAATGCTCTCAATTGCCGGGCTCACGGCCGACAGCACGCCGCCGGCTCCCGCCATGGCGATTACCGGGTTCGAGACGCACCCGGAGCTCGGGCCTTATGCGGTGACGCTGGAACTGTCGCTCGAATCGCAATTCCGAACACCGTTCTACGCGCGGACTGCGGCCGCGGAGAGCGCAACGTTCTCGATCGATTCCCTGCTCCCCGCTCGCCAGCTGATCTATTTCCGCGTCCGCCTGTTGGACCGGTTTGGTAACGTCGTTGCCGAAGCGCGCGATCAGCACGCCGTCCGCAGCTGGCTGCGGCTAGTGTCGGTGGGACAACCGAGCACCAGAACGCCGCGGTTCAGCTGGAGCAGTCCGCCAATCACGGCGCCGCCGGGACCATGGGTCTACGATCTCAGCGTAATCAACAGCGCCTCGGGCAAAGCCGAGTTCGTGGCGAACGCCATCCGAGATACCTCGTACACGTTCGCCGGCCTGCTCGAATCGAGCACGTCGTACCGGTGGCAGGTGCACGCCCGCGCCGCGACCGGTGCGCCGGACGACGAGGCCACGGCGAGCGGCGGGTCGTTTGTCATTCTGTCGCCAGACCAGCCGACGGTCACGCTGTTCTATCAGAATTTTCCAAACCCGTTCGGCCGCGCCAGCGCGTCCGCGCGCACGTGCTTCTGGTTCGATCTGGCGCATCGGTCGAACGTCACGCTCACGATCTACGACATCACCCTGCGCGAAGTTCGCCAGCTCATTCCCGGCCCGTTTGGCACCGGCCGGGACCTGGCGGTAGGCGCGTACGGGCGCGACGCCGAGCGCACATGCGTTGACGAACTCTCGTGGGACGGTCACGACGACGCGGGCCGCGTCGTGCCGGCCGGCGTTTACCTGGCGATCTTCAAGGGCGACGGCGTGCGAACGTCGGTGAAGGCGCTCTACAAGGGACCATGACGATGCGCTTCACCGCGCTCGGCACGGGCACCGTGTCGCTGTCGCCCAACCGCAGCTGCGCCGGCTACCTCCTGGAAAGCCCGTCGCTGCGGCTGCTGCTCGATTGCGGAAGTGGCATTGCGCGCCGCCTCGCCGAGTTGGGCGTCGAGTGGCAGACGATCACCCATGTTGCGCTAACCCACTTCCACATTGATCATCACGGCGACTTGCCCACGCTGATTTTCGCCTGGAAGTATGGGTTTTTGCCGCCGCGGAGCGAACCGCTGGAGATCATCGGCCCGGTGGGCACGGCCGACCTGCTGGCCCGGCTGGCGGCGGCGTATGGCGCATGGGTCACGGCGCCTGGCTTCCCGCTCACCGTTCGCGAAATCGGCCCGGCGGACACGCTCGAGCTTCCCGGCGGTGTCACCTTTCGATGCCACCCCGTTCCCCACACGCCGGAAAGTGTGGCATATTCCATGGAGCGCGGCGGGCGACGGATCGTCTACACCGGTGATACCGGGCCGTCAGCCGCACTCGCGGCGTGGGCGCGCGGTTGTGACCTCCTCGTCTGCGAATGCTCGTTGCCGGCGGGTATGGCCATTCCCGAGCACCTCACGCCGGAACAATGCGGCGAGCTCGCCGCCGTGGCGGCGCCCGGGCATTTGGCGCTGACACATTTCTACCCGCCCGTCGAACAGGTTGACATCCGCGCGCTGGTGAGCGAGCGGTACGCGGGGCCCGTGTCGCTTGCCGCGGACGGGTGGTACTTCGAGATCGAGGTCGAGTAATGCTGGTCGTCATGGATAATCACGCGACGCAGGAACAGATCAACCGCGTCGTGAACACCATAGAAGAGATGGGCTACTCCGCTCGGCCCATGCCGGGTGAAACGCGTACGACCATTGGCCTCGTCGGCAATGACGGACGCGTGGACGGATCGCGCATTGAGTCCCTGGACGGCGTGGCGGAAGTGATCCACGTCAGCAAGCCGTACAAGCAGGTGTCGCGCGAGTGGAAGGCGGACAACACCATTGTCACCATTGCGCCGGGCGTATCGTTCGGCGGCAACGCGATCGTCATCGTCGCCGGTCCGTGCTCGGTGGAGTCCGAAGAGCAGATTCTCACGGCCGCTCGAGCGGTGCGCGACGCCGGCGCCACCGCCCTGCGTGGCGGTGCGTTCAAGCCGCGCAGTTCGCCGTACTCGTTTCAGGGAATGGGCAAGCCGGGGCTCGAGCTCCTGGCATTGGCGCGCCGCGAAACCGGCCTGCCCGTGATCACTGAGGCGCTGGACGAAGAGGGCGCGCACCTCGTGGCCGAATATGCCGACATGATTCAGATTGGCGCGCGCAACATGCAGAACTACTCGTTGCTGCGCGCCGTGGGCCGCATCGGCAAGCCGGTGATGCTCAAGCGCGGCATGGCTGCGACGATTACCGAATTACTCATGAGCGCCGAGTACATCCTGGCGGAAGGCAACGGGCAGGTGGTGCTCTGCGAGCGCGGCATTCGCAGCTTCGACACCACGGCGCGCAATTTGTTCGACCTCACGGCCATTCCCATTGTGCAGCGGCTGTCGCACCTGCCAATGATCGGCGATCCGAGCCACGGCACGGGGTTGCGCGATAAGGTCATTCCCATGGCGCGCGCCGCCGTGGCAGCAGGCGCCGACGGTGTGATGGTGGAAGTACACCCGACGCCCGACCGTGCCCTGTCGGATGGCGGCCAGTCGCTCTACCCCGAGCAGTTTGCCCGGCTGGTGACCGAGCTGCGCGCGATCACCAGCGCCATTGGGCGCTCCGTTTCCCCAACGCCGCCGGCACCGCTCGCCGGCCAGCCGGCAGCGGGAGCGCGCGGAACACCGGGAACGGCCGAACCGGCGCGCGTGTAGCACATAGCATGAGAATTAATTCAATGCGGTTTGCCGGCCTCATGTTGGTGCCGGCGCTCGCCGCGGCAGCGCCGCTTCGCGCCCAGTCCGTTGAAACGACGATTGACCGCGCGGTGGCTGCGTGGGCCAAGGTGACCACAGTGCGCGGCACGTTCGAGCAGACGGTCACCAATCCGCTCACCGAAACGAGCGCCACCGCCCGCGGCGACTACGCGCAGGAGCGTCCGAGCCGGCTGGCAATTCGGTTTCGCCAGCCGCTCACCGACGCCATCGTGGCCGACGGCAAGGCAATCTGGATCTACCTTCCGAGCACCGCCCCCGGCCAGGTGATCAAACGCGCGGCCACCGATCGCGCGGCAATTCCCATCGATCTCACCGGCCAGTTTCTCGACGCGCCGCGCACCAAGTACACCATCACCGCCGCCGGCACGCGCACGGTGGACGGGCGGGCCACCCACGCGTTGATGCTGGTGCCAAAACCCGGTACGTCGGCGGCGTTCACCCGGGCCACGGTGTGGATCGACGACAACGATTCTCTAATTAGAGAATTCGAAGAGACCGAGACCAGTGGGATCGCCCGCCACGTACACCTCACGGCCATCGAGCTCAACGCCGCCATCGACCGCTCGGTGTTCACGTTCGTCGTGCCCGCGGGCGTGAAGATCGTCGATCAAACCAAGGGCTGATCTACGGCGCGATCAGGGTTTGGCCGCCGTCGCCGGCTTGGCCGAACCGGCGCCGGCCTTCACGGCACGCTCGAGCAGCGCGGCGGGGCTCGCCGCACCGGCAACGAGCAACGCCGCGCGAGTCACCACGGGGTCGTCGCGCAGTTGCCGAGCCGCCTGGACCGCGGGACCAAATACGTACCGCGCCACGTCATACCCCAGCGTGCGGTCCACTACGCCGCTGGCGGCGTCGTAACTCTGGTCGTCCACGACGATGCCGCGCTGACGCATGCGGCGCAACAACTCGGCGCGCATAGCCGGCGTAACCGCAAAGTCGGGCGACGACACGCTGTGTGACGCCTTGATCGACACCGCGTAGTCGGCCACCGCGTTGCGGAATTCCGGTATCTGCCTGCCGAGCGCGCGCTGCAGCGCACTGTCGCCGGCCGACAACGCCGCCGGCGCCGCCACGACGTCCGGCGTGATCCCACCGCCGCCGAGGACCGTGCGGCCGTCGTCAGTGGTGTAGCGCGGGCGCGCCTTCGCCTTGGCCGTCGTATCGGTCCGTGGCGCGACGCGCGCGTCGGCCGTCGCGCGCGGCTTGTTGATGCTTCGGCCAGACGGGGTGTACCAGAGCGCCGTGGTGAGCTTGAGCGCGCCGCCGTTCACCAGCGGAAACACGTTCTGTGCGCTGCCCTTTCCATATGTGGCGCCTCCAATGAGCACCGCACGATCGTGATCCTGCAGCGCACCGGCTACGATTTCCGCCGCGCTCGCCGTGTTGCTGTCCACGAGCACCGCCATGGGCAACTTTGGCCAGGGCTGCGGGGTCTGGTCGCTGTAGGAGCGCGTCGCATCCGCCGTTCGGCCGCGCATGCTCACGATCATCTGCCCGGCGTCGAGAAAGAGCTCGGCCACACCCACGCCCTGATCGAGCAAGCCGCCCGGATCGCCGCGAAGGTCGAGAATCAACGCCGTCATTCCCTCCGTGCGCAACGAATCGATCGCCTTTTTGAGCTCTGGCGCAGACTGCTCGCTGAAAATCGTCAACGCCACGTAGCCAACACCGTTGTTCAGCATCATGCCGCGCTGCACGGCGGCAACGCGAATTTCCCGACGCGTGAGCGCGAACTTGAGTGGTGTGGCAATTCCCGGCCGCGAAATGGTGAGCCGCAGCACGGAGCCGGGAGTGCCGCGCAACCCCTTCTGCGCCTCCTCGGCGGTGGCCGGTCGGAATGGATTGCCATCGACCTCGGCAATCCGATCGCCGGCCTGAACGCCCGCTTCGATTGCAGGACCGCCGGCGAGTGGCGATGCCACCGTTACGCCGCCGTCGCGAAGATCGATTTGAATGCCGACGCCGACATACTTGCCTGACGTGCGCTCAGACAGCCGCGCCAACAGCTCGGGCGACAGATACGCGCTGTGAGGATCGTGCAGCTCCCCGACGAGTCCATCCGCCGCGCGCGCGTACAGCACCGAGTCGGAAAGCGTGTCCACGTAGAGCTGCGACACGTGCTGATAGACCTGATCGAATAGCTTGGCGCCGACCGGAACGCGCACGCCTCCCACAGGACTGTAGCCGATCAATCCGCGCTCCACGAGCCAACCGGCCGACACCAGCGCGCTGCTCAACACCACCATCGCGACCATCGCCCGTGGACGCATCAATCCTCTCCGGATGCTCCGGTAGACGGGAACGATCCGCGCCACCGGTTTCGCATTGCGGATTGGACGCGCGCGAACACTTCAGCTTCGTTGCCTACTGCGTTCACGAGCAAAATGGGCCCGCACTCGGGATGCGCCGCCTGCCATGCCTCGTCCGCGAACGTCTCGAATGCCCGCGCCACGCGCTCGTGAAACGCCAACTCAGCGCGTTCCATTCGATCGCGCTCGCCGCGCCGGGCGGCGCGCGCAAGCCCGTCTTCCACCGGCATGGTCAGGAGCAGCGTGAAGTCCGGCACCAGCCCGGTGGTGGCAATGGCGTTCGCCGCGCGCAACTCCGCCTCGGGCAGCCCTCGTCCAACACCCTGATATGCGTACGTGGACAAAAAAAATCGATCCACGAGCACCGTAGCGCCGTCGGCGAGCGCGGGACGAATCTCGCGCTCCACCAACTGGGCGCGAGACGCCATGAACAGCAGCGCCTCGGCGCGCGGAACGACGTCCGTCTCGGGATCGAGCAAGATGCGGCGGATCTCGTCACCGACGATCGTGCCGCCCGGCTCGCGCACGGCAACAACGGTGTCGCCCTGCACTGTGAGCCAATCGGCGAGCAGACGAAGCTGGGTGCTCTTGCCCGCTCCTTCTGCTCCTTCGAGCACGACGAGCCGGCCGCGCGACATGGTTAGAGCGTGATGATTGAACTCGTTGCGCCCTTCTCGATACCTTCGAGAATCCAGTCGTTCACTTTGGCCATGACCTTGTCGAAATTCTCCTGCGCCACGAGCAGCCGCTGGTATGACGGCCGGCCCTGCACCTGGCCGAGCAGCGCGTCGAGCTCGTGCTCCATCTCTTCGGTTGGGCGCTCGCCCTTCTGCATCATGCGCTGCGCGTTCATCCGCAGCTCTTCCATCTTCTGGAGCAGGCCAACGGTGTCGGTGTCCTGGTTCAGCGAGTCGCTCGAGCGCTTCACTGCCTGATACTCGGGGCTCTGCCCGATCATGCGTCCCAGTTCCTTCGCTCTGTCCTCGGTCATTCCCCGTCCCTCTCCTTGCGTCGGGCGAGCACAAAGCGCTCGCGTCCTGTGAGATCCAGCTCCACGCGAATGGCGTGGAAGCGCGGCTCGCTGCTCACCAATTCTGCGGCGAGCGAGGCCCGCCGCACATCCACCTCAAGCGCCAGCAATCCACCCGGGGCAAGGACTTCGGCCGCCTGGCGCACAAGCCGCGCCGTGGCCGACATGCCGTCGGCGCCGCTGTACAGCGCCACCGCCGGTTCCCAATCCCGCACGCTCGCCGGCAGCGCCTCGGCCTCTCCCAGCGCAATGTAGGGAGGATTCGACACAACCACACGGGCCCGGCGGTCGCGCAACGGTCCGAGCAGCGAACCGTGAAGCAGCTCCACCGGACAGCGCAAAAGCGGTGCGCAGATTTCGGCGTTGTGGCGGGCAACGGCGAGCGCGCCCAGCGAGATGTCGGTGCCGTAGACGCGGGAGAATTGCCCCTCCGTAGCCAGCGCGAGGGCGATTGCCCCGGAGCCCGTGCCAACGTCAATCGCAATGCCGCCTTCCCCGCCGTTCATCTCGCCGATCACGAGGTCAACGAGGAGTTCGGTTTCCGGGCGCGGAATGAGCACGCGCTCATCGACATCGAGCGTCAGGTGACGAAAGCTGCTTCGACCAATGGCGTAGGCGAGCGGTGCGCCCTTCATTCGGCGCGCTACGGCGTCGTGGGCCCGCTGCACCGTGGGCGGGTCCACTTCCACCGCGCCGTTGGTGAGTGGCCAGTAGCGGGGCACGTCGTACAGCGCCGCCACGATCTCGCGCGCCTGGGTGAACGGTTCCTCGACGCCGCCGGCGTTGAGGCGCCGTGCCAGCTCCTCGAGCAACTCGCTCACTGTGACGTTCCGGCCGACGTCGGCCGTTACTCCGTCGGTGCTCATGTCTCCTCGCCAAGCTGGTCTTCGACGTCCGCCAACTTGAGGGCGTCGATGAGTGGTGCGATGTTGCCGTCCACGAAGCCCTGCAGATCGTGTGTCGTCCAGCCAATGCGGTGGTCGGTGACGCGACTCTGAGGATAATTATACGTGCGGATCTTGTCGGAGCGATCGCCGCTGCCCACCTGCGAGCGACGCAGTTCGGCGCGGGCGTCGTTCTGCTCCTTCATCTTGGCGGCGAGCAGCCGGGCGCGCAGCACTTCCATGGCCTTGAGCTTGTTCTGAAGCTGCGACTTCTGATCCTGCTGGCTCACGACGAGTCCCGACGCCATGTGCGTAATGCGGACGGCGGAGTCGGTGGTGTTCACGCTTTGGCCGCCAGGACCGGACGCGCGGAACACGTCGATGCGAATATCCTTGTCTTCGATCTTGACGTCAACTTCTTCCGCTTCGGGCAGCACGGCCACGGTGGCGGCCGAGGTGTGAATGCGGCCCTGGCTTTCCGTGGCCGGCACGCGCTGCACGCGATGCGTACCCGACTCGTACTTCATGGTGCCGAACGGACTCGGCCCTATGACCTTGAATACTATTTCTTTAATACCGCCCAGCGTGGCGTCGGACAGCGACATGATCTCGATGCGCCAGCCCTGTCGCTCGCAGAAGCGCGTGTACATGCGGTGCAGATCGGCGGCAAAGAGCGCCGCCTCGTCGCCGCCCGCGCCGGCGCGGATCTCGACGATGCAATTGCGATCGTCGAGCGGATCGCGCGGTAGGAGCATGGGCAGCAGCTTGGCCTCGAGATCGGCCAGAGTGTGCTCGAGCCGGGTGACTTCGGCGCGGGCTTCCTCGGCCATGTCGGGGTCGTCAACGGAAACGAGCTCGCGCACCTGCGCGAGCTCGTCTTCGTATTTCATCACTTCGGCCGCCACTTCGACAACCGGCATCAGCCGGCTGTGCTCTCTGCCGAGCTCCGCGAACTGATGTGCGTCGCGGAGCCCGGTGGGATTTGCGAGCGCCCGCTCGACTTCGTCGGCGCGGGCGAGTGCGGCCGCTAACCGGTCGCGAAGGCCCAGATAGGCCTCAGCTCTCGGTGGTGGCGCCAGCGGTAGCAGCGCCAGCCGTGGCGGCCGGTGCGGCCGCAGGCTTGGCGAACTTCTGGCGGAAGCGCTCAATGCGTCCAGCGGTATCCATGAGGCGCTGCTTGCCGGTGTAGAACGGGTGACACTGCGAGCAGACATCCGTGTTGATATCGGCGGAGGTCGAGCGGGTCTGGAACGTATTACCGCAGGCGCACTTGACGTTCGCCGTAGCGTATTCAGGATGGATGTCGTTCTTCACAGGAGCCTCACGTGAAATGGGAGCGAGCGTCGAGGGTCTGGTCCACCTGGACGGTGTCGCCCCGTTATTGTGGCCATGGATGGCCAGCTTTGAAATATAGTTGGAAATGGGCGTAAGAGACAAGCGGACAAGGGGTTTGGCGTTCCGGCAACACGCTGCCTCCTCCAGGCCAACGCCATCCGGCGCACGACGATTCGTGACTTGGCGCACAACCGCGTAAATTCCACGCTCATAACAGCTTGCCCGTTTGACAGTGGGCCCACCACGGGCTAACTTCGCCGCCATTCGACGGGTGCAACCGCTCTTCGGTTTGTCGCTCCTCCGACCCTCGTTCCGGCCTCTCGCGTGACATCTTCGACGGCAGATTTTCTCGCCACGGTTCCGCTGTTCACCGGTCTCGATCGCGCCGAGTTGCAGCGGTTCGGTGAGCTGACCCGCGAGAAATTCTACCCCAAGGGCAGCGTCATCCTGTTCGAGAACGACCCGGGCGATTCGCTGTTCGTCGTTCGCCAAGGCCGGGTCAAGGTGGTGTTGATCGGTGAGGACGGACGCGAAGTGATCCTCGGCGTGCTCGGCGTGAGCGAGCACTTCGGCGAGCTCGCGCTGATTGACGACCGGCCGCGGTCGGCCCACGTCATCGCAATGGAAGATTCGCATTTGCTGGTGTTGCGCCGCGAGGATTTCCGCCGTCGCGTGGAGTCATCGCCGGCCGTGGCGTGGTCGCTCCTCACGGAGTTGTCGCGTCGGTTACGACGGGCGGACGAAAAGATCGGTGGCCTCGTGCTGCTCGACGTGCCGGGGCGCATCGCTCGATTGCTCCTCGACCTGTCTGAGGAATCCGGCAGCAACACGATCGAAAAGGCGCTCACGCACCAGACCATTGCGCAGATGATCGGGGCCAGCCGCGAGACAGTGTCGCGCGCGATGAAGGATTTTCAGGAGGCGACGTGGGTGACCGTGGAGCGCCGCAGAATCACCCTGGCCGACCGGCCCGCGCTCGAGCAGCGCGCGCAGGCGCGGCTCTGAACGGCTGATCGCTTGGTTCCCGAGCAGCGATGACCTTTCGCCTGCGATTCTGGGGAACGCGTGGTTCAATCCCCAGCCCCGGCCCAGACACCGCTCGGTACGGCGGCAACACGCCCTGCGTCGAAGTCCGGACGCCGACGAACGGTCTGGTGATTCTCGACGCGGGCACGGGTATTCGCGGTCTCGGAAAATCGCTCCTCGCCGAGGCGCAACGCAGCGGTGCGGGCATTAGCGGCGACATCTTCGTGACGCACGCACACTGGGACCACATTCAGGGCATCCCGTTCTTCGCGCCAATTTTCGAACCGGGAAATCAGTTCATGTTCTGGGCGCCGGCACTGCTGAAAGCGGGACTCGACGCGGTGCTCCGCGAGCAGATGGATCCCACGGTGTTCCCGGTGACGTTTGATGACCTGCCGGCGTTGATCGACTTCTGCACGATTGCCGAGTCGGAGCAGCGGACCGGAAACGGATTCACCGTTCGAGCCTTTGCCGTGCAGCATCCCGGCGGCGCCGTGGGCTATCGCTTTTCCGGGCGAAGCGGCGAGGGCCCTTCGTTCGTCTATATCTCGGACAATGAACTCGGACCGTGGGCCGACTACGAAACGCGTCCGGAATGGCGGCAGGAACTCGTGGAATGGATTCACGGCGCGACGCTGCTCGTGCATGATGCCACGTACACGGTGGACGAATACGAGCGGCACCGCGGCTGGGGCCACTCGACGATGGACGACGCCGTGCACCTGGCGATCGACGCCGGCGTCGCCGAACTGGTGCTCTACCATCACTCAGCGGACCGCACCGATCAGGACGTGGACCGCGCGGTGGCACACTGCCAGGCACTGGTTGCGAGCCGCGGCGCGGCGCTCGTCGTCACTGCGGCGGCCGAAGGCATGACGTTGTCGGTGTGATTTAGTATTTAGTAATTCCCGTTTGCTCATGAGTCTCAGGAGGACATCATGTTCCGACCGCTGTCGTTTGCTGCCCGCACCATCGCCATCGTTGGCGCCCTGGCCTGCCCGGCGTTCGCCGGCCTCGCCGGCGCGCAGGACGCCCGGCCGGTCGTGGTGGTCTTCACCTTCACGAACAGCTCGATCGGACCGGCGCGCGCCGAGTTCGACGGCATTTCCACGGGCGTGCAGGACCTACTGATCACCGACATGGCGTCCAACGCCAAGATCCGGCTCGTGGACCGCAGCCGCATTGACGCCGTGCTCCAGGAGCAGAGCATGGTCAAGGCGAATCAGATCGATCCGGCCACGGCGGTGCGGCTCGGAAAGATCATGGGCGCGCAGTACGCCGTGGTCGGCGGATTCATTGCCGATGGCAAGGGGCGCGCGGTACTCACCGGCCGCACGATCGACATGGAGACGACGCAAATCGCCAACCCCGAAAAAGTCACCGGCAACTCCGACGACGTCCTGGCGATCATCGGACAGCTCTCCGCCAAGCTGAGCGCCAACATGAAGCTCGACGCCAAGCCGGGTCGCCGAGTCGGGGCGACTGGCGACCCAGGCGAGGCAGCCGGTTCGGCGAAGAACGGTGCAATGCCGCCCCGCACCACCCAACCCGGCGCGTCAACGGCAGTCGTCAAAACCGCTCAGGCCGAAACGTACGCCAAGCCGATGTCGCCCAAGGCAGCGAAGACCAAGCTCGACGTCGCCACCATGAAGCTCTACTCGAATGCGCTCGACGAAATGGACAAGAAGAACAATGCCAAGGCCGTGGAGCTATTCAGGAAGGTTGTTGACAAGTTCCCCGACTTTGAGCCGGCCCAGAACCACTTGGCGGAACTCAAGGCCAGCTAGGGTCGTTTCGCTCGGCCCACCACCACAGTGATGTTGTCCGAGCCGCCGCGGTCGAGGGCGAGCGCCACGAGCGCCCGGCATACCTGCTCGGCGCTCGTCATCGTTTTGAGGTGGTCGGCCAGTTCGGCGTCCGTCACGTGCTTGGTGAGCCCGTCACTGCAGACGAGGATCACGCTGCCGCGCTCGTGCACGTCCACGCGTGTCACTTCCGGCCGCGCCTCGCTCGCGCCAATCGCGCTCGACAGCACGTGCGTCAGATGGGAGGCGGAGGCCCGCGCTGCCGTGAGCACGCCCTGGTCCACCAACTCCTGCGCCACTGTCTGGTCGCGCGACACCTGGCGCAAGGCTCCATTAGAGAAGTAGTAAAGGCGGCTGTCGCCCACCTGTACCACGTACAACCATGGCCACACCACGATGCCCAGCGTGAGCGTGGTGGCCGTGCTCTGTCCGCCCAGGCGCGTCACCGAATCGTTTTTCACCGCTTCGTGCGCCTCGAGCGCTGCGGCCCGCAGCGATTCCAGGAACTCCGTCTCGTTGGCCGATCCCACCGTGTGGTAGCAGCGCAGTGACGAGCTCACGTAGCGCGTCACCGTTTCCGTTGCCAACCGGCTGGCGTCGGCGCCGGCGGCCGTGCCGCCCACACCGTCGGCCACAAGGAGAATGGTCGCCAGGCGCTGGCCGCGCAGCGGCAATTCGTCGGGCACCGGTAGACTCGTGCCGTGAATCACCACCTGCGGGTGCACGGTGCAGAGAAGGAAATGGTCCTGATTCTCGGCGCGGACGCGGCCGGGATGGGTCATCCCGAACAAATCGAGATCGTTGTCGCTGGGCCTCGGCCCGCGTTCGACCACCGGCGTCTTGAACAACTCGGCCAGGCGCATGTTTCGGTGCGTAACGGGAGGACAACTTTCCTTTCAACACTCTACGCAGGATGCGGCAATCCCGCCAGCAGAAGGCTGGCCGCTGTAGGGGGCGGGAGATACGTTTGGTCTCGTGAAACCGCTCCTCATCACCGCGCTCGGCCGCACGATCTCGTCGGCGCCGCTCGGGCGTCGCGAGGACGACGTGGAGGTGCGGCGCGTGCCGGTGCTTCCCACGGCAGCCACTCTCGACCGCTCACGGCCCACGGTGATCCTGCTCGACCGCGGGTTGCTCGGCACCGCGGACGACACCGAGCGACTTGGTGCGTTGGCGCAACTCGCGGCAATTGTCGGACTGGGAAACGCTGGCGAGCTCGAACCCTCTCCAGACTTTCCGCTGGAGTTGCTCACCGGCTACGTGGCGGGAGACGCTCCCGTGGGCGCCGTGATCGCATGTATCCGCGGCGCGTTTCGCCACGCGGCATCCTTGGTTTCGGAACAGCAGGCCATTGCCGAACAGGCGGAGCGGCAACGTGAGTTGCGAGAGCTCACCGGTGTAGGCGTCGCGCTGTCCACGGAGCGCGACCTGTTCACGCTGCTCGAGCTGATCCTCAGCCAGGCCAGGCGCATTTCTGGGAGCGACGCGGGCTCGCTCTATCTCACCGATCGCATGCGCGACGGCAGCACCGCCGACACGCTCCGCTTCAGACTCTCGCAAAATCACACGCTCCCTGCTCTGCCATTCGCCGAGTTCACGGTGCCGATCGATCACACCAGCCTCGCCGGCTACGCCGCGGCCACCGGCGAGCCACTGCTGATCTCCGACGTGTACCTGCTGCCGCACGACGTTTCCTACAAGCAGAATCGCACCTTCGACGACAAGTTCGGCTATCGCACCAAGTCGATGCTCGTGATTCCCATGAAGACGCACCGCGACGAGATCGTTGGCGTGCTGCAGTTGATCAATCGCAAGCGGAACGCGGAGGTAAAGCTCACGTCCGCCGACGTGGTCGATCGCGAGGTCGTGTCGTACGATGAACGAGTCGCGGAACTGGTGAGCGCGCTAGCGTCGCAGGCGGCGGTGTCGATCGAAAACAGCCGCCTCTACGACGACATCGAGCGATTGTTCGAAGGGTTCGTCACAGCGGCCGTCACGGCCATTGAATCGCGCGATCCGGCCACGTCGGGCCACTCCAGTCGCGTGGCGGCATTGACGGTGGGGCTCGCCGAGGCAGTGGATCGCAGCAGCGACGGTCCGTACGGTGCCGTGCACTTTACTCGGGAGCAACTGCGCGAACTCCGCTACGCCGGGCTGTTGCATGATTTCGGCAAAGTGGGTGTGCGCGAACAGGTGCTGGTGAAGCAGAAAAAGCTTTATCCGCCTGACCTGGAGATCATCCGCCATCGGTTTGCCTATTTGCTGCAGAGCGCGGAACTGGAGTTCGAGCGCGGCCGTTCACAGCTGCTGGCAACGGCGAAACGCGAAGCGCTGGACGCCGAACTCGAACGGCTCGATGTGCGGCGCAGCGCGGCGCGCGACGAGTTGCACCGACACCTCGCAGCGATCGTCGCCGCGAACGAGCCGACGATCCTGGCGGAAGGCACGTTCGGCGAGCTTCAGGACATGAACCGCCGCACGTTCGTGGACTTCGACGGCACCGAGCGCCCGTTGCTCACCGACGACGAATTGCAATTCCTCATGATCCGGAAAGGCAACCTCGACAACGACGAACGACGCGAGATCGAGTCGCACGTCACCCACACCTATCGGTTTCTCGAACAGATTCCGTGGACGCCCGAACTGCGGGGCATTCCCGGCATTGCCTACGGACATCACGAAAAGCTCAACGGTCGTGGCTACCCGCGCGCCGTGACCGGCGACGCCATTCCGGTGCAGACGCGCATGATGACGATCGCCGATATCTTTGACGCGCTCACCGCCACCGACCGCCCGTACAAACGCGCCGTGCCCTGGGGCCGCGCGCTCGACATTTTACGCATGGAAGCCACCGATGGCATGCTCGATCATGATTTGCTCATGAGCTTCATTGAGGCGCGGGTGTTCGAGACCGTGCTCGGCGGGGCGTCCTGACGCCTTCGCTCATGCAGTTCGCGCCGCTCGGCGATCGCGCCGTAATGATCACCCTGGGCCAGGCGATCGATGAACCCACGCACCGGTTGGTGCGCGCCGTATCGGCGCATCTCGACGCAGCGCCGCCCGCCGGCGTGGTGGATCAGGTGCCGGCGTTCGTCAGCGTGGCCGTGCATTACGACCCCATGCGTGTTGGCGGCGATCCGGCGCTGCCACCTTACGAACGTATGGTGGACGCGTTGCGGACCACGCTGTCCGCCGTTCGCGCCGACGAGTTGGACGCGCCTCGGCACGTCGAGATTCCCGTGTGCTACGGCGGCGATCTCGGCCCCGATCTCGCCGACGTTGCGGTGCAGCACAATCTGTCGCCGGACGACGTGGTTCGAATTCACTCGAGCGGGTCGTACCTGGTCTACATGGTCGGCTTCATGCCGGGATTCGCGTACCTCGGCGGACTTCCGGATAACATCGTGACGCCGCGGCGCACGACGCCGCGCACTGCGGTGCCCGCAGGCTCCGTGGGCATTGGCGGCGAGCAGACGGGGGTCTACCCCCTGGAGTCGCCGGGCGGCTGGAACCTCATCGGCCGCACGCCGCTCACCATCTTCAACGCGGCGCGCACCCCCGCAGCGCTGATCGGCACCGGCGACCGCGTGACATTTCGCGCCATTACGCGCCGAGAGTATCACGCGTTGGAGTCGCCCACGTGACCATTCGCGTAATCAGCGGCGGCCTGCAGACAACGATTCAGGATCTTGGCCGCGTGGGCTATCAGCGCGGCGCAATTCCCGTGGGTGGCGCCATGGATCGAATCGCGCTGCGCATTGCCAACGTGCTCGTGGGCAACGAAGAGAGCGCGGCCGTCATCGAAGTGTCGCTGCTTGGCCCGGCGTTGGTGTTCGACGAATCGACCGTCATCGCGATTGGCGGCGCCGATCTCGGCGCGACGGTAAATGGATCGCCCGTTGCCGTGTGGCATGCCGTGCGGGTTCCGGCTGGCGCTTCGCTGCGCTTTGGCCGGCCACATGTGGGCTGCCGCGCGTATGTCGCGGTGGCCGGCGGCATCGATGTGGCCGCCGTCTTCGGCAGCCGCAGCACCTATCTCCGCGGGCACTTTGGTGGTTTCGCCGGCCGCGCGCTGCGCGCGGGCGACGCGCTGTTGACCGGCAGCATGTCGCCGCGCTCAGAGCGCATCGCCTCTACGCTTCGTGGCGACCAGAGCGAAACCGTTGTCTCGCGTTGGAGCATCGCGACGTCGCTTCGGCCGCGCTACAGCGAGGAACCGACAGTTGGCGTGGTGCCCGGCGCGCACACGGATCTCCTCACCGCGGAGGCGCGCGGTCAGCTTACCGGCACCGCGTTTCGAGTTTCATCAAGCTCCGACCGCATGGGCTATCGGCTTGAGGGGCCGCCGCTGACGCCGCGCGAACGCATCGAGATGAAGTCCGAAGGCGTGGCATTCGGCACAATCCAGTTGCCACCCGACGGTTCGCCGATCGTGCTCATGGCCGATTGCCAAACCACAGGCGGGTATCCCCGCATTGGCGAAGTGGCGAGCGTGGACCTGCCGCTGATTGCGCAGTTGAAGCCCGGGGACCGCCTGCGCTTTCGGTTCATTTCGCTGGCCGAGGCGCAGCAGCGATACCTTGAACGGGAGCGGGATCTGTCGCAGGCGCGCATTGGGCTCGACTTGCGGCATATACGAGGAGCGTCATGACACCACGGGTGGACTTGAATTGCGATATGGCGGAAAGCTTCGGCGCCTACCGCATTGGCGCGGACGACGATGTGTTTCCGTATATCACATCGGCCAACATCGCCTGCGGATTCCACGGCGGCGATCCGTCCGTGATGCGCGCCACCATGGCGCGGGCGCGGGAGTTGGGCGTAGCGGTTGGCGCGCATCCGGGATTGCCAGATCTCATAGGCTTTGGACGCCGCGTCATGGACGTCACCCCGCAGGACGTGTACGACATGGTCGTCTATCAGACGGGCGCCCTGCTCGGCTTTGCCAACGCAGCCAAGGTCGAGATGCAGCACGTGAAGCCGCACGGTGCGCTGTACAATATGGCGGTAACGAGAGCCGACCTTTCCGCCGCAATTGCCCGTGCGGTGTTCGACGTGGACCGCGGCCTCGTGCTGTTCGGCCTCCCCGGCAGCCACATGATCAGCGAAGCCGAGTCGGTGGGACTCACCACAGCCGCGGAAGCATTCGCCGATCGCAACTACATGCCGGACGGGTCACTCGTGTCACGCAAGCGGCCGGATGCACTCGTTCACGACGCGCACGAGGCCGTGCAGCGCGCCATCCGCATGGTGCGTGAGGGCAAGGTGAGTTCGGTAGAAGGCAGCGACATCTCGATCCGCGTTGACACCGTGTGCATTCACGGCGACGGTGCGCACGCCGCTGAATTCGCGCGGCAGCTTCGCGCGGCATTCGAGGCCGCAGGCGTGTCGGTTCAGCCGGTCGGTCGGGTCACTCCGGCGGCGCCACGGTAGTACCGGGGTAGTAGGTGTGGAGGATCGTTCGAAAATCCTGCCCCGCCCTGGCGCGTCCAATCGCGCCCCACTGGCACATGCCCACGCCGTGGCCGTAGCCGTTGCCGCGAATCGTCAGCTTGCCCACCGAGCCATCCGCCGCGCGGGTGGTGGACACGGTGAACGATGTGCTGCTGAGTATTTCGCCGCCGGGTGACCGCAACACATAGCGCGTGTCGTTGCCGCGCACCACAAAATTGCCGCGCGTCGTGGTGATCGTGAGCGTTGCCACACGCCCCGACGGCGTGCGCGACGCCACGGAAACGTCGCGCGCCGTGCCCGGCTTTTTTCCCGGCACAGTGGCGTACGCCGCGAGATATTTTTCCAACGCCGCGTTCAGCTCCGCGCCCTCGATGGTGCGCGTCCAGTGAAAGCGCGGCGCCTCGTCGCAGTAGTAACGATCGGTGCCGGGAATGCGATCGCTCACGGACTGCAGATAGGGCTCATCGTCCGACCGCCAGATCTCCGACGCCGCTGCCGTGGCGCCGCCGCAGGTGGAATGATACGGCGCGTTTACGATGCGTCCGTTGTACTTGAGCACGAGCGCGCGCGTGCTCTCCACCGCCTCTGACGACACCGCGGTCTCGGCCGCGACGCCGCCGTAGACCTGATCCTCCACACCGCTGGTGACGTCGTACGGACGCGACGGCGGCGAGCCGAGATGCACGTAGGCATAACTGCGCGCCGTTACGGCCTGCGCCTGCACGGCGGCGGAATCCGCGGCGGAACGCGTGCCGATCTCCAGCGGGACGACGCCCAGCAGGTAGTCGTCGATCTTGAGCACGTTCACGGCGAGCACACCGATGGCGGCGCCGTAGAACGCGGCCGTGCCGCGGTACGGCTTTCCATTGATCGAGATCAACGCGTCGCCCAGCGGCTGCGCAACGAGACCCGCGTCGCTCCACGCCGTGGGCACGCCCTCGGCATTAATGGCGCGCACGCTGCGCCCCTCATGCTCAATGCGCCATTCACCCGGCCCGGACGAGCGCGCCACCAGATTTCCCTCGCGGCCGGTGAAAAGGATTCCGCCTGGCGATGCGACTCGCACGACTTGTGTGTTGTTCGACAGCATCACGCGAATGGTGCTGTCGCCCACGTCGCGAACGAGTGACGCGGCCCGATCGCCGCGCGGTTGGGCACGCGGTGGCGCGTCCGGCTGCGCTTGGCCGGCGCCCGGCTGGCGGACCGGTTCCCGGGCAGGACGTCTCGTGGCGGGCGCAGGGATGGTGGGCAGCGGCGCCGGCACGGACGACGTGCACGCCAGCAAGGCAAGCACCACCGCGAATCCCGCCGACCGAAGCGCCGCCGGCCGCGTCACCCCGCCGCCCTCATCGCGTCATCCAGGCGATTGAGCGTTTCTTCAATTACCGAATCGTCATGAGCGCTCGACGTGAACGCCGCCTCGAACGCCGACGGAGCCAAGTACACGCCGCGCTCGAGCGCGGCGTGAAAGAACCGCTTGAAGCGCTCGACGTCGGCCGTCTTGGCGTCGGAGAACGTTCGCACCGGCTCGGCGCGGAAGAAGAATCCCCACATTGACCCGGCCGAATCCGCCGTGAACGGAATGCCCTGGCGCGCGGCGATCTCCCGTATGCCCTGCACCAACCGCCGCGTGCGCTCCGCAATGCGATCGTGCACCTGGGGAGTGAGCGCGGCCAACGTGGCCAACCCTCCGGCCATGGCGAGTGGATTGCCGGACAGCGTGCCGGCTTGATAGACGCTGCCCGACGGTGCGACCTGCTCCATGAGGTCGCGCCGGCCGCCGTACGCAGCCACCGGAAGCCCGCCGCCAATCACCTTGCCCAGCGTCGTGAGGTCGGCCGTGACGCCGAACCGTTCACGCGCGCCGCCATAGGCAATGCGGAATCCCGTCATCACCTCGTCGAACACGAGCAGCGCGCCGTGCGCATTTGCCAGCGTGCGCAGGCCGGGAAGAAACGCCGGATCGGGCGGAATAAAGCCGCTGTTCCCCACCACCGGTTCCACGATGATTGCCGCCACTGCATACGACTTGAGCAAACTCTCAACAGCGGCCAGGTCGTTGAACGGCGCCACCACCGTGAGCGACGCCAACGCCTCTGGTACGCCCGGCGAATTCGGCAGGCCGAGCGTGGCTACGCCGGACCCGGCACGCACGAGAAAGGAATCGGCGTGGCCATGGTAGCAACCGTCGAACTTGAGGATCACATCGCGGCCGGTGACGGCGCGCGCTACGCGCACGGCACTCATTGTCGCTTCGGTGCCGCTGGACACGAACCGCATCATTTCCACGTGCGGCATCCGCTCGACGATCAGCTCGCCCAGCTGCACTTCCAGCTCGGTGGGAATACCAAAACTCGTGCCCTTTCGCATCACGCGATCGAGCGCGTCGAGCACCACCGCCGGTGCGTGGCCCAACACCAGCGGGCCCCATGAGAGCACGTAGTCTATGTATTCGCGGCCGTCCACGTCCCAGATCCGGGCGCCCAATCCGCGATCGACGACGAACGGCTCGCCACCCACGCCGCGAAAAGCGCGCACCGGGGAGTTCACACCGCCGGGAAACAGCTCCTGCGCGCGCTGCATTATTTCGTGCGACCTGCTCACCGGCCAAAGCTCCCGATGGACGCGAGCATGGGCAGCGCGCGCCGCGCACGCGGCGCGGCGGCGGGCGCGGACACGATGCCGCGGAACGTCGCAGCGAAGTCAACGTCCTCGATCACCTCGTCGAGCTCCACGTCAATGAAGGTGCCGGGCAGTACGCCCTCAGCGCCGGACACGTACGTCACGCCGTCGATGTCATCGGCCTGCCACATCGTGCGGGCCTGCACCGTGCCGTCGTCCACGCGATCGACCAGCGCGCGCACCGTGCGTCCGAGCCGCGCTTCGTATCGCTCGGCCGTGATCAGCCGCTGGGTCTCATTGAGCCGCTCCAGCCGCTGCCGCTTCACCGATTCCGGCACGTCGTCTACCATCTCCGCGGCGCGGGTACCTTCCTGCGGCGAGTACGTGAACGCGCCAACGCGATCGAATTGCATCTCTTCGAGAAAGGCGAGCAGCGTCTCGAAATCCTCGTCGGTCTCGCCTGGAAAGCCCACGATGCACGTGGTACGAATGGCGACGTCGGGCACCACCGACCGCACACTGTGCACGCGCTCGCGAATGGACTTCTGCCGCTCGGGGCGGCGCATGCGCGCCAGCACCGCATCCGAGCCGTGCTGGATGGGCATGTCGAGATAGGGCAGGATCCGCGGCTCGGTGGCCATGAGCTCGAGCACCGGCGACGTAAGTCCCGTGGAGTACAGGTACAACATGCGAATCCACGGAATGGTGGTGTCGCGCACGAGCGCCTGCAGCACGTCCGGCAGCCCGAGCTTCTCGCTTCGCACATCGCGGCCGTAGTGCGCGAGATCCTGCGCCACGAGGTTGATCTCGCGCACGCCCTGCGCTTCAAGCAGCTGTGCTTCCTGCACGATCTCGTTCAGCGCGAACGACCGATGCTTGCCGCGCATGAGAGGAATGGCGCAGAATGCGCAGCCGTGGTCGCAGCCTTCGCTGATCTTGAGATAGCGAACGTGCATCAAGCCGCCGGTGAACATCCGCAGCCCGGGATGCAAAATTGGCACATCGCTTTCGCTGATCAGGCCGAGCGACTCGAGCTCGGGAATGAGGCGATCCATGTCCGACGAGCCAAGGAACAGGTCAACTTCAGGCAGCGCGTCGAGCAGTTCGTCCTTGTGCCGCTGCACCATGCAGCCAACGCCGACCACGGCTTTGCAGCTTCCGGTTTCCTTGAGCCGGCCGGCTTCAACCAGCGCGTCGATCGATTCCTTTTTCGCCGCGTCAATGAACCCGCAGGTATTCACGACAATGACATCGGCCTCGGTCATGTCCTCCGTGTACTCGGCCCCACGATCGGCCAGCTGCGCAACGTAGCGTTCGCTGTCCACTGTGTTCTTGTCGCAACCGAGTGTGATGACGGAGACTTTGAGTGTCGGCGCGGCGGCCTTCGGTGTGAGCATGGACGAAAAATAAGGGAGTGCAGCCAACGGTGACTGCGATTTCTCCCTTGCGTATTTCACTTTATAATGTAAAGTACTTGACATAATTTTCTCTGACCACCATGACCAACGACATTCGTCCCGATGTCACCGCCGTTGCAAAGTCCGCCCTCGCCATTCCGACGGCGCGCGCAACCCTGGCTGCCGCAGCGGCTCTGGCCCTGTGCGCCGACCTGCTGCTGTACAACGATCCCGCCGGCCTGGGCTTCTCGATCTGGATCGCCTTACTGACGCTGTCGCTGATCGCGCTCGCTTGGCGCGACGACCGCCGCATTCCGCTGGAGTCGGCTGCGTGGCTGGCAATCGCGTTGCTCTGCGCCGCAGGGGTGGCCTGGCGCGCCGCCGCTGCGCTGCGCTTCTTCGACATACTCGCCACAGCCGCGGCGCTCGGCCTCGCCGGCGTCACGCTGCGCAGGCCAGGGAGTGGCCTGTTTGCCCAACGCGTGGGCGACACGTTATGGACCGCGGTCGCCGTGCTTCGGAGCGTCGTTGCCGGTGTGGTGCCGCTCATATTTCGGGACGCCCTCGCGCACGGGCACGACATGCGCGCCGAACGCCGTACTGGCGGAGCGCGGCGCCTCGCGCTGCCACCGGCGGCACGGCCGGCACTGCTGGCGCTCGTCGTTCTCATTGTGTTCGGCACACTCCTGCGCGGCGCCGATCCAATCTTCGCGAGTCTTCTGTCATTGCCGGCGTTCGACGCTGGCGCCGTCTTGTCGCACACACTCGTCATCGGCTTTTTTGGCTGGCTGGCCGCCGGCTGGGCGCGCGGCGCACTCCTGCCGCCGCCGACGATCGCCGAGCCCGAGCCGCTTCGCTTTGCACTACGCGCCGCGGACGTTACGGCAATCCTCGGCGCGCTGGGCGTACTGTTCGCCGTGTTCGTGATCACGCAGCTCGGTTGGTACTTCGGCGGCGAGACTTTCCTGCGCCAGCGCACCGGCCTCACCGTGGCGGAGTACGCGCGGAGCGGATTCTTCCAACTCGTGTGGGTGGTGACGCTCGTCGTGCCGGTGCTCGTGGGGACGCGCGCCGCACTCGCGCCCGGCCGCGCGCTTGCCCGCCGCCATACGCTCCTTGCACTGCCGGTGGTCGTGCTCCTTGGCGCAATGATTCTGTCGGCCGTGCTGCGGATGCGACTGTACGTGCAGTACTACGGGCTCACACTCGAACGCCTGTACCCGCTCGTGTTCATGATATGGCTGGCCGTGGTGCTCGCGTGGCTAACCGTCACCGTGTTGCGTGGCTGGACGCGCCCGTTCGTCGCCGGCGCCGCTATCAGCGCGCTCGTGACGCTCGCCGCGCTCAACGTCGCGAACCCCGATGCGCTTGTCGCTCGCGTCAACGTGGCCCGCGTTGCGCCACGCACGACTGCCGCGGTGCACCAGGCCAAGTCCGACGTCGCTCCGCTCGATCTAGCGCTTCTCGCTTCGTTGGGTGGGGACGCAGCGGCTATCGTTGCGCGGGCGGTGATCTCCGCTCCCGCCGGCGACACGCAGCGATGCGTCGCGGCGCGCGATCTTTTGCGACAGTGGGGGCCGGACGCCCGCCTGCATCTGCGCGACAGCCGCGCCGCATCGTGGCGCTGGTGGAACGCCGGCGAGCAGGCGGCGTCGCGTGCCATTCTCTCATCCGACGCGGCACTCCGCTCGGCAATGCACGCGAGTTGCCGCAAGTCCGCTCAGCGATAGTTCCCGAACTTGAGCTCGACGCCAAAGTCGCCCTTTCGCAGCAACGCCATTGCGTCCTGCAGATCGTCCTTGGACGGCGACGTAATGCGCACCTGATCGCGTTGAATGGACGCCTGCACCTTCTTGAGTTTGGCGTCCTTGATGGCCGCAGCGACTTTCTTGGCCGTGTCGCCATCGAGGGCGGTCTTGAGCTTGACCTCGCGCCGCACGGTGTCGCCGCCGGCCTGCTTGATGTCGCCCACGTCGAGGTTCTTCACGGGAACGCCGCGCTTGATCAGCTTGGCCTGGACCACGTCGAACAACGCGCGCATCTGGAAGTCGCTGTCGGCCACGAGCTCGATGAGCTCTTCCGCGCGTTTAAAATCGATGCTCGAGTTGGAACCTTTGAAGTCGTACCGCTGCGCAATCTCCTTCTGCGCCTGATTGATCGCGTTATCGACTTCCTGCAGATCCACGCCGGTGGTGACGTCGAACGATGCGCTTTGAGCCATGAGTCAGATTTGGTGATTGTCATCCCGAGCCGCACCGTTTGTCATCCCAAGCCGCAGGCAAGGGAACTAGTGTACCAAACGCGCTAATTGGCTCGGTGGAAGATCCCTCGCTTCGCTCGGGATGACAACCGCAGGTCGTCAGCCTAGATAGGACTCCAGCGCGCGAGCGCGGCTCACGTGCCGCAGCCGCGACAGCGCCTTTTCCTTGATCTGCCGCACGCGCTCGCGGGTAATGCCGAGCAGGGCGCCAATTTCCTCGAGCGTCATGGGCTCGCCGCCATCGAGCCCGAAGTACAGGCGGAGAATCTTCGACTCGCGCTCCTTCAGATGCGACAGCGCTTCTTCGATCGACTCGGTGAGCGCCTTTTCAAACGTCTGCTCGTCGGGCGTCGGGTTGACGGTGTCCGGCAGGTAGTCGAGGAGCTTGTTGTCTTCGCCGGGCGTGAGGGGCGCATCGAGCGACAGATGCGTCTGCGAGATCGCCATGGTCTTGGCGACTTCTTCCTCGGTAATGTCCATGCCCTGCGCGATCTCGGCGTGCGTGGCGTCGCGGCCCAACTCCTGGAGGAGCATGTTGGCGCGCTTGCCAATGCGGTGCAGCGTGCCGGCGCGGTTCAACGGAACGCGAACGATGCGAGATTGCTCGGCGAGCGCCTGGAGAATCGCTTGGCGAATCCACCAGACCGCATAGGAGATGAACTTGATCCCCTTGGTTTCGTCAAATTTGTGAGCAGCGCGAATGAGTCCGAGGTTGCCCTCGTTGATCAGATCCGAGAGCGAGACGCCCTGGTTCTGAT
>JBEPWA010000033.1:0-46378 GCA_041690755.1 Gemmatimonadaceae bacterium | reverse complement strand
ACTTGGGGATCGCGATCGCGGCGAGAATGCCGATGATCACGACCACGATGAGCAGCTCGATCAGGGTGAAGCCTTTCCGGTTTTGGTGCATCCAGGACCTCAAGGAGGTTGAGTGGGCGCTCGTGGGTGCCCGCCGTCGGATCACGAGTCTGATCTGGTACTGGGTGGGAGTTTCGTCCTCTACAAAGGCAAAGCTGAGACCGTGCTTTGCACATTCGCTATGTGCTTTGTACGTAATGGTTTACGGCGACTGCTGGGTTATTGGTGACCCGCGGCAGTCGAGCCATTTGCCCGATTCAGTGCAATGTGCACGGCCAGCTTGTCGGTTCTCTCCGTGTTCAGGCATGGCGGGCGGCAATGCGTGCTGTAGTCGCGTGAATGCGCACCGTGTCGGCTATGGTGCTGCCATAGCCGCCTGAGATGGTGACTACCACCGGAATGCCGACTTCGCGGCATTGCTCCATGACCATGGAGTCGCGCCGCGCCAAGCCATCGAAGCTGAGCGACAGGCGGCCGAGCTTGTCGTGCTCGTGCGGGTCGGCGCCGGCAAGGTAGACGACGATGTCCGGAGCTGCATCGGCAATGACGCGCGGCAGGGCGTCGGCCAGCAGCGACAGATATTCGTCGTCCCCCGTTCCGTCGGATAGCTCGACATCGAGTCGCCCGGGGACTTTGTGGAACGGGTAGTTCTTTCCGCCGTGCATGCTGAAGGTGTAGACGCGATCGTCGCCCGCGAACACGGCGTGCGTCCCATTGCCTTGATGGACGTCGAGATCGATCACCGCGGCACGTGTGATTGTGCCGTCGCGCTGCAGCGCGCGTATGGCGATTGCCACGTCATTGAAGGCACAAAAGCCTTCGCCGTGATCGGGAAACGCGTGATGTGTTCCGCCGGCGAGGTTCATGGCAATGCCATGCGCGTGGGCATAGCGCGCCGCGCCGAGTGTGGCGCCCACGGTTCGCACCGACCGTTCGTGGAGGTCAGCGGACCAAGGTAGTCCGAGCCGGCGCTCCTCGTCGCGTGTCAGCTCGCCGTGCTCGAAGCGGGTGACGTAGTCCACCGTGTGCACGAGCAGCAGATCGTCGCGCGTTGCACGCGGTGGGTCGTGCAGGTGCTCCGGGTCAACACTCCCTTCCGCGAGTACGCGCTCGCGAAGAAGCGCATACTTGGCGAGGGGAAATCGATGGTCGTCTGGGAGCGGGAAGGTGTACTTGGCCGTGGACCAGACGTGTAGCGGCATGGCGGCGGTTGGCTAGCCGCCGCGCTTGCCGAGCGTGACCTGGAGCGACAGCCGTTGTCCATTGCGGAGCACGACAACGGTCACAGTGTCGCCCGGTTTGTGCGCGTACAGCGCATCAGAGTATCCGTATAGGTCCTTGACTGGCTTTCCGGCAAACTCCACGATCACGTCATCCGCTTTGAGTCCGCCGACGTCGGCCGGACTACCGGCGCGCACGCCCGTAATCTTGAGGCCTGGCGCGTCGTCGCTGGCCATGTCGGGAATGGAGCCAAAATAGACGTCGGATCCGTTCCCGCCGCTCATCTGCGGAGGCGCAGCCGATTTCACGAAGGTCAACCGCGCCGGTCGGTTGGCGATATCGCGAATGACACGTTCGGCCAGCGTCACGACCCGCGCTTCGCCCGCGCCGTTGATCTTGTCCGGCGTGTCCGTTGCGCGATGGTAATCGTCATGCAGGTCGGTGAAGAAATGCAGAACCGGAATATTCTTGGCGTAGAACGAACTTTGATCGGACGGGCCGAATCCGTCGCCCTGTGCCGTGAGCTTGAGCTGCGTGAGACTGTTGGCGCTGTCGAGCAGGGCCGGAAGCTCCGTGGCTGTGGCCACGCCATATACAATGAGCCGGTCGTTTTTCAGGCGGCCCACCATGTCGAAGTTGATCATGGCCTCGATGCTGTCGATCGGCACCGGGCTATGGTCGGCGAAGTACTCGGAGCCGAGGAGGCCTTCTTCCTCGCCTGAGAAGTTTGCGAAAATGATCGAACGCTTGGCCGGCGAATGGGCGAACAGGCGCGCCAACTCGAGCACCGCCGCTGTACCGGAGGCGTTGTCGTCAGCCCCGAGGCGAACGGCGTGGGAGTCGGGGTCGAGGGCGCCTTCGGTGGAGGTTCCGAGGTGATCGAAGTGCGCGCCCACCACAACGTACTGACCGCGCAGCGACGCGTCGGTACCGGGCAGCTCCGCGAATACGTTCTGCGTTGGCAGCGACGGGCTTGGCCCGGTGCGCGATGGCGGGCGAGCGACGAAGTGCTGCAGGTATGAGGGCGCCAAGGCGCGCAGCCCCAGCGCGGCGTAGCGCCGGCCAAGGAATGCGGCAGCCGAATCATTTCCAGGAGTGCCGGTGAGTCTGCCGGCGAGCGCGGGGCTCGCGAGGTAGTCGATGTCGCGGCGGATGGCGAGCGAATCCGGCTGCAGCGCGGCACTGGCGTGCGAGCTGGCCGTCTGGCAGGCGGATACCAATACCGCCGTCGCAATGAGGTGCGAGCGGCGGGAGAGTGAAATAGGCATTGCGAAATGTATAGCGGCGCGTGCCTGTCATCCCGAGGAGCGGAGCGACGAGGGATCGTCGCTCGTGCCAATTATTGCACGGCGGGAAAGAAGATTCCTCGCTGCGCTCGGAATGAGAGGGGGCTCAGCGTGCGGTGAAGTCCGTCTTGTCGGTGACGCCGCGGCAGACCTCGGCGAGCAGTGTGGACGTTTTGTCAACGTCGTCCAGGCTCACGAGTTCATTGGGCGAATGCATGTACCGGTTCGGCACGGAAACGAGTCCCGTGGCGACACCCTCGCGCGCGATGTGAATGGCGTCGGCGTTGGTGGAGGTGTCGCGGCCGGCGGCGTGGACCGAATACTTGATGCCCTGCTGCTCCGCGGTGCTGCGCAGCATTTCGAACACCACGGGCGAAATGATGGCGCCGCGGGTGAGCACTGGGCCGCCGCCGATCTTGTGATCGCCGATTTCCTTTTTTTCGATGCTCGGATGATCGGTGGCGAAGGTGACGTCGATGACCAGCGCCATTTGCGGGCTAATGCAGTTGGTGCAGACGAGCGCACCGCCGCCGTGCCAGGCGATTTCCTCCTGGGTGGTAGCTGCCGCCACCACGCGCGCCTTGCCGGGGTTCTGCGCGTACCGCCGCAGAGCCTCGAGGGCGACGAACGCGCCGATGCGGTCATCGATCGAACGCGAGACAATGCGATTGTTGGGAAAGTCGATCGTCTTGGAGTCGATAACGCCCGCGTCGCCCACGCTCAGGCGCCCTTCTGCCTCGGCTCGGCTGGACGCGCCTATGTCGATCCAGAGATCCGTCATTTTGGACGCGTGGTCGCGATCCGCCACCTTCATGAGATGGATTGGCTTCTTGCCCACGACGCCGATGACGTCGCCACCGCGGCCGAGGAAGCGTATACGCTGGCCGACCAACACCTGAGGGTCCCACCCGCCGATGGGTGACGGATAGATGAAGCCGTCGTCGTCGATGTATTGCACGATCAGGCCAATCTCGTCGATGTGGCCGTCGAGCATGATCGTAGGCGAGCCGGTGGGGTTGATTTCGGCCATGCTGTTGCCGGCCACATCTGTGGTTACGCTATCGGCGAACGTGGACGCTTCCTCACGCCATACACGGGCAGCCGCACCCTCAAAACCAGAGGGCGCCGGAGTATCGAGCAACCGCTTCAAGAACGCGAGCGAGGACGGACTCAGCATTGGCGTTGGGTTTGGTCAGGATTCAGTAACAATCATGAAAATGCTAGTCCGCCACTGGGGTGGGCGGAAGAGTAAACCGCGCCTTTCGGCGGTGGGGTGGGGAAAGCCCGCACGATGAGCGGGACTCCGTTCATGGGTCGTGCGCAACTACTCGAGCTTGCGGATGGGAAAGACGAGGAAGCTGATTCCCAGAATGACGAGACCAGCGACGTACGCGCGCAAATCCTGGGTCAGCCCGTAGTAGAGAATTCCGAACCAGGCGAGCATCTGTCCGAAGAGCCAACCATGGAGGCTGTCAGGGATCCTGGTGGAAGCGCGCCGCCGCTGGGCCCAGCGGCTATTGTAGAACCGCAGGTCGATCATCTGCACGAGGGCGTAGATCCAGGTGAGGATGCCGACGCCGCGGAGCTTCTGCAGAAAGTCCGGATGGTTCACGTGGCCAACCCCGAGCGTGTGAAACACATACACGACGAGGCCAAAAAACAGCGTGAGCCCAAGCAGAACGCCTCGGAGGCGGACGAGTCGCTCGGCGGTAAGCCAGCCGTGCCGGTCGTCTAACGCGTCCGTGGCGGATCCAATGCCCGCAATAGGTGGAACCATACACCGGCCTGTAGGGAAACCGCGGAGGCTCTAGCGACTGCGCTCGAACACTGCCCGACCACCAATATAAGGCGCGGACACGTGGCTGCCGAGTATTTCGGATGCCGGAATCGTCATGATGCGGGCGGGCGGTGACGGTGCGGTCCGCGGGCTGCGCCGCCGCGGCTCAAGTGTCGGGGCCGTCGTTTCCAGGAATGCGCGTCCAGATCACGACCGTGCCGCAGTTCACCGTGCTGTTGATGCGATTGTATTGCGGCGGCAGCCCGGCGGATCCGGCGTAGAGCTCAATGCCTTCGACGTCCACGGGGGGCATCTCGTCGAGACCGAAATCCGACACCTGGATTCCGTCGATGAAAAATTGGGGCGGGCAATCGCTGCGACCTGTGCGGCCGAATCGTAGCGCCGTGCCGCCGAAGTTGTTGGGGACGAGCCGGGCGCCTGGGACGGTGCGCATCATGTCACTGAGCATGGTCGGGTGTCGCTCGAGAATATCATTGCGTGTGATGAAGTAGCCGATGCCCAGCTTGCTGTTCGCTTCGAACGCATCCAGAATGCGCCGGTGTTCGGGCGCGGCCAAAGTCACCACACCGGTGAGCTGCTGCGCGACCACACTGAGCGTTACCTCGATCTCGGTGGTGTCGTTCGCCGAAATTCGCAGCGCCACGAGGATGGGCGCGAAGGCGAGCCGTCGAAAGCTCATGTCGATTGAGCCGGCGGGAAGCGCGCTGAGGGCGAACGCTCCGGCCGTGTCGGTGCGCACCGTGGATCCGGTCTTGAGGGCCGTTATCTCAACGTCTTCAATGGGCTTTCCAACCTCGTCCTTGACCGTGCCGATGATCACGCTCGTGCGCGCCTGCGCCGCTGCTGGGCGGGCGACGATCATGAACGCCGCCAGCGCGAGTGCGGCCTGCGCCGCGATGTGCCCGGTTGAGCATACTCTCATGAGGACTCCTGTGCGTTCCATCGCCTACGCTTGCCGGCGCCTCGCAATGGCGTAGATCGGAATCGCGAGAAACACGACATATGCGATCATCGCCACGATCGTGCTCGGCGAGCCAAACGACTTGGATTGATCGATCGCGGCATCGAGCCCCTTTGCTTGCAGCGCGGCGAGCACCACGCCCGTGATGGCGCCGCCGGCGATGAGCCCCGAGGCCAGAAGCACGCCGGGACCAGAATCCGCCTCCGGCCCTTCACGTTCCTCCGGCGACATCCGCCGATCGACGAACCAGCGGAGCAATCCGCCGATGAACATCGTGGCCGACGTGGAGATTGGCAGATAGACGCCAACCGCGACCGGCAACGACGGCACTCCCATGAGTTCTATTGCCACCGCGAGGAACGCGCCAATCAGCACGAGTCCCCATGGAAGTTTTTGCGTCAGAATGCCATCCACCACCAGTGCCATGATCTGCGACTTCGGCGATTCAAGCTTGTCGATCTCGCGGCCATCGTAGTTGATGCGCTCGCGTCCGCCGAGTCCTGGATCAATGAGATATTGGATTGCACCGGAATTGTCCACGAGATACTTGCCGGCGGGCGCGCTGCCGGTGGTCTCGAACAGGTGGCCTATGTGATAGGTGGGGCCCGACGCTTCTGCTCCGGCGCTCACCATGCGGCCGCCGCCCAATGCGTAGACGCCGGGTTCCAGGTTCCCGACCACCACGCCGGGATAGCTCCTGGCGACGATGGTCTGCTTGGCCTCGTTCAGGAAATAAATAATTCCTCCCACCAGCAGCGCGGACGCCGTGACTCCAAAGAGCAAGCCGATCTGCTGCCGCGCGGGCGTGGCGCCCACGAGGAATCCCGTCTTCAGATCCTGCGACGTGGCCCCGGCAGTAGACGCGGCGACGCATACGACGCCGCCAATGGTGAGCGCGAGCACGCGGTACTCAATGCCCACCCAACCTACGGCAAGGAACATGAGCGACGTGAGCAGCAGCGTGGCCACCGTCATGCCCGACACCGGATTCGACGATGATCCGATCTGGCCCGTAATGCGACTCGACACGGTGACGAACAAAAACGCGAAGCCGAGGGCGAGAATGGCGCCCACCGCGTTGATGTGAATCTGTGGAAGAAAAACCATGGCCAGGCCGCAGAGCACCGTGCCGCCAACGACGACGATCATCGGCATGTCGCGCTCGGTGCGGGCCGTGCGATCTCCGTCGCCCGACCCGCGAAAGTCCTTGAGGCCGGCCACGAGCGCCTGCCAGATGGTGGGCAGCGTGCGCGCGAGACTTATAAGTCCCGCCGCGGTCACGGCGCCGGCCCCGATGTAGTAGATGTAGTTCGAACGAATGTCGCTCGCCGACATGTCGGCAATGAGCTTGTTGGCGGGAAAGATCGCCGTGGTGAAACCCGAGCCAAAAAACTTGATCGCCGGAATGAGCGCGAACCACGCGAGCACGCCGCCACCGAACAGGTAGCCGGCGATGCGCGGTCCAATGATATAGCCCACACCGGTGAGCTCCGGGCTGATTTCCGCCTGCATTTCGCCGAACAGTTGCGTGCGGCCGCCGGCCATGACGTGCTCGAATGCATGCCGCGGCACCTCGAGCCACAGGTGCATTCCCGAGGCGAGGAACTTGTACACGGCACCAATGCCGAACCCGATGAACACCGTCTTGGCCTGAGTGCCGCCCTGTTCGCCAACGATGAGCACCTGCGCGCACGCGGTGCCCTCGGGGTACTTGAGGTTCGCGTGCTCCTTGACGATGAGGCTTCGGCGCAGCGGGATCATGAAGATCACGCCGAGAATGCCGCCCACCACGCCTATGGCCGTGACCGTGCTCCACGGAAGATTGTAGCCGAGCAGCAGCAGCGCCGGCAGCGTGAACGAGATTCCGGCGGCGATCGACTCGCCTGCCGATCCCGTGGTCTGCACCATGTTGTTCTGGAGGATCGTTGCCGGCGGTTTGCCGAGAATCCTCGAGATGTAGCGAAAGATGGTGATCGACAGCACGGCGACCGGAATCGACGCGCTCACGGTGAGGCTGACCTTGAGCGCGAGGTACACGCTTGACGCGGCAAACATCAACCCCAGTACGATGCCGAGCACGATCACGCCAACCGTCAACTCGGCGGGTGATTCGGAAGCCGGTATGTAAGGATTGTGAACGGACTCGTCGGATCGGGGGGGCTGTGTCATGCCGGGAATATGAGGCGCCGTTGGCGCCGGGGGAAAGGAGGGCGTGTGGAAAGGCACAAGAAGTCGTTTGCGTTCGGCCATTTCATTGTTTCACCCTTCCACCGGAACTGTGGCGTCCTCTAACTTCCCGCCATGAAACGAATCGCAATGCTGCTGCTGCTCGCTGCGGCGACGACGCTCACCGCGCAGACCCGCGCTGCAGGCGATGGTGTGTCGGCGCCCGTTCGCGACGTCCACTATGACGTCACGTTCACCCGCGCCAGCGCCGAAGAGCGGGCTGTGGGCGTGACGATGACCATGACCACGGCCGGCACGGCGCCGGTGCTGCTTTCGCTGCCGGCGTGGACGCCAGGCGCATATGAGATCAGTAATTTCGCGCGCTGGGTTACCGACTTCGACGTATCGGGCGACGGACAGCCGCTGTCGTGGGACAAGCTGGACTACGATACCTGGCGAATTCGGCCGGCCGGCGCGAAATCGATTCGCGTCAGCTTCCATTATGTGGCGGATACGCTCGATAACGCCATGGCCTGGGCAACACCGGATTTTCTGCTGTTCAATGGCACGAATCTGTTCATGTACGCGCAGGGGCAACCGCTCGAATTCCCCTCCACGGTGTCTGTGCACACGGAAGCGGATTGGCACGTCACCACCGGACTGACGGCCGGATCGCGGGCGAGAACGTATTCGGCGGCGAGCTTTCACGATCTCGTGGACATGCCGTTCTTTGTGGGGCGGTATGACCTCGACAGCGCGCAGATCGCCGGCAAGTGGGTGCGATACGCGACCTATCCCGCCGGCGCGATCGGCGCGCAGGTTCGATCGACGGCCTGGGACCAGCTCAAGCGCGTCATTCCGCCGGAAATCGCCGTGTTCGGCGAGACGCCGTGGGCGAACTACACGGTGATGCAAATTGTCGATTCGACGTTCAGCGGGGCGAGCGGGTTGGAGCATCAGAGTTCGCATGTGGACGTACTCGCTCCATCATACGTAGGCAGCGAGTTCCAGCCGTCGCTCTACGCGCATGAAATTTTCCACTCGTGGAACGTGAAGCGGTTGCGGCCGGCGGAAATGTGGCCGTATGAGTATTCTCATTCCCAGCCGACGCCGCTGCTCTGGGTGTCTGAAGGCATCACCGACTACTACGCCGACCTGGCGGAGGTGCGGGGCGGCGTGATCGACGCGGCCGGTTTTTACGCCATGACGAGCGAGAAGATCAACGAGGTGGCGGCGGCAGCACCCACGGCGCTGGAGGACGCGTCGGTTAACACCTGGGTGCACCCGGTGGACGGCACGGGCTACCTCTATTATCCGAAAGGCTCGCTCGCCGGGTTGATGCTCGACATCATCATTCGCGATGCCAGCGACAACCAACATTCACTCGACGACGTGATGCGCGGGCTGTATCAATCCGCGTATAAGCATGGCCGCGGTTTCACGAGCGCCGACTGGTGGGCCGCAGTCAGCGCGGCTGCGGGCGGCAAGCAGTTCGCCACGTTCAACGAAAAGTATGTGGACGGACGCGAGCCGTTTCCGTGGGACAGCATTCTGCCAATGGCCGGCCTGCGGGCGCGCCGCGACCGCGTGCCGCGGCTTGGCGTGGTGACGCAGATGGACAACGACGCCATCGTGGTAGTGAGCGTGCTGGAAGGGAGTTCCGCCGCAGCCGCCGGCGTCAAACCAGGCGACGTGCTGATCTCCGTGGGGGACATTGCCGTGGGCGATCAACAGTTTGGCGCGAAGATGCGCGCCGAGTATGGCGCCTCGGTGGAGGGCGCGCCCCTTCAGATCAAGCTGCGCCGCGGGCCCGACGTGCTAACGCTCGCCGGCCACCTGCAGTTTGCGCTCGGCGACGTGGTGGTGGAGCCGGACCTGCGGGCGACGGCGAAAGCGGTGCGCGTGCGGAACGGGGTGTTGAAAGGGGGCGGACACAGCTAGGGCCGTCGGGTTCGTTCGGGCGACGGGGGCGGAATAATTGGGATCGGTGAACGTTCGGCACTCTTGCTCACTGCTGTCTGGTCTGTGGATACAGGGAACTACTGAGTCTGGAGACTCGAGACTCAAGGCTTGAGTCTGGGTAGTTCGCTTTATCCAGAGAGCGGACAGCAGACAGCTAGCGTTCAGGGCGGGAAGTCGGTCGAGAAGGCAGCCCACGGACCAATGGTCTGTGTTCGTTCCCGCACAAGCTTGGTCACGGTGTTGAGCGCGTCGTCGTCTTCAATGGGAACGGTGAGGCCGGCGACGCGGGTCGCAAGAATCTTGTACGGCAGCGGCTGCTGCGAGGCGTAGATCAGCAGGTAGCCGTGCTGGTTAAAGCCGAACGCCGGGAGGGTGTCGCGGCCATTCTGCGCGCGCCCGCGCTGTCCTTGAACGGGGGGCCGGCCGCCGGGCGTGCCCTGAGCCGGCCGTCGCGCGAGGCGAGACGTGTCCAGTGCCACCTTGGCCAGCGAGGTCGCGACGAGGTGCGATCCCGCTTCCACGAACCCGCTCTCGGTTGAGTCTTCCGGGAACAGCAGCACGGTAGCGCGCCCCGGCACAACGAGAAAGACGGCGACATTAGCCGGCCGTCCGAGCTGCACGGTGATGTGCTGCGGCATCCGCTCACCTTGCGTGGCCGCCACCTTTGGCGCCAGGTCGTTGTACTGCCCGTACTGGCGCGGCGCGCTACTGGCACAGCCGGCAAGCACGGCCACCGCCGCCAATGTGCGCGCGTGTCCGAAAATTCTTCTAGCAGAACCCACTGAATCCTCACGAAGCATGTGAGAGAAGACCCCCAATGTTTCCGTCACCCCGCCGCCCACTTGCAATATCCGGAGTTCACGGTGCGTGCCCCGGCCGCGCGAGCCGACCAGTTGTTGCTCGGAAGGCAACTCCGGCGCCAGGTCACTCAATCTATGTAGGCCCGCCGCAGGCAGGCATTGGGCGAGCGGCCGGTTCAGCCTGCCGCCCTCTTCCCCGCCAGGCTATCTCTCAACATTGGCAGCCATCGTCTGTGGAGGCGTGAATGCGGATTCGAACATTGGGTGTGGTGGGCGCCGGAACGATGGGCAGCGGGATCGCAGCACTTGCCGCATCGGCCGGTATTCCGGTTGTTCTGCTCGACGTGCCGGGCGCCGGTACGGACCGTAACGGCGCGGCGCGGGCCGGCCTGGAACGGGCGAAGAAGGCCAAGCCCGCGGCGTTCATGGATGCCGATCGGGCGGCGGCGATTCGCATTGGGAATATCGAAGACGACCTCGCGCTGCTTGCGGGCTGCGATCTCGTGGTCGAAGCGATCATTGAGCAGCTTGAACCCAAGCGCGCGCTGTACGAACGACTCGAAGGCGTGCTACCCGAGCATTCGCTCATCGCATCGAATACATCGGGCATCCCGATCCAGACGCTCACCGAGGGCCGGTCGGACTCATTCCGTTCGCGGTTCCTCGGCATGCACTTTTTCAATCCGCCGCGATACCTGCACCTGCTTGAGATCATTCCCGGAGTGGAGACGTCGCCCGAGACGCTCGACGCAGCGCGCTGGTTCAGCGACCGCATTCTGGGCAAGGGGATTGTCATCGCCAAGGACGTGCCGGGGTTCATCGCCAACCGGCTAGGCGTGTACGGCATGGTGCTGGCGATTCGGATGATGGAAAAGCACGACCTGTCGATCGACGAAGTGGACGTGCTCACCGGCGTGCTGATGGGCCGGTCCAAGTCCGCGACGTTCCGAACGGCGGATCTGTCGGGCATCGACGTGATTGGCCACGTCACCAAGGAGCTGAGCGAGGCCACCGGCGAGGATTTTTCGTTGCCGGCGTGGGTGCTCGCGCTGGTTGAGGCGGGGAACGTGGGCGAGAAGAGCGGCTCCGGGTTCTACCGGCGGGTGGGCAAGGAGATTCAGACGCTCGACTGGAAGACCGGCCAGTATGGGCCGCAGGCCAAGCCCGCAAGCCCGGACCTGGATCGCATTGGCCGGCTGCCGCTGGCCGAGCGCTTTGCGGCGATGCGCGACTGGACGGGGAGGGAAGGAGATTTCGTTAAAGAGTATCTATTAGCATTTTCTCATTACGTGCTCGATAGGGCCCGTTCGATCGCCTACGACATTCCGGCGATCGATCACGCCATGCAGTGGGGGTATGCGTGGGAATCCGGACCGTTCGAGCAAATGGACATGCTCGGCGCCGGATTTTTGCGGCAGGGATTCACCGACCTCGGTCTGAGCGAGCCGTTCCTGAAACAGCCCTCGTCCGGCTTTTACAACATCGAGAAGCGCGAAGTCGTGGCGCTCACCAGCGGGTACGAGCCGATTCACCGGGCCGAAGACGAGATCTCGCTGGCCGATCTCAAGCTGCCGTCGGCGCGCAAGAAGCATCTGCTCGAAGATTCGGAGGACGCGTCGCTGATCGACGTGGGCCATGGCGTGGCGGTGCTCGAGATTCACAGCAAAATGAACACGATCGGCCGCGGCGTGATCGAGATGATCCATACGTCGCTCGATCGCATCCAACGGGACGGCCTCACCGGCCTTGTCATCGGCAACGAGGATCCGCGAACCTTCACGGCCGGCGCCAATCTCATGATGGTGCTCGAGCTCGTGAAGGGCGGCGACTGGACAAAGGTGGAAGCAGCCGTGCGCGCGTTCCAGGATACCTCGCTACGCATTCGGCAGTCGCCTTTTCCAGTCGTGGCCGCGCCGTTTGGCCTCACGCTCGGCGGCGGCTGCGAGTTCTCGCTCTATGCGGACGCAGTTCAGGCGCACGCCGAGTTGTACATGGGACTGGTGGAAGTGGGTGTCGGCTTGATCCCGGCCGGCGGTGGCACCACCGAATTGCTGTTCCGCTTTACCAAGGAACTGGAGCCGTACGAGGAAGCGGATCCGTTCGAGGCAGTGAAGCGGGCGTTTCAACTCATTGCCATGGCCAAGACGAGCACCAGCGCGCTCGACGCGCGCAAGCTCGGCTATCTCCGCGCGAGCGACCGGGTCACGATGGGCCGCGAGCGGCTGATTGCAGACGCCGTGGCGCGGGTGATCGATCTGGCGCCGGACTACCGCGCCCCACTGCCACGCCGGATCACGGCGATGGGCAAGGAGGCGATCGGCAATCTCAAGTACGGCGTGTGGGCGATGCACGAAGCCGGTCAGATCACGGAGCACGAGGTCAAGATTGCCCACGAGTTGTCATACGTGCTCACCGGCGGCGACGGACCGGCGCGCACGGTGACGGAGCAGGACATTCTGGATCTCGAGCGCGACGCGTTCCTGCGGCTGCTCGGGACCAAGGAGACGCAGGAGCGCATGGCCTACACGTTGAAGACCGGCAAGACGCTGAGAAATTGAACGCACGCGAGTGATGCCATTCACCGCATCGAGGATATATAAATGCAAGAAGTCGTAATTGTTTCCGCGCTAAGAAGCGCGGTGGGAAAAGGGAAGAAGGACGGCGGGCTCGCGAGCGTTCACGCCGTGGACCTGTCGGCTGATCTGATGCGCGCCACCGTCCAGAAGACCGGCATCGATCCGGCGACGATCGACGATGTGTACTGGGGGTGCGCCATGCCCGAGGCGACGCAGGGACTGAACGTCGCCCGCCTGGCGTGGCTGCGTGCTGGACTCTCGGTGGAGGTACCGGCGGCGACGGTGAACCGGTTCTGCGCGTCCGGGCTGCAAACCATAGCGCTGGCGGCGCAGGAGATCATGAGCGGCATGGCGGACGTTGTGCTCGCCGGCGGCGTGGAGATGATGAGCCAAGTGCCAATGTCCGGCTACCACACGCGGCTTGATCCAGACATGACCGAGTCGTACATCGGCATGGGCTTCACTGCGGAACGTGTTGCCGAGCGCTGGAAGGTGAGCCGCGAAGATCAGGACCAGTGGGCGCTCGGCAGCCAGCAAAAGGCGGCGCGCGCCATGGCGGCCGGAGCATTTGACGAACAGATCGTACCGATCGCGGTAGAGCAGGCCACGTGGACGGGCGCGAAGAAGGAAGCTTACACGGTCGAGTTTCTCCGCGACGAGCTGCCGCGTCCCGACACGACCATGCAAGGCCTCGCCAAGTTGCGCGCGGCGTTCAAGGTCAACGGCACGGTCACGGCGGGGAATGCGAGCCCGTACTCGGACGGCGCCGCGGCCCTGTTGCTGATGACGGCCGACCGCGCGAAGGAGCTCGGTCTCACGCCGCTGGCGCGATTCATCACGTTCGCGTCGGCCGGGGTCGAGCCCGACGTCATGGGCGTTGGTCCGATCAAGGCGGTCCCAAAGGCGCTCAAGCGCGCAGGATTGCAGATGAAGGACATTGATCTCATCGAGTTCAACGAAGCGTTTGCCGCCCAAGTGGTTGCGGTCGTGCGCGAGCTCGACATGCCACAAGACAAGGTCAACGTGAACGGCGGCGCGATTGCGCTCGGCCATCCACTCGGCGCCACCGGTTCAAAGCTCACTACTCAACTGATTCACGAGCTTGGGAAGCGCGGGGGCGGCAAGGGCCTGGTGACGATGTGCATTGGCGGCGGCATGGGGGCGGCGGGGGTGTTTGAGGTGTTCGGATAGGGTCTAGGGTCTAGGGTCTAGGGTCTAGACTGCGCTCTCAGCTGTTCTAGACCCTAGACCCTAAACCCTAAACCCTACACCAGCCGATACTCTCTCTCACCTCCCACGAGACGAGAGAAGCAGCTCATGACCCGGTTTTCCGCTTCACAAAACGCTTGCGACGACGTGCCGTCGGATGCGGCAGCGCCGGGGCGATTGTTTCTCTGGTTCCCGGTGGGCTTGGCCGTGCGAACTGTCAGCCACTACCTGCGGCGGATCGAGCGAGTGTTCGCCACAACAACCACAGGCGCGCTGACGGTGGACGCGCCGGAAGGCTATCCAGCCGAGCTGTTGATCGATCTCACCGAGCTGCTGACGACCGACGAGGCTGCCGACACCCGCTGCGTCTTCAAGACCGGCAACGATGATCTCGACGTGGACGACATTCGCCGCGTTCGCACGATTCATGAGTTGCGGCAGCTCGAAGCATCAGCGTGGCTCGTTGAGATGATGCGCGGCGACCGCCTCACCAGCGTCTTTCAGCCAATCGTGTATTCCGACCAGCCGAGCCGCGTGCTCGGACACGAAGCATTGTTGCGCGGCATCGGCAACGACGGACGCACGATGTCGCCTGGGCGGCTGCTCGACGCGGCCCGAGACTGCGGCATGATGACGGAGTTGGATTCGGCGTCGCATCGATCGGCCATTCGCGCCGTGGCCGACCAGGATGGCCGCCGTCACCTGTTCCTCAACTTTACGCCCGATTCGCTGCGCGACGGTGTGCGCTGTCTCGCGCCGACGATCGACGCGATCGACGCCGCCGACATTCCCCGCGACATCGTGGTGTTGGAAGTGGTAGACGCGGACCGGACGTCGGACGTGCGACATCTCTGCTCGGTGCTCGGCTCGGTTCGCGACGCGGGCCTGCGCGTGGCGCTCGACGACATTGGCTGCGGCGAACATTCGCGCCGGCTGATCCACGAGGTGCGTCCGGACTTCATCAAGCTGGACATGGAAGAGGTGCGCCGCGTAGCGGGTGGCCCGTCGATGCGCGATGCCGAACGGTTGCTCGAACTGGCGTCTCGCCTCAAGATCCAGACGATTGCCGAGAGCGTGGAGACGAGCGAGGAGCTGGATTGGAATCGGCAGTTCGGCGCGACATACGTGCAGGGGTACTTCATCGCGCGGCCGGCGGCGTTCGCGGCGAAACACCCGGCGAAGCACATGGCGAAGCACGCAGCGTAATTCGCGGCCGCGGTGCACGCCTCCGCGCCCGCTCAGGTGTCGCGTCGCAAGATTACGGAAAAGACAGACCCGGTTCCCACGTCGCTGCGTACGGTCACATCGCCGCCCATGCCGCGTGCCAGATCGCGGCTGATCGACAGTCCGAGCCCGGTGCCCTTTCTCTGGCCCGCGTAGCCGCGATCGAGCTGGACGAACGGCTCGAAGATCGCCGCGAGCTTGTCGTGCGGAATGCCCACGCCGGTGTCACGCACGTCAATGGTGACCCGGGTGTCGTCGGCTCGGCACGAGATAGTGATTTCGCCGCCCTTCTTCGTGAAGTGCACGGCGTTCGAGATGAGGTTTGTGAAGATTTGAACGAGTTTGACCTCGTCGGCGCACACGAAGACATCCGTGGGAATATCGACGAGCGAATGCCGGAGATGTTTGGCGCCGGCCTGGACTGCCATGAGCCCTTCAACCTGCGTCAGCACCGAAGCGATCGACACGCGCGCGACATGGAACTCGAGGCGACCCGCGTCGATCTTGGCGAAGTTCAGGATGTCGTTGATCAAGCCGAGCAGGTGCTGCGCGCTTCGGTCAATGCGCTTGAGGTCTTCACGCTGCGTTGCTTCGAGCTTGCCATGGACGCCGAGCTCGAGCAGCTGGGCGTATCCCATGATTGCGTTCAACGGCGTCCGCAGTTCGTGGCTCATCGATGCGAGAAAGTCGCTCTTTGCCTGATTGGCTTCGTCGGCCTGCGCGCGCGCGACATCGGCCTCTGCCTTTTCATCACGGATGCGGTCGTTCGTGATTCGCAACTCGTCCACCGTGGTCTCGAGCTCAATGGCCGATTGCTCCAGTGCGTCCGCTTGCGACGCCAGCTCGGTGGCCTGCTCCTCGAGGCGCTGGCGTGCCTCGCTCACTTCGGCGAAGAGCAGCGCCTTCTGCATCGCGTCGCCGGCCCGACGAGCCAGGTCGTTCGCCACGGCGAGGTCGCGGTCGTCGTACTGGCGCCCTGACTCCGATGTGACGAAGGTGACTGCGCCAACGACCTTCGGGCCGGTGCGCAGCGGAACGATCAGCGCCGATCGCAGCTGCAGCTGGCGTAGGAGGCGCAGTTGCTCTTCGTCCTGAATCGAACTCTCCGAGATCAGTCGCGGCAGTTCGGCGAGCAACCGACCCTCGCCGGTCCGGATCACGTGATATACGCCGTCGGGATCGTCGGGGCGATCGGGGTAGCGTTCATGGTATTCGCGCGCAAGCGCGACCATTGCAGGATCGCGATGCGCTGCTTCGAGGCGGCGCAGCTCGCCGTTCGGGCCGATGAGGTCCACCGCATACCAGTCTGCAAACTCCGGCACCACGACGCGGCTCAGGTTGCGCAGCGTTTCCTCGTGATCGAGCGAGGAAGCCAGAATTTCGCTCACGCCAAGGAAGAGCCGATTGGCGCTCTCAAGCCGTTTTCGTTCAGTGAGGTCGCGCAGAAATGCGGTAAACACCGGCGGACCGGGTTGCTCGACACGCAGAATCGTCAGCTCCACCGGAAACACTTGGCCGCTCGCCCGCACGGCGCGAATCTCCACGCGCCGTCCGAGCAGTTTTGCCTCGCCGGTCGCGAGGTGGCGCGCAAACCCCTGACGGTGCGCCTCCCGCAGGTCGGGCGGCACGATGAAATCGACCATCGGCTTTCCGATGATCTCATCGCGACGAAAGCCGAACGTGCGCTCGGCGGCCGGATTGAACTCCAGCACGGACCCCTCTTGATCGATTGCTACGACGCAATCGACCGAGACGGCAATGAGCGCCGCGTACCGGGCCCTAAAATCATCGGCCGACGTGTGGTTCATTCCAGCACTAATGAGCAGGAACGAAGCCGCCGCGACGCTGCGCAGTCACATCCAAGCGAAGCGAGCGCGAGCGGGGCCCGGATTAGCCGCGCATTGACGCGGGATCTACGCCGATCGACTCGCACCAGCGCGCATAGGCGGCGGGCGATATTTCAGATGGCTTGATCTCGCTGCGACCACCCCAGAACACGTTTGTGTACGACACGGGCATGCCGATCGACTCGAGATGTGCGTCGATAGCCGCTTTGTGCTCGAGCACCAGCGCCTTGTCCGTGCCATGGGCCACAGCCATCAGGTTCACGTTGGCGAACTCCGGTCCGCCTTCGCGCCAGTATGCGTGCGTGAGAATGTGATGGCGACCGATCTCCTGGCCCGCCTCAATCTCACGGCCGGCGGGAATGCGCCAGTGAAAGAGGGCGTTGTATCGCGTGACGCGGTTGCCGCCCGTTGACGGCTTCACGTGTTCCAGAAATGTTGAGAATCTTCCGATCACGCCGCGTTCGTTGAGGGAACGAGCGACGGCGGTGAATTCATCGAGCGGCAGTCCGGCCTCGCGCGCGCGTCCGGCCCACGGATTGTCGCCGATCTCCTCCACCGAAAATTCGCGCTTGAGCGGTTCTAGCACCCGCCAATCCAGCTCGCTGAGCTCTACGATGTTCGTGTCCATCACCTTTCCCAGCTCCTCGGTCTTGGAACCGGGTTCCATGCCACGGCGGCGCACGTGTCCCACGCCAAGCGCGAACAACCGCTTGGCCGGCATCACGCGATAGCTCTCGGCGCCAATCCGCTTCATGAGCAGATCGCAATGGCGCTCCATCGAGAAGCCTTGGGGCACTTTCACCGTCGTCCAGAGGCGATACGCCGAGCCGGGGGTATCGCCGTCGGTGGAGCGAAGCACCACGTGACCGGAGAACGGGTCGTCTTTCGACAGGTAGTCGAAGCCCGCGTCCAGCTTCTCAGCGGGAATTTTCCACGCGATCAGCGCGCCGGGCGCGAGGTTTGTCGCCATGAGTGTCTGACGAATCCGGCGGATCGTACCGGCGGCGAGCATCGCCCGCAGTCGCTCATGAACCGTGGCGACGTCCACGTCGGCCAGCTTGGCAATTTCGGCGAACGGATCGAGAAGAAAGCCGGCGATCCGATCTTCGGAGACCGCGAGGATTCTGGCGTTCGTCGGGTCGGTGATCTCGATTGGTGTGGCAGTATCCAACATCGGCAGGGATTGTGAGGGCAATTGTCGAATAATAACGACCTGTTGCGGCTGGGCCTGCCCGCTGGCGCAGCCTGTGCAATTCGAACGGTCGTGCACGCAACCGCAGCGCGCCGCCCGGCGCGGCCCAAGTACTCGCCGGCATCCCAGATATTGCTCGCCGGCGTCGCCGCTGGTGCGACGGCGATGCTCGCGCGTGCCATCGAACTCGGCGTCACTTCCACAGCCGACCGGGCTGTTCGTCGCGAGATCCAGGGGCGGCTCCCCGCAGACGCGCGTTCGCTTCTGGCGCCATTGTTCCTGGCCGGCCTACCGGGCGGCTACCTCACCGCGGCACATGCCACGTCATTCTGGCTACGGAAGAGTCGCCGCGCCGGTGGGCCGGCCATCGTCACGTCGGCGTGGCTCGGCTGGCTCGTGCATCGCGGCGTCAAGCTGGTGTACCGCCGGGAACGGCCGCCTCGGGCCGGTGAGCGCCGGCGCACCGATAGTTACCCCAGTGGCCACACCACAGGCGTGACTGCACTTGCCGTAGCTAGTTCGCTGGTGCTGAAGAGACAAAATATTATCTCAGGGAAAACGGCGGCCGCAGTTGGCGTCGGGGCGCCGCTCGTCATGGGCATCTATCGCCTGGTAGACGACGAGCATTGGACCACGGACGTAATCGGAGGCTGGATGCTCGGCAGCGCCATCGCCTTGACGTGCACCGCCGTACTCGGCAATGCGCGCGGTCCTCGAATCAGGCCGGCGCGTCGGCCTGTTGCGGCACCGGCAACCAGAGTGTGAAGCGCGAGCCATCGCCAACGATGCTCGTTACGGCCAGCTCACCGCCCATCATGTGCGCCAGAGTTCGACTGATCGTCAGCCCCAGCCCCGTGCCGCCGTGCGCGCGAGTGTAGCCGTTTTCCACTTGAACGAACGGCTGGAAGACGCGGTCGAGATCGTCATTGGCAATGCCAATGCCTGAGTCTTCCACCACGATGCACATCCACGGCGCCTGCGGGTCTTCCTGGTCGGGGCGCGTTCCCGTTCCGGCGTGGATCGTCACGAGCCCGCCGGCGGCGGTAAACTTCACCGCGTTCGACAGGAGGTTCGTGAGGATTTGCTGAACACGCTGCGGATCGCCGAGGTAGTGCGGTGTCGTGTCAGCCGGCGTTCGGTTGGAGACCTGTACGCTTTTTGCCGCTGCCTGAGGCCGAATGAGGCCAATCGCACCCTCAATCGCCTCGCTGGCCGGCTCGACACTCGGCTCCACGTCCATGCGGCCGGCCTCGATCTTGGCGAGGTCCAGTATTTCGTTGACGAGCGACGTCAGGTGGTCGCCACTCGACCGAATGCGCGCCAGATATTTTGCCTGGCCGTCGGTGACCGGCCCGGTAATGCCCATCTCCAGCAGTTCGGCGTAGCCGAGCATGGCGTTGATCGGCGTACGGATCTCGTGGCTCATCTTGGCGAGGAAATCCGACTTGGCGCTGCTCGCCGCTTCCGCCTCGAGACGAAGCTGTAATGAGCGTTTGTAAATCATGCCGTTGTCAATGGCCACCGCGGTTCGGCGCGCGAGCTCCATGGCCAGGTCCAGCTCGTCCTGCGACAAGCTCCGGCCCGAATCCGTCATAGTGAAGGCCATGGCGCCGAGCGTGCGCCCCCTGGCGATCAAGGGAACGGACATTGTCGCGGTGGGAAGCACTTCGTCGAACAGTCGCACGGCCTCGTCATCCGGCGCGTTCCGCTGAACGGCCGCGCGGTCGATTCGCGGGATGAGCACCGGCTTTTGGGTACGGATCACGTCGGAAACCGGACCGGGCACGTCGAGGCTGGGCGCGTACCGCTGCACGAGTGCCTGGACCGCGTCGCGCTTTGATACGTCGTAGTGCGCGGTCTCCACCCGGCGAAGCGTTCCGTCGTCGTCCAACACGTAGATGCTGCAGTAGTCGGACAGCGTTGGCACGCAAAACTGCGCCAGATCAACCAGCAGCGACTGGTCGGACATCGACTCGGCGAGAATGCGGCTCGCTTCGGCGAGGAATTCCTGCCGAGCGGCTGAATATGTGAGCCGAACCACGGCTTGGTCCGACGCGTTGGACGATACCTGCACCTGGGCCGCCATCCGATTGAATGCTCTGCCCAATTTGCCAATTTCGGCGCTGCCGCGTGCATGCACGCGTTGCGAATACTCACCATTTGCAATGGCCTCGGCGGCGCCGGTGAGCTCAACGAGCGGTTTCGTCATCTGCCGGCTGATCGCCCAGGCGATGAGGGCGCCGAGCACCGCGAGCAGCAGCGCAATGACGGCCAGTGTGCGCGCCGTTGCCCTGGGCCGAGCCAGCAGCCGCTGCATTGGATACTCGACGGTGACGAGGAACGGCGTACCTCGAACCGCGGATGTTGATGCCAACGCATCGCCCTTTGCACCGTGCGTGAAGATGGCGAGGCTGTCAAACGCCGCGGCCATTGCGGTGGGCGCTGGCATCGTTGCGCCGTTGAGGGGGATCCACGTGTTGTCGTTCGTGTTACGGAAAAACAGCTCGATGTCAGAGCCGATCAGATCAAGGAATGGTTGCAGTCCCCGAGGATTGGCGTTCAAGCGGCGTTCTTGCGCCAGATATCCCAATAGCTGTCCGCCCCGCTTCACCGGCACCGCCATCCAGAATGACGAATGACCGTTCGCCGTGTACCACTGGCTCACGTACGACGAATCGGGTGTCGCGGCGAGATCGTGAATCTCGGCGCGGTACCGTTCGGCGTCGCCCGGCGTTTCGAGGTGCACGTCGCCGATCGGTCTGCCGTCGGTGGTGAGCAGCATGGGTGGCGTGAGGCTGTCGGCGCGCGCGGTGAGCGCCAACAGGGCGTCGCTCGCGTCCACACTCGGCGTGCTGGTGGGCGACTCGAGTGCGGAGATCACCGAGCTGTCGGCGGCGATGCGATGCATGGTGGCGAGCCGCGCGCCAACCTGCTGCTGCAGCATCGACGACACGACGCGTGAAAGACTCGCCAACCGGTCGCGGGCGGATGCTTGGGCCGACGCACGAATCTCGTAGTACGAAACGAACAACGAGATGGCGAGGACAAAGGCGAGCAGTCCCAAAACGAGCAGCGGCAGCCGGCGCTCGAGTGGGAGCGAGCGCGAACCGCCGCCGTCAGGATTGGCGGGTTCCAGGAGCGAGGAGTTACCGGTCACGTGGTTCGTCGGGTCGGCGGCACTATGCGATAAGACGACTGACGCAATCTCGGGTATCAGGATCAACGCGGAGCGAAGCGCCGGCCGCCGCGTTCGTCCGCGCTCGGTCAGCATGACTGGATCTGGAATCGGTCACGCGTTCAGTCGGCGCCGAGCTGTCCGTCGCCGTTGTCCAGAGAGCGCCAGAGATACCATGACGCCACGGAGGCGTGCGGGCGCCACTTGGCGCCGATCTTGGCGAGCTGCTTTGGTGTTGGGCGTTTGCGCATCCGGTAGGCCTTCTGCACGGCGTTCTGAATTCCGAGGTCGAGTTCCGGCAGCACGTCGCGCCGGCCCAGGCGGAACATGAGGAACATCTGCGCCGTCCAGCGGCCGATGCCCTTTACCTGCACGAGGTGCGCGATCAGATCATCATCGCTCATCGTCTCGACGCTGTCCAGCGGCAAATCCCCGTTATGCACTTTTAATGAGAGATCGCGCATGTATCCAATCTTCTGGCGCGACAGGCCCGCGCCGCGCAGGTGCTCGTCCGCCGTTGCCATTACCAGCTCGGGCGTGGGCGACTGGGTTGGGTATAGCGCATTGAAACGCGAGAGGATGGTGCCTGCCGCCTTGCCCGAGAGCTGTTGGAACACGATTGAACGTGTGAGCGCTTCGAAGTGGGTGCCTTCGGCGCGCAGTTCGAGCCGACAGGCGCCCACCGCCTCGATCACGCGCGCGAGGACAGGGTCGCTGCGCTTGAGGAACGTGACCGAGGAGCGGTAGTTGGCCATGCGGAAAATCTACGCGGCTCGGGCTTGGCGTGCCGCACCAGCGTCATCGATATGGATACATACCGGGCCGGCCGTGAGGGCCAATGCGTGGCCGAGTCTCCTGCCGGCGGCCGGTGGGCTATACGTTTCCGCCATGTCTCGACTCATTGCCTACTTCCTGCGCGGCCTCGTTGTAGTTGTTCCGCTGGCGCTGACGATCTATGTGTGTGTCGTCATCTTTACGACGATCGACAGCTGGCTAGGCCTGCCGATCCCTGGCGTCGGCTTTCTGCTCGCATTGTTGCTGATCACGCTCGTGGGTTTCACGGCATCGAGCATCATTACCCGCACCTTGCTCGACGCGTTCGACCGCGTGCTCGACCGGCTGCCATTCGTGCGGCTGCTCTACTCGTCGGCCAAGGACATGCTGAACGCCTTCGTGGGTGAGAAGCGCCGTTTCGACAAGCCGGTGCTCGTGTCGATCTCGCAGGACGGCGCGTTGAAGGTGCTCGCCTTTCTGACGTCGGATTCGCTCGAGTCGCTCGGCGTGGCAGATCACGTCACGGTGTACATGCCGCAATCGTACGGGTTTGCCGGCCATATTCTGATCGTTCCCGCCGACAGAGTGGAACGTCTGAACGCCGACGCTGCGGCGGTGATGGCGTTCATCATTTCCGGGGGGGTGACGCAGGTGGAGACGCGGCATCACCCCGGGTCATAAGTCCGGTACGCTTCTTCCACGCCGGAAATCGACTTCGAGGGGAACAACGGATGGCGGACCAGGCGAAGGGCGGCGGTGGCGAGGCGGCGGAATCCGGGCAAGGGCCCGAGCTCGGCACTCGGTTTTCGGCCGAGGAGATTCATGACAATATTCTCAAGGCGTCGGAAGACGAGATGGACCGCCCGCTGGTGGAGCTCGGGCTGTCGGGACTCGCGGCGGGTTTGAGTATTGGGTTCAGCTTTCTCGCCGCCGCGTTGTTGTGTTCGCGCGTGTCGCCGGAAAATCGCCCCATCGCCACCGCGGTTGCCTATCCGCTCGGCTTCATCTACGTGGTGCTGGCGCGGCACCAGCTCTTTACCGAGAACACGCTCGAGCCGGTGCTCCCGCTGCTGGAGCGGCGTACCAAGCGCGCCCTGAAGCGGTTGCTCCGGCTGTGGGCGGTGGTGCTCACGGCCAACCTCGTTGGCGCGGCCGTGTTCGCGTTTGCCGTGGCGCGTACGCGCCTGCTCACCCCGGCGGTGAATGCGCTGCTGGTGGAGCTGGCTCGTGGCGCGACATCGGACGGCGCGTTGCTCGTGTTCTATCGCGGCATCTGGGCCGGATGGCTGGTGGGGCTCATGGCGTGGCTGTTGGCGTCAACGCGCGAAACCACGGCGCAGATTCTTCTCATCTGGCTAACGACCGCGCCGATCGCGGCGTTTGGTTTCCGGCACTCGATTGCCGGCGCGGTCGAGGTGTTCTATCGCGTTTGGATTGGCGATATCGGCATGGCGACGGCGTTTACGTCGTTCGAGCTCCCGGCACTTGCCGGCAATATTTTGGGCGGTGTGGTGCTGGTTGCGCTGGTGAACCACGGACAGACCGGGTCCAAGGCCGAGCGGAAATCAGAGAACGCTCGAGACTGAGCCGAGCCTGGCTAAATTTCGGCATGGTTACGCAACACGTTCAGTTCGAGATACGGGCTTCGCCGATTCAGGGCACCGGCGCGTTTGCCACGAGGCCGATCCCGGCCGGCACTCGGCTCGTGGAGTACGCTGGTGAGCGATTGACGCCGGCGCAGGCAGACGAGCGGTATCCCGACGTCGAGGGGGAGCGCCATCACACCTATCTCTTCGCCATCGACGACGACATCGTGATCGACGCCGCCGTGGATGGGAACGAGGCGCGGTTCATCAACCATTCGTGCGACCCGAACTGTGACGCAGTGGTCGAGGGCGGACGGATCTGGATCGACACCATTCGCGACGTTGAGCCGGGCGAAGAGCTGGCGTACGACTACGCGTACGTGCTCGAGGAGCGCCACTCGCCGGCGGCGAAGCGGCGCTACCCGTGTCATTGCGGTGCTACGAACTGCCGCGGGACGATATTGGCGAAGAAGCGGTAGGGCGGTGGTACGGTGGTACGGTGGTACGGTGGTACGGTGGTACGGTGGTACGGTGGTACGAAAACAGCTCCACGGCTGTCATCCCGAGCGAATGCGAGGGATCTAGACGGGTGACGCGAGATTCCTCGGTCGCTTCGCGTCCTCGGAATGACAGGGTCGTTCGTTCCATCGTTCCACCGTTCCACCGTTCCACCGGCACGCGCGCTACGCGCGCGGCCTCAGCCGCCCTTCGGCCAGGTATTGTTGGTCCGATCTTCGTCTGGCAGGCGGTTGTCGGGATCTAGAACGACCTTTGACAGCGTCTTGCCCGTGAACTCGAACGTGCGGATGTAGTACCGCGTGTTCGTGCTCCACACTTCGGCCGGATAGTCCACGTTCTGCGACGAGCCGTCGGAGAAGATGAACCGGGCGCGGATGGGCAGTACGCCGCGGGCGCGGTTGCTGAACTGCACCGAGTCCAGCTCAACGTTGCCATTCATGTGCTTGGCCACCGTGTCAACCGCCTGATCGAAGTGCGGGTTCTCGATGAACCACTCGCGGAAGAACCAGTCGAGCCGGCGTCCGCCCACGTCTTCCATCGTGTGGAAAAAGTCCGACGGTGACGGGTGCTTGAATGCCCAGCGGCGCGTGTATTCCCGGAACCCTTCGTCGAATGCCGCGGGTCCAAGTATCTCCTCACGCAGCAGCGAGAGGCCCACAGCCGTCTTCACGTAGGCGTTCTCGCCCAGAAGCTGGGGATTGATACGGTCGGGCGGTACCTCGAGCGGTTCGTCGAAATCGTGCTGCATGAATTGCACGACCAGGTTGCGATCGTGCTCGGCGCGCTGCAGGTACGTGCTGTCGGGGTAGCGGCGTGCTTCGGAGAAATAGTTGATGAAGGTGTTGAAGCCTTCGTCCTGCCACATGTGCATGCGCTCGTTCGAGCCGACGATCATCGGGTACCACATGTGGCCGATTTCGTGGGTCACGACGTTGTACAGTTCGGGTTCCGTCTCGCTCTTGGTTTCCATGGCGAGCATGGGATACTCCATGCCGCTGATCGGGCCTTCCACCGCGCTGATCTGCGGATACGGATACGGGAACCAGCGTTCCGAGTATTCTTGAATCGACATGCGCGACATGTCCGCCGCTTCCTTCCACGTGTCAACTGCCGACGGACGATAATAGGCGTAGGCCATGTGGCCCTTGTAGTTCGTCGCGTCCCACATGTAGTCGGGCGACGCGGCCCATACGGCGTCGCGCACGCTGTGCGCCGCGAAGCGCCAGGTGACCATGCCAGTCTTCGTCTTGCGCGCCGTGCCGTTCTTCAACTCGTCCGCGGTGATGATGTGCACCACAGTCGAATCTGATTTTGGCGACTTGGCGGTGGCCAAGCGGCTGATTTGGGCCGCGGTCAGCACTTCGGAGGGGTTCTCCAACACGCCAGTCGCGGCCACGATGTAGCCGGCCGGCACGGTCACGGCGAGCTTATAGTCGCCGTATTCGAGATAAAATTCGCCCTGTCCGAGATAGGGCTCGGTGTTCCAGCCGCGCAGATCATCGTACACGCAAACGCGCGGGTACCACTGGGCGAGCTCGAACAGCGCGCCGTCGCGACCCATGCGGTCGGCGCCATGCTCCGGAATGAGGAAGTGCCAGGCGACGTCGAACGTCGCCATCTGGCCCGGTGCGAGCGGTGCGGCGAGATCCACCTTGGTGACTGTGCCCTCGACGCGCAGCTTGGACGCGTGGTTCTTCCCGGCAACTATCTGATTGAAGTGGTCGAACACATCGCCGCCTTCGAAGTTGCGCGCGCCAAAGCGTGAGTCGGCGGGGAAGACGAAGGAGTTGAGCGACCCGGCCTTGAACGCGTTCTGCTCCGTCTGAATCCAAATGAAGCGCAGCGTGTCCGGCGAGTTGTTGGTGTAGCGCAGGGTCATCTCGCCCTTGAGCGCCTTGGCCGCGGTGTCCAACGTTCCATGCAGGTCGTAGTCGGCGCGTTGCTCGAAGTACTTAGGACCGGCCACTCCTGAGCCGCTCCGGTACACGGTTCCTGCAGGAAGTTTGAGTGGCGCGAAGATGGACGTGTCGGCCACACCGGTCACGTCGAACATCGCGCTCGGAAGGCGGGTCGCCTGGGCGACCAGCGGAGAACCGATCGCCGACAGCACCAACGCCGCGGCGGCGAAACGCAAAGGCTTGAACATGGTACGTTCTGGCTTGGAGGAAGGAGCATAAAACTCGAGGCTGCTGATTCTGGAATCAAGCAGCCTCGCCACAGCGAGCAAGAACGACGCCCGCTAATCATTTGTAAACACCTGCCGAGAAACTCTCAGCGTTTTGCGTACACTCGGGCCTTGCCGTCGCGGCCGAACGCCATGACGTCGTAATGCTCGCTCCGCGCGCCCTCCATGCCGGGAGAGCCATCGACCATGCCCGGGACGGCCAAACCGAGAATACCGGGCTTTTCGGTGAGCACCTTCTTTACCAGCTCCGCCGGGACGTGGCCTTCCACGATATAGGCGCCAACGACAGCAGTGTGGCACGACTGCATGGCCGTGGGCACGTTCATGGTGCGCTTGATGGCGTCCACGTCCTTGACGTTTTGCACGTTGACGACGAAGCCGTTCGCACTCATGTACTTGGCCCACTTGGCGCAGCACTGGCAGTCGGGGTCCTTGTACACCGTGAGGACCGACGGAGGCGTGAAAAGCGACTCCGCAAACAGCGTGCGACCTGAGATCAGCGCGGCCGCGCCGGACAGGAAGAAATGGCGGCGTGATAGCATACTGAAATATAGCTCGCGGGTGCTGGCGCATGCGGGTCTGCATCAGTTTGATTCCGCAAACCATGCCTGCCCAGTCGGCTCCCACCTCTCGCGACCGCGTCGCGCTCCACGTCCTGCAACTTGGCGCGATTGCCGTTGTGTTGGCGGCCGCGCCGTACAAGGCGTTCGACCTCGACCGGTACTTTGTCCCCAAGGAGTTGGTGCTGCACATTTGCGCCACCGCGGGGGCACTGCTGTGCCTCAGCGTGCGAAAAAAGCTCACGGTCACAGTGCTCGACATCCTGCTGACGTTGTTCCTGGTCACGAGCGTCGTGTCGTCCGCGCTCGCGGTGAACCAGTGGGTGGCACAACGTGCGCTGGCGATCTCGGTGTCGAGCGTACTTCTGTTCTGGGTGGCGTCGGCGCTGCGCAGGGCCGGTCTCGTGCGGCCGTTGATCGTGGCGCTGGCCATTGCCGTGGTGCTGGGCGCGGCGACATCGCTGGCGCAGGCGTATGGCGTGCAAACGGAATATTTCAGCCTCAACCGCGCGCCTGGCGGCACGTTCGGCAACCGGAACTTCGTGGCGCATCTGGCGGCGATCGGCGCGCCGGTGGTGGTGCTCGTGGCACTCACGGCACGGCGTGGCTTCGGCAGCCTGTTTGGCGGCGTGGGCATCGCGGTGCTGTCCGCGTCGCTGGTGCTGTCGCGAAGCCGCGGCGCCTGGCTGGCCGTGATCGCGCTGGCCGTTCCCGTTTGCGCACTTGCCTTTATGACCAGCGAACGGTGGGTCGAGGCGCGGACGAAGCGGCGCGCGCTGGTGCTCGTGGTGGCCACGATCGCCGGTGCCGTGGCGGCGGTGGTCGTTCCCAATCGCCTGGAGTGGAAGAGTGATTCGCCGTACCTCGATTCGGCGGCTGGTTTAGTAAATTATAAAGAGGGCAGCGGCGCCGGCCGATTGGTGCAGTATGGCAACTCGCTCCGCATGACGATGGCGCACCCGCTGTTTGGCGTGGGTCCAGGCAACTGGCCCGTGATCTACCCCAAGTTCGCGTCGCGCAACGACCCGTCGATGTCGCAAGAGGACGGAGTGACGTCCAACCCGTGGCCGAGCAGCGACTGGGTGGCGTACCTGTCGGAGCGCGGGGGGCTCGGATTTGGACTGCTCCTGCTGGCGATGCTGAGTTTACTCATTCGGGCCGTGCGCGACCTGCGCGCCGGCAACGGATTCGATGCCGAACGTGTGCTCACCGCCATTGCCCTCGTGGGCACGCTCGTCGCCGCCGCCGTCGTTGGGGCATTCGACGCCGCGCTCCTCGTTGGCGCGCCGGCCTTTTTCGTCTGGACGCTGGCCGGCGCACTGTCGCCGCCTCGCTCGGGCGGTTTTGCGCTGGGCGGCGGGGCGCGCGGCATATCCGGGATCGTCGTTGCCGGCGTTGGCGCAATCGCGATCGCGCGCAGCGCCGCGCAGATTGGATCGATGGGAATATTCAGCTCGAGCACCCGAACTGCCGTGGTGGCGCAGGCCAAGTCGTTTGATCCGGGTAGCTACCGCATTCGCGTGCGTCTCGCGCAGGCGTATCTGGCGCGCGGAGATTGCGCGCATGCGCGAGTGCACGCGCACGCAGCGCACAATCTCTTTCCCAGCGCCGCCGAGCCAAAGCGCGCGATCGCCGCCTGTGGGGGCAAGTAGCAAACGATCATGAGCGATTACGAAGGCAACATCACGGCGATCGGCGTGCGTCGCCGTCGAATGGTTGGAGTCGTCGCGCTTGTGATTGCGCTCGCGCTGTTCGCCGTGCTCATGGTGCTGGGCGCGCCGCGCAGTACGCGGCTCGTATTGGTGATTCCATTAGGAATTGCTGCGCTGGGATTTTTTCAGGCGCGGGAGAAGACGTGTGTCGCGCTTGGCGCGGCGGGGACGCGCGAAGTAGAGGGCGCGGGGACGTGCCCGCTACCGAGCGCCGAGCGGGGCGCGGTGGCTGCGCGCGTTACGAAGGTGATGCTCGAGTCGCTCGTTGCCGCGGTGCTCGCCACGGCGATTGCAGTCTGGATTTGAGTGGACCGGCCGGGCTCGGCGGGGTTAGGGTTTGGAGGTTCCCGCCGGCGTCCATCTCGCAATTCGACCGGCAGGGCCGGCCGCCCACCCCACATTATGCGACGCGAACGCCACGCTGTTGTAGGGCACGGCGTCGATCATCGTCCAATTCTCTCCTGCGTCATCTGACCGCGCAGTGCCTGCCAGGCCGACGGCCACGAGTGTGCGACCGTTGGTCTCCGGCATGTACGCGACGCCCGACATGTACCCCTGCGGCAGCACGCCGTGCGCGAGCTGCCAGGTGGCGCCGCCGTCCACAGTGATCGCGACATTATCCAGCGGCTGCTTGGGCTTGGTGTAATCGCCGCCGACCGCCACGCCGTGGTGCGCATCGCTGAACGCCACCGAGAAAATTCCAGCCGCCGAATTGCCGGCGTGAACCGGCGTATCGGCAACGTGCCAGGTGCGCCCGCGATCGGTGGACCGAAAGACACGCGCGCGCGCTCCGCCGCCAGTGCCGATCCACACGTTGGTCGTTCCTTGAATCGTGAGACACGTGCCGCTCGCCGCGAACGCGGCTTCGCCTGGTAGCACCGGGGGTGCATTCTCCGTCGGCACACGGTTCCACGTCGTGCCGCCGTCGTCCGTGACGAGAATGAACAACCGGCCCTTGACCGGATCGCCCATCGCGATGCCGTGCGTGTCGTCCCAGAAGGAGATGGCGTCGAGGAACACCCCGGAGTCGCTCGTGGCGAACTGCCGGGTCCAATGGCTTCCGTCGGCCGTGCGATAGATCTCGGCTTGCCCCTGCTCGGCGGGGCCGGCGGCCATCGCCCATGCACGGGTGGCGCTTGCCGCGTGGATGTCGCGAAAGTCGAGCCTGGAAGCGCCGGGAATCGAATCGACGGTCCAGGTGACGCCACCGTTCATCGTATGGGCGACGCGGCCGCGGGTGCCGCTCGCCCACACCACGGTGGGACTCACCGCCACCAAGCCGCGGAACTCGGCGTTCGTGCCGCTCGCCTGCGGCGTCCATTGCGCCTGGGCGGCGAACGGGAGGGCGGCGAGCAGTGCCGCAAATGGTAATTTAAACATTATTAAATCCTCGTTATCCGGAATTACGTTTGCCGAGGGCGTCAATGGCAGACATCCAGGAGTCTTCGTCGTGCGACAGGCCGCTGCGCAAGAACGCCACCGCCACAAGGCCCACGGCGAGCGACTCGCCCCAGAAATGCTTCCAGACAAACCAAATCGCGAGTGGCAGAAACATCGCACCAAACGTCACCAGCGCACCACGCAGCACAAGTCCCGGACGCGCCATATCAGCCCCACCAGAACGCAGTAGCCATGATGATGTACAACCCGATCAGCGCCACGCCCTCCAGCCAGATCACCTCGCCGTCGTTCACCACGATTGCCGAGATGAGCGTCGTCAGCAACAGCGCGGCGATCAGCAGTGGCGGCATCACGAGGGTAAGCACCGCCCCGCCGAGCACGAATGACAAGAGCACCAAGGCCGGTCCCACTACGAGCGCAATGAGCAGCGAGCTGTTGAGGATCACGCTCATCGCGTAGTCCGGTCGGTTCTTTGCCATAAGCCGAATGCCCGCCACATTCTCCACGGCGTTGCCGGCGATTGCCACCACGACGATGCCGGCGAACGCCTGCGAGATGTGCAACGCCTCGATCGCCGGCTCGAGTGCCGACACGAACCACTCCGACACTACCGCGGCACCGAGCGACGCGACAACGAGTACGCCAATCGCCATCGACAACGGCCAACCTTCCGGCTCGGCGTGCGCAGCCGGCGCGTGGCGTGGCGTACGCTCGGGATCAGCGCTCAGCGTAAATCGCAAGCTGGCAACGAAAACCACCAGTAGCACGACGCTGCTCACCGCGCTCAACATGTACTCGTGCGATTCGGCCGGCGTGTGCAGCTGATGCGCGAGCGTCGGCATGGCGAACGCCGACACCGCCAGCACCATCAGCGACACGATCATGCGCGGGGATTCCGCGTCGAACCGCATGCGGCCGTGCTTTACGCCGCCCACGAGAATGGCCAAGCCGAGCACGAGCAGGGAGTTGGCGAGGATCGATCCGACCAGCGCGGCCTGAACCACCTGCACCAAACCGGCGCGCAGGCTGAATGCGCAGACGAGCACCTCAGGGAGATTGCCGAGTGCGGCCTGGAGAATGCCCGTTGCGCCGGGGCTCAAATGTGAGCCGGCGTGCTCCGTTCCGCTCGAGACGTTGAGCGCCAGGAGCGACAGCGCCACCGCAGACGCGCCGAACTGCAGAATCGGGCTCGCGCCGCCGAAATGCAGTGCGGCGGCAGCGATGAGCGCCAATCCTGTGATGCTGAACGTGACGATGTCGCTTCGCTTGAGCGCCGGCAGGGGCGGCTCCGTCTGTCAGAGGGATGGGTGTGGGCGGACGGCGGCGAATCTAACGCTCGGCCGCCGCCCGAGCACCATTGCTCATTGGCCGCACCGCGGATAGGGTTCCGCCGTCTCTTACCATTCGAGCATGTTCGAACTTTCCGATGTTCGCGCGGCGCGCGAGCGAATTGCCGGCCGCGTTCATGTGACGCCCACCGTTTCATCCACTCGGCTTGGCGACCGCGTGGGTGTGCACCTGCTGCTCAAGTGCGAGAATCTGCAAAAGACCGGCTCGTTCAAGTCGCGAGGCGCGCTGAACAAGCTGATTCAGCTCGACGCGGCGGCGCGTGCGCGGGGCGTGATCACTTTTTCGGCCGGTAACCACGCACAGGCATTGGCCTGGGCGGCGCGCGCGGCCGGCGTGCGGGCAGTTGTCGTGATGCCTGCGGCCGCGTCTCCCGCCAAAGTTGACGCGAGCCGTGGCTACGGCGCCGAGGTGGTGCTCTATGGAGTGAACGGCATGGAGGCGCTTGCCAAGGCACGTGAGCTCGAGGCAGCACAGAGCCTCACGATGGTCCACCCGTTCGACGACGACGCCGTGTCGGCCGGCGCAGGCACGGTGGGACTGGAGTTGCTGGAGCAGGCGGGAGAGCTCGATGTCGTTGTGGTGCCAATTGGCGGCGGCGGCCTCATTGCCGGCCTCCTTGTAGCGATCAAGGAGAGCAATCCAAGGATTCGCGTCTATGGCGTGGAGCCAACCGGCGCGCCGGCTATGCGGCGGAGCCTCGACTCCGGTCACCCCGAGCACTTAGCCACCGTGAGCACAATTGCCGACGGTTTGGCCGCGCCCATGGCGGGGAATCTCCCGTTTGCGATCGTGCAACGCTATGTGGACGACGTGATCTTGATCGACGACGCAGCGATCGCTGCGGCGACGCGCGATCTGTTGCTGAACACCAAGCTGCTAGCCGAGACAGCCGGCGCCACGGCCACCGCGGCGGTGCTGGCGCGGGCCATTCCATTCAAGCAGGGCGAACGGGTTGCGGCAATTGTGAGCGGCGGAAACGTCGATGTGGCGAAGCTGACGAAGACGATCGGCGATTAGCTCGCCTGATCCGTCTCTGGCTCGTCGCGAAAGGCCCAGATCGAGATCGCGAGCCAGACCAGGCCCACCACCGCGCCGGCGATGACGTCTGTTGGCCAGTGAACGCCGAGGTAGATGCGCGAATACAGGCTGGCCAGCAGGATCGGAACGATGATGTAGTACGGCCAGGTCCAACCCATTTCGCGCCGGAGAATGATCGCCAGCGTCAGCAGAACGGACACGCTCGCAATGGCGTGGCCGCTCGGGTACGAGCTCCAGCCGTACCAACCGCGACGTTGGAACAGGTCCGGGCGCGCGCGGTCGAACAGCGCCTTGAGCGACGGGTTGAGCAGATAGCTGCCCACCTGCACAATGGCCAGCCGCATGGCCAGCCGCGGCCGATGACGCTTGGCCCACAGCCACCAACAGATGATCGCCACCGCCGGGATGAGCGAGATGTTGGTGCCGAACCACGGGCAAATGAGCATGAGCTCATCGAGTGCCTTGGGCAGGGGCGTGTGGACGCGAATCATCAGCGCGCGCTCCCAGGCGTAGCCGTGATTCCAATCGCCAAACGATTTCGTGATCTCGGCGCAGATCACGCCGATGAGAAACGCCAGCAGGAACCCGGTGAGGATGGGCCGCCACCGGTGGCGCCACCAGCGGCGCATGTCTTCGCGCGGGCCGAGGAGCGGTGTGGTTGTATTGTGCGCCGGGGCCCGCGTCAGGGCGCTAATAGAGCGGCCCTATTCCGGCTGTCGGCACGACGTGCACACCGGCTCGGTGCCAAAGTCCACCATCAAGCGCCGGATCCACGACCCGTGAAGGTGCCGCGAACACAGAATCTTTCGACAGTGGAAACAGGCGCCGCCGCTCACCAGATCGAACCGCTCGCCGCACGCATCGCACTCAGTGGCCATTTCAGTTTTCGCAAAAAGGCGGAAAAGCATATGACGGTCCTCCCGCTCTCAGGGCGCCGCTCACGGACTCTTGGTCTTCATTGGTCGCGCCTTTGCCACTGTCCACGCAACGATCGTGGCGCAGCTGCTCTGGCCGGCCACAGTGTACTGCGGCGGCGTACCGCTGCCGTGATAGACCTCGATGGCCACGAGCTCATTGGGCTTTACATAGTCGTCAATGTCGCCCGGCGTGAGCGATGTCCACTGGAAACCGTCAACGAAATAGTTCACGCACCCGCCGCCGCTGCGTGAGTCGGTGATGCTGTAGGTGCGCCCGTCGCCGTTCGGCGAAATGCGAAGCCCCGGCGCCACGCGCATCACGTCGCTGAACGACAAGGCATCGTGGTTAATGGTCTTGCCGTCCATGAAGTATCCGGTGGCCGACGATTTTTTGCGCTGCAGATAACCAATGTCGGACAACGCCTTGTCCTGCGCTGCTTCGGTGCGCATCACGGCCAGCGTGGGGATGAAATCGCCCAGCGTTATGGTGGTGCGCGCCGGCGTGATCGACGACAACTCTACCGGCTCGTCGGCGGACGCATATCCGAGCTTGCGCACCTCCAGCGCCTGCGTGCCGGCGGGTAGGCTGTCGAGCGTGAAGTCGCCATTCGCCTTGGAGATGGCGACGGTGCCGCCGCCTTGCAGCGCAACGCGAGCGCCGGACAATGGCTTCCCCGTTTTGTCAACGATCTTGCCCGTGACGCGCGCATTGCCTTTCACCACGCGCTTCACCTTGCCGCTGTCGCCCTTCACCTCCACCACGGTCTGGTGTTTGGACACGATGCCGAACGCGCGAAGAGACACGAGGTTGTTGACGTCGGCGGGGACTTCTCCCGAGCTTACGCCGTTGCGGAAGACCTGGACCTTGCCGCTCATGTCGGCCGGAATGCCGCAAATGCGGTAGACACCGGCCGAATCCGTCATCGCGGAGCGCACGGTGGTCATCTTCCGGCCAATCGGATCGCTAACCTGATAGACCAACTCGACCTTGGCGTTCGGCGCCGGCAAATTGGTGTCGGGATCGCGCACGAATCCGAGCATCACCGCAGGTCCCAGCGCGATTCGCGCCGGAGGACACAGCAGCCGCACCAGTCCCTCGCCGGCCGGAACCGCGAGATCGAGCGAATGAGTGACGCCGGCGCTGAATGGGAACTCGCGGGTCCGCATAGTCAGACCCATTGTATCGAGCAATGCGTTCAGCACTACGACGCGGTGCTGTCCGGGCGGGATGCTGTCGATCTGGTATTCGCCGTTCTTGCCCGTCAACGCTGACCGGTCCGTGCCTTCGATCAGCACGTTGGCCTGGGCCAGCGGAACATTATGAATGCTGTCGATGACAATTCCCTTGAGCCCCGAAAAGGCGGCCGAGGCTGCAGGGGGAACTCCCTGCGCGCTCAAAACATGGCTCCATGCTGTCGCCATAACTGCGACGGTAACAGCCAGGGTCCAGCGCACGGCTGGCCGAACGGAACGGGGCGCTTGCATCATGGGCACTACGGTAGGAGGGAGGTATGACTCTCCCAAATTATGAGTTGGACGGCGCAGCTTCTACCCCCGGCCGGCAATCCGGTTCGCGCGGGCCCGGCTGGCGCGCAAGTTCAACCCGAGTAATATCTTGGCGCCACTGTCGATTTCGCACCCGGCCGTTCGACTACATGGCGTAGCGGACACCATTCACCACACACCGGAGCCGAACATGCAATACCTGCTGCTCATCTACGCCAATGAACAAAACTGGGCAAAACTCGGCGACGCTCACGGCGCGGCCATGCACTCGGAATACCAGACCTTCACCGAATCGATCGCCAAGAGCGGGCACTTTAAGGGTGGGAACGCTCTCCTGCCCACACAGTCGGCAACCACGGTGCGCGTTCGCGACGGAAAGCGCGAAACCACGGACGGTCCATTCGCGGAAACTCGCGAACAGTTGGGCGGCTACTATCTCGTGGACGCAAAGGATCTGGACGAGGCAATCTCGCTTGCCGCGCGCATTCCCGGCGCACGCATGGGTTCGATCGAAGTACGTCCGATCGCGCCTATGCCGGCGCCGCCGGCTGCGTGACTAGCAGCGCGATGCAGGCGGACATCGCGACGGTCTATCGCGACGAGTCCGCCCGCGTCCTTGCTACCCTCATTCGTCTCCTTGGCGACTTCGACGCCGCCGAGGAGGCAATGCAGGAGGCGTTTGCAGTGGCTGTGGTACAATGGGCGCGAGACGGCATGCCGACAAACCCGCGTGCCTGGCTCATAAGCACAGGCCGGAACCGCGCGATCGAGCGCATGCGCCGAGAGACGCGGTTTGCGGCGCAGGCTGACGCTGTGGCTGTCGAGAGTAGTGCCGCCGCGCAACCCGACATCGCTGTCGATGAAACCGAGGTGGAGGACGATCGGCTGCGATTGATCTTCACCTGCTGTCACCCGGCGTTGGCACGCGACGCCCAGGTGGCGCTCACGCTGCGCACGATCTGCGGACTGCGCACCGAAGAAATTGCTCGCGCCTTTCTCGTTCCCGCGCCAACCATGGCGCAACGACTCGTGCGGGCCACGGGTAAGATTCGCGACGCTCGAATTCCGTATCGGATTCCGCCGGCCAATGAGCTTGCCCAGCGACTCGACGCGGTGCTCACCGTGATCTATCTGGTGTTCACTGAAGGTTACGCAGCAACGAAGGGGGACGCGCTCGTTCGCCGCGAGCTGTGTGGTGAAGCCATTCGCCTGGCACGGCTCCTGGCCGATCTCATTCCGTGGGCCAACGAAGTGGACGGTCTCCTTGGCCTGATGCTGTTGCACGACGCTCGCCGCGACACTCGCACCGACGCGAGCGGCTCGCTGGTGTTATTAGAAAATCAGCAACGCGAGCGCTGGGACCGCGCGCAGATCGCCGAGGGTCTTGGGCGGGTGGACGCAGCGCTGCAGCGCGGGCCGGCTGGTCCGTACGCCATTCAGGCGGCAATCGCAGCGCTCCACGCCAGGGCAGCCGCACCGGCAGACACGGACTGGCGACAGATCGCCGCTCTCTACCTGCTGTTGCTGCAATTCACGCCGAGCGCGGTGATTGAGCTCAATCACGCGGTGGCTGTGGCCATGGTCGATGGACCTACGGCCGCATTGCTGCTCGTGGATGCAATCACGGCGCGCGGCGAGTTGCGCGGCTACCATCTGCTGCACGCCACCCGCGCGGACCTGCTGCGGCGCCTCGATCGCCCGAGTGACGCTATCACTGAATACGAAGCGGCGCTCGAGCTCACCGAATTGGAGCCTGAGCGCCGCTTTCTTCGCCAGCGGATCAGCGAACTACAATCGCATGGCTATGCGAGTAGTCCGGCTCGATCGTGAAGAGAATGCGTGAGCCCTTGCTGGCGGCCAACGGTCCCGCAGTCGCTCGGCCCTGCGAGTTGGCGGGAATGCCGACGACGTAAAGCGATGCGGTGGGAAAGAGCGTGGGGTCGAGCAGAATGCTCGTGGTGTCGGCCCCGCCCACCGATCCAATAAAGTCGGAGCGTCCGTTCTGCACGGTGCGCAGCTCCATGGGCATGGTGCTCACGTTCGTGACGTGCAGCACCACTGTGGCAGCGGCATCGGCGGGATCGATGTACGTGCCGCCGGCGGATCCGTGCGATAGCGCGCAGCCTGTACCGAGCGCGGCAGCGGTTGCGATAGCGGCGACGGCGAGAGCGCGAAACTTCATCATGGGATGCCTCCCGTTGAAGAGGTCGAACCAGCGGTGCGCAGTGCCGGCCGACACCACCACAAAGGCAGGTATGGTGCCGAATGCCGCCGCAGTTACAGAAGTTCGAACGCGGTTGCGTTGAGCTCGTTGGGGTTGGCGAAGCAATATGGCCCGCACCGCTCCAGGCCGGCGCGCCGGAACATCTTTTTGTACGCTGCCGTGGTGCGTTCGTGCCATTCGGCGTGGTCGCCTTCCATCGCATCTTCCGTGGTGAACGCCTCGATGTACGCCACGCCGCCGAGCAACCGGCGGATGGTACGCAGCCCGCGCGCGACGTCCGCGGTAGCGACGTATTGAAGGACGTCAGCGCAGACAATGAGATCGATACCACGGTCGAAGCCGAGCTTGCCGAGGTCGCCGAGCGTGCCGCGCTGGATGTTTCGTGACGCGCCGAACCGCTCGACGGCGTATTCGCTCGAGTCAACACCAGTATAAAACGCCTTGGGTCTCAGCCGTTTGAGCACGGGCTGCCAGGGAGCTTCGCCGCAGCCCACGTCGAGCGCAGAACGGATTGGTCTACCAATGAGAAATTCCGTGACAGACACGGCCATGCGCACTTTGCGCTCGAGGGAATCGCGGGTCGAGACACGGTCTGTGGGGTCACGGTACCAGCGCTCGAAATAGGCTCGATCGTAGGATTTCATAACAGTGTGTCGGAGAGCCGAGGCTGCGGATAGCAGCGGACATACTCCCTGCGCAAAAAATCACTCACTTTACTTTGGGGGGCAGCATGGACGAGAGCACGCAACGGAAAGAGGATAACAGTGTCCGGCGGCTTAACGCATCGGAAAGCCGCGAATTGGATGATCGTGCGGCGCGCACGGAGATCCATGCGAGCTCGCGCGGCGATAACGATTCGCCAGCGTTGACCAAGCGCGAACGCGAAGAGCGATGGCCGATCGGCTAGCGTTCGTTGGTCGGGCTGGCGCGGCGGCAACCGCAGTCACATAGTGTCTCATGGACATCGCCGCCCGCCCCCACGACCCCGCGGTCGAAGAGATGGCTCGCTCGATTTACGCGCTCTTTCCCAAATGCATGCGGTGTGGCGAGCCCATTGCTAGGTACGAAGACGCGGACGTCAGAATTCTGAGCCATCGGGTTGTGCACCGCGAGCAATGCTCGCCGCCGCCGGACGCACCTGGGTCATGACCCAGGCAATGGCCAGCGACGCGGGAAGCGCCAATCCAATGATCGCCAGGTTCGACTGCCGCGACAGCCCCACCACATGCGCGGCGAGTGCAAGCACGCCGAGACCGGCCAGGAACATCGCGAGCATTCGGGTAGCGCGCGCCGCGCGGCCCGTTAGGAAATAAATGGGCAGTAGCACGGCGAGAACGAGCCACAACGGATTGAACAGCATGAGGTTCTCGTTGGCGTGCGCGAACACGTGGTCTGTGAACATCCAGAGAATCGACAGCACCAAGCCGAGCAACCCGGCGACGACCGCCCAGATGCTCAACACGACGCCGGCCGCGATGACGCTGCCGCGAGCGCCCGCCGCCGCGCGCATGCCAAGCCACGCGAAGAGGCCGGCCAGGATCAGCCCAATGGCCACGAGCCAAGGCGCAAAATTTGGCGGCGCCACCGGCTCAGGGGGACGCGTGGACTGAAAGAGCACTGCCTCGCGCTTCACCAGCGGATGCATCCCTCCGGTGCTGTCGCGCACCTGAACCGTGGCCACGACGTCGTGCAGCTCCTTGGGCAGGAACATTTCGTCCCATCGCGTGGCCGGCCGGTCGGACGGTTCGCCCAGTCCGATGTCCACGCCCAGGTCGAGGGGCTCCAGCGATTGCATCAATCGCAACGCATGCCACCGATACGTTCTGCCGGACACCTGCATGGAGTTGGCCCGGATCGCACCGCCAGTGACCTGATCGATGAGATCGCGCGGACGCGTGGAGCAGTTGTCGCGGAAATAGTCATAGCGATACTCCAGATTCTGCGGGAGCGCGTTGATCTGAATCAGGTGCAGTAGCGAATCCTTCTGCGCCGTGGTGAGATCGAGTTGTTGCGACTGCACCGTGCGGTTCCACACGCGATAGTCGTACAGCACCTCGTCGAGTGTCTCACCGCCCATCTGGTACACCATGAGACCCTTCAGAAAATGCAGAATGAAATTCGGTTTGCGTAAGTCGAACACGCCCCAATTGAACACCGTGTCGCGCGCCGTGGTGTTGTCGTGGATCCAGATGGCCGCGTGTCCAAACAGCTCGAAGATCTGGTCGCCGTTGCCCATGGTGAGCAGCGAGATGGTGACGTCCTTCCCCGAAGCATGGAGCGGGTCCACGTAGGCGGCCGTTGGCGTGCGAGGCACCGGAACCTGGGCACGCAGCGTTGCCGCGGCGAAAATGGGCAGCGTGGCGCAGAGAACAGCGCGCAGCATTGGTCGAAGCATGAATGGAATGTGGCGCATTCGCAGACTCTACAGTAGTCTCTCCCTCCACGAACCGCTCCCGGGAGTACGCCATGCCGACGCGCGTGATTGACGCATTCGAACGAACCGCCCTGGCCCGCGCCCATGCGCCGGCGCTCACCCGGAAGCGAAACGGCTCCTGGGAGACCATCACCTGGACGGAGTATCGTCGCCAGGTGCGGCTCGCCGCGCGGGGGCTCATGGCGCTGGGCGTGGAGGCTGGCGATCACGTGACGATCATCGGCTCCAATTCCCCAGAGTGGTTCGTGGCCGACATTGCGGCCATTGCCGCGGGCGCCGTGCCGGCCGGCATCTACACCACGAGCTCGGAAGACCAGTGCAGATACGTGGCGCATCACTGCGAGGCACGCGTTGCGTTCGTCGAAAACGCGACTCAGCTGGCGAAGTTCCGCGCCGTGCGGAGCGAGCTGCCGCGCCTCGCTGCAATCGTGATGATGGACGGCGAACCCGATGCCGCCGACGCAATCGGTTGGCGAGCGTTTCTCGCGCTCGGAAATTCCGTTTCGGAATCTGACCTCGACGCGCGCATCGCCGCACAACGGGCGGACGACGTCTGCACGCTCATCTATACGTCGGGCACTACCGGCACGCCAAAGGCCGTGATGCTCAGCCACGTGAACGTCACGTCGGTGGTGGAACAGGCAGACGCGCTCGTAGGGATCAATGCGGGCGAAGACATCGTGAGCTACCTGCCGTTGAGCCACATCGCCGAGCAGATGTTCTCATTGCACAACAGTATTGTGCTGGGCACGTGTATCTGGTTCTGCGAGAACGTTGACGCTCTTGGCGATGTATTGCGCGACGCGCGGCCGCACCACTTTCTTGCCGTGCCGCGGGTGTGGGAAAAGATTCAGGCCCGCATGGAAGTCGCTGGCGCGGCCGCGCCCCCCATGCGCCGCCGCATCGTGCAGTGGGCGCGCGGCATAGGACTGCGAGGCGGGTACGCGCGCCAGCGCGGAGACCGTGTGCCGCTGCTGTATCCGCTGGCCGACCGATTGGTGTTTTCCAAAGTGCGCGCTGCGCTCGGTCTCGATCGCGCGCGACTGATGGTGACCGGCGCGGCGCCCATTTCGCTCTCCACGCTCGAATTCTTTCTCTCGCTCGGCGTGCCGATCTGCGAAGTCTACGGCATGAGCGAGAGCACCGGGTTGGCGACGGGTTCTGTGCCGGGCCGGCTGCGCACGGGCAAGGCGGGGTTCGTTCCGCCGGGCATGGAGCTGCGCATTGCCGACGACGGCGAGATCTGCATTCGCGGACCGCACGTCTTCAAGGGCTACTATAAGGATCCCGCGGCCACGACAGAGGCCATCGATGGAGACGGCTGGCTGCGGTCGGGCGACATTGGCCAACTCGACGAAGCCGGCTTTCTCTCGATCACCGACCGCAAAAAGGAACTGATCATCACCGCGGGCGGCGAGAACATTGCGCCGCAGTTCGTCGAAGGTCAGATCAGGTCGATTGGCGTGGTGAGTCAGGCGGTGGTCGTCGGCGACCGGCGCCGGTATCTGTCGGCATTGCTGACGCTCGATGCAGACAAAATTTTATCTGTCGCCTCTGCGGCCGGCAGCACGGCGCGAACGACAAGTGAAGCCGCGGGCTGCGCGAAATTCACCGACCATCTCCAACGCGAGATCGACGACGTGAATTCTCGGCTGGCCCGGGTCCAAACGGTGAAGCGCTTTGCCGTACTCCCCAACGAGCTGACGATCGACGGCGGCGAATTGACGCCAACGCTCAAGCTCCGGCGCAAGGCGATCTCGGAGAAATACGCCGTTCTCATCGACGAGTTGTACGCCGAGAAGTGATGTGAAATCGTCGGTCGCGCTGCGAATGTGCCCCCAATTTGCACATGTGGGCAGGCATCACACGCAGCCACCACGACCATGCCAAACACGATTGCCGGACTCGAGAGGATCGCCAAGCCGCTCAACTCTGTTGCCGACCTCGAGCCAATTCTCGATGCGGTGGGCGATGCGACCTTCGTGCTGCTCGGAGAGGCGTCGCATGGAACATCAGAGTTCTACACCTGGCGAACGGAACTGTCCAAGCGACTCATCGCGGATCACGGGTTTTCGTTCATTGGCGTGGAGGGCGACTGGCCCGATTGCTACCGAGTCAATCGGTATGTGAAGGGGATGCGAGACTCGGGTGCATGCGCCAGCGACGTGTTGCACGCTTTCGATAGGTGGCCAACGTGGATGTGGGCCAACCGCGAGGTCGTGGCGCTCGCCGAGTGGATGCGGGCGCACAACCAATCGCTGGGCGACGAGCAGCGGGCAGGGTTCTACGGACTGGATGTCTACTCGTTGTGGGATTCGATGCGCGCCGTAACCGAGTATCTCGAGCGGCTCGACCCGGAACTCGCCCGATCTGCGGTTCGCGCGTACAACTGCTTTGAACCATACGCGGAAGATGCGCAGGAGTACGCTCGCGCCACCGCGCTGGTGCCGACGTCGTGCGAGAGTGAAGCGGTGGCCGTGCTCCGGCGCCTGCGCGACCGAGCCCCGGAAGTCGCCGGCGACGGGCGCGAGAGCTACTTCAACGCCGAGCAGAATGCGCTCGTGGCGAGAAACGCTGAGGTGTACTATCGCACGATGGTTCGCGGCGGGCCGGCGTCGTGGAATGTGCGCGACTATCACATGGTGGAAACGATCGAGCGCCTGATGAAGCATCACGGTCCCGGCGCCAAGGCGATTGTCTGGGAGCACAACACGCACATTGGTGACGCGCGGTTTACCGACATGGCCCGTGCCGGTATGGTGAACGTTGGCCAACTCGTGCGACAGACGCACGGCGACAAAGCGGCGTTGCTCGTTGGGTTTGCGACGTATTGCGGAACGGTGATCGCGGCGGACGAATGGGGCGCGCCCATGGAGCGAATGCGCGTTCCCGCGGCGCGGGCCGGCAGTTTCGAAGACCAGATGCACGCCACCGGCCGAGGCGACGCGCTGCTGCTTTTCGACGGAAGTCATGACGGCGGTGTTCCCGGACTCGACGCGCCCGTCGATCACCGAGCGATTGGCGTGGTCTACGATCCGGACCGGGAGCGGTGGGGCAACTACGTGCCAACGATAATTCCTCGGCGGTACGACGCCATGATCTACATTGACGAGACGCATGCGGTGGATCCGCTGCACATGCCGGTGCGCGTGGACGGCGAAGTTCCGGAGACGTATCCGAGCGGAATGTGATGCGTGTCTCCGCGCGAGCAAAGCGAGCGAGGGATCAATTATCGCGTCCATTATAAGACGGCCGACAAAAGGTCCCTCGCGTTGCTCGGGATGACATCACGGTTCGTAAAGCGCATCTGTGGACAGCGCCGCCAGCTCGACGAGAAAGCCACTGATGCGCGCCACCGCGGCGCTCACGTAGGCTTCGCCCTTGGCGGCGGTGGATTTCGCGGGGTTGCCAATGCCGGTATCAGCGGTCACCTGGGTCCAACGGCGCGGTGCCCACGCCCAGCCCTCGCGAACGCCGCGAAGCCGGGACGGGCGCGCGCTGCCGTCGCCGGCCGTGTCGAGCGGACTCACGAGTTCCGGCGCAAGATGGAGCATCGCACTCGTTTCCGTCTCGCCGGCGTGGTCGCCTGCCTCCTCCATGAATTGGCGCACGTCTACGCATGACCACCAGTTGATGGCGCAGAGAAATACGCGGGTGCGGGGCTGCAGCTCGCGAATGATCTGGCGGAAATCATTTCCGCCATGCCCATTGAGAATGAGCAATTTGTGAATGCCCTGCTGCTCGAGCGCGCCCACGAGATCGGCCAGCAGCGCCGCCTGGGTGCTCGGATTCATGTTGAGGCACAGCTTGATGTCGAGCTGGGTGGTGTTAACGCCGAACGGAACCGTGGGCAGTGCCACCACCCGCGCTCCTTGCGCCCAGGCCTGCTCGGCTGCGCGCGCCGCGACATGATCGCACTGGATGGTGTCCGTGGCGTAGGGCAGGTGATAGTTGTGCGCCTCAGTCGCGCCCCACGGGAGAATGGCTGCCGTGTACGGCGTCTCGGACACTGTCTTCCAGTTTGATTCGGCGAGAATAAATGGACGTGCAGCCATGGCGCGATGGGTTAGGGTGCATTGCCGAATCAGCGAACTGAGCGATGGTGACGATTATCCGAAACGAGGCACGGGGCGTGCGATCACAAGTACTGACCTCAACTCGGAGTACCCATGACTGACAAGACTCCCGACAAGAAGGGCGACGCGCCCGGCTCCACCGGCAAAGACGGCGACGAGACGATGCACGAGCATGACAAGGATGGCGAGTGGATGCGCGACCAAGTGGGCGAAGATCACAACCTCAGTGGGTCGTCCACCTACCGCACTTTGCCGGATCAGCCGGGCACCGGCGCGAAGTCGAAGAAAGACACGGACGACCGTCAATCGAATCGCTGACACGCCGGCGGTCAGGGCTTTGTCCATCGATTGTTCGATCGGTCGATGTCGGGAAATGCGTTTTCAGGATCGATCTCGACCGATAGAACCGTCGTCGCCGCACTGATTGACACCGTGTAGCGGCGCGCGCCGCTGAGCCACACAGTCACGGGAATTTCCTGCCGTTCGACCTGGCCGTTCGTTCGCGTGATTGCCAACCGCACCGGCATGGGCGCCATGCCACGGTCCTCGATGGTGACGTCGAGCTTGTCTCCCACCGTCGTCACGCCGGCAATCGCCTGGTCGAGGGTCCACGTCTCGTACCACCAGGTGCGCCAGAACCACGAGAGGTCCTGGCCGCTCAGCGAATTGAATGTATTAAAGAAGTCATATTGCGTGGGGTGCCGTTCCAGCCAGCGCAGGCCGTAAGTACGATAGCTCGACTGAAACGAATCCGCACCAAGCAGCGCCCGCAACGCGACCATGTTCGTGGCCATCTTGTCGTATGTCGCAATCTCGTACGCCGGCGTTCCATACGGGTACTGGTCGCCGTGGCGCATGAGCGGCACCTCGCTATCGGTGCGAGCAAAGGCGAGGTAGGCGTTCCGCGACACGGCCTCTCGATCGTAGCCGCTGAAGAAGGCTTGCATGCCCTGCGCCTGGTTGAACCGCGTGAGCCCTTCGTCCTGCCAGGCGAACCGGCGTTCATCGGAGCCGACCTGCATTGGGAACCACATGTGGCCCGTCTCGTGGACCTGCACCGAGTAGAGCGACAGCGTGTCGCGCGGGCCGCCAATGCACGTGAGCATGGGATACTCCATGCCGGTACATGATACCGGCCCTTCCAGCGCCGTCATCTGCGGCCACGGGTACGGCCATAAGTACTTAGAGAGAAATTGAATTGAGCTTCGCTCATACTCGGCTGACCGGCCCCACGACCACGAGCGCGCTTCGGGACGATAGAAGGTGTTGATCGCCGTGGTGTCGGCCTTGCCGTCGCCGTGTCGGTCGCCGACGGTCGCGACCGTGGCGTCCCAGAGAAATTTCGCCGACGCGCCCCAGTCGAAATCGCGAACGTTGCGCGCGTGGAACTTCCAGGTGAGCGAGCCGTCGAAACCGGTGTTGGTCGCCTTGGTGGGGCCGGCGCCGCGGTCTTCGTCGCGCACCACGTGCACCGGCGTGTCGCTCCGTTTGGATTCGGCAATGCGGTCGCGCGTTTTCTTCGACAGCACGTCCGTGGCATTCGTAAGCTCGCCGGTTGCGGCCACGAGCCAGCCCTGCGGAACGGTGAGGTTCACGTCGTAGTCCGCGTAATCCATATAGAACTCGGCGTTGCCGAGGTATGGATCGATCTGCCAACCGTTTACGTCGTCGTACACGGCGAGCTGCGGATACCAGTACGCAACCATGAAGACGTCGCCGGTGGTGCCCTCGCGCGGCGCGCCGTCGGGCGGGACCTGAAACGCCCAGGCAATGTCGAGGTCCACCGAGTCATGCGGCGCGAGTGCGCGCGGCAGACCCACGCGCATGAGCGTGGCGTCAATCGAATAGCCGGTACCTGCGGCGCGCCTCGAGAGCACTTCGCCGCCGGCGGAAATACGAAGGATCTCCGAGCCGCCGGTTACCGGTGTTGGTACGTCGCGCGGCGACTGCGGTGCAAAGAGATTCTGATTGAGATAGACCCAGAGCGTCGCGAGCGTTTCCGGCGATCGGTTGAAGTACCGCACCGTCTCTCGACCGGTCACCTGACTCGTGGCAGGCACCAGCTCGGCGTCGATCTGATAGCGCGCAAACTGCTGCCAGTAATTGGGACCCGGCGATCCGGTGCGAGTACGGGTGCCGCGCTCGACTGCACGCGCAAACGCCTTCGACTCGCCAACCGGATACGGGATCGGTCGTAGATGAGTCGCGGGCGCAACCGCAACGGACGGTACGGCTGGCGCCGGTGCGCGTTGCGGCAGATAGCCGCAACCGAGCAGGGCGAGCCCAGGAATCACGTGACGGATTTGCATGAGGGGAATATCTCGCGGCCTCATGCCGTGCGCGACTGCCTCCGAACAATGGCACCAGAATCCGCGTGCTCTAACGGCGCACAGGTCTGCGTTTTGCCCCGTTCACCGTCGCCAATACAGAAGCGTTGAACGCATCATCAGCATAACGAGGTCGAAATGAAAACGAACGGACGGAGCCGATGGCTCATACTGGGGTTTGCGGTTGCGTTTGGCGCGTGTGCGCACACGCAGCCAAACACCCCCCGGCAATACTCGGCGGGGGGCGGTGGGCGCATAGCACGCAATTATGGAATTTTGGTGGTGGGGGTGGGGAAATTATTTATATACTAGG
>JBEPWA010000032.1:0-47726 GCA_041690755.1 Gemmatimonadaceae bacterium | reverse complement strand
CGTCGCCTGTTCTCCCTTCCCGCGCGGGCCTCGCAAAATTGCCGAGGCCCGCGTTTCAATAGTGGGGCTTGTTGGAGCCCCCTCTAGTTTGACGTTATGCCGCCAATCCCCGCGCCTCGTACATCCGGGTTTACCACCACCACGCCAGTGCCGCTCTTTTGGGCCCGTTACGGTCCTGAAGGCGCGCCACAACTGCTCGTACTGCACGGCGGGCCCGGAGCGCACCACGACTATCTGTTGCCGCAGATGCTCGAACTTTCCGACGAGTACGAGTTGGTGTTCTACGACCAGCGCGGCGGCGGTCAATCGCGCACGGACGATCGCACTCCCATCACCTGGCACACCCAGGTGGACGATCTCGACTTGGTGGTGGGCGAGCTCGGACTCGAGCCGTTGTCGCTCGTTGGCTATTCGTGGGGCGGGCTGCTGACAATGCTCTACGCCATTGAGAGCGCAGCCGGTCGCACGCGCCACTCGCCGCGCCGCATGGTGTTGATCGATCCCGCGCCCGTGAACCGCACCTACCGCTCCGCGTTCGAGACGGAGTTCGCCAACCGACAGGCGTCACCGGCGATTGTCGCGGCGCGCGCTGAACTCGCCGCATCCGGCCTGCGCGAGAGCGATCCGGACTCCTATCGCCAGCGCATCTTCGAATTGAGCGTGGCCGGCTACTTTGCCAACCCGGCGCTGGCCCGGGGACTTACACCGTTTCGTGTCACCGGGCGGGTTCAACAGTCCATTTGGGAAAGCCTGGGCGAATTCGATCTGCTCGCCCCGGGACATCTCGACTCCGTGCACATCCCAACGTTGATCGTGCATGGCACGAACGACCCCATCCCCATCGCCTCATCGCAAGCGGCCGCCAAAGCTCTGAGCGCCACCCTTGTTCCGGTCGAGAATTCAGGTCACGTACCGTACGTGGAGCAGCCAGAGCGGCTCTTTGCGCCAATCCGCCGGTTTCTCGCCGATACTCCAGTCTGACGCACAAATTGGATCTGTTGGGAATTCGCCCTTGCCGCCGTCCCCTTCGCACCGTTAGCTGTGACTATGTCCGTTCCCGAGACGCCCACTCATCCGTACATCGGAACCATCGAGCACCTTGGCCGCCGCTATGTCGTCACGTGCCGGGTGAGCTTTGATGGCATTGAGTACGTGGGCCGGCTCTGGTTTGCCGAAGAGGATTGGGATGACGCCGGCTCGCCGGATCGGGCCGCGATTCCCGGACGGTCGCGCGAGGAAGTCGTGAACATTGCCCGGGAACTCTCCACTCACGAGCTGGGCCTTCGCCACCGGCGCGCGCTCGCCGAAAAACGCCGCTTTCTCAAGTTGCGCCGCGTCACGGACGACGTGCTGACCAAGATCCGCTACATCAATCAGATCTCCATCGCCACGCGCGACGGACTGCTCGACGCCGAGGGCGCAAAGCAGGAGATCGACCTCACCGAAAAGCAGCTCCACGAGTGCATCGAGCGGCTGCGGCATAACGCCGGCGTCGAGGACTGATCGTCCGCTCCCGGTAGGGCTGACCGGCGGACCCGTAGGCCGTTGCCCGCGCGGCGCGTTCCTCTTTAGCGTACTCATATGCCCGCCAAACGCCCAGCCCGAAAGACGCCCGCACAAAAACGCGCGCCGGCCGCCAAGTCTCGAACGCCCCGCACGCGTCGCGTCAAAGCCAACCCGGCGTACGCCACCACGGTGTACGACCGGCTTGCTGTCAACTACCCGGACGCGCACTGCGCGCTCGACTTCACGTCCCCCTTTCAGCTCATCGCCGCCACCATCCTCAGCGCGCAGTGCACGGACAAGCGAGTGAACATGGTCACGCCCGAGCTGTTCAAGCGCTTTCCAACAGCGGCCGCGCTGGCCGCCGCGAAACAGGAAGACGTTGAGGAAATCATCAAGTCGGCCGGATTTTTTCGCAGCAAGGCCAAGAGCCTGATCGGCATGGCCACGGCACTCACCGAACGGCACGGCGGCCGTGTGCCCAACGACATGGCATCGCTCGTCGAGCTCCCCGGCGTTGGACGCAAAACGGCGAACGTCGTGCTGGGCAACGCCTACGACATCAACGAAGGCATTGTGGTGGACACACACGTGAGCCGCGTTACGCAACGGCTTGGACTCACCAGGCAGACTGACCCGGTGAAGATCGAGCAAGATCTCGTGAAGCTCTTTCCTCGCGACCATTGGACGCTCCTTTCACACTTGCTCATCGAGCACGGACGCCGGATCTGCAACGCTCGGCGGCCGGAGTGCGAGGTATGTTTTCTTAACGACCTGTGCCCCTCGTCGCGGGTGTAGACCCACACCCCGGAGCACGTCGCCGATTCGTCGCGCTCAACCTGGACATCCGCAACCATGGCTCCCGTCGTCACGAAAAAACTCACACCCGTGCTCATGGTTGAAGCCATTGAGCCCTGCCTGCCACTTTGGGTCGGCCGGCTCGGATGGACCATCATTGCCGAAGTGCCCGACGGTGACCGGCTGGGCTTTGTCATTCTCGGAAACGACGGAGTGGAACTGATGTACCAGACGTGGGCGAGCGTGGCGAAGGATGTTGGCCATGCCCACCCGCGAACCACCGGAGCCTCCGCCAGCCTGTTCATTGAGGTGTCGGATCTCGACGCCGTGGAACTGCAGCTAGCCGGAATGGAGCTCGCACTGCCCAGGCGCCGCACATTCTATGGGATGGATGAGATCGGCGTTGCCGAGCCCGGTGGCCACACGGTGGTATTCGCCCAGCCGGTTGACCCGGCGTAAAGTGGCGACAGGCAATCACGTTACTACCGTCTCGTCCTTATCCGGTCTAATTTCCGGCATGCCAAAGACTGCAACGTTCGAAACCAACAAGGGCACCATCGTCGCCGAGCTGTTCGAAAAGGAGGCGCCAATTGCGGTTGCCAACTTCGAGAAGCTGGCGAACAGCGAGTTTTATGACGGCGTGAAGTTTCACCGCGTCATTCCCGACTTCGTCGTACAGGGCGGCGATCCACTCTCCCGCGACCTTCCTGTAACCGACCCGCGCGTCGGAACCGGCGGCCCGGGCTGGAAGATCAAGTGCGAGACCGTCGGCAACCCCAAGAAGCACGAGATCGGCGCTCTTTCCATGGCTCACGCCGGAAAGGACACCGGCGGCAGCCAGTTCTTCATGGTGCTGAGCGAATCCAATACTCGACATCTGAACGGCGTCCACACCGTGTTCGGCCAGATCACGAGCGGGCTGGATGTCATGAAAAAAATCGAGCGCAACGACGTCATGAATACCGTGCGCGTTTCGTAAACCACGACCGACTCCCTCCTTGTCATGAGCGCAAATCCACACGAAGCCCCTACCACTGGCCCCGACACGAAAGCCGCGTTCATCGGCCTGATTGTTGGCGCCATCGTGCTGTTCGGTATCATGCGCACCATCGTCGGCTTGACGAACGCGCACTACAACAACGAAAAACCCGCCGCTACGTCTACCAAGTAGCCGTCGGAAAAAGCCGAGCCGCGGGGATACGCTCAGTCCCGCGGACCAAAGCTGACTCATGGCGTTTCCTACCGGCGCCGTGAGTCGTCAAACAGGGCGACACCAGATGTTTGTACGCCGGTCAGTGCCTGCACGGACGTTCCGGCGAACTTTTCGCCCTCGAACGACCCGGCCGCCCTGTGAAGCGCACCATCTTGTCTGCCATCCGCCGACTGCGCCCTTCTGCGAACAAGGCGCTCGCGGCCGAACCAAGCGCGATTGACGAGCGGTATCGCTCGGTGGTGGACAACTCTCCGTACGGCATCTACAGGGTCACTCGCGACGGGCGCTTCGTCACGCTCAACCCGGCGCTGTGCCGCATCGTGGGCTACACAGCGGCGGAACTCGCCGAGCTGAACATCGCCATGCTCTATCCGGAGCCCAGCGAGCGTGCGCGCGTGATCGCAACCTACGACCACCGTCCGCACGGAACGCCCATCGATGTCGAATGGCGCCGCAAGGATGGGCAGCACATCACCATTCGCGCTTGGGTATTTGCCGATTGTGATGCGTCTGGAGCGATACGCCACTTCGATGGCTACATCGAGGACGTGACCCCGTTGCGCGCCAAGGAGCGAGCCCTACAACAGTCAGAGAAGCTCGCGGCCCTCGGCCAGTTGGTGTCAGGCGTAGCCCACGAGCTCAACAATCCTCTCTCGGCCATCCTCCTGTTCACTGAGGATCTTTTGGCCGGCGAGCGGAGTCCCGAGGAAGCCGAGGCTCTGGCGATCATCGCACAACAAGCGCGTCGTTCCCGCGCCATTGTGCGTGATTTGCTCTGCTTCGTTCGCAGTCGCGATGTGGCGCGCGAAGCGGTTGAGCCGCGGGAGTTCGTTGAGCAAGTCAAGCGTGCGTTGCAGCCGCAGCTCAACAGTCTGGGCGTCACCATTCACGTGGACGTTCATCAGGACGCGGCGCTCTTGCACGTGGACCGAGCCGGCCTCGAACAGGTAGTCACCAACCTCGTGATGAATGCCGCCCAGGCAACCGGGGCGAATGGAAACGTTTGGTTACAAACACGCGCCGAAGAGCAGGGATACGTCATCGAGGTCGTAGACGACGGTCCCGGTATATCGCGCAACGCGATCGACAGAATCTTCGAACCGTTCTTTACGACCAAGCCCATGGGCCAGGGGACCGGACTTGGCCTTTCCGTCTCCCTGGGCGTGGTTCAACAACACGGTGGAACCATCAGCGCCGAGAATCGTGCCGGTGGACAGCGCGGGGCAAAATTCGTGGTCCGTTTGCCCATGCCCGCCCCGGCCATTGCCGTTGACGAAGAAGTCGCCCAGCCCGTTCCGTCCGAAGGTGCCGGTTCGCGGCACGTGCTGATCGTAGACGACGAGGACACGATTCGTCGCGCCCTTAGCCGCTTCTACACTCGCCGAGGCTGGATGGTGACCGAGGCTCCCGACGGCGCTTGCGCGCTCGAGCGGCTGCTCGACGTCTCGGAGACGTTCGATCTCGTGATCTCCGATGTAAAAATGCCGGAGATGTCCGGTATCGAACTGCATGCGGCATTGCAGCATTCTCGTCCCGATCTGCTCGACCGCGTCGTCTTCTGCACCGGCGAGGTGGAGTCTGACGCCGTGGCGTCGTTTGTTGCCGCCACCGGGTGCACTGTGCTGGTGAAGCCATTCGACTTGAAGAGTTTGGCCTCGCTGTCGGACGGAGTGGCCGCGCATAAACCGGAAAGCTCCGCGCCGGTTTACCGCTAACGCACATCGCTGAGAGGGGGCGGTAACGCCATCCAACTGTATATTGGTTGAATGGACTCCCCTGCTCCCCTCCCGACGCGAGCCGACGCGCTCGCTCTGCTGCACGAGTACACGTCGAGCGAGTCGCTCCGCAAGCACATGCTCACCGTGGAAATCGCGATGCGCGCCTATGCCGAGAAGTTTGGCGAAGACCCCGAGCGTTGGGGGCTCGCGGGGCTCATTCACGACTTTGATTATGAGCGTTATCCTAACGCCACCCGCTCCGCCACCGAGGAACATCCGGCCGAGGGAGTTCGCATCCTGCGCGACCGCGGGTGGCCCGACGATATTCTCCAAGCCATGCTGGGCCACGCCGTCTACACCAATGTGCCGCGCGAAACGCGCTTGGCGCAGACGCTGTTTGCTGTGGATGAACTGTCCGGCCTGATCACCGCCACGGCGCTCGTGAAGCCCTCCCGGAGCGTGCACGACGTGGATGCGTCGTCGGTGATGAAGAAGATGAAGAAGAAGGAGTTTGCCCGCGGCGTGAGTCGCGAGGACGTGATCCTGGGAGCCCAGGAGCTCGGCGTGGACATGGAACCCCATATTCAATTTGTGATCGACGCCATGCGTCGTTCGGCCGACTCGATTGGACTTGCCGGAACCCCCCAAACGGGGACTTCCGCCGCCGAGGAACCGGCCTCCTGACCGCCAACGTTTGCCCCGGCTCGTCCGTTATTGAGAGTGGACACCGAACACGCCTCGATGACCGCTGCGTTGCCAATCGACCATTCTTCCAAGATGTCGTCTAGCGACAGCAAAGCGGACGAACGTGCGCTCGTTGTGGCCGCGCAGCGGGGAAGCAATGATGCTTTTGCTTCGCTCGTGCGGTTGCATCAGCGTCGGGCGTATGCGGTGTGCCGCGCGATCGTGCTCACGCACGAGGACGCGGAGGACGCGGTGCAGGAAGGATTCCTTCACGCCTTCAAGGCGCTGGATCGTTTCCTTCCCGATCAACCGTTCGGCGCGTGGCTGTTCCGCATCATGGCCAATGCGTCGCTAGACCTGGTGCGGCGGCGGAAGGTTCGCGACGCGGACGAGCTGCCGGAAACGATTGCCCTGCCGTTTCGTGATCCCGGCGAATCAGATGAATTGCGACGACGACTCAATCAGGCGTTAACGCGGCTGACGGACCGACAGCGTTCTGTAATTGTGCTGCACGATGTGGAAGGGTTTACGCATGGAGAGATTGGCGAGATGCTTGGAATACCGGAGGGCACGGCCCGATCGGATTTGCATCACGCGCGAGCGGCCTTACGCCGCCTGCTAAAGGACGTTCGGAGTGATCTATGAGTGATATTCGACTGTTTTCCAATGACGACGACGACATGGTGCGCGGGCTCCGCGCGCTGTATGCCGCACCGAGCGGCGACGCGTATTGGAACGAGCTCGAATCGCGGATCATGGGTCGTGTGGCCGATGTCGAGTTGGGGTGGTGGACGGAGCTCGATCGGTGGGTTCGGCCGGCACTTGCCGCGGCCGCCGTGCTGTTGCTTGCCGCGGGTGCAGCGATGCTGCGTGCCCGTCAGGCGGAAAATGAAATTGCCGTTGATAACATGTTGTCCGCCCCGGCCGTTCCAGTTTCCACTGCGATCCGGCCGGGTCTCCAAGACGATCGGGACGCGCGCATCCGCTTCCTGTTCGGTTCCAGTCGATAACCCGGAGTTTCCATGCAGCGCCCCAAGCAGCAAGCGCTGATGTTCCTTCTCGGAGCGGTCCTCGTGGGCGGCGCTCTCGGATTCTCGGCCGCCGGGTACATCGGGCACGAGAAATTCGCGTCGCAGTACGGGCCGGACCGCACGAAGTTCTACGACGAGTTTGGGCTGTCCGCCATGCAACGCGCGGCGCTCGACTCGTTGGCATTTCAGCAGGACTGCGCAATCAAGTCGGTGCTCGCACCGCATGACTCGGTGCTCAAGATGATCAAGACGCGCTTCCGCGCGCAGCAGGATTCGGTGTTCACCAAGGACCAACTGACACAGCTCGAGGCGCGACGGAAGGATTTGGGAAGCCGTCGTGACGCCGAGCGCGCAAAGGAGCCTAAGAGGCAATGTTCAGGAAATTGATTGTGCTGCTCGCCGCGCCAGCGATCGTCGGCGCGCAACAGGCGATGTCCGATACGACGTTTCACCAGATCCCGATGGCCGAAGCCCTTCGCCTCGCCCACGACAACAACGTTCAGAACATCACTTCCGACAACGCCATTCGCTCGGCGACCAACTTAGTTCGGTCGGCGCGCGCGCAGCTGTACCCAAGCCTTAACGCAACCGCGAGTCAGAACAAGTCGTATGGCGACCGCCTCGGACAGAGCAACCAGCTCGTGCCGATCGATCCCAAATGGGGTTACAGCACCGGTCTCACATCGCAGATCACCTTGTTCGACGCCGGCAAAACGTTCGCGGATGTTCGCACGCAACGGGCGAACGTCGCGGCGGCGCAGGCGAATGAAGTCAACACTGAATTCAGCGTCGCGCTGAGCGTCAAGCAAGCGTATAACGCGGTGCTCGCCGCCAAGGAAAGCGAGGCCGCCGCACGCGCACAACTCGGCACCGCGCAACTGCAGATGGCAACCTCGGTCGCCAAGGTCAACGCCGGCGCCGCCAACGTCTCGGATTCGCTCCGCAGCGTCGTGCAGGTGGGCAACGCCCAACTCGCGGTGCTCACAGCGCAGAACGCCTTTCTGAGTCAGACCGCCACACTCACGCGCCTCGTGGGCACGCCGTACTTCGTGACGGCGCAACTCGCCGACACCGTTGAACACACCGACGCGCCGATCGACAGCGCGGGGATCATGCAGCTCGCGCTGGGCGGTCCCACGATTCGGTCTGCCGAAGCCAGCATCGCCGCCGCTTCGGCCGCCGAACGGTCCGCCAAGGCCGCGTACCTGCCAACGGTGAGCGCAAACCTGACGCTTGGCGGCAGTGGCACGAGCGCGATTTACGGCTTGAACGGAAATCCGTTCCCCTACAGCCGTGGCATGAGTGTCAGCATGTCGTATCCGATCTTCAACCGCTTCCAGCGCGAGAATCAGGTCGCGTCGTCGCAGATCAACTTCGACAACGCCCAGGCGCTGGCGCGGGACGCTCGGTTGGCCGCGCAGCAGAACGTCATCACCGGCATTGCATCCATTCGGAATGCCGAAGAAACCATGCGCGTGCAGGAGCAGAACGTTGCTGCATCGCTGGAAGACCTTCGCGTGGTTCAGCAGCGGTATCAATTGGGCGCCAGCGTTTTGCTGGATGTGCTCACGTCGCAGCAGACGCTCGTAACGGCACGCCAACAGCTCATTCAGGCGCGCCTCAACTACCGCAACGCCAAGGCACAGATCGAGGCCGCGATTGGCCGCGACCTGCCGTAAACGCGCTTAACGGCCGAGCAGCCGGGTTGCCTGCCGGCTGGTCTGCGCGACAGGTGAACGACAGGCACACCGGACTTCGTTCGGTGTGCCTTTTGTTTTTCCTCATTCCTCGCCGCGACCCTCAGCATTTCCCGAGGGGCACGCGTACACATAACCAGACAGTCCGACCCGCCCACGGCCATCCTTCCCGGCCGATTTCAGGAGACACACTGACGTGAGACGAATTTTCGGAGCGGCCCTGCTCGTCGCCTCCGCTGCCTGCGCGAAGAAGGTCCAAGCCCCAACCGTGCAGACCGCCAATGTATCCAGGCGCGACATCATCGTCGATGCGCAGGCCGTCGGCGTCATCGAGCCGATTACGATCATCGAAGTCAAATCAAAGGCGTCCGGCGCCATCACCAAGATGAACGTCGAGACCGGCACGCACGTTAATCAGGGCGACGTGATCGTTCAGATCGACACGCGTGACGTCCAGAACAAGTACAATCAGGCTCAGGCCCAGCTCGACGCGGCCCAGGCCAAGCTCACCGTTGCCGACAGCGACAAGAAGCGCAACGAAGCGATGTACAAGGCACGCATCATCACGCCGCAGGAGTATGAGCAGGTCGCGATCAACTTCGCGAATGCGAACTCCGGCGTGATCAACGCCAGGGCGAATCTCGATCTCGCCAGACAGGCGCTGGAAGACGCGACCGTCAAGGCCCCGGCCGAGGGCGTCGTGATCGACAAGCTCGTGTCGGAAGGCACCGTCATCGCGTCGGCAACCGGCTCGGTGAGCGGCGGTACAACGCTCATCCATATGGCCGATCTCGGCGTGGTGCGCATTCGCGCGCTGTTCAACGAAACGGACATCGGCAACGTGCGGGCGGGCGAGCCCGCCAACGTCACTGTCGACGCGTATCCCGATCGCCGGTTCACCGGCGTCGTCGAGAAGATCGAGCCACAGGCTGTGGTGTCGCAGAATGTCACCATGTTCCCGGTGCTCGTGAATCTTCAGAACGGCGAAGGCCTGCTCAAGCCCGGCATGAACGGGGAAGTGTCCGTGCTCATCGACGAGCGCGATCAAGTCCTCGCGATTCCGAACGATGCCATCAAGAACACGCGTGAAGCTGTTGCGACGGGCGCCATGCTTGGCCTGAGCGCGGACAGCGTGAATGCCGAGATGAAGGCGCAGGGCTTTAGCGGCGGGGCCGGCCGCGGGGGCTTCGGCGGCGGCAACGGTCGCCGTGGCGGAGCCGCTGGCGATGCCGCGGGCGGTGCAGCGGGCGGTGCCAGAAATGGCGGCGGCCCCGGTGGTACGGCTGGCGGCGACGTGAGCCTCATCGCGCAGCAGGGCCAGGGCCAGTTTGGCCAGCAGGTGTCTGACGCCGATTGCAAAAAGGTGGAAGACGCCCTCAAGGCGCATCCGAAAGAGAAGAAGCAGCTTGACGATCTGCGCGCCAAGATGACCGCGCTGCGTCCTGCCGGCTTCGGCGGCGGGAATCGGAACGGTGGTGGCGCCAACGGTGGTGGCGCCAACGGTGGTGGCGCCAACGGTGGAAACGGCGATGCCAACGGCGGCGGACAGCGTCGTCGTGGCGGCGGTGATAGCGCACGCGCCGGCGGCAACGGTGGTGGTGGCGGCAATGGTCAGCGCGGCGGCTCGCCGGAAATGCAGGCGATCAACGCGCAGATGCAGGCCATCTACACCACGCTCGGGCTTGACCCGCGCACCGCCGGCCAGTGCCTACGGCGTCAGAGCGGCAACCAGGTTGCTGCTACTGGCGGCGCTGGTGCGGGCGCTCAAGGCGGCAGCGCAGCGCGCGCCGGAACCGGTCAGGCCGGCGGATTGAACCAATCCACCGAACTTACGGGCCGTCCCGCGCGGACCCGCAGCGGCTTGGTCTTCGTGTCGGACAGCAGCAAGACGGTATTCCACCCGCGCATCGTGCAACTCGGTCAGGCAAATCTCGACTACACCGAAGTGGTTAGCGGCCTGAAGGAAGGCGATCGCGTGGTCATGCTCGGCGCACTGGCGCTCCAGGCGGCACGTCTACAGCTGCAGAACCGCATCCGCGCAAACGCCAGCCCCCTCGGCGGCGCTGGCGGACCTGGTGGTGGTGGTGGTGGCGGCGGACGGGGTGGTTGATCACATGCTAATTGGAGAAATCATCAGCGTGGCCCTCGGAGCGCTAAGGGCCAACAAGCTCCGGTCGCTACTCACCATGCTCGGCATCGTGATCGGCGTGGGCGCGGTCATCGCAGTGGTAGCAATTGGAACCGGCGCCCAGGCTGCGGTGAAGGATCGCATCTCGTCGCTCGGCACCACACTGTTGACGGTGAGCCCCGGTCAGCAGCGTGGCGGTGGCGTCCAAATCGCCGGTGCCCAGCGTCGGTTGACCGTTGACGATGCCAAGGCTGTGGATGAACGCTCGCGGTACCTGCTCGCCGTTCAGCCCGAGATGCGCTCGAATCAGCAGATTGTGTACGGCAACAAGAACGCGAGCACCACAGTGGTCGGCACGTCGCCGAACTACCTCGACGTTCGCAAGTACACGCTTCAGGCCGGCCGGATGTTCACAGCGGCAGATGACGAAGGGCGCCAGCGGGTTGCTGTCGTCGGACCAACTGTTGTCAGCAACATGGGCATCACGACGCCCGCAGCACTGATCGGCGAAGACGTTCGTATTCGCGGCAGTCAGTTCACCGTTATCGGTGTGCTCGCGGCAAAGGGGGCGGCCAACGCCTTCCAAGATCCTGACGACCAAATTCTCATTCCGATCAACACGGCGCGTTTCCGCGTGAACGGCTCGGATCGTCTCCAGTCGATCAGCGCACTGGCCGAGAGTGAGGACAAGATTCCCGACGCCATGGCCGAGATCCAGCGCGTGCTGCGCCGGGAACACAGGATTCGCCAGGGCGCGCCGGATGATTTCCAGATTCGGAATCAGTCCGACATTCTCGAGACCACGCAGGAGACCACGCAGGTCATGACGTACCTGCTGGCCGGCATCGCGGCGGTGTCGCTGGTCGTCGGTGGTATCGGCATCATGAACATCATGCTCGTGTCGGTCACCGAGCGCACCCGCGAGATCGGCATTCGCAAGGCACTCGGCGCCACGCGGTTCAACATTCTCTTCCAGTTCCTCATCGAAGCAGTGGTGTTGTGCGTGCTCGGCGGAATGATCGGCATCCTCGCCGGCGCCGGCGGCGCGCTCATCATGAGTAAGATGGCAGGGTTCAATACTCAGATATCGTCGTCCGCCGTTCTCATGGCGTTTGTCTTCTCGGCGGTGGTCGGTGTGGCCTTCGGCGTGTGGCCGGCCCGTCGCGCCGCGACGCTCGATCCGATCACGGCTCTACGTTACGAGTAGCGGGAGCCGGTTCGATCGTAAATGGACAGAGGGGCCGAATGCGATTGCATTCGGCCCCTCTGCTTTACCTGCCGGAACTACCGGGCCGAACGCGTCGGCCTCAATCGTCCAGTTTCTTCTCGGCTTCGCCGATCTTGCGCTGGGCCTTGCCCTCGAGATCCTTGGCCTTGCCCTTGAGCTGCTCGCTCGTGTCGCCGGTCAACCCACCGACCGCGTTGCGCAGCTTTCCCTCGGCCTGCTTGCCCAAGCCCTTCGCCTGGTTTTCGAGGCCGTCGCGATTTAGATCGTCTGCCATGGGACTGCTCCGGATTGGGTTCTAACGACTTTCGGATGGCCTGTGTAAAGGCAATCGATATGCCGGACCCTCGTCGGTAAAGCCTATTGCAAAGATATTACTTCGATATATCTTAGTGCCTCACGATATATCGGAGCATATTCATGCATCGAGGCTGGGAAGGGTTCGGCGATTGGGCCGGCGGTCCGCCGCGGGGCCGATCACACTGGCGCGGACGCGCCGGACGCATGTTCGAGCAAGGCGACATCAAGTACGTGATCCTCCGCTTGCTCGAGGAGAAGCCACGACACGGCTACGATATCATCAAGGAGCTCGAAAGCCGGTTCGGCGGCTCTTATGCGCCGAGCCCCGGCACTGTCTATCCGACGTTGACCATGCTCGAGGACCTGGGCTTCGCCCGCGTCGTTCCGGAAGACGGCGGCAAGAAGATCTACGAGATCACCGACGAGGGCCGAAAGCATCTCGCGGAGCACAGCGGGACGGTAAACGACATTTTCGCGCGCATCGCCAGGTTTGTTGAAGGTTTGACAGATACGCCTATGACCGAGCTAAATCAGCAATTTCAACGGCTGGCACGGGCCACTTATAAGACAGCAACGAGCCATATACAGGATAAACCGACCGTGGAGAAAATTCGCGACATCCTGCGCGTGGCGGCAGACGAGATCGACGCCATCGCCAAGTAGGCGAAGGGGTGGTTGCTGTTCAGTGTCATTGACCGCGCGCCCACCGCTGGACGAGCGGTAGCAAGGCACTAGATTCACCGATGGGTCGCGGATCGCTTCCGCGACCCATTTTTGCGTAATATCGAGGCGCTCGTCAGGCTTCGTGATAAACGCGGCTCGAGGCGGGCGTGCCCGCAGCTAAATAAATGACAGACGAGACTAATCGCGCCAACTCCCCAGCGGGCGAGCAACCGCCCGCTACGGCGCAGTCCGCCCCGGGCACTCCCCTTCTGCCGGGCGGAGTTCTCCCGCCGACAGCGACCAACACGAGCGGTTTTCACGCTGCCGTTCCACAGCGCGGACATGTCGAGACGCATCCTACGGGAAAGCGCCTCGGGCTCCTGTCGCTCGGAGCCTTGGGCATCGTATATGGCGACATCGGCACGAGCCCTCTCTACGCGCTGCAGCAGTGCTTCACGTCGAAGACATTTACAATTGCACCCGTGCCGGAGAACGTCTTCGGCATTCTCTCCCTCATCGTCTGGCTGCTCGTTTCCGTAGTGGCGGTGAAGTACATCGTCTTCATCATGCGGGCCGACAACCGGGGCGAAGGTGGCATCCTTGCCCTGCTGGCGCTCATCCTCCAACAGGAACGGCGGTCAGCTGACACCCGGCGCCGAGTGGTGCTCGTTGTCCTGGCGCTCTTCGGTGCAGCGCTGTTGTACGGTGACGGAATCATCACACCGGCCATCTCGGTGTTGAGCGCCATGGAGGGACTGAACGTTGCGACGCCCGCGTTCGAGCCGTTCATCCTTCCCGGATCCATCGTCATTCTGTTCGGCCTGTTCGCGGTGCAGCGCTTCGGCACCGGCCGAGTGGGTGTGCTGTTCGGCCCAGTCATGGCGCTTTGGTTCGCCACCATCGGTGTGCTTGGAGTCTCTGAGATCATCCGCGCGCCGCGCATTCTCGGCGCGTTGAATCCATTGCACGGTCTGCACTTTTTCGTTGCCAACGGACGAATCGGATTCCTCGCCCTTGGAGCGGTAGTGCTGGCCGTGACGGGCGCGGAGGCGTTGTACGCCGACATGGGACACTTCGGCAAACGACCGATCCGCATCGCCTGGTTCGCCCTCGTGTTGCCGGCCCTCCTGCTCAATTACCTCGGTCAGGGTGCGCTACTGCTTCGCGATCCGCTGGCCGTGAGCAATCCATTTTTCAACCTGGCGCCCCCCGCGCTGCAGATCCCGCTGGTTGCCCTGGCCACGCTTGCCGCGGTCATCGCGTCACAGGCGTTGATCTCCGGCGCGTTCTCGCTCACGCAGCAGGCAGTGCAGCTCGGCTACTCGCCGCGTGTCGAAGTGATTCACACGTCGAAAACGGAAGCGGGCCAGATCTACATTCCCGAAATCAACCGCGCGTTGATGGTAGGATGTCTGGTGCTCGTGCTCGCGTTCAAATCATCGACCAACCTCGGCGCGGCCTACGGCATCGCCGTTACCGGCACCATGGCGATTACGTCGATCTTGTTCTACGTCGTCGCGCGGGGCCGGTGGAACTGGTCGGTCTATCACGCGTTGCCGCTCGCGCTCGCCTTCCTCGCCATTGACCTTTCGCTGTTTGCCGCGAACGTGATCAAGATCGAGAACGGCGGCTGGGTGCCGATCGCCATTGGCATCGGTGTGTTCACCCTGATGAGCACCTGGAAGAAGGGACGCAACCTGCTCAATCACGCACTGCATGCGGGCGCATTGCCGCTCGATCTCTTCCTCGGCGACGTCGATCGTCGCAAGCCGCCGCGGGTGCCCGGTACAGCGGTGTTCATGACATCGTCGAACGACGGCGTGCCCGTGGTGCTGCTGCACCACCTCAAGCACAACAAGGTGCTGCACGAGCAGGTGATTCTCATGTCCGTAGTCACGGCTGAAGTCCCGGAGATCAGATCGTCGGAACGCGTCACCGTGGAGGCGCTGACCCACGGCTTCTTCCGGATCACGGCGCGTTACGGATTCATGGAACAGCCGAACGTTCCGGAAATTCTGCAGTGGGCTCGCGAGGCCGGCATCAAGGCCAAGACCAACGATACCACATTCTACCTCGGCCGCGAGCGCATCATCATCTCGGACGGCGAGCGGAAGCCCGGCACGCGGCGCGCGCCAGACGACATCGTGCTTCCGCGCATGGCTCGGTGGCGTAAGAAGCTGTTCGTCATCATGTCGCGCAACGCGCGGTCGGCTACGGAGTTCTTTGGCATTCCGCCGAACCGTGTGGTGGAGCTGGGGGCGCAGGTGGAGTTTTAAGTGCGGTGGTGCGGTGGTGCGGTGGTGCGGTGGTGCGATTAACTGCTTTACCAGCGCATCGTGCCGAATGCGGCGCTGAGTCGGAGCGATCGTAGGGCCGGCATGCTGGTGCCGAGCGCGCGTTGTACATCCTCTCGAATGCGCGGGATGTCGAGTTGCTGCATGGGCGCGTCAATGTTGGGCATCATGAGATTGTCGCCGCCCATGATTGTGAATGAGCGGCCTTGGTGCGGCAAGTCGCTCGCGCGGGCGGCCTTCACTTTCACATTCCGCGTCTGGCCGTTGTAGACGACGCGCAATTCCACGTCATCGCCGGGCTTGGCGCGCGCCACTTCGCGCTCGAGACGATTGACGTTCGACACCTGAGTGCCGAGCGCGTCATCATTGTTCCGGCGCGTTCGCAGATCAACACCGTTCACCGCCGCAATGCGTGAGCCTTCTTGAATGCCGGCCTTGGCTGCGGGGCCGCTGTCGCTTACAGACATCACAAACACGCCGAGTGAGTCGCGCGCGCTGCCCGTGACGGCCACGCTGATGCCGAGCGCGGCGCGATCGTTGATGCGGCGCGTGGCGGTTGCAGCGTAGATGTCGCCCGGAGCAACCGTCTTCACCTTGAGTGATTTCGTCTGGCCGTTCGCGTAGACATGGAGTTCCACCTCATCGCCTGGATTGAGCTTGTCGAGCTCACGACTCAGGCGACGCGACAGGATGCCAGCCATCGCGTCGTCGCCAACGTCTGCGGCGGCGAGCGTGAGACTCACGCCGTTGATCGAGGCGATTCGATTTCCCTCCTCTATCCCCGCCTTATCGGCTGGGCCGCCGGTGCGCACTTCGCTGACGAGCACGCCGAGGGTGTCGCGCGGCGTCGCGGCCGCACTCGTCGCCACGCCGATCACCGCGCGGGGCTCTGCAGTTGCGAGCACGCCGAACGACTCGAAGCCCGGTGAAATGCCAGCGCCGGGCCCAAGGCGCCTCACACGCGGCTGCTGCGCGGATAGCGATGCCATCATCGCGCTGGTGGCCAGGACCGTAGGGAGCATTGCATAGATTCGCATATGACCTCACGAAATGTTTTGGGTTTCACTGAATGAGTCACGTCGAGGCTGGCGAAGGGTTTACTCGTCCTTAGCTTCCAGTGATGGCCCACACCCCTGACCTCCATACCTTCGAGCACCACTGGCAGGACGAAGCGGACGCGGCGTATCTGTATCGGTTGCTGTCCGACGCGGAGCCGGACGCGCAGAAGAAGGATCTGTATCGCCGGCTCGCCGAGGTGGAAGATCGGCATGTTCAGGTGTGGGGCGGCTTGATGCGCGATCACGGACGCGATCCGCGGAAATTTCGGCCAAGCGCCCGCACGCGCCTACTCGCCGCACTCGGCAAGGTTTTCGGGCCCAACTTCCTGTTGCCAATGTTGCTCGCGGAGGAAGGGCGCGAGGTGAAGGGCTACCTCGACATGCACCGCCGGTCGCCCACAGGCGCGCCAGGCGCAAGCGAGTCGTTGTTGTTGGCGAGAGAGTCTGCCGAGCATGCAATGACGCTCAACTCGATTGCCGGGCGGACGGGCGAGCCGTGGCATCGCGCGGGGTCGGGCGGACTGTTGCGGAACGTCGTGTATGGATTCAACGACGGGCTCACGGCGAACTTTGGATTGGTCGCTGGTGTGATTGGCGCGGCGTCAGACGTGCAGCACCACACGGTGATCGTTGCCGGCGTGGCGGGACTGATTGCCGACGCGCTGTCGATGGGGTCGAGCGGATACCTCGCGGCCAAGAGCGAGCAGGAAGTCTACGCCAACGAGATCGCGATGGAGCGCGACGAGATCGCGTTGATGCCGGAGATCGAGCGCGACGAGCTTGCGCTGTTATACGAAGCGAAAGGCATGTCAACCGATTCGGCGCTCGCGCTGGCGACGGAAGTGATGGGCGATCCGTCGCGGATGCTCGAGGAGCAGGTGCAGGAGGAGCTTGGGATCGGCGAGCCGCACATGTCGCCGATGCGCGAGGCATGGATCACCGGCACGGCGACGGCGGTGGGCGCGTTGATTCCAGTCTTTCCATTTTTCATATGGACCGGGTGGACCGCGGTGGTGGTGTCGTTCGGTGTGGCGATGCTCTCGCACTGGATTGTTGGGGCGTTGCGGTCGGTGTTTACCGGGCGTAGCGTGTTCCGATCCGGAATGGACATGTTCGTGGTGGGGCTTGGCGTGGCGATCGTGGGGTACTTTGTGGGAGAGCAGATCGCGCGGCACGTCGGATAGCGATGGGTCGCTAGGCCACGCTCCGCCGAATGCCGAATTCGGGTGTGGGCATTTGACCAGGCCCGTCAGCTTTGGCTGACGGCGTCGCGGCCAAACATCACCAGGGCGACAAGCATCCAGGCGATGCCGATCTCGCCGAGCAAAGTGCCGGACGGAGAACTGTTGGTGACGGGCCCGGCAATCTCGGAGAGCATCCCGAGCATGAATGCGGCATATGCTACCGTCGCCGCGCCGACACGACGTCCGTCCTCGCGACGGGCGACCAGCCGAATCACGAGGCCCGTGCCGAGCAGTATCAACGACGCGAACCACGAACCCAGGCCAATCCAATTGATCGAGTTCGGGTCAGACCGCCGATACGCGGTCAGTATCAGACCTGCGGCCAGGAGAACAAGCGCAGCGTGACCGACCCAGATGGCTGCGATGGCGAAGCCATGCTCGCTCGGCTCCGAGAGTACGTGTTGGTGAGATGGAGGCAAGTTCATGACGTACGACTCCCCGATTAGACCACCGTCATAACTGATCTCCCATATCTTCGAATAGCAAGTCAACTGCTCCTGTCGATCAGGGGTCGGCGCAATACGAATGACACCAACGGACATGTGCGGCGGCACGTCCGTCGATGGAGGTCGTCAACCACTCAGTGCAAGTGACCGGAGACTTGGTGCAAGTCGTCGGAGACTCAGTGCAAGTCGGCGGGGATTCAGTGCAAGTCGGCGGGGATTCAGTGGCAATCGTCGGAGATTCAGTGCGAATCGCCCGAGAGTACGTGGCAACGAGGCGAGAGCCAGTGGCAATCGGCGGTGGACCAGTGCGGATCGCCGGTCAGCCGGTGGCAGTCGTCGGTTGGTTCATGCAGCGTCAACGGCACCCTCCGGTCGGGTCACCGGTGCGCGCTGTCGGGTGATCGGTGCGAGGTGTCAGGTTGCCGGGTCCATGCCGCATGGTCGCCGTCGCGGCGGTGCAACTCGGCGGAACGCCAGTGCAACTGACCGCGTGCCTTGGTGCAGGTCGCCGGAGTGCGCGAGCAAGTCGGCGGCGAGGCCAGTGCGATGCGCGTCGAGTCACATCAGGTGATCGGAGCACACGAGCCACCTCTGCGGTACGTCGCGCCATGTCCGCGGCGCGTCGCTTCATGTGCGCGGAGCGTCGCGTCATGTCAGCGAAGCGCCGCTCCACGTGGCCGGTCCCGTCGTGCAAGTCGGGCGACGTACGCAACCGACTCCGACGGGGCAACGCATCGGATCGCCGTTGCGCTCCGTCGGGTTCTCGGAAAGTCGCAGCCGGCCGATCGTACCTCGCCGTCAGGTCGACCGCCCCGTCCAACCAGATGCGCGGAGCGCGATATCAAGTGGGCGGCGAGTCGCACCAAGTCACCGGTGCGCGGCGTACAGCCGGCGGTGTGCGGTAAGTGGTCCGCGTACCACAGTGCCAGGCCAGTGGCGTAGAACATCGTGTGATGCGCTTCCTACTATGTAGACGATCTTGGTTGATCACACGCGTAGTAGAATCTCGAAACGTTTACACGTGGCATCGTTGGGGTCGGCGTTCCGCCCAGTACGGTCGGCAATCTGGACAACCGGACCGCCGCGTCGGCCCGACAACCGGCTCATTCGAGCGCCGATGGACGGCGGCCTGGGCCACGAAATCACGCGCGAATCGGTCAAAGGCGCGCGCGGCTGCAGCCAACGACCATGGACGGGCGCGCGGGACCAGTTCATGGTCCACCATAGCGCACCGCTTCATTTCCCCACTTTGACGGCCGAGACCGGCAGTCCGAGGCGCGGACCCAAATTACTTGAGCGGGTTTTCACATTGATACAGAATGCGGCAAACAGATGGGTGGAGTGGAACGCGACCGATACCTGAAGACGGTACGGGGGGCCGCGAAAGGCGGCTATTCAGATTTTGTGATTTATGACATGTGTGGATAACGTCACATTTGCCGGGTGCAGTTGTCACGATATCGCACTTGAAGATTGTCCTGCCCGAGCCAATATATGCGAGCAGTGCAAATCGATCGTTGATGTAGCCCGATCTGGAGGTCAGGCGTGACGGATTCGGATGGAGCGCTAAAGCATCTCGCGTTCTTCGAGGAACTCGGGAAGATGGATGAGGCCAACGCAAACTGGCGCGCAGTAAGCGCCGGGCTTGTCACGATTCGGTTTGTCGATAACTGGATCGCATCGGGTGCGGGCGTGTGTCGCGCAGACGCTTGGGCGGTGAGTGCCGTCCGAGAGTCGATCGCCGAAATTGGCGATGCACTACCCGTAAAGCGGATCCTGAAGGGGGTCGTCGATGTCGTCGTGTCGGCGACGAGCCTGAATCTGCATGTACTCGTTCCGCGCTTGCTGGCGTATGCACAGGCCCTCCAGTACGACGATAAATGGTCGCTTGCAGCGGACGTTTGTCAGACAATCGTGTCGCATGCTGATCCCATCGTCGATTCGGACTTGGTTGTCACGGCGTATCTGCAGCTTGGGTTCTGCTTGCGCTCTGTAGGCGAGCTCGACTCAGCAGCCGCCGCCTACGCGCACGCGTCCGAAGTTGCACTCGCCGCGGGCGACATGATTGGGGTGCTCCGCGGACGTTTGGGAGACGCCAGGATCGCTGTGGCGCGCGGAAACATGCCGTACGCAGAGTCCATCGTGGACGAAACGATAGGGCGAGCAGAGGCCCATGGGTTAGCCGACGTCAAGTCCCGTGCACTGCACGACAGGGCTTGGATTGCCGGTATCCGTGGACACTACGACCGCGCTATCAAGTTCTCATATGAAGCGCTTGAGGTTGCGGTCACGCAACAAGATCGCGATCGTATTCTCGGAAACATCGCAACAGGTTTCCGGTATCTGGGGCTGTCGGATATCGCCCGAGACGCGTACCTCGTCCTCGCCGCGACGGCGCAGGAACAATACGTTCGTTGGATGGCGGAGCTCAACCTGATGGAGCTGGCGGCGACGCAAAGCGTCGAGCTGCAATTCGACATGTACCGCCGCACTTTGGAATCAGCGGATTTCTCGCCTCCACTGCGGGCGACTTATCTGTTGCATGTCGGGCGCGGCTATCACGCGCTTGGGAAATCGGAATCTGGAATTCCATACTTGGAGCGCGCGATCGAGCTTGCCGCTTCACATGGATTGAACCATTTGCTCTTTGAAGCCGAAGCGGCTCTGGGAGATGCAAAACGCAACAAACGCTACGTTAAGCCGGATGCCGATTGGCAATCCGCAGCGTCGGTACGGCATGTAATCGACGCGATAAGCGATATGAGACAAACGTCCGGGGTGTGAGACAAAAACGGGACCGGCAGATTTGCCGGTCCCGAGAAGCGCTCAGTATTGACTGGTGCTTATTTAATGCACTCGCCGGCGGGATCGAACCAACCGCTCCGACAGGTATCATCATGACGCGGCGCGGTCAGGTCGGCGCACGCAGAAAGCACAAAGGAGGAAACGACAACCAGCAGGAGAACGAGAGGGCGGCGGGACATGGGCGATCTCCATGAAAGTCAGAATGCCAGCAGATTTTTTCTTGGCGGAAACCATCTGTGGAGCATTCTAGGGTCGCGATTCGGACCGTAAACTCGCATTTTGTGTCACATTTGCGTGCTTTTATGTCACCCGAGTCCGATACTGTTCCTACGTGGACGTCGTCGCGTTCCTCCCACGTCAGCTCCTCTCCCACCTCAGAATCGTCCTCGGATCCGAGCACTCGCTCACGTCCGTTGCGAGCTGGGCCGAACTCCAGGCCATGGTCACAAACCACGGCACGGAGCTCGTTGTCGCCGACCCTGCGGTCGACGGCACCGTCCAGGTCGACGCGCTCGAGACGCTGCGGAGACAGTTTCCGTCGCTCCCCGTGGTCGTCTATACCACGCTGGCGCCCGCCTCCATCAAGGCGATCGTCCGCTTGGCCAAGTCTGGGGTAGAACACGTCGTCCTGAGCCGCTTCGACGACGAACCGAGACGGTTCCTGGCATTGTTGGAAAGCATTCCCGCCCTCGCGTTGGGCGATCGGATGCTGCAGGAACTGGCAGCGCCGCTGTCTGCGCTGCCAGTGACGGTGGTCCGAGCGATCGAACAGCTGTTTCGGGCGCCCGGCGAATTCAAGGACTCGGCGGATCTGGCGCGAGTGGCGGGGATGAACCTCCGCACGCTCTATCGGAATCTGGAACCCGCCGGGATCTTCTCAGCAAGATCGTTGGTTGTGGCGGCTCGGGTGCTCCAAGCCTTTGCATACCTGCAGGACCCTGGACGGTCGATCAAGGACGTGGCAGCCAAAGCCGGCTATCACTCACCCTGGCAGCTCTCGCAGCAAATGCGCGAGCTCACCGGGCTCACGACCGAGCAGGTTCGGAAGGAAGTCACTGGAACTGCGCTGATCGCGCTGCTCGCCGAGCAGATGCTGCGCCGGAGAAAGAAGCAATGACGTGGAAGGTCATACCTGGTTCGGCCGGACGGCAGCACCCCGGCACTCGAACCCAGAGTTCACAGCCACAGGCGAAGGAGTCGATGGCGCTCGAGAAACAGTCGCGGGTGCTTGTTGTTGATGACGAGCCGTCGATCTGCAAAGCACTCACCATGGCGCTGTCGCGCGCTGGCTACGAAGCCATCGCCGCGCAATCCGGGGAGAGCGCGCTTTCAATCATCCGCGGCGAGCACATCGACGTCATGCTCATCGACCTGCGCATTCCCGACATGCGCGGCGATGTGATCTTTGAGGTAGCCGCGGGACACCAGCCGCACCTCCGCTTCCAGACGTTGTTCATGACCGGCGACATCACCGAGCGCGCGCACAAGCTCATTGCTGCCTGCAATTGCAACTTCCTGCGGAAACCGTTCGACCTGCGCGACATGACCGACGCTGTGGCTGCCCTCACGCCGCGCGCGCACGAGGACGCGGGCTGAGCACCTCGCCCGCGCGGTCGGCCCCGCCGGCGCGCCGGCCGGCTCAGCCCCCACCCTCCCGCGTCCACACCAGCACGACCCCACACGACGTGTTCCGCCCGGCAAACTGCGGCGGCACAGTGGCCGGACCGGAATAGACCTCGAGGCCCGCAAGCTCTTTGGGCGGCGGCAACAGATCCAGATTGAACGGCGTCGGCAACGGCACCTGATCGAGATACACCTGCATGGGACAGGCGCCAACGGTCGGGTCGCCGCCCTCACGGGTACTCAGCGCATAGTACTCCGTAATCGCACTCGTGTGGCTTGGCGATACGGTCACCGATAAGAATTTTCGAAAGAGATCCGTGGCATACACGCTGTTGCGCTGCTCGATCTCGGCGCGGTCCATGAACTGGCCGACGCCGCTGGCCTTGCGCCGCTCGAACTCGCGCATCCGCAGCGTGGGCGACTTCTCGGTGACGACCACTGGATCGAGCATGGTCGCCGACAGCTTGTCCATGGTGTAGGCCACCCGCAGCGTGTCGCCCCGGGGCACGTCGATCACAGCCGAGATTGGCTGGTAGCCGACGCGCTTGACGACGACGAGATACTGCCCAACAGGAACGTTCGCGATGCGGAACCGGCCGTTTGGCCCGGTGCCGATCCGGATGTTCGTGCCGAGCACCGAGACGAACGCGGCGTGCAACGGCGCGAGAGCCGTGTCGCTGACGAACCCGTCAACGGTGCCGACCAGGCGCGCTCCGGGCTGCGGCGTTTCGGCGCGCGCGGATGGGAACGGCGGCCGGCCCTGGGACAGCACCGGCACCGGCGCACTGGCCAACGCGCCGGCCAGAGCAACGAGCGCCCACCGCTTGAACGAAACGTGACGCATGGTCAACAAAATATGTAAATGTTAATTATATATGTATAAAAACACATCAGACCAGAGACCGGAATACACCCGGTCTCCGGCTCGATGTACGTGCGGCGAAACGACAAAACCCGTCGTCACGACGCACGGGCCACTGGCCTCACGGGCAGTTGTTGATGCCCGCCGGTCCCTGGAACTCAGGACCGAGACCCTTGCGCACCTGGCATTCACCCACGGGAATCGGTTCCACCCGGGCCACAAAGTTCTTGTTCGGTCCGGACGGCACGTCGAGCGGGAGCTGGCTGAGCCGCCCGTACCGGCGCATGTCCACCCAGCGGTCGCCTTCCATGATCAACGAGTACCGCTTTTCGTACAGGATGCCGCTGAGAATATCGCCGGCGGGCGACGCCGGCGTGAGCGTCGATGCCGGCAATCCGCCCGAGTTCTGACGCACGACGTTCAGATCGGCGATTGCACCGGCGGGGTCACCCGTCGCCAGCTTTGCCTCGGCCCTAATGAGAATCAACTCCTCGTTCCGGATGACCGGAATGGAGGACGACACCGTCGGCCAGATGCTGAAGCCCAGCGTTGACGAGCCGGTAGTTGGCCCGTCACCTGTCGGCGGACCCTGTCTCGACGGAAGGCCCGTGCGAATCTTGGCGGTGTACCGGTCGTCCGGCGTGCCGTCCGCTTTGAGCTGGGCGTCCGTCTGAAAGGACATGTGGGCGTACAGATTGGTGTTCGTCGCCTGGGTCAGTCCGTTCGGCGAGTCTGGCGACGCCGCATACGTGTCGTATACGCCGACATCCAGCGCCGCGCGCGTGGTGGCCGCGGCATTGAGAAACGACAGCTGGAGCGCGGCGAGGCTCGCCTGCCATGCCGCCGCGCCACCGCCAGCCGTGGCATAGTGCGCCGCGACCTTTGCCTTGATCGCGCGGTTGAATTTCGTGAAGGTCGCGGGCGTGGTGAAGCCCGTGTACCCCGACGCCACGGTGAAGGCAAACGCCGATCCGCCCGCCGCAAGGTTCGTGGCCCCGGCATCCAGCGTGTTCATGATGTACTTGTACGCCGAGTCGCGCGACACGAACGGCGACGACGCCGACGGATCGTCGTTGAGCGCGACGACGATGCCCAATGTGTCGTGCACCTGGATCAGCTCGAACAGCATGAGCGACTCGAGTGTTTGCGCAAAGCCGAGCGATGACGCCTTCTGTTGCGCCGACAGCGACGGGTTGAGCGTGATCGTCTTCTTGAAGTTGAAGATGTCGCGCAGCACGCCGTACTGCGTGCCCCACGGATTACCGAAGTAGGTGGACGTGGCATCGAGTTGCTGGATTCCTCCAATCGTCACGCCCACGACCGGATGCGTGGAGAACCGCCCCTCGGTGGGTTGGAACGTATAGGACTCGCGCCCGAGCGCGCCGGTGTTGGTGATGAAGCCGGAACGCGTGCTCCGCTGGTCGCCCATCAACCCGGTGGCGAAGAGCTGGAACGCGGTGGGATCGGCCGCGGCGCCGGTAGGGCTGGGGCTGTTGGGGTTGACGATGTTCAGATCGCTCGCCTTGCACGACGCAACGAGCGTCAGCAGCGCGACGCCGGTGGCAAAGGTTCTCATTGAGGCGCTGGTGCGCGACCGTCTGGATTGAGTTGAAGTCAGTGTCATGGGTCAGTACCCCAGGTCGATGCTGAGGAAGAACTGCCGGCTGCTCGGATACGGCGCCAGGTCGATGAACCGGTTGAAATTAGAGTTTCCGAAATTGTTGAATTCCGGATCGAAGCTCCAATACTTGGTCCACGTGGCGAGGTTGCGCGCCTGGAGGGAGAAGCGCACGTCGTTTGCACGAGCGAGCTGCGCCCACTTCTTTGGCCCTTGCACGGTCACGTTGACCTCGCGGAGCTTTACGAACGAGCCGTTGTCGATGTACGTCGCAATGTTGTTCGCCGCCCAGGTGGCGTAGCGGAACTTGCCGAGCGTCTGGGAGGATAGGGGCGATGCGGCGTCGTAATCACGGGAGTTGCCGCCTTCGTCCCACAGGTTCTTGGTCATGTCGGACGTGGAACCGCCAATGCGCCAGTCGAGCAGGCCGGTGACGGTAACGCGTTTCCAGCGGAGCGTATTGAGAAATGTCATCTGCCCCACCGGATTGGCGTCGGCGATGATCGAATCACGCACCGTGCTGCCGGTGACCGCGGCGTCGCCGGGCAAGATCCGGTGGCAGGGCAGTCCGTCGGAGCCGGTGCCCACGGCGAGGTGGCCGCTGGCGTCGGTGGTATTGATGCAGCTGAACGGAACGTTGCCCCAGATTTCGGTGGGACGCGTACCTACCTGAATCTTATTGTGCCCGTAGGTTGGACCGAACGAACCGGTGGGAGTGAACGCGGCGACGGACAGCTTGTCGATGTACTGGACGTTGTGCTGATAGGTCGTGCGGAACGTCCACTCCACGTTCCTGTTGCTGATCGGCACAATGTTCAACCCGCCCTCGAAGCCGCGAGTGGACATCTGGCCGCCGTTGATCGTCTGGCTGGAAAAGCCGGTGCTCGCGGCGAGCGGGAAGGTCACGAGCAGATCCTTGATCACGCGCTCGTAGTGGCTGGTCTCGAACGACACTCGGCCGCCGAACAGCGTTCCGTCGATGCCGTACTCCTGCTCGTTCATCACTTCCGGCTTGATGTTCGGATTGCCCACCGAGCTCGAGGCAACGAGCGAACTGAGGCCACTGATCAGTGAGCCGGCCTGAATGGTCAGGTCGCGTACGCCGTAGTTCGGGCGGTTGCCGGACTGGCCGTACGACGCGCGGAACTTGATCTCGTCGATCTTGTTCGTGAGCCGGCCCAGCGGCTCGACGAAGCGATAGCTCGCCGAATATTTCGGGAACGTGTAGAACTTTTCCCGATCGCCGTTCGCGCTGCCGCGGTCGGCGCGGACGCCGGCCGCCAAGGTGAGCTTTTCATTGAGCAGGATCATTTGCTCATTGAAGTAGTGCGATTGGTCGCGGAACTCCTGGATGCTGTTTCCGGTGGCGATGTTGGCGCCGTTCGTCGCCACCATGCGGGTGGGCGTGAGGCCGCGCATGTCGACGTTGTAGTTGTTGACGTGCGACGTCTCATACGTTCCGCCTGCCGACGACTGGGCGGAGTTGAGCCAGCTCCATCCCGGACTGAACGTCCACACACCGTTCACACCCTGATTGATGAAGCGGCTGCTGGAATTCAGCACCTGCGAGGTGCCCAGGTAGCCGTCCGCCGGCTCGAACTGGAGGTAGTTGGGGGAATACTGCGTGCCTTCGAACTGGTACCGGTCAACGCCGCCGAGATACGACAGCTGCACCGTGTTGTGCACTGTCGATATCGCGGAGTAGGCAAGGTTGACGTTGCCCATCTGACGCCACGTTTCCTCGTTGTTCGTGATCGAGTGAATCACGTCGAACGGGTTGGCCGTTCCGCTGCCGCCGCCGTTCATCCACATGCTCACGAGCCGACCGGTGGTCGGATCGATCTGTTGCAGATCGTAGATGGCGGGCGAGTAGCCCAGTGAATACAACGGACTGATGCCGGCGTTGTCGTTATTTCCCAGACCGTCCTGCACGAAGTCACGGGAGATGTTGATACCACCGGTGATCGTGATCTTGTCGCCCGCCGTCTGATCGAGATTCAGACGTCCGGACGTGCGCCGTGCGCCGGTATTCTGCTCGACGCCGTGGCTCTGGTCGTCGCTCACCGAACCGAAAAAGCGCGTGCCGCCGTTGCCGCCGGCGGTCGTGAGGATTGTTTGAAATGCCGGCGCGGAGTTGTTGTAGAACTGCCCCTGCCAGTCATACCAGGGGCACGCCGCGGTGCAGTTCGCCTTGGCGATCGAATCGGCATGCGGCGAAGCGCCGAGCCACGGTTTCACCTGATCGTAACTCGAGAAGTGGCGTGAGCCGAGCAAGCGGGTTGCCTGCTGCGTGCCCATGCGCTCTGTCGCGGTGTACTTGGTGAGGCCCGGCTTTCCCTTCTTCGTCGTGATCACCACAACGCCGTTCGTAGCGCGCGAGCCATAGATGGCGGTGGCGGCCGCGGACTTCAGGACCTCGATGTTTTCGACATCGTCGGGGTTCAAGTCGGCCAGACGATTCACCGTCTGATCCTGGGTGGAACCACCGCTCGACCCGCTCGAACGCGAGATTGCGGTGAGACCACCCGACACCGATGCGTTCGACACGATGATGCCGTCGACGACATACAGCGGGTCGCCGCTGCCGAGGATGGAGGTTGCGCCGCGGATCTTGATCTGCATGCCTCCGCCGGGCGCGCCGCTGTTCTCGAGGATGGACGCACCCACCACTTTGCCGGCGAGATTCCCTTCGACCGACTTGGCTGGCACCGTGAGGAGTTCATCGGCGTTGACCGTAGCCACCGCTGTGGTGGCGTTGCGCCGATCTACCGTTGTCGCGGCGCCGGTGACCGTCACGCCCTCGAGCTCGAGCACGTCCTTGTCGAGCGAAAAGTCGAGCGTGTTCTGTCCCGCCGGCACGGGGCGCTCGGCGCGCTTGTAGCCAATCGCTCGCGCGAGCAGCGAGACCGATCCCGTAGGCACCTTGAGGCGATACTCGCCTCGTTCATTCGTCCGCACGCCAACCTGCGCGCCGACGATTCCAATGGTCGCTTCCGTGATCGGCTGACCGGTGCCTGCTTGCAGGACCTTGCCGGTGATCTCGCGAGTCTGCGCGGACAGTGTCGTTGCCGCGAACGGCGCGGCGGAGAGCAGGAGCGCGAGCGACAACGATGTTCGATGACGCAAGGTGACACCTCAGGGGGAGGGCGTGAGCGTTCACGCTGGTGTCGGCAACGGCTTGGCGGCGACGGGCGGCAGCGCCCGTTCAAACCCGGATGGGGCCGTTTCGCCCCTAACCTGCCGACACATCCGTCCCACGTCAAATCTGATGTATACGAATTCTCAACATTAAAGTCGAAAAAAAACGGCCCGTGAGGGCCGTTCAGCGATTCATATTGGAGCCTTTTAAATTTTGCCGGTTACTCCATGTGTCCGGCCGCTTCCTGAACATCGTCTTATCACTTTTTGCAACAATAAGTTGTTGTCAATCGGGGACGAGCTCCGTCCACCGGTCCACCGCCCGGCGCAGATGCGGAATCACGATCGACCCGCCAACGATCAACCCGATCGACAGCGTCTCGAACAGCGCGTCGCGGCTCACCCCTTCCTCGGCGCAGCGCACGAGATGGTATGTCACGCAGTCGTCGCAGCGGAGCACCAGCGACGCGACCAGTCCGAGCAGCTCTTTCGTTTTCACGTCCAGCGCACCCGACTCATAGGCCCGCCCGTCGAGTGCGAAGAAGCGGTTGATCACGAGATTGTTCTCGCCCAGGATCTCCTTGTTCATGCGCTCGCGAAACAGGCGGAACTCGGTGAGCGAGTTCCCATGCTCGTGCGGCTCCTGCGTGTCGTCTGTCTTGCTCATATTTTGAACGTCTTCAGCGTTTTTAGAGAATGCTCGAGGGCCAAGCGTTGCGGCACCGCCGTCGCCTCGGCGAGCAGGCCTTCATACGTCGTGATCGCCAGCTTGAGCGCCACGGGGTCCGACTCGTCGTTTGCCAGGCTGGTGGCGTTGTCGGCCAGCGCCGCGCGCGCCAGTTGGTCGCTGGGAAATGCCTTCGTCACGGCGAGCCAGCGGTCAACGCGCTGGCGCAGGTTCGACTCGGCAAGGGCCCAGAGATGCCAGGCGCCTCGGTTGGCCGGATCGAGTTGTTTGGCGCGGCTGGCGAGCTTGGTCACGGCGTCCGGGCCGCGGCCGGTGAGCCAGTAGGCGTTGGCGAGCACCACCATCGACTGGGCATCGGTTGGCAGATCGGCCACAATTCGCTCGAAGAGGGGTATGACCACTTCTGGCATCTCGCGGTAGGACTGCGAGGCAGTCTTGAGCAGCTCGGGGGACGTCCGTTTTGCCAGGGCCTTCAAGTCATCGAGCAGGCGCCCGAGATCGTTGGACCGTTGATACGATTCGACATACGACGCCAGCTCGCGAGAGGGGTCGTAGAAGGGCGACGGTGACCCGGAATTCGGGGTGGAAGGCGGGGTGCTCATGCCCCGAAAAGTAGGCACCCGGCACGAAGTTAGCATGACCATCGGGCAACAACGGCGGATACAGGAGCCTTGCGCCAAACGGTTTTCCAGGCGATACTCTTGGCGTCCGCCGGCACGACCGCGACCAGGCTCCGCACATCGAGAGCCGCGCCGTAGCGCCAGCATCGTTGGCAACGCGTGAGGTGTCCGCGCGCCGACGGTACCGACAGCAGAGCATGCGTCGCGTCTCATCGTTTCATCCCGTCATACCCCTCGTCTCATCGCACCGCGCGGCAGTCTTCTGCTCCGGCCGCGAGCGATCCAGCCGAGCGTATGTCCAGACATATCGCGGGACGAGTAGCACCTCGATACAGATTCACCTTCTTACCCAACAAGTGCATGAACGAACGTCGACGCCCACCGCGGCGCGGACGTGGTCCACGTCCGAACAGCCGTTCCGGTGGCGAAACCGGCGACAATCCGTACCGCGAGGAAGGCGACAACGCCGGAAGCGGCACAGAGAACGACGCCGGCCCCGTCTCTCACGACGACGGCGCACCGCCGGAATCGACGCCTCGCGCCGAGCGCCAGCCGTCGGCCGACATGGCACCGCCCGCACCTGCAGCACCGCCCCAATCAGAGGGCAGCGGGTTCGCGCCAAGTGCGGACGCGAACCAACAGCAGCCGTCTCAACAACAGTCCAATCGAGATCGCGGCGATCGGAACGACCGTGGCCCACGAAACGACCGTGGCGATCGGGGCGACCGTAATGACCGCAACGACCGGAACGCCGGACTCGATCGCAACGGCCGCCGGCATCGCCGCGGTCGCGGGCGTGGTCCTCGTCCCGACACCAACCAGCGGCAGCCGCAAACAAATTCCAACGGTGGCAATGGCGGCAATGGTGGCGGACAGCCACAGCAGCCGGTGCAGATTGTCGCCACCACCGAAATGCGCGGATGGTTCGACATCGCTCGCGACGGGGGCTACATCCGGCGGCCGAACAACAGCTACCTGGCCGAGGCGGGTGACGCATACGTGCCGCCGCACATCGTGCGACAGCATTCGCTTCGCAAGTCCGACCTGATCGACGCCACCGTGGGCATCGACCCGCGCGGCCGCATCACCGTAGTGGAAATTCGCACGATCAACGGCGAAGATCCGGCCACTGCGGTGAAACGTCCCGAGTTCAATTCGCTGCCCGCGTCGTATCCTGAACGGAAATTGTTCATGGAGACGGGCCGGCCGGCCAAGACCGGACATGAGCTCACGCGTCGTGCCATCGACCTCATTGCGCCAATCGGCTACGGGCAGCGCGCGCTCATCGTCGCCCCGGCTCGCGCCGGCAAGACCACCCTGCTCCACGCGATCACCGAGGGCGTGGCAATCAACCATCCCAACGCGGCGCTGCTCATTTTGCTCGTGGACGAGCGTCCCGAAGAGGTGAGCGAAGCGGTGTCGTGGGGCGTGGGCGAAGTAGTGTCGTCCAGCTTCGACCAGCCGGCGCAGCGTCACGTGGAAGTGACGGAGATGGTGCTCAACCGCGCCCACCGCCTCGTGGAAGCCGGGCAGGACGTTGTTATCGTCCTGGATTCGCTCACCCGCATGGCTCGCGCGCACAACACCGCGGAGCGCGGCACGGGCCGTACGCTCTCGGGTGGTCTCGACGCCACGGCCATGGCAAAGCCCAAGGCCTTCTTCGGCTCGGCCCGGTCCATTCCAGATGCCTCGGGCGGCGGATCGCTGACGATCATCGCCACGGCGCTCGTGGAAACGGGCTCGCGCATGGACGACGTGATCTTTGAGGAGTTCAAAGGCACCGGCAACTGCGAGATCAAGCTCGATCGCAGCCTTGCCGAGAAGCGGATTTATCCGGCGATCGACATTGGCACGAGCGGTACACGTCGGGAGGAAAAACTCTTTCGCGCCGACCAGATCGACAGCGTGTTCACGCTGCGCCGCGGCCTGAGCCAGATGCCACCGCAGAGCGCCATGGAGTGGTTGATCAAGCGCATTGCCGCAACTGTCTCGAACGACTCGCTCCTGTCGGGGCTCTAAGTTCATACTGGCTTCATTGGGACTGCTTGCTGGAATGTTTTCTAGCGGTCTGCTGTCTGGGATCTGTCATCAGCTTCTGACAGCAGATCCCAGACGGCAGGCCGCTGAAGTTTTCAGGGCCGAAGAGTCCGCTATTAATGCACTCGGCGGCATATGTCGGCCGAGGCGTCAGGGCCGTTCGTCGGCCCGGCGCGCCCCTTGCTCAGTCTGTTCCCGCCATGCCCTTCCCGACCCCACAATGGATCCGGATAGCGCTTGCGGTTGGAGCGGTTTGCCTCGCTCCGTCCGTTAGCGCTGCACAGTCCACTCAACGAGATCCGCGCGGAGCGCCCGAGGTTCGGGAGCTCAATGTGAACGGCGTTACTCACGTCGATCAGTACGACCTGCTCAAGAGCATCTCGACGCAGGTGTCGAAATGCCGAAGCTTTTTGCTTCGGCCGTTCTGTCTCATCAGCCACTCGCCCACCTTCGACTTCAAGCACTACTTCAACGAGGACGAGTTCAAGCGGGACGTGCTGCGCATTCGCCTGTACTACTGGAAGCGCGGCTATCGCGACACGCAGGTGGACACGCTGGTGAAGGACATTGGCCCCAACCTAGTGTCGGTCACGTTCAACGTGCACGAGAACCGGCCGACGCTGGTGCGCAAGATCGCCGTGTCCTACGACTCCACGCTGATCCCCAACAAGATCCGCGACCGGTTGACGCTGCTGCACGCCAACGATCCGGTGGATCTCATACTGCTCGACTCCATGCGCGTGCTGTTTCAGTCGGAGCTCTGGAATCGCGGGTACGGCGACGCCGTTGTTGATACCAGCGTCACGGTGGATCCGAGTGGTTTCCTGGCTGATGTCGAATTGCACCTGGTATCCAACCACCTCACGACGATTGGCCGCATCAAGGTTGCCGGCAACGATCGTGTGGACACCCAGACGATTCTCAACTCCATCACGTTCAAGACCGGCGACCTGTATCGCGAGAGCGACCGGCTCGAGAGCCAGCGCAATCTGTACGAATCGAATCTCTTCCGCCTCGTGTCGGTGGACGTACCCGTGCAGTACGATACGGTGAAAAACGTCAACATCGACGTCACCGAAGCGCCGCTGCACGAAGCGCGCTTTGGGCCGGGTGTGAACAACGTCGATTTCCTGCAATTCCAGACGCACTACACGAGCTACAACATGTTCGGCGGCGCACGCCGGCTCGACGTGGACGGTGTGATCGGAAATCTGTTTGCCTCGTCGCTCTCCGGCCGCGGACCGTTTCGCGACGTGCGGGGCGACGTTGCCCACTCGCTTTCCGACACCAACGTCACGCCGTACCTGCAGCCGACGTACACCGCGAGCATCGACTTCAGACAGCCCTCGTTTCTCCGCCGACCAGCCGATGCGGCGGGGTTTGGCGCGTTCGCACATCGCAACATCAACCCCGGCGTGTTCGTCGATCGGGGTTACGGCGGCCAAGCGACCATTACCCACATGGTGCGGCCGCGCGCGCCGGTGAGCCTCAACTATCGTTATGAGATCAATAACGTCTCGGCGAGCGACGTCTACTTCTGCGTGAACTTCGGCGTGTGTGACACGCCCACCATCGCATCGCTGCGGTCGCACCAGTCGCTGTCGCCGCTCACGCTGAGCGCGTTCGTCGATCGCTCGGATCTTCCGTTTTCGCCCACCAAGGGCTACGTGGCGCGCGTAGACATCGAGCATGCGTCGGCGCTGACCTTGTCGGACTACCGGTACAATCGCATCGATCTGAACGCCGCCGCGTACGCCCACCGTAGCGGCAACGCAAGCGTCTTCTCAGCGCACCTGCGGTTCGGATTCGTTCGCGCGCTCACGAGCGGCGCCGAGGGCGGCGTGCTTCATCCACGCAAGCGCTTCTATGCCGGCGGCGCCAACTCGGTGCGTGGCTACGGAGAGAGCCAGCTGGGTCCGCGCATTCTCACGATCGATGACTCCACGCTCGCCAACGCGCAGAGCGTGGGCGGCGGAACGTGCGCGCTCACTTTGGCCGCAGTGAAGTTCTGCGATCCCAACTCGCCCGGCCTCAAGTCATCGGACTTCGTTCCGCAGCCGCTTGGTGGCACGTCTTTGCTCGAGGGAAGCGTGGAGTATCGTTTTCCGCTGCCGCTCGGCCAGGTGCTCCGGCATATGATGGGCGCAGTATTCCTCGACGGCGCGGTGATCGGCTCCGGCAATGTCGGCGAGGTGCCGCGCATTAGCGCAATCGTGAGGGGCACCGCTGCCGTTACGCCAGGTTTCGGCGTGCGCTACGAGTCGCCGGTGGGCCCAATCCGGATTGACTTCGGTTTCAATCCGAATCGCGCCGAGGATCTCGCCGTGGTCACGTCCGTGCAGGGCCTCGACGGCCGGCGGCAGATCGTTCCGCTCAACGCGACGCGCAATTACTCGCAGGGAAAGACCCTGCTCAGCCGCCTCGTCCTTCATTTCTCGATCGGGGAAGCCTACTAGTGAGCGGCCACGACCGGGCGCCGGCCGCCGAGCACGACGACACGCTGCATTGGGGACGCGGGTTCGCGGCACTCCTGCTGTGCATCTCGTTACTCGTGCTTGTTGCGGCAGTGGCGGTGCTCGTGGTCACCGGCACCGACTGGGGCCGCGAGCGCGTGCGACGGTACGCCGAGAACGCGCTGAATGGCATGGTGCACGGTAAGGCGCGCATTGGCTCGCTGTCGGGCAATCTGCTCACCGGCATGACGGTGCACGATTTTTCGATCACCGACAGCGCCGGCGCGCCGTTCGTTGCGGTGGAATCGTTGAAGGGCAATTACGCCGTGATGACGCTGCTGCGAAAGCACATCTGGATCGACGGCGCGCAGCTCGTGCACCCCGTCATAGTGCTGGACCGGCCACCTGATGGCCACTGGAACTACGACCGCATCTTTCCGCGAGATACCACGCCCAAGGCGCCCAGCCAACAGAACGGCTGGCTCGATTGGCTGCGCTTCACCAACTCGACGGTGGTTGGTGGTCAGCTCATCGTGCGTACGCCGTGGAAGCCGAGTGACAAGCTGCGCCCCGCGGCGCGCGACAGCGTGGTGCGCGAAGCGTTGGCCGGCGGGTCGCGTCTGATGATTCGGCAGGTGCCGGGCGGGTTTCAAAAAATCATACAGCTCGATTCGGTCACAGGCACCATTCCGTTGCTACGGCTGTCGGAACCGGGAGTGAAGAATCGGTTGCTCCAGGTATCGGCGCTGTCGATGAACGCGTATCCGTTCCGCGCGCCGGGCGCGGTGGTGCGGGATCTCAAGGGGTCATTCCCGTTCAACAACGATTCCGTTTGGTGGAAGGGCGCCTACGTGGCAATGCCGAGCTCCAAGGCGACCGGCGACGGCAGCTACGTGTTCAACTCCGGTGACATGAATATGACGGTGCACAGCGACCCGGCGAGCCTCGCCGACATGCGCTGGATCTATCCGCGGCTTCCCGCCGGCACCGGTAAGCTGGATCTCGCGCTGAAATGGCGAGGTTCAACGCAGGACTACGTCGTCACCAATGCCGACGTCACCGTGGGCTCGGCGCACGGGACGGGTGACGTGGGCATCACGCTCACGGACACGCTGGCGCTGCATGACACGAACGTGCGATTCAGCGGTGTGGACACGCGGTTGCTCGAGCAGCTCATTCCAAATTTCAAATCGCCGCGGCGCGGCGTGTTGTCGGGCCGCGCGGCGGTGAGCGGAGGCGCGCACGCACTCGTCATGAACGCCGACGTCACCTTTGCCGACCAGCGCGCGGGCACCAGCCGCGTCGTGGCGGTTGGCGAAGCGGGGTTGGTAGCGAAGGGTGGTTTCCGGGCGCGCGACCTCAAGCTCCAGCTGCTGCCGGTGCAGGTGGAACTGGTGCGCGACCGTATGCCCTCGCTTCCCGTGAGTGGAACGGTGAGCGGCGCAGCCACCGTGAACGGCTCGACCACGACGCAGCTGGCGTTCGTTGAGAACCTCGTACTTCGCGATCGCGGAACGGAGTCGGCGGTATCCGGCAAGGGCACCGTGCGCCTGTCGGGCGGACAATACATCGACGTCGATGCAAATCTGCACCCGCTGTCGCTCGTGGAAGTGGGTCGATTCGCGCCGGCGGTTGGGCTGCAGGGCAGCGCCGCGGGACCGGTGCACGTGACCGGCGCAATGCGAAACCTTGGTGTGAGCGCGGACCTGCGCCTGCCGGACGGTGGCCGCTTCGTGACGCGCGGCACGCTCGACCTGGCGAGCGCCGACAAAGGCTACGACCTCACGTCCACGCTCTACACGGTCAACTTGCGCACGGTGGACAGCAAGGCGCCAATCACGTCGCTGTCGGCGCGCGCCATGGTGCGCGGCCGCGGCACCACGCTCGGCACCATGCGCACCGTGGTCGCGGCGGATCTGTCCACATCGCGGTGGGACAGCGTGGCCGTGGACACCGCGTCGGTGCGGGCGACGCTCACAAACGGCCTGCTCGACGTGCAGCGCCTGTACGCCTATGGCGCGCACACATCAGCCAACGTGTCCGGCACATTTGGGCTCACGCGCGAGCACAGCGGCGCGCTCACTTACGCCGTTGCTGTCGATTCCCTTGGCGCATTCAACCGCTGGCTGCCCAAGACCGCGGGATCGGCAACGCCAGTGGCGCCGCGCCCGCAGGTGATTCAACGCGCCGCAGCGCGCGCCCGAGCCGACTCGGCGCGCATTGCCCGGGCCACGGAGATGGAGCGGTTGATCAGCGGCAAGCCCGGGCCAACGCTTGTGGTCAGCGCGCCGCAGCCGGTGCCGGCCGATACGATCTCCGGCACCGCGTACGCCGCAGGCAAGATCAGCGGCAACTTGTATGACTTTGATTTGCGCGGACGCGCCGGCGGCGAGAATGTTGTGGCCCGCGGGAACTTCGTGCGCCGCTTCGCGAGCGAATACTCATGGACCAACGCGCGCACGCCGCAGTCCGTGCTCGCCGTAGGGATCGATGCTGACAGCATCTCGGCGATGGGCTTTGCGTTCGACACGCTGAATGCGCGTGTGACGTACACGTCCCCCGGCGGCCACGTGGAGCTCGCGGTGACGCAGAGCGGCGATCGCCAGTACGGCGTGAAGGGCGATTACGCTCTCTACACGGATCGCAAGGAACTGCGCCTTGCCGACATGAGCTTTCGCTTCGACACCGCCTACTGGTCAATGCCGCATCCGGGGCTGATCGCGTGGGGCGGTCCGGGAATCCGCGTCACGAACTTCGAGCTGCGCAACCGCAGCAATGGACGCGTGTACGCCGACGGACTGCTTCCCACGGACGGCGTAGCGGATTTCACGCTGGACGTTGACAATTTCCCCGTGGAGAACGTGATCGACCTCGCGCAGACCGACATCAACGCCACCGGCATGATCAGCCTTGCGGGCAAGATGACGGGCAAGCTGACCGATCCCGCATTCAAGGGCGCGTTCGGTTTGCTCGATGGCACTTACAACGGCGCCATCATTCCGGAGCTTCACGGCCGATTCGGATACGCCGACCGCCAGCTCGTGACGCACGTGGACGCGCTGCGCAGCGGCGGTGCGCCAATGATGGTGGCCGACGCGCGACTGCCGATCGATCTCGCGTTCAGCGGCGTCACCGGAAGCCGGTTGCTGCCGGAGCCCATGCAGGTGGATGTCGTGGGCGACAGCCTTCCGCTCGAGCTGATTCCGCAGTTCACCGGCCTGGTGTCCAACGTCCACGGGCGCGCGGCCGGCAAGGTGAGCATGCGCGGCACGCTGAAGCAGCCGTCACTCGTTGGCGCGCTGGCACTCGACCGCGGCTCAATGACCCTGGTAGCGACGGGCGCGAAGTTGACGGACATGGCCGCCTCAGTGCGCATGGCCAACGACACCGTGTACGTTGACTCCGTTTCTGCTCACGCACGCGGGAACGTACGGCTGCGCGGCACCGTTGCCGTTGGCGATTGGCGCCAGCCGTCGTTCAACCTGTTCCTGGTGGCGACCGGCGCTGAACTGTTAAACAACGACAAGGGCGACTTGCGCGTTGACGCCGGCCTCGCGTTCAGCGGACCGTTCAACAGCGCGTTCCTGAGCGGAGCAGTCAAGATCACCCAGGGCGTCATCTATGCGCCCGAGACGAGCGGCCAACACCTGCTCGGCGCGGGCGATCCCGCGTTGTTCAACGTGCTCGATACCACGGACGTGGTGGACCGCGATCTGTTTCCGACACTATCTCCGTTGATCGCCAACATGCGCGTGGAGATGACAGTTGCCGTGAACCACAACACATGGGTGCGGAATCGCGAAGCGAACATCGAGATCTACACTGATGATCCAATATCTGTGCGTTACGACCAGCAGGCGTTGCTGCTCACCGGCGTGATGACGACGGACCGTGGCGAGTACAACATCCTGAGCAAGCGGTTTCAGATCAAACGCGGTTCGGCGATGTTCGTGGGCACACCGGACATCAATCCGACACTGCAGATCACCGGCGAGTATCAGGTGCAGGCGCCGCGCGGTGCGATGAACATCAGCGTGATAATCGGCGGCACGCTCAAGAAGCCAAAGCTGGCGCTGGAGAGCGACGCGCAGCCGCCGCAAACGCAGTCGGAGCTCCTGAGCCTTCTCGCATTTGGCCAGTCAACGACGTCACTGCTCGCATTCAGCACATCGAGCATCGCCGGCGGTTCCGGATCGAGCGATCTGTTCGGCGCGGGCGCGCGCATTGCCGCGACACGACTAGCCGGTGTTGCGGTGGGTGTGCTCGTCGATCAGCTGGAGGTGGAAGCGGGACGCGCCTTTGGCACCGACGTGCTCGACATCACGCCGGGAGATGTGCCGCTGTTCAACGGCGGCAATGCATTCTCGAGTTTTATTCTGCAAACCAAGATCGAAGCCGGGAAATACATCAACGGAAGAACATTCGTGAGCGTGCAGGAGCAGGCCAGGCGCGTTGGCGCCAGCATCGAACATCGCACGGCGGACGGCTGGCACTTCAATGCCAGCATTGAGCCTCGGGTGTTGCTGCTCGAGCCGCGTCTGAGCTTTCAGCCGATTAACACTGTGCTCACTTACGGCGGATTCATCATTCGCGAATGGCGGTTCCGGTGAACTATGCGCTTAGCTCGTCCCACAGGGACGCCATGGCGCGCATGCCCTTGAAGTAGTTCTCCTCGCTCATCCACTCGTTGGGAGCGTGAGCGTTTTCGCCGGGCAGGCCGAATCCCACGAGCAGCACCGGCGCGCCGAGAATACGCTGAAAGTCGCCGACCACGGGAATCGATCCACCCTCGCCGGTGATCACCGGCTCGCGATCGAACGCCGTGGCGAGCGCGCGGCGCGCGGCGTCGAACAACGGACCGCTCAGGTCGGCGCGCCACGGGCCGCCGCCGTGCAGATGGTTCACCGTAACCGTGACGCCCTCTGGCGCAACGCGCATCACGTGTGCCTTCATCAAACGCTCAATTTCGTCTGGCGTCTGATCGGGAATGAGCCGGCAGCTCACCTTGGCCATGGCCTTGGCAGGCAGCACAGTCTTGGCGCCTTCACCGGTGTAGCCACTGAGCAACCCGTTCACCTCGCAGGTGGGTCGCATCCACACCCGCTCGAGCGTGGAGTAGCCCTTTTCGCCAAACAGCTCCGGCGAGCCCGTTTCGGCGCGGAAGTGTTCGTCGTCGAACGGCAAGGCGCGAATTTCCTTGCGGGCCGCGTCGCCCCAGTCGCGCACCTTGTCGTAAAAACCGTCGATGGCAACGTGGCCGTTTGCGTCGTGCATCGTGGCCAGGATGCGCGCCAGCGCCATGGCGGGGTTCATCACCGCGCCGCCGTAGCTGCCCGAGTGTAGATCGGTGGCCGGCCCCTGGACGTTGATCTCGAAGTACGCCAGCCCGCGCAGCGACGAGAGAATGGACGGTAACCCTGGGGCGAACATCGCCGAGTCGGAGATGACCACGGCGTCGCACTTTAGCATATCCTTATGCTGCTCGATGAACTCGGCGAGGTTGTCGCTGCCGACCTCCTCCTCACCCTCGGCCAGTAGGATGATGTTGACGGGAAGCGCGCCCCGCGCCGAGAGGTGTGCTTCAATTGCCTTGACGTGAAGATAAAGCTGGCCTTTGTCGTCCACCGAGCCGCGGGCGAATATTTTTCCATCGCGCACGGTGGGCTCGAACGGCGGGCTGTCCCAGAGCTCCAGCGGTTCGGCGGGCTGCACGTCGTAATGGCCGTAGACGAGCACCGTCTGCGCGCCCGGCTTGGCCTTGCGCCATTCACCAACGACGATGGGGTGTCCCTTGGTGGGATGGATGGTCGCGGTGAGGCCGGCGGCCCGCATCGCGTTGGCCACCCAGTCGGCCGCGCGCGCGGTGTCGGCGTTGTGCTCGGAGCGCGCGCTCACACTGGGAATGCGCAGGAAGTCGAACAGCTCGTCGCGGGTGCGCGACTGGTTTTTCGCGAAGAAGGCTTCGAGGTCGTTGGCGAGTGGCATACGGAAAACCTCTCTTGCCCGGCCGAGGCACGCAACTGTGCGGCTACATGTCGCGTACGCCGAGGTAGCCGAGGTAGACGCGCGTCAGCTCGCGGGTGAGCTCGGTATTGTCGTCGTCGAACGAGCCGGGCCACACCTCGCCGAACAAGACCGTTTCGCGCAGCGCGCCGACGAGCACCATGTAACCCAACTCGATTGCCAGCGGTGGGTTGGGATGATGAATTTCGTCGGCTCGCGGCAAGAGCACGGCGAGAAGCTTGTCGATCAAGTGTGAATTCACCTGCCGGGCTGTCGCCTGAATCACGGGATCTATACGCGCTCTGAGAAAGAGGCTGCGTAGCAGCCCGCGGCGCTCACGGTAAATCGTCACGGCTTCGGCCGTGAACTTCGCCACCACGTGCGAGATTGGCGCGCCTACCCATCGCGCCGGACTCAGCACCCCATCGCCACGCGCGTACAACTCGGCGAAGAAGCGCTCGTCCATGAGATGGAGAAGTGCGTCCTTGTGGGGAAAGCGCCGGTAGAACGCGCCGACCGTGACGCCAGCGCGTTGCATGATCTCGACGAGCGTTGCTTCGGAGAAGCTCTTGGTGTCGAGCACATGTTCAGCTGCATCCAATATCCGATCCAGCGTTTCTTGGCTGCGATGCTGCTGTGGTGGACGGAAGCGCGGTGTCGTCATGACTTCCTCATCCCGAAGGCGGACAACTCGAACCGAGCGTCGGTGCGTTGAGAACAATGCTCACTCGCGCCGCTCTCCGCAAACGCCTATCATGCAATGGTGCCGAACCATCTACGGCAGGAGCGTGCATACGACGAGTACCCAATACCGGCACGGAGACCGCGACGTGACAACAATGTCCAGTGACAAAAACAGTCTCCGCACCGAGATCGTTCAGCGACGTCCGTTCCATTCGGCGAATGCCGACGTGACTATGAGCATTCTCAGAACAGCGGCGCTCATTGAGCACTACTTTGCGCAGGTCGTGGGCCGCGCCGGAATTACCACGCAGCAGTACAACGTGCTCCGCATTCTGCGCGGCGCAGGCGACGAAGGACTTCCCACGCTCGTCATTCGCGACCGCATGATCCACGAAGCCCCGGGCATCACGCGCCTCCTGGACAAGCTCGAGAAAGGCGGCCTGGCACGTCGCGAGCGTTGTTCTCCGGATCGGCGCCAGGTGTTCTGCTACATCACGCCCCGAGGCCGGGCGCTAGTCGATGAGCTCGACGAGGCGATGACGGCCGCCGACGAAATCGCCGTGGGCAGCTTATCAGACGCCGAGCAGCGCCAGCTGATCGCGCTGCTGGAGGGCGTGCGGGCCGTAGAGCAGCTGCACCATCGCGAGCCGAAGAGCGCGTAAGCGAACGCTCATGGCACGGACGGCGGCTTTACCGGCCAGCCGCCACGCCAACCCGATAACCGCCAGATCCGCCGTGTGCCAATCTCTCCGCTGCCGCGACGCATCGTGACAAGTGCCGATTGCTGGGTCAGTTCGAAATACGGCGCAAGCGCGACGATTGGACCCGGCGCACTTTGCGACTCGTCGAGCACGAGCACCAGGTTGTCCCCCGCCTGAGCAACGTTGCGGAAGCGCGGCCAGAGGTCGTACTGATTGTCGCGGCCGGAGATGTTAGTGGCGAACGTCACGGGATGCGCCGGATCATAGAACGCGAGCACCGACGCCTCCTGATACCGATCGCCAGCCAGCCACGTGTGCTTGTGCGTCGAATCCGTCGCGGCCTGTGCCTCGCGATCGGCCGCGGCGGTAACGTCGCGCCAGCCGAACGCGCGAGCGATCGGGTCCTTGGCGGGCTTGAGCGGCAGCACCGGCACGACGCCCTGCACGTAAATGAGCGCAGACATCACGCCTGCCACCCAGAGCCCGGCGCGGAACCACTTTTCGCCCAACACACTCCACGACGTGGTGGCGAGCAACACGATCGCAGGGATGTAAGCGGGCGCCGGCCAGTTCGGCTCGACGCGCTGCCGAATGGCGCTGTAGACGAAAAAGAGAAACGATAGCGCGGCCACCATCGCCAGCACAAAGCGAACTCCATCCGTCGGCAGTGGGGCGGCACTCGACTGTCGGCGGCGGAACGGGCGCACCGTCGCAATTACCAGCATCACGAACAGAATGGGCGACGCAAGGCCGGCCTGCCCGCCAAAGAAATCACCCTCGTGCTTCCACGCGGCGAGCAGCGCGGACCCCTTGGGCGCACCCAGTCCGTGCCGGAGTTGAAAGACAAACGAGATCCAGCCATTGTGCGCGTTCCAGACGAGCACCGGCGCAAAGACGAGCGTTGCCACAACGCACGCCACGTACGGGCCGGGCTCGCGCAGTCGCGCGCGGAGATCCGGACGCAGCGCGATGGCGAGCACCACGGCCACCGGCAGAAAGATCGACGTGTACTTCGACGCGAAGGCCGCGCCGAGCACCAAGCCGGTTGTCGCCCACCAGCGGAGCGAGTCTGACGACGACACCGGACACTCGAGCGCCCGCACCACGCAGTAGAGTCCGAGCGCCGTGGCCGCGAGCACCGGCGCATCGGGCGTGGTGAGAATGAGGCCAGCGGCAGCCAACGGCAGCACCGTGAGCACGATGGCTGCGCGCCATGCCGCCGCGTCGCGGCCAATGCGCCGCGCCGTAGCAATTGTCGCAACGCTGGCCACCCACCCCACGAGAATGGTTCCCAGGCGAACACCCAGGAACGTGGCCGACGCGTTGAACGGCGCGAGCAGCGTTCCACCGAGCCGGATGAGCAGCGCGACCACCGGCGGATGATCGAAGTAGCCGGCGGCGAGATGGCGCGACCAATCCCAGTAGTACGTTTCGTCCGGAAACACCGGAATGATCGCCGCAAAGATCAGCCGCAGTAGCGTCGCGGCGGACACGAGCAGCAGCGCGCGACGCCACATCCTATCGCGACGCAACGCAGGCAACGCCGGTGTCGCTGGTGACGCGGTCACGCCGTTGTGGATGGACGAATGCGATAGGCGTGCAGTCCGCGCAGGAGCAGCACGAGCCCCCACGTCCAGATGAGCCACATGACGCGCTCGTCGGCGTTGAGCGTTGTGAACATGCGCCAGACAACGAGCGGCATGGCAAAGATGAGCGCAAAGATGTTCGCGCCGCCGGCCACGCGTCGTTCCACCGTGCGAGTTGCGCCGCCTTTCACCACGCGCAGCACGTCCTCGATGATGCGGGAGAGCGAGTCAGTAGGCATGCCGCGCCATCCGTTGAGACGCATGAGCGTCCACCCGGGAGTGGTGCGGCCCCATCCGTGATTGTCCGAGCCCATGACGAGCGCCAGGTTGAGACTGTCGGCGATGTGCACGATGCGCTTACGTTGGCTCCGCGTCTGGGCCAACCCACGCGGTGCACCGTCGATTATCTCGATAGCGTTGACACCCGGTGCCGTCTGTGTGGTGGCGGGCACCTTGTCGAGATTCCCCGGCATGGTCTCGATGAGCAGCGGCGCAGTGGCGGGAAGGAAGTTGGCGAGCTGCAGGGCGCGTTCGTCCACGTCCTTGAGGTTCTCGGTGGTGAGCCCCCGATACCGACGGCCGGCACTCAGAATGTTGACGTGCTCACCGCGGTACACCACCTCGAGCCCCTGCAACAGCATGGTCCCCTGCCCAGACTCGCCGGCATTCGACGCAATGCCCCGCTCGGCGCCTTCAAAGGTGGCGTGATCGGTGATGTATGCCACGTCGAAGCCCGAGGCCTGGTGCCAATTGCGAACGTCGTCCTCGGTCCAGTCGGGGCGTCCGTCATGCGAATATTTGGTATGCGAATGGAAATCGATGGCGATGATGTTCGGATCGGACTTCGCCAGGCTCGCCATGGGACGCGGCAGCACGGCGCCGCCCGCATAGATCACCACTATGGCGAGCAGGAAGCCACCGGCGGCCAGCAGCTCACGGACAAGGCGCACCGGTCGAACGCGCGCGCGCAACACACGCCAAATGGCGAAAATCCCGATGGCCCAGAGCAAAAGCGCAATGTGCTGGGCCACCGTCATGAGCGTCAGCGTGTCGAGCACGCTGGAGAACGGCTCAATGGACAGGTACGACGCCGGAAGCTCGAGTGTCGCTTCGCCGACCGCCTGGAGCGTGGCGGCGTCGCGAATTGCGTCCACGGGAAAGAGCGCCGTCACCAGCACCAGCGCCGTGATGGCAATCGCCAGCCAGGGGACGCGGCGGCGATACCAGGCGACAGCGGGCGCATGCGCGGACGACGCGCCGGCGGCACGGTCGCGAGACTTCTTGGAAGCCGACTTGGAGCTGGAGCGTGGCAAGCTTGATATAGTTGAACGTGGGTGACTCGCCCGTGAAACTGACGACCCGACACGCTTCTCACAATGCCTAATCGCCTGGCGCACGAGACCAGCCCGTATCTGCTTCAACACGCCAACAATCCCGTGGATTGGTATCCGTGGGGCCCGGAGGCGTTGGAGCGCTCCAAACGCGAAGACAAGCCCATTCTGTTGAGCATTGGCTACGCCGCCTGCCATTGGTGTCACGTGATGGAGCACGAGTCGTTCGAGAACGAAGCCACGGCGGCGCTCATGAACGAACGCTTCGTGAACATCAAAGTCGATCGCGAGGAGCGGCCGGACATCGACGGCATCTACATGCAGGCCGTGCAGGCAATGACGGGCCATGGCGGCTGGCCCATGACGATGTTTCTCACGCCGGAAGGCGTGCCCTTTTACGGCGGCACGTACTTTCCGCGCGACGACCGGCCGGGCATGCCGTCGTTCACGAAAATTCTCAACGTCGTGGCCGACGCCTACCGCTCCAAGCCGGATGACGTGACGCGCACCGTGGCATCTGTCCGTGAGATGTATGCGGCGTCGGTAGCGGCCACGCGTAGCGGCGGTCCGCTCACCTCGGACCTTCTCGACAAGGCGTACCAGTCGCTGAGCGATCGCTACGACGAGGAGAACGGCGGCTTCGAAGGCGCGCCCAAATTTCCGCAGACCATGTCGCTCGACTTTCTCCTCCGCTACTCGGCGCGGCGCGGCGTGGAGCACGCGCAGGCCATGGTGCTCAACTCGTTTCGAAAGATGGCCCGCGGTGGCATCTACGATCAGGTGGGTGGCGGCTTCGCGCGCTACACGGTGGACGCGGTATGGCTGGTGCCGCACTTCGAGAAAATGCTCTACGACAATGCGCTCCTCGTACGGCTTGGGGCGCACCTGTGGCAGGCGACGAAGGACGACGAAGTGCGCCGCGTAACGGAGGAGACGATCGATTGGGCGGTGCGCGAAATGCGCTCGCCTGAGGGCGGATTCTATTCGTCGTTCGACGCGGACAGCGAAGGCCACGAAGGAAAGTTCTATGTATGGACCGCCGAGGAGGTCGACGCGGTGCTCGGCGGGGATGCGGCCATCATGCGCGAGTACTGGGGCGTGACCGAGGGAGGCAACTTCGAGGATCGGAATATTTTGTCGGTGGTGGGCGACGCGCGGACGCTCGCCGCTCGTCATCACCTATCAGCGCAGGCGTTCGCCGAGACCGTGGTGCGATCGAAGGCGGCGCTGTACGCGGTTCGGAAGGCGCGCGTGTGGCCGGGGCTGGACGACAAGATCCTCGCGGCGTGGAACGGACTGATGGTGCGCGGCATCGCCGAGGCCGCGCGCGCGTTCGGCAACGATGCGTACCGGAAGGTCGCCGTGGAGAGCGCCGAGTTTTTGTTCACGAAGTTGCAGCGCGACGGGCGCGTGTTACGCTCGTACAAGAACGGCACGGCGCGGATCGCCGGGTATCTGGAGGACCATGCGTCGCTGGGATTGGCGGCGATTGCTGTGTACGAACTGACCTTTGACGCAATGTGGCTCCGTCGCGCGCGAGAGATTGGCGACGCCATGGTGAAGTGGTTCTGGAGCGACGAGACCGGCGCGTTTTACGATACGGCCTCCGATCACGAGCAGCTAATCATGCGACCGCGAGAGATTTCCGACAACGCTGTGCCGTCGGGGACGTCGCTCGCGGTGGAGCTGTTGCTGCGGCTCGCCGAGTTGTTTGATGATGCGTCGGCGCGGCGGCGGGCGACGTATGTCGCGGAGACGCTGGCCCCGTCGATGGCGCGCTTCCCCACGGCGTTTGGGCATTTGCTGGGGAGTGCGGACATGATCGTGAATGGCGCCGTGGAGGTGGCGATTGCCGGCGACCCGGCGTCGGCGGATTTCGTGGCACTCGAGCGGGCGGCGGCCGAGCAGTATGTGCCGTCGTTGGTTTTGGCGGGCGGTGAAGCGGCGGCGGGGATCGCGCTGTTGGCGGGGCGCGAGAGGCGCGACGGGCGGGCGGCGGCGTACGTCTGTCGGAATTATGCCTGTGACGAGCCGGCGACGAGCGCGGAGATGCTCATGGCGCAGTTGGCGGCGCTCGGCGCGCAGCGGTAGAAGGCGACAGCAGCCTTGCGGGCGTGGCGGTTTGCGGCATGTTCATCCGGGCGGCCGATTTAGAGATCTAATCACGCCGCGCCGTATTCAGCGGAGCCGTGGCGATGAGCTTCTTGGGCTTCAACTCGCTCGATGCGTTGCGGCTGTCGATTGCCGCGCGGCTTGGACAGGACACGAGCGGCCGCGAATCGCGCGACGATCTTTCGCCGCTAATCGGGACGCTGCTGCTGGACGAGGCCCGGAGCAACGAGCGGCGCATCGCGACGTTCCGCGTACTGCTGGCCGTGGTCTACCTTGGGTTGGCGGTCGGTACTCGATTGTTCAACGGCCTGCCGACGCTTGGTCCGGCGATCCTTGCCGCAGTGGTCTGGAGCCTTGCATCGGCGGGGCTCTACGTGGCGTTGCGCGCGGAGTGGTATCCCCCGTGGTTGCGCCGAGCGATTCCGATGGCCGACGCCGTGGCGATCGTGATCGGAGCGACGCTGGCGGCGCGCGGCAGCGGCGCACCAAACGAGCCGCACGCGGCCGTGTCGGGTAACGTGTCGGTGCTCTGTGCCTTTCTCGTGTTCACGGGCGCGCTGCGACTCACGAGAATCGCGACCGTCATCAGCTCGGCACTGGCGGTGATTGTGTTTCTGGTGGTGGCGTTCGTCGCGCATCTCGCGCCGATGCCGGTGGTGGGCATCATTGGCGGACTGCTCGTCCTCAGCGCCTTGTCGGGGCGGATGACGGATGCGATCCGGCGTGTGATCTCGACCGAGGTAGGGCGATCGTCGATGGAGCGGCAGGTGGAGCGAGCCAACGCGCGCGTCGCCGAAGCACAGGCCGCGAAGACGGCGCGCGAGGAAGTGCTGCGGATTGTCGCGCACGATCTGCGGAACCCGCTGGGGACATTGTTGATGGCGGCGGATCTGGTGGGCGATGCATCGATACCAATGGAATCGCGAACCAAGCAGGCCGCGGTGATCAAACGCACCGGGTCGCGCATGAACCGGCTGATTCAGGATTTGCTCAACGTCGCGCGAATGGACACCGGGCAGTTGTCGGTGGAGGCGCGCTCGGTGGCACCGGCGCTGCTGGTGGCGAATGCGATGGAGTTGATGCTGCCGCTCGCGGTCGAGAAAGCGCTCACGTTGGAGGAGGCGGTGAGTGCGGAGTTGCCGGAGGTGACGGCGGATGCTGAGCGGATAGGTCAGGTCTTTTCGAACTTGATTGGGAATGCGATCAAGTTCACGCCCGCCGGTGGGCGGATCACGTTGCGCGCCGAGTTGGCGGACGGGCGTGTGTGGTTCAGCGTGACGGATACGGGGCCAGGGATCCCGCCGGAACAGGTCGAGAAGGTTTTCGGCGAGTTCTGGCAGGCGCGGCGGACGGACAGTCGGGGGATAGGGTTGGGGTTAACGATCGCTAAAGGGATTGTGGAGGCGCATGGGGGGAAGATTGGGGTGAGTAGTGAGGTGGGGGTGGGGACGAGGTTTTGGTTT
>JBEPWA010000031.1:0-49304 GCA_041690755.1 Gemmatimonadaceae bacterium | reverse complement strand
CGAGCGGCGGGTCGCCGAGCGGCGCCGCCCCCGAGACCGATGCCGCGGTCGGCCACGCCCAGTTGGTGCGCGTTGTCGCGCGCGACTTCGCGTTCGACAGCGCCCACACGGTTCACGCGGGTCTTGTGGCCATCCGCTTGGTGAACGACGGGAAGGCAATGCACATGCTCGGCATCGCACGCATCGACTCTGGCAAGACATTGGCCGACGTCTACAAGGCGGTTGTCGCCAACGGGCCGCTCGGGTACTTCACTGAATTGGGTGGCCCCGGCATGATCTCGCCCGGTGACAGCACGGTCACGTACTCGGTGCTCGAACCGGGCACCTATTCGATGATCTGCTGGGTGAACGACTCCACTGGTAAGCCCCACGTGATGGACGGCATGATGTCCACGCTCACCGTGACCGGTACCAACGCCGGCGCGCCCGCGCTGCCTGCCGCCGACGTGTATATCCGGGAAACTGATTACCACATCGCCATGCCCGACACGATCGCGGCTGGTCGCCACTTATTTCGTGTGGACAACGACGGCCCGCAGGATCACGACGTGGCGATCGTGCGCGTACTGCCCGGCCATACCGACGCCGAGGCTGTGCAGTGGATGGGTGATTCGAAAGCGCGGATGCACGACGTCCCGGTACAAGCGCTGGCGGGAATCGTTGCACAGGCCCGGCGGAGCCACACGGAGTTCGCCGCCGAGCTGACCGCCGGCGACTACCTCGTTGTCTGCCTCAAGCCGGACGAGAAAGACGGGAAGCCGCATCTCATGCATGGGATGGTTACTCACTTGCACGTGACCTGAATGCTGACGAAACGAACGCTCGGAACGCAGGGACTCTCCGTATCGAGCATGGGACTGGGGCTCATGGGAATGAGCCAGTCGTACGGCTCTGCTGAGCAGCGAAACGAGCGCGAGTCCATCGCCACAATTGGGCGGGCGATCGAACTCGGGTGCACGTTTCTCGATACCGCCGAAGTATACGGGCCGTACGTGAACGAGGAACTTCTGGCGCGCGCGCTGGCGCAGTTGGGCATTGGCCGCGACCGTGTAGTTATCGCAACAAAGTTCGGTTTCAAGATTGAGGACGGAGGTATTGCCGGCACGGACAGCCGTCCGGAACATGTGCGCGAGGCCGTGGAAGGATCGCTTCGCCGGCTCGGCACCGACCATATCGATCTGCTCTACCAGCATCGTGTGGACAAGGCCGTGCCCATTGAGGATGCGGTGGGCGTGATGTCGGATCTCGTACGGGAAGGCAAGGTGCGTTTCCTGGGACTATCCGAGGCCGGCGTGCAGAACATTCGTCGCGCCCACGCCGTTCACCCGATCTCGGTATTGCAGAGCGAGTACTCGCTGTGGGAGCGCAACCTCGAAGCCGAAATCATTCCGGTGCTGCGTGAGCTCGGGATCGGACTCGTTCCGTTCGCGCCGCTCGGCCGCGGCTTTCTCACGGGACATGCGAAGCGCGCCGAGGAGTATGCGGCGGGGGACTACCGGCGCGGTGATCCGCGCTATCAGGGCGAGAATTTTGATACGAACATGCGGGCCGCGTCAGCCGTGCAAGACATGGCGGCGCGCAGGGGAGCGAAGCCCGGACAAATCGCGCTCGCGTGGCTGCTGCACAAGGGCAGCGACATCGTCCCGATTCCCGGCACCAAGCGGCGCACGTATCTCGAAGAGAACGTGGCGGCGGCCGAGCTGACGCTCACTGTTGCGGAGATGGAGCTGTTAGACGCCGCGCTGGCGCCGGACAAGGTGGCCGGACTGCGATACTCGGAAAAGCCGATGTCGCAGGTGGACCGGTAGGCCTCGGCGCGGCAGCGTTGTCAACGCGCCCTCAAGGTTAGCCGACAGGTTTGCGGTCGCGTCCGAACGGGTCTCCGGCGAGCGATTCGGTGTGCAGCGCGCAGCGCCACTGTCCGTCGCGACGCACCCAGACCGACGAGTCGTTGGCTGCGATGGCGATCGGCTTGCCGTCAACGACGACGCGTTCCTTCACGGTGTAGGCGACGATGGCGACGTCGCTGGTGACGAAGCGAACCTGCCGGGTGGCACCGTCGAATGAGAATTCCTGCAATTCCCATTTGGCGTCGCCGGTCATCGCGCCCATCATCTTGGCGTCGATGGCCGCGACGCCTTGCGCGCCGACGATGATGCAGCCGTCGTCGGTCAGTTGCGCGGCGGCGTTGCCGTCTTTGTCCTTCATCGCGGTCCAGAAGCGGTGTTCTACGTCGAGCAACTCCTGATTGTGCGACTGTGCTTGGGTGGCCATTGCCGGGTAGCTCCGTAGGGGTTCGCGACCTACGTCGCATAGGCCATGCCGAGCGGCGGCGGCGAGGCTATGCCCGCCGCCTGCCCCGCCGGCCATTCCACCACATGAGCACCCCGCTGATGATTTGCTCCGCGAGTATCAGCGCCGCAACAAACCACACGGCCTCCGTCGGCCTTCCAAGGACGTCTCCTGTGTGCAGCGAACGTTTGAGATTGTCGAGCCGCGTGCCGAGGTGCGCGTCGCGCGTGCTCACGGCGGCCAGCACGCGTCCGGTGTAGTGATCCACGTACACCCGGCTGCGGCCGCCTGGCGTACGGTCTTCGGAAAATCGCATTGCAACGGTCGCGGGATTTGTTGGGCCGCCGAGCGAGATCGCCGTGATCACGGCTCCGGGAAGCGCGGCGCGCGCCGCGACGGCGGCCGCGTCGAACGACAGCGGCGGTGCATCGGCCGGTTCAGGCGATTGCTTCGGCAACGGCGCAACGGTCGACCGGTCGAGTGACTTGACGGCGTTGGCGAGCGCCTGATAGTGGATCACCAACCCGCTCGCCGTGATGATCACGAGAAACAATGCGGCAACGATGCCCAATGCGTGATGCAGATCAAAATTGATTCGCTTCCAGCTTGCCCCCGTGTGAATGCGCATCAACTTGTCGGGCCACCACAGCACGATGCCGGTGAGCAGGAGAAAGAGCGCGACGGCTGTGGCGGCGCCCACGACCGTGCGGCCGACGCGACCGGCAAAGAGCTCGACGTGAAATACGTGGAGGCGGCGCGCGAGCGTCGCTTGTGACTGTTGTGGCGTACGCGCCCCGTTAATGCCGCCGGTGTGCGGATTGACGAAGATGGTCAGTGCGCCGGCAGCGAACGTCCACGCGCGATCGGGAACGTCGGAGAGTCCGACGCTGCCGACACTTGACGACGGATACGTTGCGTGCACGCGGGCGACGAGCGTGTCGATCGGCAACGGCGTGCCTCCGGGGCTCGCTGTCCAGAGGCCCGGATTGAGTCCGCGATCGATCGCGCCCTCGAATACCAATGATGCTCCGCTCAGCGCGGTGCACAATAGAACGATGCCAGTGGTCAACGCGGCCCATCGGTGGAGGGCCGTCAACGATTGTCGCATGGACCTAAGGGACGTTTCCAGATCTCTAAACCGGCAGGCGATGTTTTGCCATGCTCACCATCACCGTGTACTCGGGATCGACGAGCTGAATGATCGTGGCGCGCGTGTTCTGCGCTACGAACTGATAGGCGTCCATCTCACCAAGCTTGGAATGCGCCCGCGCCCAGCCGATCATCGACTTGAACGCCACGCGCGCCGCATCCTCCAGCGGGCGGCCTGAACCGACGAACATCACGTCCGTCGCGTTCTCGATGCGCGGGATGGGCGTGGCCACATGCTTGATCAGTTCGACGTAGACCTCGACGTTCAGCGCGCCTTCAATCGCCGCGCCCATGATCTCGCCTTCGCCCATGGCGTAATGGCCGTCGCCAAACGAGAGCAAGGCGCCCGGCATGTTCACGCCAAGGAAGAGCGTGTTGCCAGCTCGCACTTGGGGACAATCCATGTTGCCGCCGAAATTGCCGGGCACAATCGTGCTGCGCACCTCGCCGCCGGCCGGTGCAACGCCGACGCAGCCGAAGAACGGGGCGAGCGGAACTTCCCAGCTGTGCGCGCCGTTGGCCGTGGACGACCGTGCCACGTTGCGCTTGGCGTCCACTTCGTAGCGCCACGTCATCTCGGGAAAGTCGGGGCCCAGCATGGCCGTTTCGTTGTTGCCAACGAGCGCGCCGAAACCGGGGCTGAACGACGACACGGCGTATGATCGCGCGGGCTCGAGCTTGATGATGTGAATCGCGAGTGTGTCGCCGGGTTCGGCACCCTCGATGTAGAACGGGCCGGTCTGCGGATTGTCATGCCCGGGCGGCATCTTCTTCGACGGGAGGTCGGCCGCGGTTTTCACGGCGCCGTCGAAACAGTCTTCGGTCCACGAGATAATGCGTGTGCCCGATTTGATGCGCTGCCGCGGGGCCACGCCGCCAAAGGTGTAGCACAACTCCTCGTGCTTCGGGATGTAGGTGAGCGTGGGGGAGCCCTGCGGCACGGCACTGAGCGGCACCGGCGTCTGCGGCACGGCGGCCGGCGCGGCCAGCGAAGCCGAGGGATCGGCGGCTGGCTCGCGTGCCTCACCCTGCTTGCAGGCGGCGAGCACGCCGGCGAGACCGATCGGCGCACGAACGAGAAATTGGCGGCGCGAATTCACGATGGAAGCTCTCGGAGTAAGGAGGGAACGACTGTCGGCCTTGAGTATGCGGGCCGAACGGCGCCGAGACAAGCGAACGGCCATTCGCGACGAAGCGCCGGGGCGAAGTAGTTTCTCTCAATGGCCCGCACCAGAGTGCTCGATTGATGGCTGCAAACGCCCGTCGTCGCCAGCAGTGGATTCTCGCCGGCACCATCGTGGGTTCCGGCGCGGTGTTCCTGGAAGGCAGCGTGAGCAACGTTGCGTTGCCGGCCATCGCCCGCGATCTCGGGTTAGGCCTCGCCGGCCTGCAGTGGGTGATGAACGGCTACCTGCTCACGCTGAGCGCGTTGATGCTGCTCGGCGGCGCGATTGGCGATCGGTACTCGCGGCAGCGCGTGTTCGCCGTGGGGCTGGTGGCGTTTGCATTTGCCTCGATCGGCTGCGCGCTGTCGCCAAACGTCACGACGCTCGTTGTCGCACGAGTGCTACAAGGCATTGCCGGCGCGCTGGTGGTGCCGAATAGTCTGGCGCTGCTCGAGACAACGTTCGAGGGCGAGGCGCGCGGGGCGGCGATCGGGCGCTGGGCGGCTTGGTCCGGCGTGTCTACGGCGATTGGGCCGCTGATCGGTGGGTGGGTCGTTGACGCGGCGTCGTGGCGGATCGTGTTCGTTGGCGTTGCGCCAATCGCGCTCATTGCCGCAGTTATCGTGACGCACGCCACGCGTGCGCCGGCGGGGACGGCGGCGACGGCAGTGCGCAATGCTGCGCCGATTGACTATCGCGGCGCAGCGCTGGCGACGCTCGGCTTGGCCGGCGTGGTCGGGGCACTCACCGAGGGGCCGGTCGCGGGGTTCGCTAGTCCCGCGGTGATCGTCGCGCTCGTCGCCGGGGCCGCGTTGCTGATCGGGTTCCTGGTGCTGGAAGGCCACACGCGAAATCCGCTGCTGCCGCTCGACGTGTTTCGGTCGCGCCAATTCGTCGGGATCAATGTGACAACTTTACTTATCTACGCGGCGCTCAGTGGTCTCATGTTTCTCTTGATGATCGAGTTGCAGACAGTGGTTGGCTACACCGCGCTCGCCGCGGGAGCGTCGCTGTTGCCGGTGAACGTGCTCTTGCTCAGCGTATCGCCATTGGCGGGACGCGTCGCCCATCGTGTGGGCCCGCGCATTCCGCTGGTGGCCGGTGCGCTGGTGGTGGCGGCCGGCATGTTATTGTTCGCGCGGGTCCAACCTGGCGGCAGCTATGCGACGACGGTGCTCCCTGCCGCGATTGTGTTCGGCGCGGGGCTGGCGTGGGTCGTCACGCCGCTCACGTCGGTGGCGCTCGGCGTGCTCGGCGAACCGCGTGCGGGGCTGGCGTCTGGTGTGAATAACGCGGTGGCGCGATTGGCCGGGCTGCTGGCCACCGCGGCGTTGCCGCTCGCCGCCGGGATGGGTGGTGAGCGGAAGTTGGGTGGGCCGGCCTTGTCGGCCGGTTTTGCACGTGCAATGATGATCTCCGCGGTGCTGTGCGTGATCGGGGCGGTCGTCGCCGCGGTTACAGTCACCGCGGTTGCGGTCGGTGGCGACGTCGCTCGATCACCCGCCAGCGAACATGCCAACAACTAAGGACCGGTAATGACGTACAGGCACAAGCAGGGTGGCTATTGGATTCTCGCGATCGTGTTGGCCCCGGTCGCGGCGTCGGTGGCGCTCAGTCTCGTAGCGAAAATCGATACAACCACGATGGTCATCCTGTTCGTCGCCTTAGTCCTTCCCATCGCAATGGGCGTTGTGTTCTCGAGTATGTCCGTTGTGGTTGACGACACGGCCGTGTCATGGCATTTCGCGTGGGGCGTCGCGAAGAAACGCGTACCGCTGGAGACAATCGTGTCGGCGGAAGTGGTCAAGCTTCCGTGGTACTACGGTTGGGGAATTCGCTTCACGCCGCGGGGGACGTTGTACCGGGTGGGTGGCAATGCGGGCGTTGCGATCGTGACCGAAACGAAGCGCGTGACCGTGGGGTCGGACGACGCCAAAGGTTTGGCCGCGGCGATTCGGGACGCCCGCGCCGCGTCTCACGCCTAGCGCGCGGGCTTGCCCCGAGCGGCGCACCCGCTCATTCTCCTGGCCATATGCGGGTGCAAGCTCGTTCCCGAATCAGCCGCCACGCCTGGATCGCCGTACTCGATACGGCGTTGTTTGTTGCCGTTCTCGCGCTGCTCGATCCCAGCGACGCAACCGGATACCAGATTCACGAGTGGGTGGGCCTCGGATTCATCGTGCTCTTTGTGCTCCACGTTGCGGTGTCGTGGAAATGGATCAGCGCAACGTGGCGACGGTTGCGTGAGAACCCGGGCCCGCGGGCCAGACTCAACTTCCTGCTCAACTCCGCGCTGGGCGTGATGATGATCGTGGTAATTGTATCGGGGCTCGCGATCTCCGCATACGTGCTTCCGGCAGTGGGCATTCACAGCCGCGACAGCCAGCAATGGGAGCAGCTCCATAATTTCACTAGCTCGTTGGTCATTCCCGTCGTGGGTCTGCACGTTGCGCTCAACTGGATCTGGATCAAGAGCGCATTCAGACGGTATTGTGTCGCCCCATTTCGGCGGCAGGCCGAGGAGTCCGGAGTTTGACCAGCGCCACGCTGGAGACCAGCGCTCCGCGGCGTGAGGCGAGCCGGCGGATGTCGAATTTACTCGCGCTCATTCTCGTCGTGCTCGCGGTACTGCCCATCGTGATCTTCGCCACCGACGCCACCAACCGTGGCCCGCTGCTGCGTGCAGGCCACGCGGGTCGCGCGGTGGCGGAGCGACGTGCGCGGGTTGCGCCAGAAGATGCAGCCGCCCGTCTCGAGCGCCGGCGCGAGTCTCGGGCCGCACGGCACCCGACACTCGTCAGCGTGCTATTCGGCACCGCCGTTCAGATCTTCTGGATTACCGCCGCCGGAGTGATCGGACGGCGGTTGTTTAAACTTCGCTTATGACGGTCGCTTGGTCGCCGCTTCGAACGCGACCGTAGCGACATCGTGAATCGGCGTGGGTACGCCATGCAGCTTTCCGAGGCGGCTGACGTTGGCCACCAGCGCCTCGAGTTCCGTTGGTCCGCCACGCGCCAGGTCGGCGAGGAAGCTGGGCGTGGTCGCCGGCGGCAGTGCCAGTATCGCGGCCTGCGCCTTCGCTTCTTCCTGCGCGTCGAGTGCCGTGCCAGCCACGCGGCTCACGGCTGCGATCTCGCTCACGACCTTGGAGAGGAGTTCGCGTCCGCCTTCGATCGCCAGCATGTCGCCGACTGGTCCGCGCGTGAGGCCGCTCGCCACGTTCATCGGGAGGATGAACGCATACTTGCGCCACAGGTCGAGCCCGATGTCGTCGCTCACCTTGGCCGTGACGCCCTGGGCGTTGAGCGCATCGACCAACCGCTGGGTGCGTTCCGATTTCGATCGATCGAGCTCGCCCACGATCAGCCGGTCGAACGGGCTTCGACGCTCGACTTTTCCGGGCGCCGTTCGAAACACGCTCACGGAGGTGAGTCCGCCAACGAGCGAGTTGTGCGGAACGCCGAGTGCCTCGAGTCGTTCGGCGACGTCAACGCCATTCAGCAACGGCACGACGGTGGCGCCGCTCTTCGCCGCCTCGGCGACTGTGGCACCGACTTCGGCCAGCGAATAAGTCTTGACTGCGACGATGATGTATTCGAGTCCGCGCAGGGCGTTTCCGTCGTCCGTGGCATTGAGCTGCGTCACGAACTTTTCGCCGGGCCGGCTGACTTCGAGGCCGTTGGAGCGAATTGCCTCGAGATGTTCGCCGCGCGCCAGCAGTGTGACCTGGTGGCCGCCGTTCGCGGCAAGACCTGCATAGTAGCTGCCGATTCCACCGGCGCCCACGACGCCGATGGACAGTGGTTTGGTACTCACGCTATTTATCGTCCTTTTTCGGTTGACCAAAATTGGAGACCTGGTCGAATACATTCGGCGAGATCTGCTTCACCACGGCTTCGCTCACCATTTGTCCGAGCGACGCGGTGCTCAGCACCGGGATTGCCGCGATGCTGGCGATGCTCGCGGTCCACCCATACTCCGTCGGGTGCAGGGCCACGTTCCAGATCCGTGCGTTGACGTCGCCAATCATCTGGCCGGCGCGCTCGACACTTTCGACCGCATCTTCTTTTTTCAAACGTCCTCCCGTGTGCGTTCCTGAGTATATCACCTCAGTACACGACGTGGAGAGTCGGCCGAAAGGTTTCGTACCGCAGACGGCGCAGCCCGCTCCGGTCAATACCCGGCGAAATCGTCGAACGTAAAGGACAGGCGGCGACGGCGAAACGCCACGCGTAGGTTCCTGTGCGTCGCCAAGTAGTAGAGGCCCACGAGCGCCGCGCTGAACCCCGCTGCCGCACCCACGCCCAGCGCCCAGCGAGGCCCGAAAGTATCGGCGATCCATCCCACGATGGGGGCGCCAATTGGCGTGCCGCCCATAGCGATGGCCATGTAAATGGCCATGACCCGTCCGCGCATCTGAGGTTCGGTTGACAGCTGGACCGTACCGTTCGCCGTAGTCGTGAACGTTTGTGCCGACACACCCACAATGAGCAGTGCCAATCCGAACAACCAGGTGTTCGGCATGATCGCGGCAAGCCCCCATCCCACGCCAAAGAGCGCGCCGCCGGCAAGCAGGAGCGTGAGGCGTGGTTTTTCCCGACCGGCCGAGAGCAACGCTCCGGCCACCGACCCGATGGCCATGACCGACATCAACAGACCGTACTCATTGGCGCCCGCATGAAAGACGGTGACGGCCATGGTCGAGATGAAGATCGGGGAATTGAGCCCGAACGTGCCGATCAGGAACAACATGAGGAGGATGGCCTTGAGGTCCGGTCGTTTCCGCACGTAGCGAAAGCCGTCGGCAAGACTTCCGCGAGACCGCACGGCGCGCTGTTGCACGTGCAGTTCGTTAACGCGCAGCATGTAGAGCGAGCCGATGACGGCGGCAAACGACGCGGCGTTGAGCAGGAAGACCCAGCCCGAGCCAATGGCCGCGATGAGAATTCCGGCAATCGCCGGTCCGATCATGCGCGCCATGTTGAACGACGTGGAGTTCAGCGCGACCGCGTTGGACAGATCCGCTTCGACCACGAGCTCGGAGACGAATGTCTGGCGCGCCGGCGAGTCGAATGCCGTGACGCAGCCGAGCAGCAGCGCGAACACGTAGACGTGCCAGAGCTTCAGCACACCCGCAATGGTGAGTACACCCAGGCCGAATGCCAACACTCCCATTGCCGCCTGCGTGGCAATGAGGAGCTTTCGCAAATTGAAATGGTCGGCGGCAAAACCGGTGAGTGGCAGCAGTATCACTTGCGGGCCGAACTGGAGCGCCATGACAATGCCCACGGCCTCCGCATTGTTGTGCGTCAGCTCGGTGAGTACCACCCAGTCCTGGGCAATGCGCTGCATCCACGTTCCCACATTGGACACGAGCGCGCCGCCGGCCCACACCCGGTAGTTGAAACCGTTCAACGACCGGAAGGTGCCGTTCACCGGCTGGCTACCTCACCCACGCGGCGCTGTAGCAATTCTCGGAACGCGTCAAAGACTCGCTGCATGTTCGGACGCTTGTACGGAAACACGTCTGGCGGATCCATGTCGTGCACCACCATGGCCGTGCCGGCCTCAAAGATCAGCAACTCGCCGCCGCGCGTCTCGGCGCAGTCAACGGTGATGTACTCCGAGCCGGTGCGCTCGTACAGCGCGCCCAAGGCCGCGGCGTGTCGCACGGCAAACGCTTCATCGAACGTGGCGAAGGCGTGCGCTTCCTCGGCGCGTTTCGCCGCATCCTCGTCCATGCCGGCGTTGAGGTAGTGCAACATCCAGTGTGCGGCGATCGCGACATGACAGAGGAACGGTTTGCCGTCCATCATCACGATGCGGTATTTGCGAAACAATCCGTCGGCGCCGCTGTAGTCGATGAACGGCGCCCAGAAGAACATGTCCGCCGCGTGCCGATCGAGATACGCCGTCACGTCGGCCGGCGCGTCGATGCGCTCGAGACCGTGGCCGCCGTGCGAGTCGAGCGGCCGCAGCAGAAAGGGAACTGCCGCCGGCTGGTTCAGGCCGGGCAACGACGCACCCTCGGCGGCGAGCGCGCGAACCTGGTCGCGATCGAGGAGCACGGTGGGCGGAACGAGAACGCCCGGCGCGTCGCTCATCAGTTGCCACAAGCGATCGCGTTCCATGGAACGGATAGCGTTCGTTGAGAGCAGGAACGGCCGCGGCCAGTCGGGCACCACGGCGTCGAGCTGCGCCAACACGGGCTCGTTCGCCGCCGACTGACAGGCGCCAATCATGGCCAGATCGTGATCCGGCACCTCATCGGGCAGCGGGCCGCCCGGGAGCAGAAAGGCCATGTCGAGGTTCACGTCGGAGTCGAGCAGGAGAAACGACACCGGCACGTTGGTGGCGATGTCGCCCGGCGCGGCGAACATCAGCAGGCTCAATGCGGGGGTGCGAGTGGCCGGCGTGCGAAAGACGCGCGACAGTTCGAGCGCTCGCGCCTGGCAGGCGATGCCGCGGGCCGGATCCTGGGCGAGCTCGTGCAGAATGCCCAGGTCGAACCAGGCCCCGGCGTCCGCCGGATCGACTGCCACGCGCGATTCCAGTTCTGTAATGAGCAAACTGGGAATTTCGCCGAGGAACACCCGATGCGCCCACCGTGCCAATCCGGCGACGTGAGGCGGCCAGGCACGCGACCCGGCCCCGTCGCTCGTCACGCGGCGTTCCCGAGCGCCAGCACGGCATCGACGAACTCGTCGATGTCGCGCGCCTCGGTGCGGTGGTTGACGATGGCGACGCGAATCACCAACCGGCCGTTGAGCTCCGTCGTGGACGGCGCCGCGACGCCGGATTCCTGCAGCTCCACCACGATGCGCGCATTGAGTTCGTTGATCGTGTCGGGATTGCTGCCGAGGTAGCGGAAGCAGACGATGTTGAGCGCCACCGGCGCCATGAGCTCGAGCTTCGGCTCGGCGCCCACGCGCGCTTCCAGCCGCTTGGCGAGCGCGCACGTGCCTTCGATCATCGCGCCAATTCGCTCGAGACCGTAGGTACGCAGCGTGAACCAGGTCTTGAGCGCCCGGAAGCCGCGGCTCAAATCCACGCCGTAGTCACAGGGCCATGGCGAGTTCGCGGCCAGGCCGCGTGTCTCGCGGCGCATGTAGGCCTCCGGCGCGGCGAACGTATCCTGGTGCTCCCGGCCATCCTTCACGAGCAGAAAGCCGGCGTCGTACGGCACTTGCGCCCATTTATGGAAGTCGAACGCAATCGAGTCGGCACGATCGAGGCCTACAAGCATGGGAGCGAGCGTTGGCGACAGGATCGCCAGCGCACCGAATGCGCCGTCAACATGGAACCAGAGGTCTTCGCGTTCCGCGATGTGTGCGAGCGCGGGCAGGTCGTCCACCGAACCGGTGTCCACCGTGCCGGCCGTGCCCACCACCAGAAACGGTCTCAATCCGGCAGCGCGGTCGTCGGCAAGAGCTAACTCGAGCGCATCGATTCGCATTCGTCCGTTCTCGTCAACGGGAATGCGCCGCAGCGCCGCGCGGCCCAGGCCCGACAGATCCATGGCCTGCGGCACGCATCCGTGAACGGCGGCGGACGCATACGCCACCAGCGTTCCGTCTTTCGCCGTGTGGACCAGCGGCAACTTGCCGATCGCCGCGTGTCGCGCGACTAGCAGCCCCATGAAGTTCGCCATCGACGAACCGGTGACAAACAGGCCGCTCGCCGTATCGGGAAACTGAAAGATGGTGCGCATCCAGCGGAGGATCTGCCGCTCGACTTCGAGCGGCGCCTGGTCGCGACCGCCAAGGTTCGTGTTGAGTCCAGACGCGAGCATGTCGCCGAGCATGCCGGCGAGATTTCCGCCGCCCTGCACCCAGCCGACGAACGACGGATGCGCATTGCCTGCGCCGTACGGCAGCACGTTGCGGAGAAAGTCCTCATGTACCGCGCTCAGGTCTGTCGGCGCGGTTGGGAGGGGCGCGTCGAACGCTGCTCGCACGGCCTCAGGTATCGGGCGCCACACGGGGCCCGAGCGCAGGTGCTCCATGTGATCGAGCATGTCGTCCAGCATTCGGTGCGCCTGCTCACGCGCCGCGGGCCAATCCTCCGGGTCGAGGCTGCTATGCAACGCAAGTTCTGGTGCTGTCATCACGTGGGATAAGGGGTTCCGCCAAAGTTAACGGATGGTTGCCGCAGAGCTTGCGGCAACGCATAGATTGACGGGGATCTTTATCGCCTGGGCTTGACCACTACCGCGAGGCACATGAGCGCGCCGACCAACCACCCGGACGCCAGCAAGCTCGCGGCCGACTCGCCGCACCTCACCCGCCGCTTTGGCCTGTTGCCGGCCACGGCGCTGAACATGACGAACATGATCGGCGTGGGGCCGTTCATCACTATCCCGCTGCTGATGTCGGCGCTCGGCGGGCCGCAGGCAATGCTCGGCTGGATCGTAGCGCTCGTCATCGTAGTGTGCGATGGCATGGTATGGAGCGAGCTCGGCGCGGCGATGCCGGGATCGGGCGGTTCGTTCCACTACCTGCGTGAGGCGTTCGGCCGCGAAAAGCTCGGGCGACTGATGGCGTTTTTGTTCGTGTGGCAGTTCGTTCTGAGCGGCCCGCTGGAAATTGCCTCGGGGTATATCGGGTTCGCGCAGTACGCCAGTTACATATGGAAGGGCATCACACGGCCGGAGGTGATTGGCCTCGTGACGGTGGTGGGGATCATCAACATTGCGCTGCTCTACCGGCGCATCCACTCGATCGCTCGGATCACCATTTCGCTGTGGATTGGAACGCTCATCACCGTGTTGGCGGTGATCGTGACGGGCGCCATGCACTTCAATCCGCACGTCGCATTCGATTTCCCGCCCGGCGCGTTCAACTTCTCGCTGGGCTTTTTCGTTGGCATTGGGGCCGCGTCGCGAATCGGCATCTACGATTACCTGGGCTATTACGACGTCTGCTACATCGGTGACGAGGTCCGCGATCCGGGGCGCGTGATTCCGCGCTCGATTCTGATTAGCACCGCCGCGGTGGCCGTCATCTACTTCGGCATCAACCTGTCGATCATTGGCGTGGTGCCTTGGCGCGAGTTCGTCCCTGCGGCGGCGCACGCCGAGTCGAACTTCATCGTGTCGATTTTCATGGAGCAGATCTATGGAGCGCACGTGGCCACGGCGTTCACGCTGCTCGTGCTCTGGACCGCGTTCGGCTCGGTATTCGCGTTGCTCCTGGGCTACTCGCGCATTCCATACGCCGCGGCGGAGAGCGGATATTTTTTCCGGGTGTTTGGCCGCCTGCACGCCAAGGGGTTTCCACACATCTCGCTGATCGTGTTGGGCGTGATCTCGATTGTCGCCGGGTTTTTCTCCCTTGGCACGGTGATTGACGCATTGATCGTCACGCGCATCCTCGTGCAATTCATTGGACAGATTTTCGGTCTCATTCTTCTTCGCCGGCGGGCACCGAACATGGATCGACCGTACCGCATGTGGCTCTACCCGCTGCCGGCGTTCGTGGCGTTGGCGGGCTGGCTGTTCGTCTTCGCCACCACCCAGGTGTCGGTGATTCTGTTTGGCGTTGGGGTGCTCGCGCTGGGGTGCCTGGCGTTCCTGTTGTGGTCGTGGAACATCAAGGTGTGGCCGTTCGCCGCAGTTGAGGTGGTGTCATGAGGCGCGCCGTCATGCTGTTGGCGGCGCTCCTGTGCGCCGCGCCGGCAGCGCAGGCGCAGGAGCGCCAGATGCTGCATGCCGGGTGGCTCATTCAGTCGTCGGCCAAAGTTGGCGCGAATGGGATGAGCATTTCCTCATCGAGTTATCGGCCGGTAGGCTGGTACCACGCCACCGTGCCATCCACGGTGGTGGGCGCGTTGGTGGACGACGGCCTGTACGGCGACCCGTTCTTTGGCATGAATCTCCACAAGCTCCCGGGCATGACGTACCCGGTAGGCGCGAACTTCGTCCACACTGCAATGGACATGTCGAGTCCCTACGCAGTGCCGTGGTGGTACCGGACGACGTTTGCACTTCCCAAGGCCATGAAGGGCAAGCGCATTCGATTGAATTTTGACGGCATCAACTATCGGGCGAACATCTGGTTGAACGGCAAGCGTGTGGCGGATTCGAGCCAGGTGGCCGGCACGTACCGGCGCTACGAGCTCGACGTCACGAGCGTGGTCAAGGCCGCCGGCGCCAACGTGCTCGCGGTGGAGATTTTCGCGCCCGATACCGCCGACCTGCAAACGACGTGGGTTGACTGGAATCCGTCGCCGCCCGACAAGAACATGGGGCTGTGGCAACCGGCGTATCTCGCGGCGAGTGGGGATGTCGCGGTCCGGTACCCCGCCGTCGCGAGCACCGTTGACACGGCGACACTGCGCAGCGCTGAATTGACCGTGTCGGCCGATGTGAGGAATCTCACATCGCAGCCCGTCACGGGCACGCTGCGTGGCCGCATTGGCTCAGTCGCATTCAGCCGCTCCGTGACGCTCGCGCCCGGCGACAGCGCACTCGTGCACTTTACGCCGGACAGTTTTCCGCAGCTCCGGCTCAAGGATCCGCGACTGTGGTGGCCCGCCGAGTTGGGCAAGCCAAACCTGAACGACCTGACGCTGGAGTTCGTGACGAGTGCCGGCGTGTCCGACCGGCAGCATATGACTTTTGGCATTCGTCAAATCACCAGCGAGATGACGCCAAAGGGCGCGACGCTGTTTCGCGTTAACGGCCGCCGAATTCTCGTTCGCGGCGGCGGTTGGACGCCCGACATGTTCTTCCGCCCGCAACCAGTGCGGCAGGACGCGCAACTCCAGTACGCGCTGGATATGCATCTCAACACGTTGCGACTTGAAGGGAACTACGAGGACGATCGCTTCTGGGCGCGGACGGACAGCCTTGGGTTGCTCGTGATGTCGGGCTGGGTGTGTTGCCAGCCGTTCGAAGAATGGGCCAAGTGGGGGCCGGAACAGTATGTGGTCGCGGCGGCGTCGCTCGGTGATCAGATCCGCCGGCTGCGCGGCCATGCGAGCGCGCTGGTGTGGTTGAACGGCAGCGACAATCCGCCGCCGGCGAACGTCGAGCAGATGTATTTGGCGATCGAGAAGAAGGAGGCGTGGCCCAATCCCACGTTGTCGTCGGCCAGCGCCAAGCCGGCGCAGGCATCCGGCGCGAGCGGCGTGAAGATGACCGGCCCGTACGACTGGGTGCCCCCGTCGTACTGGCTGCAGGACAGCACGCACGGCGGAGGTTGGGGCTTCAACACGGAGACCAGCCCTGGCGCGGCGGTGCCGCCCATCGAGAGCATGCGTCGCATGATTCCGGCGGCCGACATCGCGTGGCCGCTCGACAGCATGTGGTTCTATCACACGGCCGGCGGTCAATTCACGCATCTGCTCGACCGTTTCAATACTGCCTTGACGACACGCTTCGGCGCGCCGACGAGCGCCGAGGACTATACGGTGACGTCCCAGCTCATGACGTACGAAGGAGAGCGTGCGATGTTCGAGGCGTACCGGCGTAACGAGTACGCATCGTCCACCGGCATCATTCAGTGGATGTTCAACAACGCGTGGCCGTCGATCTACTGGCACCTGTTTGATTGGTATTTGCAACCGGCGGGCGGCTACTTCGGCACCAAGAAAGCGAATGAGCCGGTGCATGTACTGTTCTCATACGACGACCGATCGGTGGCCGTGGTGAACGGCGCGGGGGGGGCGACCCGCACGCCGTTGCGCGGTGCGCATCTTCGGGTACGGTTGCTCGGGCTCGACGCCGCCGAGTTGTTCTCGCGTGACACCGTCATCGACATGCCGGCCGACACAAGCCAGCGGGTGTTCATACTGCCGGAGCCCAAGGGGATTTCCGGCGCGTACTTCGCCGATCTGCGGCTCACCGCAGCCGACGGTCGGGTGCTGAGCACGAACTTCTACTGGCTGTCAACGCATCCCGACGTGTTGGCCGACACATCGACGTGGTTCGTGACGCCGGTAAAGGAGTACGGTGATTTCACGGCGCTCAAGCGTATGCCGCGAGCGGCGGTGAATGCGACGGCGCGATTCACGCGCAGCAAGGGCCGAGGAGAAGCGCGGGTCACGCTCACGAATCCTGGCAAGTCGATCGCGTTTTTCCTGCGCCTCCAGGTGACAGGGCGTGGCGGGAACGAAGCGTTGCCGGTGTCGTGGAGCGATAACTACGTGTCGTTGTTGCCGGGGGAGACGCGCGTGGTCACGGCGAGTTACGCCGTGCGCGATCTGGGTGGTGGCGCGCCGCGGCTGGTGGTGAGTGGGTGGAATGTGGCGCGGCATTGACGGTGGAACGGTGGGATGGTGGAACGGTGGAACGCTGAGAGTAGATAGCTGAGTGCTGGCGGGTGGCGTGACGGATCTTTATACTGTTTTGGGATGGCGGGTCCGACGTTGGGGCCGCAGTAAACAGTATCAGCCATTGCCCGTTCGATGACCGCTCCCTCAGCGCAAACCGTTCAGAAGTTCACTGCCAGCACTCGCGTGATTGTCAGCTTTGGCGCGCGCGAGGGTGGATTCGAGCTCACGCTCCAGCTCCGGCTGGACATCATGGACCGCTACGGCAAACGGCAAATTCACCGGTTGCCGGATGGCAAGTTTCTGCGGGTGGAATCGGATGAGAGTTTCTGCTATCTCGATGCCGTGTCGCTCGAGAAAGCCGGAGGGACCACGTACACGCAGGCGACGGAAAAGAAGATCGTAAACGGCGTGGAGAAGGTCGTCCCCGTTGACGTCTTCAAGATGGCCAACCCGTTCTGGAACAAATACTACCCGCAGGCGATGGCCAATGCCGCCGTGATGATCTTTCAGATCACCCCGCCGTGGCTCAATTCCGAGTACTGCGTCGAGGAGTTCGCCTGGTTCATGATCCAGGGCGTGAACAATCTCCAAGTTGGGAAGCCCGTGTACTGCATCTTCATGGTGTTCGAAGAGGCAAAGGCCGGGTTCAACCTTATGCTCAACCAACTGCGCAACGGCCTCGCCACGAAGGTGCCCAGCGAGTGTATGTCGGGCTGGCCCTATAAGCGTATGTGTGACGCGTTCAGGGCGCTCAATCCGTCGTATGCCGACGTTGTAGCGGGCCGGCCCATGCTCCATCGGCCGCGGTGCAACACGTTGCTCGATTTGTTTGCCACGCGGATACTCAATGTTCCGTCGGGATTCGACACGCTGCAATTCACGGACTATCACGACGACAGCGGCGCGCGAATCAGTCATCTGACAAAGGATTTGGACCCGAGCAAGTCCGCCTACTCCCACACATTCGATAACAAGTACGGGATGACGAGCGCGTTTCAGAAGACACTTTTCGAGATGCTCGACGCCGATCTGGCAACGGTCGGCGTCTCACCCGTGCCGGCGGTCTAACCGTCCGGCGGCGAACCAAAAAAAGCGGCGACCCGCGTTGCTCGGGTCGCCGCTTTTGTCAGTCGAGGAACGAACGTTAGCGAACGGTGCGGTTCGCCTTGGTCGCGTTGCTGATCTGGAGATTAAAGCCACCCGGCGTGATGGTGTGGAAGCTCTTGTAGAGCGCCTTCGAGTCGTGGATGTCCAACTCGCCGCCGGTGTCCGCGCTGTGGCTCAACCCGCGGCTTTCGAGTTCTTCCATCGTCTTGTCCGCATCGAACGGATCGATGCCGAACGAGATGTGATCCATGCGCGCGCTGCGCACGGCCGGCGCGGGACGCGCCGTGTTCATGGGGTTGCCGCCACGAATGATGATGTTGCCGCAATCGTCGCAGATCCACGTTTCGTTCTGGCTGCCTTCGTCGCCCTGCGGCATCCAGCCGACCAGCGCCTTGTACCACGCGGTGCTTTCCTTGTAGTTCGTCACGCCGAACGAGATGTGATCGAGCCACACGGTTTTCCAGTTGGTGCCGGCGAACGGCGCGTCAACCTTCAGCGACGGCTTGGCCATGTTGGCCTTGCGGGCCTTGGCGTAGGCGCCGTTGGTGAGAATGACGTCGAATCCGTCCGGGTCCTTCACGTGAAACGCTTCGTAGCCCTTACCATCGTTCTCGGCGATCGGGTTCAGGCCGCGCTTCTTGAGCTCTGCTTCAACCTTCTTGGCGTTCCATGGCGCGATTTGCAGCGCGATGGCGCTCCATGACGTGGTGAGCGGAATGCGCGCCGGACGAGCGCCGCCTGCGCGACCTGCGCCAGCAGCCGCTCCACGAGCGGCGAATGCGGCGAACGAGGCGCTTTCGGCGGGGGTCAAGACGCGCGGCGGCGGCGGCGGCGGCGGCGTATAACCGCCGTGGATGACCACCGTGGCGACATCACCAATGTCGAGCACTGCTTCCTTGCCGTTGTCGCTCCGAACCTTCCAGTTCATGAGCGTGGCATAGTAGGCGGTTTCCTTCTTGTAGTCCGCGGCCTGCATTTCGAAGTGATCGACGGCAACCGTCTTCCAGCCAGTAGACGCAAACGGCGCTTTGGCCGGGGTCGTATTGCACATCGGCTTGCCTTCGTTCTTCGTCCCCTTGCAGCCGCCCTGTGCCGACGCGACACCCAACGGCGCGATCAGCAGGGCGACGGCTGCGGTCTTCATGAAACCGGCAGGCGTCAGGTGCGACGAGACAAGGCTAGTGAAGCGTCGTGAAACGCGATTTTCCATGTAATTGGTTCTCCGAGGGTAGGCAGATGGACGGGGGAGGTAAAAAAGTCCGTCCTAGATCTACGGAGTCAACAGGGGGAGTGTTGAGTGCGACAAGGGGGAATCGAGTCAAACGGTACCCGAGGTGGTGTCCGTCGCTGGTTCCATCATAGATTGGCTCGTGCTTTCCCGCCTCCGCGCCCGCAACGAGTGGAAGTTTTTTGCCGTCCTGCCACGGGCGGACGGCCCGCTTGCCGCGGCATGGTGGCTCGCCGTGGTTCTGCGTGGTGTGCTGCCGGCGGTGTTTGCGATCGCCATGGGACTGCTCATCGCCGCCGTGCAGCATGGCGTGACGCTGGTCATGCCGCTTGCCTTTGTCGGCGCTCTGTTCGTGGTGCTCCAGGTGCTCGCGCCAATTCACACCGCTGTTGGCGCAGAGCTTGGCGATAGGACGGCTGCGTGGCTGTACGATCAACTGACCCAGGCGTGCGCGCGTCCGCCGGGCATTCGCCACCTCGAGGATCCAACGCTCACGAACGACCTCACGGTGGCCCGCGACTTCGATCTCGGCATGACGGGCCCACCGCTGTCCGTCTCGATGGACTTCATTGCCGGCGGCCTGGTCGACTTTCTCGGCGGCGTGTCGTCAGCCGTTGTTCTGCTGGCGTTCTCGTGGTGGGCGCCGGTGCTGTTGGCCGGCGCATGGCTGGCGACGCATTGGTTGTTGCGCGAGAGCGGCGTCTGGCGCGACCGCAACACTGACGAAGTACGCGCCGCGCAACGTGACGCGGACTACGCCTACCGGCTGGCCGTGGACCCTCCGGCGAGCAAGGAGCTGCGCCTCTTTGGACTCGCTGGCTGGACGATCGATCGATTTATGAGCCGCCGCACGCGGCTGCACGAACTGCAGTATCGGGCCACCCGCCTGCGCGAGAAACCGGTAGTCTGGAGCCTGTTGTTGCTCATCGCCGCGAACGTACTGGTGTTCTGGGCGCTGGCCAGCGAGGCCGCGTCGGGGCGAGTGACGCTTGGGCAGTTGGTGGTGTACGCCCAGTGCGCGGTTGGCACCTCGTTGATCGCCTTCGGAGGACTGAACTTCGCCCTCGACGGCTCGGCGGCGCCGGTCGCCGCGGTCCTTCGTCTGGGCGACGCAATGGCGGCGCTCGGCGCGTTGCCCAGCGGTGGGCGCGACGCCCGCACGTTGCCGGCGCGCGAGATTCGCTTTCGCGACGTCAGCTTTTCGTACCCGGGCAGTGAGCCGGTGCTCGACCACTTCGATCTCGCGATTCCAGCGGGATCATCGCTCGCCATTGTCGGCCAGAACGGCGCCGGCAAGACGACGCTCGCCAAGTTGCTCTGCCGCCTGTACGACCCGCAATCCGGCGCAATCGAGGTGGACGGCGTGGACCTGCGCGACTTTGGCATCGAGTCGTGGCGGTCGCGGCTCGCCGCGGTGTTTCAGGATTTCCTTCGTTTCGAGCTGCCGTTGCGCGACAATGTGGCGCCGACGGGCGCGCCCGACGAAATGATCCTGGCAGCGCTGGAGGCGGCCGGCGCGTCCAAGCTGGCGAACCTCGACACAATCCTTGCACGCGGCTACGAGGGCGGTACCGAGCTGTCTGGCGGCCAATGGCAGCGGGTGGCGCTGGCCCGCGCGCTTTGCGCCGTGGCCGGTGGCGCGCGCGTGGTGCTGCTCGACGAACCCACGGCGCAGCTCGACGTGCGCGGCGAAGCGGAGATCTTCGACCGCGTGCTCTCGGCCGCGCGCCACTGTACGACAATTCTCATATCACATCGCTTCTCCACGGTGCGCAAGGCGGACCGCATCTGCGTGCTGGAGCACGGACGCGTCATCGAGCTCGGAACGCACGACGAGTTGATGTCCATGGCCACCGGCGGCCGCTATCGCACGATGTTCGAGCTGCAGGCGCAGCGGTTCGGCGACGCGACTAACGAGGAGGGCGCAACGTATGACGTCCTCGCGTAAGGCGTCGAGTCGCGACGAACTGCCGCCGACCCTGTCGTCGATGTGGCGGCTGTGCAAGCTCGGCTATCGCCATGAACCCGGGCTCATGCTCGTGGCGTTCGTGTTGTCGCTGCTGTCGGCACTGCCCGACGCGCTGCTCGCGCTCTGGTTCAAGCTGATCGCCGACGGACTGCAGCGGCACGACATGCGGCTGGTGCGCATTGCCGCAGTGTTGCTCGGCGTGTCGGCGACCGCTACCTGGTTCCTGCGCACGGTGAGTACGCGGGTGCAGCGCCGCTTCCGCGACCGCGTAACGATTGCGCTCGAGTCGCACGTGGCTCGACTACTGGCGACGATTACGACCATTGCCCATCTGGAGCGGCCAGATTACCTCGACCGGCTGGCGATGTTGCGCGATCAGGTGTTCGTGCTCGACCACATGTACATGTCGGTGTTCGCGATCTGCGGCTGGATCTTGCGCCTCGGGGTGACCGTGGCGTTGCTCATGTCCATCCATCCCGCATTGGCGCTGCTCGCCGCGTTCGCGCTGCCTGCGGCGTTCACGGCCACTTGGCGACCGACTGCCGAGCGCGCGGCGCAGGAGCGTGCCGCACCGTTCGATCGGCTGGCGCGGCACCTGTTCAGCACCGCCACATCGGCGCCGCCGGGAAAAGAAGTACGGGTGACGCGCATTGGCGAGCAGCTCGTGCGCGACCGACGCTGGGCGTGGGGATTGGGACATGGCCCGGTGGCCAAGGCGCGATGGACGTCCGCGTGGTGGCACACGTTGGCGTGGGCCATATTCGGCGCGGCGTACGTGGGCGCGGTGGTGTTTGTCGCGGCAGTCCTGCACTCCACCGCGGGCAGCGTGCTCCTGGTGCTCGCCGCCGGCTCGCGGTTGTCGGCGTACATCGGCGCCACGGTGGGCGAGATTGGATTCCTCAGCGGCTTCTGGTCGTACGGCGCGCGACGGTTGGCGTGGCTCGAGGATTACGCCGCCTCACTGGTGGAGCACACGGACCAACCGGTGCCCGTTCGCCTCACGAACGGAATTCGTTTCGATCACGTGTCGTTCGCCTATCCCGGCACCGAGCGCCTGGTGCTCGAGGACGTTGACCTCGAACTACCGGCCGGCGCGGTGGTGGCGATTGTGGGCGAGAACGGGGCGGGGAAGACGACGCTCGTGAAGCTGCTGGCCAAGATGTACGAGCCCACCGCGGGCCGCATTCTGATCGACGGTGCGGACCTGGCGCACATGCCGGCGGACGTGTGGCGCGCTAAGCTGGCCGGCGCCTTTCAGGATTTCTTTCGCTTCGAGTTCAAGGCGCAACACGCCGTGGGTGTGGGCGACCATCCCCGGCTCGACGACCAGCCGGCGGTGGTCTCCGCCGTGGAGCGCGCCGGCGCCGCGGACGTGATCGAGACACTCGGCGCCGGCCTGGAGACGCAGCTCGGTCCTACGTGGCCCGGCGGCGTCGACGTGAGCATTGGGCAGTGGCAGAAGCTCGCGCTGGCGCGCGGGTTCATGCGCGATCAGCCGTTGGTGCTGGTGCTCGACGAGCCCACCGCCGCGCTCGACGCCGAAACGGAGCACGCGTTGTTCGAGCGCTACGCGGCGGTGACGCGCGGTTTGGCGGAGTCGGACGGCGGGCCGACCGGGCGGCTCACATTGCTCGTGTCACACCGGTTCTCCACTGTGCGCATGGCCGATTTGATCGTGGTGCTCGATGGTGCGCGCGTTGTGGAAGTTGGAACGCACGAGGCGCTAATGGCGAACGGACGGCAATATTCGCAACTGTACGAAATCCAGGCGGCGGCGTACCGCTGAGTGCTGGTCCCCACGGGCGGCCGAGCGTCAGCGCCTCGGCCGCGCTTGCGGCGATTGGTTCGACCTGACACGGCCGACGGTGTTCGCGTAGGGAAAGAGGCCGTCCCGATCGATCTCGACTTTCGTGACCGGCGATCCCTTGGCTACGTGCGCAACGTAGGATCGCGCGCCGGTGAGCCACACCGAGACCGGAACGCGCAATTGTTGTACGGTGCCGTCCGCGCGGGTGATGGTCAACGGCACGGGCATCGGCGCCAACCCCCGGTCGTCAATCGTAATCGCCACGCCCTTGGCGTCCGTCGTCACGCTGCGGATGGCCTGGTCGAGCGGCCATGCATGGTAGAACCAGGTGCTCCAGAACCAGCCAAGGTCCTGTTTCGCAGTACTAGAAATAGAATTAAAAAAGTCATACGGATACGGATGACGCCCGGTCCATGCCTCGCCGTACTCGCGCAGCGCGCGGTGAAACACGGGCTCACCCAGCACGCCGCGCAGCGCGGCCATCACCTGCGCCGTCTTGTCGTAGAACGTGTTGTTGTACAGGTCGGCCGGAAACAGATCGCCGGTCATCATGAGCGGCATGTCCTGTCCCGCCGCTACGCGTTGCAGGTAGATGGCGCGCTGGCCCTGCTCGGTATCCGCCGGCCGGCCGCCGGCGCGCGGTTCGCCGTAGAGCACGCGCATTGCCTGCGACGCGTCGAACTGCGTGAAGCCCTCGTCCATCCACGGATAGTGATTCTCGTTCGAGCCCACCTGCATCGGGAACCACATGTGTCCCGTTTCGTGCATCAGATCGCCCGCCAACGAGAGCGTGTCCGCCCACGGCTGCATCATCGTGAGGCGAGGATACTCCATGCCGCCGCTCGACAGCACGCCCTCCATGGACGTCATGGACGGCCAGGGATATTTCCAGAGGTACGCGGACAGCTGCTCCACCGCGTCGCGCGTGAAGCGCGCACCGCCTGCCTTCCACGCCGCCGCCTGCGGAGTGAGCCGGTAGAAACTGTTGATGTCCACGGTATCCGGCGCGCCGCTCGGGTTGCGCACCAGCGCTCGCGTTGCATCCCACACGTAGCGATCGCTGGTGCCCCAGGCGAAATCGCGAACGTTCGGTGCGGTAAAATGCCAGGTCACCGCGCCGGAGGCCGGCGCGAATGCCGCGGCGTTGTCGGCGGGCGTCGAGATCGTGATTACCGCACCGGTGCGGCGCGCGTCGGCGAGTTTGGTGCGCGCGCTGGCGCTCAACACCGCGTTGGCGTTTAGCAACGTTCCGGTGGCGCCCACAGTCCAGCCATGTGGAACAGTGACGCGCACGTCGTAGTCCGCATGATCCATGTAAAACTCGGCTTCGAGCATATATGGATCGGCCACCCAGCCGCTCACGTCGTCGTACACGGCGATTTGCGGATACCAGTATCCCATGAGATAGAGATGGTCGTCGCGGCCTTGGCGACCGTCGGCCGGTGTGAGCGGCGGCACGTATGACCACGACAGCTCGAGCGTCGCGCTGTCGTGCGGGGCGAGCGGCGTGCCAAGGGTCATCCACATCACGGTACCGTCAACGACATACGATCCGCTACCCGCACCACGCGGGCGGGCGCGTGCTCCCGGCGCCGCTTGCTCGGTGAGCGCCGACCCATTGGCCGCAACGCGCGTGAGCGTCATGCCCGTCGTGATCGGCGCGTTGTCGCGGCGCTGGCTTTCCGGACGGAAGACGTTCTGCCGCAGGTGAATGGCGAGTCGGGCGAGCGTGTCCGGTGAATTGTTGACGTAGACCACGCGCTCCGATCCGGTCACCGTGTTGGTGAGCGTGTCGATGGCGGCGTCGATCGAGTATCGCGGGTGCTGCGTCCAGTAGTGTGGACCGGGCGCGCCCGTTCGCGTACGAGTCCCTAGCTCCACGGCTCGCGTAAAGTCGAGGGACTCGTAAACGGGACCTGGAATTGGACGTGGGCCGCTTGCCGAGGACCGCGCGGCGGCGACCGGCGACGGCAGGGTCTGCGCGCCGAGCGACAGGGCGGCGAGTGTAACGCCAAGCGATGCGAGCAGGATGGGCAATCGGTTGCGCACGCGTGACTCACATGAGAAAGACATAATGAACAACGTGACCACCATTCCGGCTGCATGACGCTAACGCCGTCTAAAGCCCGACGGCAAGCGCCGGTTTCGAGCGCCGGTTGCGTGGCGCCTTGCGCGAGCTATTGTCAGAGACATGCGATCCCTCATCGTCGTACCAGCGTTGGCCGTTCTGGCGTCCGTGCTCGTGGCGCGGCCCGCCGTGGCCCAGGACAATCCCACGGGCGACGCGGTTGTCCAACGCATCTACGACGAGGGCATGCACCGCTCGCAGGCGGCGCACTTTGGGCAGGTGCTCACCGATTCCATTGGACCACGCCTCACCGGTTCGGCGGCCAACCGCGCGGCCAACAACTGGCTGCTTGGCCTGTACAAATCGTGGGGTGTGGACGCGAAGAACGAACAGTACGGCACCTGGCGCGACTGGACGCGCGGCACGAGCGGCGTGGAGCTGGTGTCGCCGCGCACGCGGGTGCTCGAGGCGACGATGTACGCCTGGAGCGCCGCGACGCCGGCCGGCGGCGTCACCGCCGACGTCGTCATTCCGCCGGCGAACACGGACAGCGCCGGCTTTGCCAAATGGCTCGCCGGGGTGAAGGGCAAGTTCGTTCTCATGTCCGTGCCACAGCCCAGCTGCCGCCCCGATGCCGACGTCAAATTCTGGGCGGACTCGGCGGTCTACGCGCACGCCGTGGCGCAGCGCGACAGCGCGGCCAGGCAATGGGGCGCCCGATTCTCGGCGGCGCACACGAGCACCCGCGCGCTGCCGGCGCTGCTGGAACAGGCGGGTGCGGCCGGGCTGTTCATGAACTCGTGGTCGCATGGATGGGGCGTCGACAAGATTCAATCGGCGGGGTCGCGCACGGTGCCGTCGTTTGATCTGTCGTGCGAGGACTACGGGTTGCTGGCCCGGCTCGCCGACAACGGCCAGCATCCGCGGGCGCATGCCGTTGCCAACGCCACTGTGGCCGCCGCCGAGTCGCCGGTGTTCAACACCGTGGCCCGGATAGAAGGATCAGAAAAGCCTAATGAGTATGTCATGTTGTCGGCCCACCTCGATTCGTGGGACGCCGGCAGCGGCGCCACGGACAATGGCACCGGTACGATCACGATGCTCGAGGCCATGCGCATTCTGAGAACCGCCTACCCGCATCCCAAACGCACGATTCTCGTGGGACACTGGAGCGGGGAGGAGGAGGGCGACATCGGCTCATCTGCGTTCGCCGCCGATCACCCAGAGGTGCTCAAGGGATTGCAGGCGCTGTTCAACCAGGACAATGGCACCGGCGAGATCGACTCTGTGCAGACGAACGGCTTCGTTGACGCCGCGCCGTCGCTAGCCCGCTGGATGTCGCGCATGCCGGCCGACATGACGCGGAACATCACCCTGATGCTGCCCGGCGTTGCGCACGACGAGAGCACGGACAGCGACGCGTTCGATTGCCGCAACGCGCCGGCGTTCTTTTTGACGTCGTCGGATTGGGGATACACCGACTACACCTGGCACACCAACCGTGACACCTACGACAAGATAAATTTCGACAACGTGAAGCGGAACGCGACGCTCGTGGCGCTGTTCGCGTACGAAGCGTCGGAGGATCCGGCCATGGTGTCGCGCACGCGGCGGGTGCCGCCGGTGAATGAGCGGACCGGGCAACCGATGCGGGTGCCGGAGTGCAGTACGCCGCCGAGGAGTTGGGCGGGGACGGTGCGGCCGTAGGGGCTAGGGGCTAGGGTCTAGGGTCTAGGGTCTAGACTAGCTGCGAGCGGCATGGCTGGCGTCCATGGAGTCGCCAACGCGCTCTGCGAAGCGATCAATTCTGTACGCGTCTTCGCTGGCGTGTGAGCGTGGCTTGGCCGTTCCAGGATGTGGACATTGTGGATTGGCGCGAGCAGAGCGAGTTGTGCTGCGGCAGCCAGCGTGCCGTGAATGCACCGTGCTCCTGTGGCTATGATCCGGCCCGAATCGCTCTCGTTTGGGGACCCAGGGTTCGCCATATTTGAATCGAGCCACTCGCTCCAGGAATCTTTCCCCGCCGCAGCAGCCATTCAATGATCAGCGCTACAGACCGCGTCGAAGCTAGCCTTGCCGCCATCGCCGAGCATGGCGCGCGCACCAATGCCTTCATTCTCGTTGACGCCGACGGCGCGCGAGCCGCGGCGCGCGCGGTGGACGACGAGCGGCGGCGTGGCGTTGATCGCGGCCCGCTACACGGGATGCCGATTTCGATCAAGGATTTGATTGACGTCGAGGGACAGCCCACCACTGCGGCGTCGCGGGTGCGCGCCGGCCACGTTGCGACGCGCGATGCCACAGTCATTCGCCGGCTGCGCGAGGCCGGGGTGGTGCTCATTGGCAAGACGAACCTGCACGAGTTTGCCCTCGGCCCTACGAGCGAGGAGTCTGCGTACGGTGCCGTGCGCAATCCCATAGACGCCACCCGCTCGGCCGGCGGATCGAGCGGGGGATCCGCGGCCGCGGTGGCGCTCGGGATGGGCGAGGCGTCGATCGGCAGTGATACGGGCGGTTCGATCCGGATTCCTGCGGCGGCATGTGGCGTAGTGGGACTCAAGCCGTCGGCCGGCGAGGTGCCGCTCGACGGGATCGTTCCGCTGAGCACGACGCTCGACAACTGTGGCCCGCTCACGCGGTCGGTGTCAGACGCGGGGCATTTGTGGGCTGTGTTGGCCGATCGCGCTATGCCGCGACTCGAGAAGCCGTCGCTGTCCTCGCTCACGTTCGGGGTGCTTGGCGACTATTTCACCGCGCTGCTCGACGGCGACGTCCGCGCCGCATTCGAGAACGCCTTGGCGCGGCTGCGTGCCGGCGGAGCCACGGTGACGCCACGCACAGTGCAGGGCACGCAAACCATCGTTCAAGCCTACAGCGATATTTCACTGCCTGAAGCAGCAAACTGGCATTCACAAACAATGATGACGCAAGCGGGCGACTACGAGCCAGGTGTACGCGATCGGCTCGAGCGCGGCGCGGTGATTCCGGCCGTCAACTATCTCCACGCCATGGAGGTACGCGAAACGCTCCGACGCGCCGTCGATGCCGCGCTCAAAGGCTGTGACGCGCTTATCTTACCGACGCTGCCGATCGTTGCTCCGATGCTTGGCGCTGCAGATGCCACGTTCGACAACGGCGAGACGATGGGCGTGCGTCCGGCGCTGCTGCGCCTCACGCAGTTATTCAACATCAGCGGACATCCGGCCATCTCGTTGCCGATGCAGACCACCGGGTTGCCGGTTGGCCTGCAGCTGGTGGGCCATCGGGACCGAACGGACGAGCTCCTGACCGCGGCAATGGCGTGCGAGTGAATGCGTGCAGTACGCGCTCGGCGGCGGTCGTTGTCGCTCCGGCGTCCTGCGTGACGTGCTGACGTTTAACGATTGCAGTTGCGCAGGCTAAGTTCGCTGCGTTTTTGACGCGGAATACGCGGAACAGGCGGAAACGACAAAAAAATGAAGGGGACGCCGGAACTCGAACGATTGTGGCGCATCGGCGTGGTCGGTCCCCCCGCAAAGTCTACTTCTTGCCGACTTCGGCAACGCGCGACAAAAAGCAGAATTGAGAACCCCCAATTCTTTTTCCGCGTATTCCGCGCGTTCCGCGTTCGCCGCGTTCTCCGCGTCAAAAAAAATACCGAGGCTTGAAGTACGAACGCCGACCAGCCGGCTTATAGCCAAGAAAGTCAGGCGACCCGCACAGCGGCGCCTGATCAGCCCTGATGCAGTAGACTTGTAGCTCGCCGCTCGATTCTGTTATCGCTCCCTTGCCAGCCGCCCGTGCCGCGTTACGCCGACATTCGCCGCGCCATCGAAGATCGGATCATCTCCGGTGATCTCCAGCCCGGCGATCGCATTTCAGGCGAAGAGGATCTTGCCGCCGAGCATGGCGTGTCGCGCATGACGGTGAACAAGGCGTTGTCGTCGCTCGCCGAGGCTGGTTTGATCGTTCGCCGACGCCGCGCGGGCTCGTTCGTGGCATCGCCAAAAGCTCAAGAGACGATCCTCGAGATCCACGACATCAAGTCCGAGATTCTGAACGCCGGCCAACGCTATCGCCACGCCGTGGTGGCGCGGCACAGCAGGGTGGCCACCGCCGCCGAGCGCGCGCGATTGTCGTTGCCGCTGCGCGGCCGGGTGCTCGCGCTGTGCGTCCAGCATTTTGCCGACGACCGGCCGTACGTCATCGAGGACCGGCTCATCAGCATTGCGGCGGTACCAGAAGCCATGACTGTCGATTTCTCCGACACGCCGCCCGGAACATGGCTACTGGAGCGCATCCCGTGGACCGACGCGCGCCATACCATTCGCGCAATCAACGCGCCGGCGGACGTCGCCGCGATGCTCGACCTCGCGCGCGGAACGGCGTGCCTGGTAATCGACCGCGTGACGTGGCGATCCGGCGCGCCGGTGACCAGCGTTCGGCTCACCTATCCCGGCGATCGTCACGAGCTCTCGGCGCGGTTCAGTGCGGGTCACCGAAGTCAGGTGCCGGACTAGCCCCACCCCTGTCATCCCGACGAGCGAAGCGAGGAGGGATCTTCTATCGCGCCGATTATAAGACGGCCTGCGGAAGATGCTTCGCGTTCGCTCAGGATGACAAGCGCCTAATCGATTGCCCTGATCAACTCCGAACGAGCCACCGAAAACGCCGCCGCCGCCGTCGCGCGCAGGTCGTGGTGGCCGGCCGACACCGTGCGCCGGCCAAGCACCCACAGATCCTGCACCGCCGATGAACGGTGGCTGCCGAACACGTGCACCGACAGCATCTGGGCGGGCGACAACCCGCGAAGCAACACGTGTTCGGCGTCGAGTACCAGGAAGTCCGCTCGGCCGCCCACAGTCAGCCCCGCATCGTTGCCTGCGCCGGCGCCGAGATGTCCAGACGCTCGCGCACCACCGGCCACGGCGGCGAGCATCATCGACGTCGCGACTGCCGGCAGCCCGGCGCTGGCCGCAATGTTGCGGCGCTGCAGTTGGAGCCGCTGGCTGTATTCGAGAATTAGCAATTCCTCAGCCGGGCTGACGCACACTTGGCTGTCCGAGCCAACTCCCCAACGCCCCGCTGTTTCGCCCGCGTCACCGGTCCAGCCGGGTAGGTCGAAGATACCATCGCCGAGGTTGGCCTCGGTGGTGGGGCAGAGACCCGCGACCGCGCCGGTGTTCGCGGCGCGGCGCGTCTCGTCCGGTGTCATGTGCGTCGCATGCACGAGACACCACCGTTCGTCAACGTTGGCGTTGTCGAGCAGCCAACTCACGGGGCGTTGCCCGCTCCACGCCAGGCAATCGTCAACTTCCCGCTTCTGCTCGGCGATGTGTATGTGAATGGGGCCGGTGGGATCCACCGCGTCGAACCCCGCCAGCGCGTCGCGCAAGCTGGATGGCTGCACGGCGCGCAACGAATGCGCGGCAATGCCCAGGCGCACGCCTGCCGCATCGCACACGGGCTTGAGCCGTTCCACCAACCGCAAAAATGATTCGGTTGAGCGAACGAACCGCTGCTGTTGCTCACTCGGCGGCGCGCCGCCAAAGCCGCCGCTCTGGTAGAGCACCGGCAACAGCGTTAGGCCGATTCCTGCGCGCGCCGCGGCCCGCATCACGCACTGCGCGAGCGCTGCGTCGTCCGCATAGGGCTTGCCGTCGCTGTCGTGATGGACATAATGAAACTCACATACCGACGTATAGCCCGCCTCGAGCATCTCGATGTAGACCCACGTCGCAATCGCTTCGAGCTGTTCGGGCGTCAGGTCGAGCGCGACGCGATACATTAGCTCGCGCCAACTCCAGAAACTGTCCTGGTTGGTGGCGCGCGATTCTGCCAAGCCGCTGAATACGCGCTGGAACGAATGCGAATGCAGATTCGGCATGCCGGCAATCACTGGACCGGCGGCGCGCCGGACGTCCGATTCCGGCTTCGCATGCTGCGTAACGCGCACAAACCGCCCGGTGGCATCCCACTCCAGCAGAACGTCACGCGCCCAGCCGCTGGGAAGCAGGGCGTCGCGAGCAAACAAGCTGCGCTGCGCGCCCACCGTCTCCGCCGTCATCGGCGCCACACCCGTACGGCGATCAGCGCCGACTCGGCTGCGTCGTCGGCGTTGGGCTCCAACTCCCAGGCGAGCGTCTGGTCGTCCCACCACAATCCCGTAGCGGGCGCCAACGTCTGACGTTCGGTGTAGGCTGAATGACCGACGGTGCTCGCGGTCCACGTACCAAGCACGGCCAGCACCATTCCGCCGACGGCCTCGAACAGCGAATCGTGCGATCGGACGATTCGCACCTCGGCGCGCATCGCGGCGCGGCGAGTCATGATGTTAAAATCGCTCGACGCACCGCCGAGCACGGTCGCGGTGAGCGCCGTGTCGCCGGAAAAGGCGAACGGCGCGAGCGGCGTATCCAGGCAATGGTTCACGCGCCCGTCGGCCGAGCGCAGTTGTACACCGTCGCCACTCAGCAGCGCTATCACGCGATCGACGCCTGCAAAGGTCGAGAATTCACCGTCGCCCACAATCTCGGCGACGCTCACCCGCCAGTCGAATGGCTCGACGCCATTCGCCGGCGGACGTGCGACGATCTCACGCGTGAGACCGCCACCGTTCTTCCACGGCGTCGCCGGCACGTCCGCGAGGGCAAATCGTTGGACGGTCACGGCGCTATCCGATCATTGGTAGTACCAAGCCATGCTCTTTGGCGCAGGCAATGGCAGCTTCGTAGCCGGCGTCGGCATGCCGCATCACACCCGTGGCCGGATCGTTCCACAATACTCGCGCGAGACGCGCGTCAGCTTCGGCGGTGCCGTCGCAGACGATCACCATGCCCGCGTGCTGCGAAAAGCCCATGCCCACGCCGCCGCCATGGTGCAGCGACACCCATGTGGCGCCGGATGCGCAGTTGAGCAGTGCGTTCAACAGCGGCCAGTCCGACACGGCGTCCGATCCGTCGCGCATCGCTTCCGTTTCGCGATTGGGCGATGCCACCGATCCGGAGTCGAGATGGTCGCGTCCAATGACGATCGGCGCCTTGAGCTCGCCCGTGCGCACCATCTCATTGAACGCGAGTCCGAGGCGATGACGGTCGCCGAGTCCCACCCAGCAGATTCGCGCCGGCAAGCCCTGGAAGTGGATGCGCTCGCGCGCCATGTCCAGCCACGTGTGCAGCGACGTGGCATTTGGCATCAACTCCTTCACCTTGGCGTCGGTGCGATAGATGTCCTCGGGATCGCCCGACAGCGCCACCCAGCGGAACGGGCCGATGCCGCGACAGAACAACGGTCGGATGTACGCCGGCACAAACCCGGGAAAGTCGAACGCGTTGGTGACGCCTTCTTCTTTTGCCATTTGCCGAATGTTGTTGCCGTAGTCCACGGTGGGCACACCGGCGGCGTGAAACGCCAGCATTGCGCGCACCTGCACGGCCATGGACGCGCGCGCCGCGCTCGCGACGCCGGCGGGATCGCTGTCGCGCCGCGCCACCCATTCCTCCACCGTCCAGCCCTGCGGCAAGTAGCCGTTCACCGGATCGTGCGCCGACGTCTGATCGGTGACGATATCCGGCCGAATGGCGCGACGGTAAATTTCCGTGAAGACGTCGGCGGCGTTGCCGAGCAGCGCCACGGACACGGGGTGTCCGTCCAGGCGGTTCTGTTCGAGAATACTCATTGCGTCGTCGAGCGAGTCCGCGCGGACATCGACGTATCCGGTGCGCAACCGCATGTCGATGCGGCTCTCCTGGCACTCGACGGCCAGACACGATGCACCGGCCATTGTTGCGGCGAGCGGTTGCGCACCACCCATGCCGCCCAACCCCGCGGTGAGAATCCAGCGACCGGCGAGACTGCCGCCATAGTGTTGGCGGCCCATCTCGACGAATGTCTCATAGGTCCCCTGGACGATGCCCTGGCTGCCGATGTAGATCCACGAGCCGGCGGTCATCTGGCCGTACATCATGAGACCCTTGCGATCCAGGTCGTTGAACACCTCCCACGTCGCCCAACGCGGCACGAGGTTGGAGTTGGCGAGCAACACGCGTGGCGCGTCACGATGGGTGCGAAACACGCCGACCGGCTTGCCAGACTGTATGAGCAATGTCTCATCGTCTGCCAGTTTGCGCAGCGACTCCACAATGGCATCGTAGCTCTCCCAGTCGCGCGCCGCGCGGCCAATGCCGCCGTACACCACGAGATCGCCGGGCCGCTCGGCCACGTCGGGGTCGAGATTGTTCATCAGCATGCGGAGCGGCGCTTCAGTGAGCCAGCTCTTGGCGGACAGCGTGGTGCCGTGCGGAGCGCGAATCGTCCGCGACGGATCGCTGCGAGTGTGGGTCTGCGTCATGCGTCTGCTCCTGCCAGGCTTGGTAGTGCGTCGATGCCCGCTGCCGCGGCAACACGTCCGGATGACACCATCCGCGTTGCAGCGAGCATGTCGGGGGCGAAATGTCGGTCGGTGTCGAGACGCGGAACGTCGCGTCGCAGCATCGCGCGCACCTTATCCAGGCGCGGGCTCGATGCCAGTGGGGCGTGAAAGTCACAGCCCTGCGCCGCAGCGAGTAGTTCAATGGCGATGACGTTGGCCACGTTATCCACCATGCCAAACAGCCGGCGCGCGCCGTGTGCCGCCATCGACACATGGTCTTCCTGATTCGCCGACGTGGGAATGGAGTCTACGCTGGCCGGATGCGCGCGCTGCTTGTTCTCCGACACGAGCGCCGCGGCGGTGACCTGCGGGATCATGAATCCGGAATTGAGGCCAGGCTTGGGCGTGAGGAACGCCGGCAGTCCGGACAACGCCGGGTCGGTGAGCATGGCAATGCGCCGCTCGGCGATCGAGCCGATCTCGCACAGCGCGAGCGCAATGATGTCCGCGGCGAACGCCACCGGCTCGGCGTGAAAATTTCCACCGGAGATCGCTTCGTTCGTCTCGGCGAAGATGAGCGGGTTGTCGGACACGCCGTTGGCTTCAATGATGAGCGTGGCCGCGGCGCTGCGCAGCAGGTCGAGGCAAGCGCCCATCACCTGCGGTTGGCAGCGGAGGCAGTAGGGGTCCTGCACGCGGACGTCGCCTGTGAGATGCGACGCGCGAATGGCGCTGTCGTGCATCAGTTCGCGCAGCGCGGCGGCGGCGACGATCTGACCCGGCTGCCCGCGCAACGTTTGAATGCGCGGGTCGAACGGACTGTCCGATCCGCGCGCCGCATCGGTGGACAGTGCGCCCGTCACCAGCGCTGCCTGGAACACGCGTTCCGCCTCGAAGAGCGCGGCGAGCGACATCGCGGTGGACGCCTGCGTTCCGTTGAGCAGGGCGAGTCCTTCTTTGGGTCCGAGCACCAGCGGCTCCAGTCCGATCGCGGCCAGCGCGTCGGTGGCTGGCATGCGGCGTCCGGCGAGTATCACATCACCCACCCCAAGGAACGTCGCCGTCATGTGCGCGAGCGGCGCGAGATCGCCGGATGCGCCAACCGATCCCTGGCCCGGTACCACCGGCACGAAGTCGTTCGACAGGCAGGTGCCGAGGTGCGCGATCGTGGACCACTGGACACCGGACGCGCCATGTCCGAGGCTGGCAAGCTTGAGCGCCATCATGAGGCGTGTCACAGGCACCGGCAGCGGCTCGCCGACACCCGCGCAATGCGAGAGGACGATGTTGCGCTGGAGCGTCACGAGATCGTCGGCCTCAATGCGCACGCTGGCAAGTTTGCCGAACCCCGTATTGATGCCGTATACCGGCTCACCTTTGGCGACGATCTGCGCCACGGTGTTCGCGCCGATATCGACGGCGGTGCGGCACGACGTGTCTAGTTCCACCGGCGCACCGAAATAGATGGCCCGCCACGAAGCGTAGGGCGTCTTGCCGGCGCGTACGGTCTGCAGCGCTGTCGAGGAGTCAGGATGATACATGGGTCGCTTGTCTCCGCAATTGTATATACATAATAGACAGCGAGAGCCCCGGTTTGTCCAGCCCCGGCACAGTGTGTCCGGTTGCGCCCGGCTATTTTTTCCCGAACCGCTGGGTGATCCAGCTCGTGAGCAATTCGAGCAGGGGCGGCGAGATGGTCTCGCCGAGCGTTGCCGCCTCAGCGGCGCTGCCGGTGACCGCCGCCTGCAGGGAGTGATTGAGCTTGGGCACCACCAGCACGCGATAGTCCGTATTGCCCGCGGCTTTGAGCGCGTCGTTGATCGCGCCGAGGTTTTCTTCCGGTGTCACCACGTTATCGAGCGTGCCGTCAATGGCGAGCACCGGCACGTGAACGTGGCGCAACGCGGTGCGCGGGTCGTAGCGCAGGATGTAGCGCGACCATGCCCCGGTCACCGCTTCCGCGCTCTCGGCGAGACCATCGCTTGCCGCGTTCGCCTGATCCTCTGCCGGTAGCGATGCGACGTAATCGCGAACGAGCGACTTGATTTTTGCCGCGGCAGTCGCGGAATCCACGCTCGATTTTGCCACGTCGTATACCTGTCGGGTGAAGCGCATGGCGCGCCCCATCTCCACCGGATCGAGCCCGTTGTTGATGAACACGGCGCGCTTCTGCAGCATCGCCACCGAATCGCCCGGTACGCCTGGCGCGGCGAGCAGCACGAGAAAGGCCACGTCGTTCGATCGCGCGGCGATCATGGTGGCGATCATGCCGCCTTCGCTGTGCCCAATAATGCCGACGTGGCCGGGCACCACTGCCGGGTTCCGCGCCAGATAGTGGAGCGCCGCCTCGGCGTCGTCCGCCAGGTCGGCGCTCGTGGCGCCACTGAAGGTGCCGGTTGATTTACCCACGCCACGATCGTCAAAGCGCAGCGATGCAATGCCGTGGCGGGCGAGGTAATCGGCGAGGACGAGAAACGGCTTGTGTCCGAGAGAACTCTCATTGCGGTCTTCTGGGCCGGAGCCAGGCACCAGCACCACGGCGGGGAAGGGACCCGGACCCTGCGGCACCGCGAGCGTACCGGCGAGTTGCACGCCGGGCTTCGATTCGAACGTCACGTCCTGCGTTCGGTACGGAAACGGCGGACGCGGCTCCTGCGAATGACGGGGCGCGGACAAGGCGCCGACCCGCCCCATGGAGAACGGCAGGGTACGACCAGACTGCGTGAACGAGCCGCGCAGCGAGTCGCCCATGGCGACGGCGGCATACGATCCGTGGATCATGGGAATGTCAACGATGAGCGTGTCGCCGCGCATCGTGGCAGTCGCGGGAATAGTCAGGCCGGCCTGATCGGCCGCGGTGAGCGACGCCTGCAATGCACTCGGCCCGTCACGCGCCACGGCGAGGCCGAGGTGGAGTTGGGCACCCGGTGACCCAAGCGCGCCTTGCCAGGTCCCGACGAATCGATCGGCCGCGGTGGGAAGTTGAGCGGCGGCACTCGCCGAGGCGAAACAGGCGACGACCACGTACTTGGCGAGTGTGGCGCTCCATCCACGCATTGATGCTCCAGAGACGAATGAACCAACCCTGCGACAACACATGCTGAAGCTTATAATGGTGGCTGCTGCCGTCGCCATGACATTGTCCCATTTCAAGAGGTTGCGCATGCGGACCACTCACCGCCTTGGGTTTGCGCTGGTCACCACACTGCTCTCGTCGGCAGTCGTCGCCGGCGCGCAAAGCGGCGGCTCGTCGTTCGATTTGTCAATCAAGAATATGATGCGCGGCCCGGAGGTGTACGGGCGCGAGCCGCAGAACGTGCGCTGGAGCGCCGATAGCAAGTGGATCTACTTCTCGTGGCTGGAGCCCGGGTCCGATTGGCGGCTGGCGTCAAAGCCGTTTCGCGTGCGCGCCGTGCCCGGCGCCAAGCCGGAGCGCGTGACGGAGACGCAGATGGATTCTGTCGCCCCGCTACTCGACCAGGGCCGATACTCGCCCGACCACCGCAGCCGAGTGGTGAGCAGCGGCGGCGACCTCTACATCATCGACGCGACGGCGGGCACGACGCGCAGGCTCACGCAAACGCTGGGTGTGGAGAGCAATCCGATTTTCAGCGCCGACGGTCGCGAGGTGTATTTCGTTCGTGACAACAACGTGTACGCGGTTGCGCTGGATGGCGGGTTGGTTCGCCAGCTTACCGACATTCGCGCGGCGGGCGCAGGGGCGGGCGGCGCCGCGGCGACCGGTGGACGCGGTGGCCGAGGCGGGGCGGCGCTGGCGGACACGGGCCAGCGTGGCGCGCTCGAGCGGCAGCAGCGGGAACTGTTCAATGTGATTCGCGATCGGTTGCACGACGACAGCTTGGCCCGCGCCACGCAGGCGGCTCGCGCCGCGCTGCAGGTGCGCCCATTGAACCTCATGACCGGCGAGCGCATTGGGTCGATCACCATGTCGCCCACCGGACGCTCGGTGCTCATCACCACGGTTATTCCGAACGATCGCGCGCTGGCGACGCGGGTGCCGAATTACGTCACCGAAAGCGGCTACACGGAAGAGATTCCCGGTCGCACCAAGGTGGGAGACTATCAGTCGAGCAGCCGCGTGGCGTTCATGTCGCTGCCGTCTGGCGCCGTGCATTTCCTGCGCGTTGGCGACGGCGGCACGCAGTCCGCCGTGCGCGTGCTGGGCTGGACTGACGATGGATCCCAAGCGCTGCTCTTTTCGACGAGCAACGATTTCAAGGATCGCTGGATTCACACCGTGAGCGGCGATTCCGGCACGCTCAAATTGCTCGACACCCTGCACGACAGCGCGTGGGTTGCCGGTCCGTGTTTCGGATGCGGCGGCTGGTATGATGGTGGCCGGCGCGTCTGGTTTGTGTCGGAGGCAGACGGCTACGCGCATCTCTACACCATGGCCGCCGACGGCAGCGACCGTCAGCAACTCACCAAGGGTAAGTGGGAAGTGGATGGTGTGTCGTTGCCGGGCGATGGCAAAGATTTTTATCTGACGACGAGCGAGCCATCGCCGTTCGAGGAGCATTTCTTTCGCATGCCGGTCACGGGGGGACCGCGCGTACGACTTACCGCGAAGGCCGGCGGCCATGCGGCCGTTGTTTCTCCGGACGAGACGATGATTGCCGACGTGTTCTCGACGTCGAACCGTCCGCCCGAACTGTACGTGCAGGCCAACCGGCCGGCGGCGGAGGCGGCGCAGCTCACGACGTCGCCCACCAAGGAGTGGTTGGCGTTCGACTGGATCAAGCCGGAGATCGTGATGGTGCCGGCGTCTGACGGCGTGATGGTGCCGGCGCGCATCTATCGGCCCAAAGACATGCACGCGTCGGCCAATGGTTCGGCGGTGCTCTTCGTGCACGGCGCGGGGTACCTGCACAACGTCTTCAACTATTGGTCGTCGTATTCGCGCGAGTACATGTTCAATCAGTATCTCGCGTCCAAGGGGTACGTGGTGCTCGACATGGACTATCGTGGGTCGGCCGGTTACGGGCGCGACTGGCGCACGGCCATCTACCGGTGGATGGGCGGCCGCGATCTGCAGGACGAAGTGGACGGTTCCAAGTACCTGACGAAGCAGTTTGGCATCAAGCCCGAGCGCGTCGGCATGTACGGGGGCAGCTATGGCGGATTCATGACGCTCATGGCGCTGTTTACCGAGCCGAAATATTTCGGCGCCGGCGCGGCGCTGCGGCCGGTGTCCGACTGGGCGCACTACAACCACGGCTACACGGCGCGCATTCTCAACTTTCCGGACAAGGACACGCTGGCCTACCGCCGGTCGTCGCCAATCTTCTTTGCCCAGGGGCTCGAGGATCCGTTGCTCATCCTGCACGGTATGGTTGACACGAACGTGAATTTCGAGGACAGCGTGCGACTCACGCAGCGGCTCATCGAGCTTGGCAAGAAGGGCTGGTGGCTCGTGCCGTACCCGGTGGAGGATCACGGGTTCGTGCGGCCAGACTCGTGGACCGACGAATACACGAGAATTTTTAATCTGTTCGAAACAACGATCCGAAACGGCAAGACTGCTGCCCAGAGCGCAGCGGCACTCGGCGGCCCGAATTAGGAGCCCAATCGTCGAGTCAGCGTAGTTGGGTGTGGCTATTTTCCCGCGCTAAGCCTACCATTGCGCACCACCCGGTCGCGGCGACCGGGTGGCCACCGCGAACTGGTAGTCGGCGGAGATACTCCTACTTCGGGAAGGCCGGATGAACGGACCAGTAGTGGCAACGCACGAACAGCCGGTGAGCGTCACGGTGAAGGATTTCCTGGTGCAGGCCTGGATCGACAGCTCCCCCGAGTCCGCGGCGGCGCCCGTGTGGACGATCCAGTTGGGCGAAAACCGCTACCCCGGCCCGCCCGTTGACGCCGCCCGCGACGCGTCGCTGCACGACGTCAAGGACATGCTCCGCCAGTGGGCCAAAGAGCATCCGACGCTCTTTGCCTGACGACGCACTAATGCCAATATAATAATTATATAACTGGCATTAGTACCGTTACCGGCATCGGTTCAAAAAAATCGCCTGTCATTCCGAGCGAAGCGAGGAATCTTCTCTCCTGCCAATTATCGCGCGGGGTTCGAGAAGATTACTCGCTTCGCTCGGAATGACAAACGGCCGCGCTCGGAACGCAAGCGGGTGTGAACCCATTGCTAGCCGAGCGTGACGATCACCTCGTGCCGCTTCCCGTCGTCCTGCAGCACGACGCTGTGGTCCTCGACCGCGCTGCCGTCCACCACGAGCGAGGCGACCCCGCCCGACACACCAGCGGGGTTCCGCACGACGAACGCGTACGTCGCGCTGCCGTGACGATAGTCGAGTGAGAACTCCGGCCACGTGGTGGGAATGCACGGCGCGAGGCGCACCCGATCGCCGAGCTTCTCGAAACCCAAAACGCCTTCCAGCGCCACGCGGTAGCTCCAACTCGCCGAGCCGGTGTACCAGGTCCAGCCACCGCGTCCGATATGGCCGGCCGCTGCGTAGACGTCGGCCGCGACGACGTACGGTTCCACCTTGTACCGATCCGCGTCGGCCCGGCTGCCGGTGTGCGAGAACGGGTTGAGCATTCTCATAAGCGTGCCCGTGCGGTCGCCGTCGCCCAATCTGGCCATGGCGAGCACGCTCCATAGCGCGGCGTGGGTGTACTGCGCGCCATTCTCGCGAACGCCGGGCACGTAACCCTTGATGTAGCCGGGGTCGCGGACTGTCTCGTCGAACGGCGGAGCGAGCAAGAGCAGAATGCGGGCGTCGTCGTTCGCCAGCCGTTCGTTGACCGATTGCATGGCAGTGCGGGCTCGCGCCGGATCGGCCGCGCCGGACAGCACCGCCCAGCTCTGCGCAATCGCGTCGATCTGACACTCGGCGTCGGACGACGTGCCGAGCGGAGAGCCGTCGTCGAAATAGGCGCGCCGGTACCACGCACCGTCCCACGCCGTGCGTTCCGCGGCGGCGGCGTAGGCGTCTGCCCGCGACTCACAGCGCGCCGCCATGGCAGCGTCTCGCCGCGCCGTGGCATGCACGGCGAATCGCCGTAACGTGGCGATGAGAAACCAGGCGAGCCACACGCTCTCGCCCTTGCCGTCCATGCCCACGCGATTCATGCCGTCGTTCCAATCGCCGCAGCCCATAAGCGGCAACCCGTGTGCGCCCACCGTGCAGGCGCGATCGAGCGCGCGCACGCAGTGCTCGTACAGCGTGCCGGTTTCGTCGGTCACCGTTGGCTGCTCGTAGGCTTCCTGCTCGCCCGGTGCGAGATCCCGCATGTGTAAAAAGGGCGCGCGCGCGTCCCAGATGCCCGTGTCGGCGGTGACGCGGACGTAGTGATCGGCCACGAACGGCAACCAGGCGAGGTCGTCGGAGAACCGTGTGCGAATGCCGCGGCCCGACGGCTCGTGCCACCAGTGCTGCACGTCGCCCTCGACGAATTGCCGGCCCGCGGCGCGCAGCAAATGTGCGCGCGCGATTCCAGGCTCGGCATACACAAATGCCATGCAGTCCTGCAGCTGATCGCGAAAGCCAAACGCGCCGCTCGATTGGTACAGCGCCGATCGCGCCCACATGCGGCACGAGAGGGCCTGATAGAGTGACCAGCGATTGAGGAGCGCGTCGAATTCGGCGTCGGGTGTACGAACGCTGATCACCGAGAGGCGTGTGTTCCAGGTGGCAACCGCGGCCGTGATGGACGCCTGCGCGTCGTGCGGCAATCCGTGACGAGCGATCAGTACGCGCGCCTCCTTATCGCTGCTTGCCGCGCCGAGCAGAATCACTATCTCGCGTGTTTCGCCTGGAGCCACGACCACCGGGCAGCGCAGGGCCGCGCATGGGTCGTAGCCCGCGCCCACCACGCCGGAGAGCGCATCCTGCAGCATCGCGGCCGGTGCGCGCAGATCGCCGTTGCGTCCGATGAAGTGATCCCGGCGCCCCGTATGGCTCGTGGGACGCTCGCTGATCCAGGAAAACGCGACGCGTTCGGTGAAGTCTGGCGCAAAAAAATTCTGGGCGAAAATGGCGCCCGACGCCTCGTCGAACCGCGTGTGCAACTGGTGCCGTGTGTGTTCGCGCTGCGCGCCCAACACCAGCTCGACGTAGTTGGTGAGCGACAGCGTGCGGGTGCCAGAGCCTCGGTTGGTGATGCGGAGGCGCGCAATTTTGACCGTGTCGGCAACGGGCACGGTCAGGGTGAGCTCCGTCTCGATACCGCCGCGCTCGTGCGAAAAGGTTGTGGCGCCAGGCGCGTGCGTCGTGCTGTACGCCGGTGCATAATTCGCGTCGCCCACGGCCGCTAGCGGACCGGGCGTGGGATTCCACACTACGCCGCTCTCGACATCGCGAAGATAAATCACCTCGCCGCACGGATCGCTCACCGGATCGTTGAACCAAGGGGTGAGGCGGAAGAAGTAGCTGTTATCGGCCCATGTGAATCCGCCGCCGCGCTCGGTGACACAAAAGCCCATCGTCGGATTCGCCACCACATTGGCCCAGGGCGCCGGCGGCACGCGATCGCCGGCCACGGCGATCGTGAAGTCGTGCGCGTCAGTGAGCGAGCCGTAACCGTTTACGGGTTCGCGGCGTCGCTGCAACGGCAACACCTCTTCGCGCGCGGTTTCCACCGCGGCGTCCGACGGCATGGCCGGCCGTTTGATGTCCGGCTGCGCCGCGTGCCGGAGAATGGTTGCGGCAACGATGTCGCCTAATCCGACGCCGTCGCAGAGCACGTGCATGCGCGCCGTGGCGCGGAGCAGCGCCGTGTCTTCGGGCGACACCACCTCGACGCGCCGAATGAACACGCCACCCGGCTGCTCGAGTCCACTGCCTTCACCCGAGGCCATCGCCATGGCGACGAGTTGATCCTGCAACTCCTGCGCGTACGAGTGCGGTTTGGCGTTGAGCACCACGAGATCGCAGCGCACGCCTTTGGTGCGCCAGTAGCGGTGCGCTTCAAGCAATTGACGAACGCTCGCCAGACCGGCCGACGTTCGGATTGTCGCCAGCACGATCGGCCAGTCGCCGGAAATGCCTTGGGCCCAGAGCGCCGCTTGCCCGCGCGTGACCGTGGCACGCTCGAATTCGGGCGCTCGGAGTGCTTCGTGCGGATAGATCAGCGCGCCGGCCAGCTGCTGATAGAGTGCGACGTCGGCCGGCGCGATGTCGAGATCGCGCAGTTCCACTTCCGCCTCGGTGCGCGACAGACTGAGCGCACGCTCGGCCGCCGCGACGTCGCGATACCGGTCGGCGAGCTGCAACGCGGCCTCACGCGTGCTCGCCACAGCGGTGGTGAATGCAATCGTCGCCGAACGCCCTGGCTCGATGCGCACGAGTACGCGGAGCGACAGGATGGGGTCGAGCACCGAGCCGACCGTGCAGGAGAGCGATGCGCTCGCGTCGAGCGCCGCTGGCTCGTGGGTCGTTCGCCCGCGTCCAATGAACTGCGCCCGATCGGTCTCGTAGGTGATGTCCCCCACGCGTTCGGCGCCCGCAGCGACGACGTGGGCGCACCAGGGCCAGCTCTCCTCGTTCGACCGTGGGCGACGGCTGGCGAGCAGCGTCGCGCCGGGTACCCATTCGGTCTGAACGAACAGTTTCTGGAATGCCTGGTGCGCGCGATCAGCGTCAGTGGGGCAGAGCACCACTTCACCGTAGCTGGTGAGCTCGATCTCGCGGGTGACTTGCGAGCGGTTCACCAGCGTCACTCGGCGGATCTCGGCCTGCTCGCTCGGAATGACGACGATCTCCGTGAGTGTGTCCACCGATCCATCACGTCGCGAAAAGGTGACACGGTCTGATGCGAACGTTGCGCGGTAGGACGACGACGGCGTGCGAACCGGTTGATGGCCCGACGACCACAGCGTGCCGGCCGTCAGGTCCTTGATGTAGATCCAATGGCCGCTGTCGTCCTGCGTCGCGTCGGCGCGCCACCGATACACGTCAACCTTGTTGGCGCGGCTGTAGCCGCTGCCGGAGTTCGTCAGCAGCACCCCGTACCGATTTCCGCCGAGCAGCGCGACGTGCGGCTCCTGGGTGTCCGGCGTATTCACGACGTGCACCAGAATCTCGCTGCGTGCCGTGGACACCATGGTGCCCGCCAGTGCATCGGACTGCGGTGGACGCAACACGTACAGGCGCGGCACCCGCTCATCGAGCAACAAGGCCGCCGCGCGCACGGCGGCGTCGGCCATGAAGCGCCGCTGCCAGATGCCCTCTGGTTCGTCTTTCCGAATGCTCAAGGCGTTGTTCAGCGCCACCAAGCTCATTCCGACGTGATGCGCCATGAAGGTTCGCACCACGGCAACGCGCTGGTCCGGCTCAACACGCGTGTAGTCGAGTGCATCATAGAATCCATATGAGCCGAGCGCGCCCTGGCGTTCGAGATCCGCGAGGTTGGCCAGCGCTTCATGGGCGTTCACGCCGGCGGCGAGCGCCGTGGCATACGGCGCGACGACGACGTCATTGGCCAGCCCGCGCTTGAGTGCGAGATCCGGCACGCCGAACGCGCGATACTGATACGTATCGTGCCGATCACGAACATTATATGCTGATTCTGAAATACCCCAGGGGACGCCGCGCGCCCGGCCGTAGGCAATCTGCCGGTGCACCGCGCCGTGACAGGTTTGATCGAGCAGGGAGGACGGTCGTGTCGGCATGACGAGCAACGGCATGAGATACTCGAACATGCTTCCGCTCCACGACACCAACGCCGTGGAGCCATCCGCAACGGTGAGCGATCGTCCGAGACGAAACCAGTGCTCTGCCGTCGCGTCGCCCTTGGCCACGGCCATGAAGCTGGCGAGCCGCGATTCGGAGGCGAGCAAGTCGTACGACGATTCGTCGAGCTTGCCCGATCGCGCGTCGTACCCGATCGACAATAACCGGCGTTGCGGCTCGTACACGAGCCGAAAATCCATGGCCATGGCAAAGTCGCGGGCGCGGCGCGCCAGCGACTCCAGTCGCTCGACATGCGACGCGGCCACCATCGACGTGCCCGCGGCCTCACGCACTGTGATGCTCGCCTGTGCTTCGGCGTCGAGACTGAATGACGCCAACTCGCCTTCGGCGGCTTCGAGACGCTGACGTGCCCACAACCGTGTCGCCGCGACCTCGGCCGTGCCCACGCCCGCCGCCGCGGTGCGCCGGAGTTCGAGTGTTGCCCCCTGATACGCCAGCAGCCGGTCGCCTACCCACGGCGAGGCCGACGCCGCGCTGCCGGTGTCGGTTCGACCGTGGTGATGACTGCCTTCCGCCGCAAGCACGCGCCAGAGCCGGTCGTCGTCCACCGCGCCATCGGCGAATTCCAGACAGCCCTGCGCCAACGCCACGAGATGACCGGCGAGATTGCCGGAATCCACCGTGGAGACGTATGGCGGATCGAGGACACGCAGATCGCCGAGGTCGTACCAGTTGAAGAAGTGGCCCCGCGAGCGGGCCATCAAATCCATTGATGCAAACGCCCGCTCGAGACGGTCGAGCATTTCCCCGCGGGTGATGAACCCAAGGTCGCACGCGGACATCGTGCTCAGTAACTGCAATCCAATGTTCGTTGGCGACGTGCGCGATGCGATGACCGGTTCGGGCGTTTCCTGGAAGTTGTCAGGAACGAGCCAATGCGTTTCGGCCGTGACGAACCGATCGAAGTAGCGCCAGTGCCTGAGTGCGTATCGCAGCGTGATCGCACGCTGATCGGCGTCGAGCTCGAGATTGCGCCGCGTGAGCGGCGCGCTGAGCGCGATGGCGATCTCGGGCACCAGCACCCAGCCAAGAGTGAGGCCGGCCCAGCCGATCACGGATATCCAAAGTGCGGCGCCGTGCACGTCGGTGGGGACTCCGCGCTGCACCACCCAACCGGCGATCGCCCCGCCGAGCAACACTGCGGGCATCATGCGGCTCCAGACGGACAGGCGAGTGACCTCGGTTGTCAACTCGACCTGCGACGCCGTTTGCCATTCGAGCATTAGCCGGCCCTTTCCCGCGAGACGGCGCAGGCTGCGTCCAATGGCATCGGCGCACAGCATGGCCTGGTCCGGCAGAAGCACGATCGCCAGCCCAAACTGGACGGCGGCGCGCGACGCGTCGCCGGCGAGCGCGGCGTAGTACGGTCTCCAGCCCTGGCCCTTGGGCGGCCGTGCCGCAGAAAAGAGCAGCGGCGCGATCCACGGAGTTCCGAGCGCGGCGAGCACGGCCACCGTCCATGCGATGCCGGAGCCCGGCAGGAACGTCCAACCCGCCACGAGCCAGATCAACAAGGCGATGGGGGTCGCACTGCGGCGCATGTTGTCGGCAATCTTCCAGCGCGACAGCGCGGACAGCGGATCGTTGTTCGCGCCGACGGGGCCCGGCACATGGCGGGTGAGCCATGGCAGCAGCTGCCAGTCGCCGCGAATCCATCGATGCGCGCGTCGGGTGGACGTGAGGTAGCGCGTCGGATAGTCGTCGAAGACTTCGACGTCGGTCACGAGTGCGGCGCGCGCGAACGCGCCCTCGATGAGATCGTGGCTCAGGAGCGTGTTGTCGGGGAATCGTCCGGCAGTAGCGCGCCGGAAGATGGCCGCGTCGTAAATGCCTTTCCCGGTGAACGTGCCTTCGCCGAACAGGTCCTGGTACACGTCGGAGACCGCGGTCGTGTACGGATCGACGCCAGGATGGCCGGAGTACACCGATGCGAATCGCGATTCGCTCGCGCTCGCGAGCGACACGCTCACGCGCGGTTGCAGAATGCCGTACCCGCGCGTCACGCGACCGCGCGCCGGATCGTATTCGGCGCGGTTGAGCGGATGGGCGATCGTGCCGATGAGCGATGCCGCGGCGCCGCGGGGGAGCGCGGTGTCGGCGTCGAGCGTGATGACGTAGCGCACCGCCTTCAGCCACGACATGTCGCCCTCCGTCACGGAAAAGGCGCCGTCGTTTTCGCCGGCGATGAATGCGTTGAAGTCCACGAGCTTGCCGCGCTTTCGTTCCCAGCCCATCCACACGGAGTCTGCGGCATTCCAGCGACGCGGGCGGTGGAGCAGGTAGAACGGCGATTCGGCGGGGGCGTTTGGGTCGGGGTGCTCGGCGTACGCGGCGTTCAACGCGCGAATGCCCTCGACCGCCGCGGTGAGAATGGCGTCGTCCCCTGGCGCCGTCTCTGTGCTCGCGTCGAGAAAGTCGCTGAGCAAGGCGAAGCGGACCTGCCGGTCGCGGTTCGCCAGATGTTGCACCTCGAGGTGATCGAGTGCCGCCGTCACGCCCGCCACGCTGCCAATGAGCAGCGGCACCACCACTGCGGTGCGGTCCGCGGTGGGCACGGCGGACGAGTAATCCATGCGCGACAATCGCCACGGTGGCAGCGCCAGCGTCACGCACTGATGCACGATGGCGATTGCCACGTCGGCCGCCGGCAGCAGCACCACCAGCAGCGCCAGCACGAACCACGCGAACCCCGTCGATCCGAGCGCATCGAGCCGGAGCGGTGTGAGTAGTGCCGCGAGTGCGAGGGCGGTGACGACGATGACAGATCCGAAATAGAGCGCGCCCGGTCGCTCGAGGAGCCACTCGGTGAAGCGTTCTCTCGGAGTGCCAACGAAACCCACCGACTGCTCGAGCGCGCGCCTCCCCCGATCGACGAGGTGATAGCCGACGTGTGCTTCGCGGGCTGCGGGACCATGTGACACCATGGCGCCGAGTGCCGCGCTGATCGCCGCGGCCGCGATCACCGGCTCGTCCGTGCCGGTGCCCTTGGCAATGCGTTCCACGGCGTGGCGGTATTGATCCCGCGTGGCGCGGGTCATCGCGGAGTAAACGCCCGCCGGATCCCCGCGCAGGACCGCTTCGGTGGCGCTGGCCTTTTCGACGAACGCGATCCAGTCGATGCTCGCGACGGAGCGCAGGCTCGCGATCGAGTTCGCCATGACCAGCTGCGTGAGCGCGAGTTCCTGCGCCGATCGTTGCGCCGCGTCCTCGACGCTCATGACGTCTTCGGCCACCCATTGCTCGAGCCAGAGCAGCGGTGTGAAGTCGGCGCGCCGGCTGCGGATCTGCTGCACGAACCGGGTGAGGAATGCCGGCGTGAGCGCCGGCCCGAGATGCACGAACGCGGACAGTCCGTTGGTGGCGTCGTCCGGCGTCTTGGCGGAGAGCAGCCGCGACACCCACACATCGGCAATCTCGCGATCGGCCACGTCGCGCGCCGCGCGTAACGACATGCGGCGCACGTTCTCCAGATAGCCCATCCGCAGCATCGCCGGAATCGCCCACAGCTCACCCATCGTGAGTTTGGTGACGCGTTGGTAGTGGGCGATCATCGACGCCACACTCGCTTCGTCCAGTCGCCCGTCCGTATGGGCGATCAGCTCGACGACGATCTCATAAATGCGCGGGTAGCCGGCCAACGGCTGGTCGCCGACGAGCTTTGGCAACTCCTGGTAATACGCGGCCGGCAGCGTGGCGCGAATTTCCGGAACCTGCTCGAGCACGACGAAGAAATTGTCGAGCAGCCACACGCCGGCTGGACTCACAGCGGCACCGGCCGCCGACGCCCGCGCTAGCGTGTCGCGCGCAACGATGAGCGCACGCTCGGTCGCTTGCAGGCGGGAGAGCAGCGGCCCGCGCTCTCGCCGCTTGAACCACCCGGGGCGCGACACCGGAGCAACTTGGTGACGCCGCGCGAGTCCGCGCGCGTGCTGGGCAAGTCGTGTCGCGCCGAACAGCTCGCCGCGGATCGGCGGTTGTTGGACTTTGGAGGCAGTATCGGTGGGGTCGAAACGAGCACCAAGCGTCACGCGTGTTCCTGCTGAACCGGGTTCGCGGATGTGGTAGGGCGCGGAGACATCGCCTGCTCCTGAAAGTGGGGACTCGCGGCACGAAGGGCGTTTCGGCCTGGTCGCACACTGCGCATGCGCCAATCGAACCGCGCGGTGGGCGCGGCCGGTTGGCGCGAATCAAGGACGTGGCCTGCCATGGGCAGGGCTTGCAGACTGCATGCCCAACGGTGGTTGGCCGGACTTCTACTTCAACCCCGCTCCCTTGGACGCGGCTGCCTGCAGTTTCTCGAGCAGTGTTTTGGCCATGTCCGCCAGCTTGGCGTCGTCGAGCTTTGCCGCCTCGGCCGGCGACGGAATCTTGAGGCCGGCCGGATCGCTTGGCGCGGCGTGAGCCGCAGGCGCAGTGGGATCGGTGGGAGCCGCACTGCTGCCCGCGCCAACTGCGTCGTCGGCGGGGGCGGGGGGGGCGGCGGGCGTCGAATCGGCGGCTGGCTTGGCCCAGCCCGTTTTGACCGGACCTGTTTCCGCGGGTTTATCGTCGATTAGAGAATGCTTGAGCGGTACCGCGTCATCGGGTATCGCGGCGGGCGCGTCGGGATCCGGGGCACCTGCCTTGCCTGGCATCTTCGGGCCTGTGTCGGCGGCGGTTTTCGCCGAGGGCGCGTGCGGCACCGTGTCCGTCGGCTTGCCGGGTACGGTCGCAGCGTCGCCTTTGATTTTGACATCGGCATCGGCATCGGCATCTGCGTTGGCCGCGGCGACGGCATCGTGTTTCGCTTTGTCGTCCGCCGCAGTTGGCGCTTCCGGCGCTTGAGGCATCCCCACGCTGTCCGGCGGCGTCGCGGACTTCGGTTTTGTTGCCTGTTTGTTCGCGTCGAGATCGGCAGGGGGCTCGAGCCCGGCGCGTTTGCCGGCGGACGCGTCGCCAACGTCAGCGGCCGCCGCCTGCTTTGCGCCAGCGTCGGTGCCCGCAGCGCCGGCGGTGGCAGCGTCGTCGTTGCTGGAACCCGCTGGCGGAGCATCAGCCGCCGCTGCGTCGGCACCGGCGGCGCCGGATTCCTTGTCGCTCTTCGAGTCGCTCGCCCCGGCCGAACCTGCGGCGTTGTCCGACTTTGCCGCCGCACCCGCCGCACCCGCCGCACCCGC
>JBEPWA010000030.1:0-50372 GCA_041690755.1 Gemmatimonadaceae bacterium | reverse complement strand
GGTGCGGTGGTGCGGTGGTGCGGTGGTGCGGTGGTGCGGTGGTGCGGTGGTGCGGTGGTCGGGAACAGCCGCCCGGGCTGTCATCCCGAGCGCAGCGAGGGATCTAGCCGGATGACACGAGAGCCCTCTGTCGCGTCGCTCCCTCGAATTGACAGGCCTTTTTCGTTCCACCGTTCCACCGTTCCACCGTTCCACCGCCACGCCCCTGCCAAATCGGCGCATTTTCCCGGTCCCGCTCTTGCCCTCCCTACCGCCAGTCCAAGGCAGCGCCCTCATGGCCTGTCCAACACCCATTCGTTGAGGAAGCAATGGCCGATAAAGTCATTGGCATCGATCTCGGCACGACCAACTCGGTCGTGGCGGTCATGGAAGGCGGCGATCCAATCGTGATCCCGAACGCCGAAGGTGGTCGCACCACCCCTTCAGTAGTCGGTTTCACCAAGGACGGCGAACGTCTCGTTGGCCAAGTTGCCAAACGCCAAGCAGTTACCAACCCACAAAACACCGTCTTCTCGATCAAACGGTTCATGGGCCGCCGGATCGCCGAAGTCCAGGACGAGACCAAGCGCGTCCCATACAAGATCGTGGCCGGCCAGAATGACGTGGCGGCAGTCGAGGTCCAGGGCAAGCGGTTCACGCCCCCCGAGATCTCGGCCATGATCCTTCAAAAAATGAAGCAGACCGCCGAAGACTACCTCGGCCATACGGTGACCAAGGCCGTCGTCACTGTTCCCGCGTATTTCAATGATGCCCAGCGTCAAGCCACCAAGGACGCCGGCAAAATCGCCGGCCTCGACGTGCTGCGCATCATCAACGAGCCCACGGCGGCGGCCCTTGCCTACGGCCTCGATAAAAAGAAGGACGAGAAAATTGCCGTGTTCGATCTCGGCGGCGGTACGTACGACATCTCCGTGCTCGAGCTCTACGACGTCGAAGGCTCGCGCCAGTTCGAGGTCAAATCGACCAACGGCGACACCCACCTGGGCGGCGACGACTTCGACCAGCGCGTGATCGACTGGATCGTGGCCGAGTTCAAGCGCGACCAGACCATCGACCTCTCCAAGGATCCCATGGCGCTTCAACGCCTCAAGGAAGCCGCGGAAAAGGCCAAGATGGAACTGTCGAGCACCAACTCGACGGACATCAACCTGCCCTTCATCACCGCCGACCAAAGCGGACCGAAGCACCTCACCTACACGTTGACGCGTGCCAAGTTCGAGCAGTTGGTGGACGATCTCGTGCAGCGCACCCTCGAGCCCATGAAGAAGGCGCTCAAGGACGCGGGGCTCGAGCCCAAGGACATCGACGAAGTCATTCTCGTCGGCGGCTCAACGCGCATTCCCAAGATTCAGGAAGTCGTGAAGGGCTATTTCGGCAAGGAGCCGAACCGCTCGGTCAACCCGGATGAAGTCGTCGCCATTGGCGCGGCCATTCAGGGCGCGGTGCTCACGGGCGAGCAGAAGGACGTCCTGCTCCTGGACGTCACCCCGCTCTCGCTGGGCATCGAGACGCTCGGCGGCGTGACCACCGTGCTCATTCCGCGCAACACCACTATCCCGACCAAGAAGAGCGAAACGTTCTCCACGGCTGACGACAATCAGACAACGGTCGAGATTCACGTGCTGCAGGGCGAGCGCGAGCTCGCGCGCGACAATCGCACGATCGGGAAATTCCAGCTCACCGGAATCCCACCCGCTCCGCGCGGCATGCCGCAGGTCGAGGTGACGTTCGACATTGACGCGAACGGCATTCTCCACGTGTCGGCAAAGGACAAGGCGAGCGGCAAGGAACAGAAGATCCGCATCGAAGCCTCGAGCGGTCTGTCCGATTCCGACGTTGACAAGATGGTGAAGGACGCGGAGGCCAACGCGGCCGAGGATAAAAAGCGGCGCGAGGAAATCGACACGCGCAATCGTCTCGACAGCATGACGTACGAAGTCGAGAAGAACGCCAAGGAGTGGTCCGACAAGCTGAACCCCGAGCTCAAGGGCAAACTCGACGCGTCGGTGGAGCGCGCTCGCAAGGCGCTGCGCGGCGACGATATCGCCGAGATCAAGGCGGCGTCTGAAGAGCTCAACCGTGTCTTCAGCGAAGCCGGTCAGTCGTTCTACGCGCAGAATCAGAGCGCCGAGGCGGCAGCAGCAGCCGGTGCGGCGTCTGGCGAAGCGGCCCCCGATGGGGCAACTTCGGGCGGTGATGCGAAGAACGAGGATGTCGTCGAGGCCGATTACGAGATCGTAGACGATACCAAGAAGTAAAGATTTCGTAGTGCGCCGGCTCGCGGGCAACCGTGGGCCGGCTCCTGCGTGTCGTACGGTCTCGTTCTCCCATCACGAGCAAGCAGCGCTCGAAACTTGTGCCGCGTCGATGGGTACGACGACAGGTCAATAAACTTCACTCAGGGTGGGTTCGGCTTATGTCCACTAAATACACTCGTGCACGATTCGGGGCCGCAGTGGTTGTCGCGTTTCTCTGCGGGCTCGTGTTCGCCTCCGGCTTCAATTTGACCAAGTTTGGCTGGGCGCAGTCCCGTCTCGCGTCGGCCGGTGGTAGGCTCGCCGCAGCGCCAATGGCCTCCGCCGCGGAAACTGAAACGGCCTTCGAGGCTGTTGCGGACCACGCTCGGCCGGCTGTCGTCTCCATCGAGACGAAGACGTTCGCCCGCAAGCGAACGAACACGAATCGCCGTGGTGGCAACGGTCAACCGCAACAGCAGCTCCCGCCGGGCATGGAGGATTTCTTCCGTCAGTTCGAGGGCGGCCAGGCTCAGCCCTCTGATCAGCCTGAAGAGGCCAGCGGATCTGGATTCATCGTCAGCTCCGACGGCTACATCCTCACGAACAACCACGTGGTCGCCGACGCTGACAAGGTGACGGTGACACTGTTCGACAAGCGCCAGTTCGACGCCAAGGTGATTGGACGCGATCCCACGACCGACGTCGCCGTCATCAAGATCGATGGAAAGAACTTTCCCACCGTCTCGCTCGGCGACGACGCCAACGCCCGTGTTGGCCAGTGGGTGCTGGCGATCGGCAATCCGCTCCAGCTCAACTTTACGGTGACGGCCGGTATTGTCAGCGCCAAGGGCCGCAACGAGCAGGGGCTGTTGAACAACCAGTACGCCATCACAGACTACATCCAGACGGACGCGGCGATCAATCCCGGCAACTCCGGTGGCCCACTGCTCAACATCCGCGGTGAAGTGATCGGCATCAACAGCGCGATCGCGAGCGGCACAGGCTACTACGCCGGCTACGGCTTCGCGATTCCGATCACGCTGGCCAAGCAAGTGATGGACGATCTCATCAAGTACGGCAAGACACGGCGCGCACTCGTTGGAGTGTCGCTCGGTGAGGTGTCGGCGGCAGACGCTCGTGCAGCGGGCCTGTCAACGATTGGCGGCGCCAAAGTCGGAGGGTTCTCGGGCGAGAACAGCCCGGCGGAAAAGGCCGGCATCCAGATTGGCGATATCATTGTTGCTGCCGACGGTCATTCGATCGATCAGGTGAGCACGCTCCAGCGCATCATCCGCGGCTTCAAGCCCGGCGACAACGTCTCGGTGGACGTCATGCGCTTTGGCCAGAAAAAGAGCTTCAACGTCAAGCTCGGCGAGCCGCCTGAGGCCAAGGCCACCGTCGCCGACAACAGCGACGCGCCCACCGCCGACGCGCCAGCAAACAACGTCAACGTCCGCCAGTTCGACAAGCTCGGCATCTCGGTAACGCCCGTGTCCAAGGAGTTCGCCAGCGAACTCACGCTCACTGCGGAACAGAAGGCAGGGCTGCAGATCACCAAAGTGGCCGGCAACGGACCGTCGTATCGCCAGCTGTTCACGAACGACATCATCCTCTCCGAGCTGTACCCCACGAAGCGGGCCATTCGGTCCACGGCCGATCTCGATCAGGCCGTGTCCTCGGTGAAGCCCGGCGACGTGCTGGAACTCGTGGTCTGCGCGCCGGACCCCACGACCCGCGGGTGTTCGACGCGCGCCGTGAGCGTGCAAGTGAACAAGTAACGCACCGCAGTCGCATCACGAAACTGTGATGGAACGAAAGAGGGCGCCGCACGCTGCGGCGCCCTCTTTCGTTTTCTCACACACCGGCCCGCGGTTAGCGCGTGTACACCATGCGGCTGCCGTTGTAGGCCACAACTAGCGTATCGCCCTGCACGGAACCGCTGAACTTTGCGTTGCCGCCGGCAGTCATCACGAAGTTGATTCGGTTATTCGAGATGGTGTAGGTACCCGTGCTCACCGTGGCCAGCTGGCTGGTGCTTTTGTCCGCCACCGACGTGAGCGTAAAGCTGGTCAGTTCGCTCCACGTGTTCCCGGCGGCAATGATGATCTCGTCTCCGCTCTCATCGATCTCGGTTCCGCCATCGGTGCTGTATCCGGCGAGTACGGGCAGCGGATATCCATCGGACGTTCTCAGGTTGAAGGTGCCGGTGACGTTAGCGTCCGTTGGGCCAAGGACGATCGAGGCGTTCGAATCACCGCCGCAACCCGCCGCGGCCAGCAGGATGAAGAGGAGTGGAAGCCGACGCATGGTCGCCACCTCGCAACGGGGAAAAGACTGGTGCAACAGGAAATGCGAAAGGGGGGACTCGAACCCCCAAGCCTTGCGGCGCCAGATCCTAAGTCTGGTGCGTCTGCCAATTCCGCCACTCTCGCATGGGCATCCCCGGCTCGCGCGCGGCCGACCGCGACCGCCGGGATGACGCGGGAAACTAGCGGATCAAAATGCCAATCCTACGGTGAACCGAGCGGTTATATACGCCCGGTCCAATCCAGCGCCATCCCGGTCCGCCGCACTCGCCAGCACCCGCTTCGCACCCAGGCCTGTGCCTACGATGAACCGATGGTCAAGGCCCAGCATCCAGTTGTAGTCCGTGATGATCCCCACGGTGGGCGACGTCACGCTGCGACGCGCATTCGGATCGGTTGGGCTCCCGCAACAGGCGGGGGAGCTATAGCTGAGATATCCCACGGTACCGCCCAGTGAAAACCCGCGCAGCACCACCTCGCCCGGGTAATACCGAAACTTGAAATCCAGGCTCCGATACCGCTTGTCGTCCACGTCGATGTACGAGCCCGCGCCGCCAACGGTAATGCCCTGCGCCACCCCTGTTTCGGCTTCGATCGTGAAAATGTCGAACGGCACACCCAACGGGTTGATGCCGATGTAGCTGCGGTTGGCAATCGGTACGAGCCCGGACGGCGAGGCCGCTTGCGCGCCCGCTGACCCGACCAACGCCACACTGGCCAATGCGGCCAGGGCGACACCCAAACCTCGAAAGCGCATGTGAGTTTCCAGTAAACGTGGCAGACAGAGCGGTACCCCCGTGTGGTGCGGGGCGTTCCGTGGATCATAATACGGTGGTGCGGTGGAACGGTGGTACGGTGGTACGAAACTACCTGTCATTCCGAGGGAGCGAAGCGACAGAGGAATCTCGTATCGTCCGGCTAGATCCCTCGCTCCGCTCGGGATGACAACCGTACCGGTGTTCTCGTTCCACCGTTCCACCGTTCCACCGTTCCACCGTACTACCGTACTGCCGTTCCACCCTTTTGTCCTCCCGACTACCTTTCCCTGGATGAACATCGAGATAACTCCAAAGAAGACCGACGGGCTCGAGCGGTTGATCGAAGTCACCGTCCCTGTCGAAGCGGTTCGCGAAGCCGAGGAACAGGCTGCGAAGCGTTATGCCACCAGTGTGCGCCTTCCAGGGTTTCGTCCCGGCAAGGCGCCGCCAGCCATGGTCAAGAAGCGCTTCAAGGATGAGATCCGGCAGCAAGTCGTCGAATCGCTCATTCAGGAAGCATTCAAGGAAGTCATGGACCGCGAAAAGCTCGATGTCGCGTCGCAGCCGCACGTCCACGATCTGAAATTTGAAGAAGGACAGCCGCTCAGCTTCGAGCTGCACGTCGAGATCCGGCCCACCATTGAGCTCTCCAAAACGGAGGGCTTCAACGTGACCCGCGCGCAGGCCGCAGTCACGGATGAGACGGTCCTCGAGCAAATCGGTCAGATCCGCGACCAGAAGGCATCCTGGGCGCCCGTGGAAGACCGCGCCGCACCGGGCGACATGGTGCGCGTTGAGCTCACCACGGCGGACGAATCCGGCGAGTTCCCCGAGGCGCGCGAGTATCCTTTGGTCCTCGGCAGCGCCCAGGCCATTCCGGGCGTCGAAGAGCTCATCATGGAGCTCAAGGCGGGCGAAAAGGCCGAGCGTGCCGTGCGCTGGCCCGACGACTTTCCCGACGAGGCGCAGCGCGGCAAGACCAAGCCGGTTCGCGTCACCCTGCTCGACGTCAAGCGCAAGTCGCTCCCCGAGCTCGACGACGCCTTTGCGCGCGGTGTGGGCGACTTCGAGTCCCTCGACGCCCTCACGACAATGGTCCGCAAGGATCTCGAGGAGCACGCTACGCGCGAGGCTGACGCCGGCGTGCGCAAGCAGTTGCTCGACCAGATTGCCGAAGCCAATCCGTTCGACATTCCGGCCAGCTGGGTGAACCAGCTCATCGACGGGTACATGAACCAGTACCAGGTCCCCGAAGAGGAGCGCGAGCGCTTCCGCGGGGAATTCCGCCCCATCGCCGAAGGTCAGGTGCGCCGTGACCTGATCATCGAGACCATCGCGAAGCGCGAATCGCTCAAGTCCACGGAAGCCGACATCGACCAGCGGGTGGCCGACGTTGCCGCCAAGCGCGGCGCCGACCCAGGCCAGGTCTATTCGTCGCTCCAGAAGGCGGGGCGGCTCCAGGAGATCGAGCAGAGCATCACGGAAGAGAAGGTCTTCGAGTGGCTGATGCAGCGGAACCAGATCGGAAGCTGACCCTCAACACGAACCTGATTTGCGCCGGCGGCCGATAATTGTCGGCCAACGGCACCAAGCGACCGATACTTCCAGAGACTATGCCGACCATCTACACGCCGTACATCATCGAACGCTCGCCGCGCGGCGAGCGGAGCTACGACATCTTCAGCCGCCTGCTGATGGATCGCATCATCTTTCTCGGCACGCCCGTGAATGATGACGTTGCGAATGTCATCATCGCGCAGATGTTGTTTCTCGAAGCGGACAACCCAGAGCGGGACATCTTTCTCTACATCAACTCGCCGGGCGGCAGCGTCTCTGCCGGCCTCGCGATCTACGACACCATGCAGTACATGAAGTCGCCGGTGAACACCATCTGCATGGGCATGGCCGCATCGATGGGTTCGTTCCTGCTCGCCGGTGGCCGTGCAGGCAAGCGTCAGGCGCTGCCGCATTCACGTATCATGATCCACCAGCCTTCTCAGAGCGGCGGCGGCGGTACGGCCTCCGACATCGAGATTCAGGCGCGCGAAATTCTCTACCTGCGCGACAAGCTGAACGGATTGTACGCAAAGCACACGGGTAAGCCGATCGAGCAGATCGAGCGCGACATGGACCGCGATCGCTACATGTCCGCCGAAGAAGCCAAGGAATACGGGCTTATCGATAACGTCATTCAACATCGCGGCGAGCTCGTCGAGCCGAGCGCGCTGGCATCAATTACAAAATAGGGGCTAGGGTCTGGGGTCTAGGGTTTAGTAGCTCACAGCTTCCCAGACCCTAGACCCTAGACCCTAGACCCTAGACCCCAGACCCTTTGATCCGCCCCGGAGATAACTTTCCCCGCGGTCGGTCGTCCCTTGCTTGACCGGTGTCGGGCCCTTAACTCTAGATCGTACCCTCGCCGGTTGACCGATCCGTTCGCTTCCCCGCTCCCTGCCCTATCCGCCGGATAGGGTTTCCCGGGTAACTGCGTTACCAGTTGAGTGATCTGTCATGTCGCACGACAAACACCTGCGCTGTTCGTTCTGCGGGAAGTCCAAAGACTCCGTCCGGAAATTCATCTCCGGCCCGTCGGTCTATATCTGCAACGAATGCATTGCGCTCTGTAACGAGATCCTGGCCGAGGATGAGGAGCGCGAGGTTGCTGAGGCGATCACGCAGGTCCCCACGCCTCAGGAAATCAAGGACACCCTCGACTCGTACGTGATTGGCCAGGAGAAAGCGAAAAAGGCGCTCTCGGTCGCTGTCTACAATCACTACAAGCGCATCAATTCGGCGTCCCTCCGTGACGACGACGTAGAGCTCGACAAGTCGAACATCATGCTCATCGGCCCCACCGGCGTCGGCAAGACGCTGCTGGCGCAGACGCTGGCCCGCATCCTCGACGTGCCGTTCACCATCGCCGACGCCACCACTCTTACCGAAGCCGGCTACGTCGGCGAAGACGTCGAGAACATTCTCGTTCGCCTGCTCCAGGCCGGGGACTTCAACGTCGCCGAGTGCGAACGCGGTATCGTCTACATCGACGAAATCGACAAGATTGCCCGTAAGTCGGAAAACCCGAGCATCACCCGCGACGTTTCCGGCGAAGGCGTGCAGCAGGCGCTGCTCAAGATTCTGGAAGGCACGGTTGCCTCGGTTCCGCCCCAGGGCGGTCGCAAGCACCCGCAGCAGGAATACATCCAGATCAACACCAAGGACATCCTGTTCATTTGCGGTGGTGCTTTCGATGGGTTGGAGAAAATCATCGAAGCGCGTACTGGCCGTCGGCAGATTGGCTTCAACAAGGGCGACGATTCACGCACGCCGGTTCAGGCCAAGAACCCGTTCGCCGAAGTCGAGCCGGACGATCTCCTCCGCTTCGGGCTCATCCCCGAGCTCGTGGGACGTCTGCCGGTGGCCGTGGCGCTCGAAGCGCTCGACGTCGATGCGCTGGTGCGCATCCTCAAGGAGCCGAAGAACGCGCTCACCAAGCAATACGCCAAGCTGTTCGAGCTCGAAGAAGTGAAGTTGACCTTTGAGGAGAGCGCCCTTCGCGCCATCGCCCAGAAAGCGCTCAAGCGCGGCACGGGCGCACGCGGACTCCGCGCCATTCTCGAAGAGCTGCTCACCGAAGTGATGTTCGACCTTCCGACGCGCGAAGACGTGGAAGAGGTCAAGGTCACCGAGAGCTCGGTGCTCAACGGCACGGCGCCGCTGCTCGAGATCTCGCCGCAGCGAAAGAAGAAAGAGGCCTGACCGCCTTTCGATTCACGACAAAGAGGCCCGCGCAGTGCGCGGGCCTCTTTGCGTTGTGCGTGGTATCTTTCGGCATGGCCCCCCTCCCTCCTGAACAAGACTCCCGCCGGCTTCCCGTACTGCCGCTCCGCGACGTCGTGGTTTTCCCATTCGTCGCCATGCCGCTGATCGTTGGCCGGGAAGGCTCGCTCGGCGCCATCGAAGCCGCCGCGGCCGAAGGGGGACTGCTCTTTCTCGTCGCCCAGCGAAATGCCGACACAGAAGAACCGGCGGCGGGCGATCTCCATCGGGTGGGCACGGTGGCGCGCATCGTTCAGGCGACGCGCCAGAGCAATGGCACGGCGCGCATTCTTGTGGAGGGTGTGTCGCGCGCCCGCGTCACCCGCTACATCCCGGCGTCGGGACATCTGCGCGCCGCACTGGCCGAAGAGCCCGAGACGAGCGCCGACGATGCCGCCGATCTGAACGTGCTCGCGCGCCGGGTCGTTGCGCTGTTCGAGGAGTACATCGCCCTCCACCGCCGCATCCCCAACGAAGTCGTCGCGCTCATCCAGAGCGCCGAGTCGGTGGCGCGGCAAGCGTACGGCATTGCTGCTCACCTCGCGGTGCGCGTGGAAGTGCGACAGAACCTGCTCGACGCGAGCAACCTCACGGACCTGCTTGAGGCACTCAGTCAGGTGCTGGCGAGCGAAATCGAGCTGCTCCGGCTCGAGCGCAAGCTGGACGAAGAAGTGCGCGGGTCGCTCTTCCAGAACCAACGCGAGTTCTATCTCCAGGAGCAGCTCAAGGCCATCCATCGCGAGCTCGGTCAGGATGACACCGACGATGTCATGGACCTGGAGCGCCAGATCGAAGCGCGCAAACTTCCCGAGGCGGTAAAGATCCGCGCGCTGCGCGAAGTTCGGAAGCTGCGCCGCATGTCGCCGCTCTCTCCGGAGTCTACGGTCGCCCGCAACTTCGTTGACTGGATCATCGCGCTGCCGTGGACGGAACGCACGGACGACGTGCTCGACGTCGCCCACGCGCGCCGCATTCTGGACGAAGACCACTACGGCCTCGAGGACGTGAAGGACCGCATTCTCGACTATATCGGCGTGCTGTCGCTGGTCGAACACATGGAAGGTCCCATCCTCTGCCTCGTTGGTCCGCCAGGCGTGGGCAAGACCTCGCTCGGACGCTCGGTGGCACGCGCGCTTGGACGAAAGTTCGTGCGCATGTCGCTGGGCGGCGTGCGCGACGAAGCCGAAATTCGCGGACACCGCCGCACCTACATCGGTTCAATGCCCGGCCGGGTAATTCAAGCGATGCGCAAAGCCGAAGTCGTGAATCCGGTCATCCTCCTCGACGAGATCGACAAGCTCGGCCAGGACTACCGCGGTGACCCGGCGGCGGCGCTGCTCGAAGTGCTCGACCCCGAGCAGAACAAGGCGTTCAACGACCACTATCTCGAAGTCGACTACGATCTGTCGCAGGTGCTTTTCCTCACGACGGCGAATTATCTGCCGCAGGTGCCGGAGCCGCTGCGCGATCGCATGGAGATCATTCGACTCTCGGGCTATCTCGATCAGGAAAAATTCGCCATCGCGCGACAATTCCTCGTGCCGAAACAGCTCAAGCTGAATGGTGTCGATCCCGCCACCGTGGAATGGGAGACGGACGCCATTCCGTCGATCGTTCAGGGGTACACGCGCGAGGCCGGCGTGCGCGAACTCGAACGGCGCATTGGCCGCGTCGCACGAAAATTGGCGCGGAAGCGCGCCGAGGCGAGCACGCTTGTCGGTGCTGATGCGAGCACCACCGTTGCTCCGGCCATGTCGGTGGTTCGCGGTACGGAACTCACGCCGTTGCTCGGCACGCCGCCGTACGACCCGGCAATGCTCAACCTCGAGCACAAGATTGGCGTTGCGACAGGCCTCGCGTACACGAGCGTGGGCGGCGAAGTGCTCGAGATCGAAGTCAGCGTAGTGAGCGGGCGCGGCAAGCTGCAGCTCACCGGCACGCTGGGCGACGTGATGAAGGAATCGGCGAGCGCCGCGCTCAGCTACGCGCGCACGCGCGCGGGAGTGCTGGGCATCGACCGTGAGTTCCACCGGAATCGCGACCTGCACGTCCACATCCCCACGGGCGCCACGCCAAAGGATGGGCCGTCGGCGGGCATTGCCATTGCCACGGCAATCGTCAGCGCGCTCACAGGCATTCCAGTCCGCGGCGATGTCGCGATGACCGGCGAGATCACGCTGCGCGGCCGCGTGCTCCCTATTGGCGGCCTCAAGGAAAAAGCGGTTGCCGCGCATCGCAACGCCGTACGCCACGTGCTCATTCCCTTCCAGAACGCCCGCGATCTCGACGAGCTGCCGGAAGAAGTACGCAACGCCGTCACGTTCCATCCGGTCAAGACAATGGACGACGTGCTCGCCCTCGCCCTGCTGCACACCGATTTCGCCACGGACGTTCCCGCGGTTGCACCGCACTGATGTCAACGAATCCAGAACCACTCGTCATCCGCTCGCTCGAGTTCCTCGGCGGGCAGGCAGCCGCCGAAGGATGGCGCCCCGATTCATTGTTGCCGGAAATCGCCTTTGGCGGCCGGTCCAACGTCGGCAAATCGTCGCTGCTCAACCGGCTCATTCATCGCAAGAAGTTCGCGCGCGTCAGCAACACACCAGGGCGCACGCGCGAGATCAATTTCTTCAAGGTCAACGACAACTTCATCCTCGTCGATCTGCCGGGCTACGGCTACGCGCGCATCTCCAAGGAGAAGCGCGCCGAGTGGCGGCCGCTCATCGAAGGGTATCTTCGCCGAAGCTCGCAACTGCGGGGCATCGTGCAGTTGCTCGACGTGCGCCACAATCCCACGGCCGACGATCGCGCCATGCTCGACTTCCTCGGCGAGATCGGCCTACCGACAATCGTCGTCGTCACGAAAATCGACAAGCTCACGGCATCGCAACGGCCAAAACGCGTCGCCGAAATCGTTCGCGATTTGGCACTCGATGCCGATCAGGTGATCGCCTTCAGCGCCGAGACCGGCGAGGGGCGGAACGAGCTCGGCGAGGCGGTTGAGAGTTTGCTGCTGCAACCCTCGTGGAAGGAACCGCAGCCGTGAAGCAGGTGGGCGCGCTGCTCTTCGGCGTGGTCATGGCATGCACGCCTCCATCGGCAACGCCGGGCGCAAATCCACAGGCTACGCTGCCGGCGACTCGCGTCACGCCGGATTCGGCATCGTCCAGTCTCGTGCCGGCGGGGTTCGGAACGCTCAAGCAGGAAGACATCGCCATCATCCTGCAGGCGAACAACGTGCGCATCACGGCCATTCCGCTCGACGAGCCAGTAATTCGCACGCTCGCCCCGGATTCGTACCGCAATCTGCGCGCGACACTCGACAGTCGCCGCGCGCAGATCGCGCAGCGCGCTGCCGGGCACGGCATTCGGGATCCGCGCGTCTGGTACGTGACGTTCGCCGGGCTCGCGCCGGACGCGCGCTTCGTGCCCACCGACATCACGGTGACGTCGGGCGGTCGCGATTACCGCCCGGTGGACGTCATTCCCCTCACGCCGGGATTCGGCGAGCAGCGATTGCAGCCACGCGAAGTGCAGCGCGGCCTGCTCCTGTTCGACGGAGCGCTGGACGTGTCGCAGCCGATCGTTGTGGCCACAGGTACTGAACGCAACACCGATTGGTCCACGGACGGCAGCAATAACATTCTCAGCAGAATCGAAGCCGAGCGAGCGCAGATTCGCGCGCGTGCCGGCGGGCGGCCGTAACCTGCGGCGCTCACAACACGACAGGAATTCCCAATGCCCTACTTACCGCTTCGCAAGGTTCCCGACAGTCCAACGCGCACGCTGGCGAACGAGTGGCTCGAAGAGATTCGCACCGCGCTCGCCGACCCCAACACCGATCGCTCGGCGTTGTGTCGCCGCGCGTTGACGGCGATTTACTACCCAGAGTACGCAGACCGCTGGGAGAGCGCCGTGAGCGATCCGTCCATCCCCAGCGCCACGCGATTGGCATTGGCGTCGATGGACCCGCGCAACATCACGCTCGAGCCCGAGTATTACGGCGACTGCATTGACGAGCGCTTTCAGCGCGTCAAGCCGTTGCTGTGGCTCTGGTACTCGTTCGACCGCAGCCCCCTTGGCGGTCAGAACGTGTGGCTCGGCATTGAGCTGCGCCGAATCCTGGCCTCACACATCTTCAAACGCGTAGGCAAGAATTTCAAGGCATTCCAGTTCGTTGAATTCTCGTTCGGCTACAACATGGAAGTTGGCGACGACGTCGTGATCCATCGGCACGTGCTGCTCGACGACCGCGGCGGCATCATGTTGGGGAATCGCGTATCGATCAGCGACTACGCCAACATCTATAGCCACACCCACAGCATCGTGGAGCAGCGCGACGTCACCAACGCCACCACGCGCATCGACGACGACGTGCGCATCACCTATCACGCCACCGTGCTGGCCGGCGTGCACGTCCACGAGCAGGGAATGGTGGGGGCCATGGCGGTGGCCACCAAGGACGTGCGGCCCTATCACGTGTACGTGGGCATTCCGGCCAAGAGCGTGCGCGTCAAGCCGAACGCGCCGGCCAGTCCCAACATCTGCCTCAAGACGAGCAGCGACCGCGAAGCAGCAGACGGCTGATTTGCGGCCGGTATCGATCTATCGACATCGATAGATCGATAACATCGATGTCGATTAGAAAATTCGCATCACGTCGTCCACCGGCCCGGCGTTCCCTCCGCTGAGCAGCTCGACGGCCACGCGAAGCGATTCGCGCTCATCGGGAAAGTTGTAGCGCACGAGCGCGTCGGCTACCGTGAGCCACTCGTGCGCCTGATGCTCGCCGCCCGTGCGCACGGTGCCCGGCTCGGCGACGAACGCCGCGAACACCACAGCCAGCTGCACTATGTGTTGCTTGTGAAGGTAGAACGGCTGGACTCGGACGTTGTAGAGCCGGTCCACGGCCAGGCCCGTCTCCTCGCGCACCTCGCGCACGGCGGCCTCCTCGGGCTCCTCGCCAGGCTCGATGTGCCCGTGTACCGTCTCCCACGATTCCGGACAGCGCGTGCCACGGCCGCGCTGCAGGGCCAGCACCCGCCAACCCTCGGGGCGCGCGCGAATGACGAGTACGTCTACCGTGCCAACTTCAGCCTGTGCCATGCGCTGAAACGTACGATGCCGGCGCGCGTTGTGCGCCGGCCGCGCGTCGATATCGTCGCGCAGCCGGAACGCCTCGCCGTCCAGGAGCGACGCGGCCATGGGCGGTGCAGCGCGCTCGGACACGCGCGCATCCTCGTCCGGCGTTGCCACACGCAGCACCTCCTCCACCGAGGTGCGCCCATCGGCCGCGTGCACCATGCCGCTCCGCCAGAGCGTGCGCATGCCGTCGGAGCGCGCCGCGGCAGCAATTCGCTCTGTGGACTCACCGGCTGCTACGCGCCGCTCAAATTCCGGCGACGCAATTAGCACTTCGACGAGCGCCAATCGTCCATGGAATCCGCTACCGCCGCACCGGCGGCACAGCACACCCGGCACACCTAACGTCGCGCACTCACTGCAGGTGCGTCGCACGAGCCGTTGCGCGAGAACGCCTTTCACTGCGGTCGCAATTTTGTAGCTCGCCACGCCAATGTCGATCAGCCGCGTCACCGCGCTGGGTGCATCGTTCGTGTGCAGCGTGGACAGCACCAGATGGCCGGTGAGCGATGCCTGGATAGCGATCTCCGCCGTCTCGCGATCGCGAATCTCGCCGATCAGCAGCACGTCCGGATCCTGCCGCATGATGGACCGCAGCGCCGACGCAAACGTCAGCCCGGCCTTTTCGTTCACCTGCACCTGCACGATGCCCGGCAGGCGATACTCGATGGGATCTTCCACCGTGACGATGTTCACGCCGCGTTCCTTGATCTGTCGCAGCGCGGCATACAGCGTTGTAGTCTTACCAGAACCGGTGGGCCCGGTGACGAGGATCAATCCTTCGCGCGACTGCAGCAGCCGCCCCAATCGATCGAGTTCGTCGGCGTGAAAGCCCATGCCGTCCAGCGTGTGCACCGTCGAGCGGCCGTCGAGCACCCGCACAACTACCTTTTCGCCGTGCGATGCTGGCAGCGTCGAGACGCGCAGGTCCACCGCGACGTTGTTGATCGCCACGCGCGCCCGCCCATCCTGCGGTCGCAACCGATCCGCAATGTCCAACCCGGACAGGATCTTGATGCGGGATACCAGCGCCGGTCCAACGGCGCGCGGCAATGTGCGCACCAGCGCGAGTATGCCGTCCACGCGATGACGCACGGCAATCCCCTGCTCCTCCGGCTCGATGTGAATGTCGCTCGCCCGCGACGCAATGCCGGCGGCCAGCAATTCGTCAACGAGCATGGTGATCGTTGAACCACCGTCCTCGACCGGCGCGGGCGGTGCGCCTTCGTCGGCGTCAGCCAGGTGCTGCACCTCCACCAGTGGGTCCGCGTCACGTGCGGCGCCGTCGCCGCGATACACCTCGTCGATGCGGCGGGCGATGGCGTCGGCAGTGGCCAGCGCCAGCCGAATGTCACGTCCCGTAGCAAAGCCCAGCGTCCGTTCGCAATCGACATCGAGCGGATCGGCGGTGGCAATGAGCAATTCTTGCTCGGTGGCCGAGATCGCGATGACATTGAACCGCCGAGCCCACCGCTCCGGCACGAGCGCCACCGCCTGCGCACACGCCTGGGATAGGTCAGCCAGCGGTAGATGGTAGCGCCGCGCGAGTGCGTGAACGGACTCGGGTGCGTCGCGCGGCGACGGAGCGAACGAAGCGGCGATGGTCATGCCGCATCATGCGCAGGTCACGCCTCTCCACCGTCATTGAAAAATTGCACGCGCTGTCATCGCATTCCGCCTGTCATCCCGAGTGAGCGCAGCGAACGAGGGATCTTCTCGATCGCCGATTATAGGGTAGCCGATGGGAGATTCCTCGCTCCGCTCGGAATGACAAGAGCCGAGAGGAGATTCCTCGCACCACTCGGACTGGCGAGATTAAAAAATACTCCAGAACTCCCGCGACACGTCCACGCCGAACGTCCACCGGCCGCCGCGCGCCAGTCCGCGTGCCACGTCGATGCGCGCAATGTTGAATGGCGCGAGAAAGCCCATGCCGAGAGACGGATAGAATCCCGTTGCCGACCCGCCGAGCATCGGCCGCTCGACGTACGCCACATGCGCGAACGGCGCCACGACGGCGCGACCAGGCACGCGTCCGAACCGCCCGAGCGAAAAGGCTGGAAAGTCCACCGGAAGTTGCCACTCCACGTGCTCGCCCACCGCGGCTCGGCCAATGAGAGAATGATAATCGTACCCGGGCGCCGTGATCGGACCGCCCAGACGAATCAACTCTTGCGCCGGATCAAAGCCTGCGGTCCAGAGCGCCGCCGCCGTGGTGTGCGTCACGAGCCGCTCGTCGCCGAACGGCCGCTCGAGCTGCGCCTGCACCGCGGCGCGAAACGTTCGCAATGAACTGCGCGTGCCGGCAACGCCAAGCGTAGGGCTTCGGTCCCACGTAGCGCGCAGATCGCCGTGCGCGGTGAGCTCTGTGCCACCAAGCCACAGACCCGGCGCGCGGTCGCCGTCCAGCGAGAGCCGATACAGCTCCCGCGCCGCGGCAGGAATCGTTGGCGCGAACTCGCGGATCACAGGCGTCGCGTGGATCGACAACGAATCCTGGCGTTCGAGCGCGCCGTCGAGCTGCCAACGGAAGGTCATGAAGGTTGGCAGATCAAGACCAACGCCACCGCCGCGCACGAGATACGGATCGGTGTAGTCGCTGCCGAATTCCTGCGCCGCCAGACTGTTCACAGTGCCCGACCGCTCCGGCTCGTCGCCGGCATCGCGAAAGTCGCGCATGCCGAATAGCCGCACGCCGAACCCCGCTGGGTTCGTCCAGGAAAGTGCGGCCGAACCCTTCACGTCCTTGTCGTCGATGCCGTAACGCGCCCGCGCCGAGGCAGCCACGCCCGCGCCAAGCTGCTTGGACACCCCGCCGCCGAGTGCCAGTCCTTCCACGCGATTCACATGCGCAATGTCGGACACGCTCCGCACCGACAGCCTTGCATGCTCGGCGCGGGACAGCGCCTGAGCGCGCACGAGCGCGCGCGCTTCTTCCTGTACGCTTTTGATGTCCTCATCCGTGACCATGCGGACGTCGGGCGGCAGCGAATCGAGCACCTGCCCCGTCCACGGATACCGCTGCAGCTGCGACGCTGGCATCTGTTCGATCTCCGGACCGGCGAACAGCACACCAGGAAGCCTGATGTTGAACTTGTAGTCGCCAATTTCCCACCGGCCGCGAATGATTCCACGCGCCGGAAAATCCAGCCACGTGCCGCCGCGCTTGATCTCGATTTCCTGGCGGCTCGGCAGCCAGAATTTGCCGCCCACCAACCGGTTCTCGAGCACGACCGACAACTCTTCGAGCGATTGATCGATGAACGCCGCGCGCGTGAAGCTCAGATTCATGCGCACCACCTGACCTTCGGATGCGTCGATGTAGATGGCGCCAACTACGCGCGGTTGCCGGTCGTCCTTTGGACGCACCTTGATCTCACGCACCCGCACACGCTGAGTGCCGGCCCCAATCGCAAAGCTGTCGGTGAGCGCAAAGTCATAGTCCCGTAGCCCGAGCAGCGACAGCGGATGCGGCACATCGCGCACCTCGTCACCGTCGCCGATGCGAATCACACTCGGGAAATTGTTCTGAACAATGCCCAGGTGGTCGCTGTGGTACGCGATGTCCGTGGGCAGCAACAGCGTATCACGCCGGCCAATGATGCGCTGCTTGCTCTGATTGGGCGCGTGCCAGTAGACTTCCAACTCCAGCTCGTCCGCCTTCACGATCTTGGGCGGCGTCCGGAGTCCTTCGCCGAGCTGCGCCAGGAAGGTGACGTACCCGTGCGCGGATGCCTGGTAATCGCTGAGGGCGGTGTCGGCGAGCTGCTGCACGCGACGCGCCGTGGCCCGGTTCACCAGATCCAGGCTCAGCGAATCGTTCCACTTTTGTGCGCTCGCGTCACGCGCAAGCACTGAAAAAACGAATAACCAGCACGCGGCGCGGGTCGCCGCGAGGAATCGACGCATGATTGGCGAATATCGCGGGGTGATACGGCCGGAGCAACCCAGCCGCCTGTCTTCGATCGGTGCACTGTTCGGCAAACCGGCCGGTGCATCAAAATGAGCTTTGAGGAATTTCGCGCCCGCGCGCAGCAGTCCACTACTGCCGCCGCGCAGCTTGTTCCCGTGTGGCGCACCGTCCTGCTCGACCGCGAAACCCCGGTCGCCGCCTTTGCTAAGCTGCGGAATGGGCCGTTCGCGTTCCTGCTCGAGTCGGCCCCGGCCGGCGGCGAAATGTGGGCTCGGTTCACCTTCATGGGCACCGCACCGCGCGCCGCATGGAAGTTGATGGATGGCGTCGTCCAGGACTGGACGCCTGAGCGCGGCTGGCACAACGACCGTCGTCCGCCTGACCCGCTCGCTGACCTCGAGGCCCTGCTTAAGGAAAGCGAGCCGCTGGAAGTGCCGGAGATCGGCGACTTCTGGAGCGGCGCGGTTGGTTACTTCGGCTACGACGTGGCTCGCGTCATCGAGCGGCTGCCCGCACCGCCGGCGCGGGGTGTCAACGTGCCGGACGCGCTGTTCGTCTTCACGGACGCGCTGGTGATCTTTGACAATCTGCGCTCGCAGGCGCGCGTTGTCGCGTCGGCACGTGTTGCGGCCGGCGCAACGGATACTGAGCTTCGCGCTGCGTATGACCGCGCCGACGCCACCGTCCACGCAACGATCGAGCGGCTTCGCGGCCCGTCGGTGCTCGAATCCCTCGACCTCGACACTTCGGCCCCGCCTGCCCAAGGCACCTCCAGCTACGACGAGGCAAAGTTCCTGGCTGACGTGGAGCGCGTTCGTCAGTACATCATTGCCGGTGACGCGTTCCAGGTACAGATCGCCCGCCGCATTGACGTGCCGTTCGATTTCTCGTCCACCGATCTCTATCGCGCGTTGCGCGTGATCAATCCGTCGCCGTACATGTACCACCTCGTGCTCGACGGGGTGGAGATCGTGGGCAGCTCTCCCGAACTCCTCATTCGCGTTACCGCTCAGGGCACGGTTACGCTGCGGCCCATCGCCGGCACCCGCCGACGGGGCCGTAGCGAAGCAGACGACCGCGCCATGACCGACGAGCTGCTCGCCGACGAAAAAGAGCGCGCCGAACACCTCATGCTCGTGGACCTCGGCCGCAACGACGTTGGCCGCATCGCCAAGTATGGCACGGTTCGCGTGAGCGAACTGATGGTTGTGGAGCGCTACTCGCACGTGTTGCATCTCGTCAGCCAAGTGGACGGCGAACTGCGCGACGATCTCTCCGCCATGGACGCCTTCCGCGCCGGATTCCCGGCCGGCACGCTCACCGGGGCGCCGAAAGTGCGCGCCATGCAGATAATCGACGAAATGGAGCCGGAGCGGCGCGGGCCGTATGGCGGCGCCGTGGGATACATAAGCGCCGGCGCCAAACGCATGGACCTGGCAATTACCATCCGCACGTGCGTAATCGCCAATGGAATTGCGTCGGTCCAGTCGGCGGCGGGCGTGGTCTATGACTCGGTGCCGGAACGCGAATTTCTCGAACACCAGAACAAAGCTCGGGCGCTGCTCACGGCCATGGGCCAAATTCGCCGGGGCGCGCCTCAGGCGGCCGTGTGAGGCCGGCCGATGGCCGAGCGGCACGGCCCGACCCATATTGGGGCGCGATGCCCTTCACACTCGTCTCTTCCGACAACATTCAGACGTTCGAGCTGCGCCGGGGCCTCGCGCTCGTGGTGGGTCGCGCGCCAACGAGCGACATCCCGGTAATCGACCCAACGATTTCACGCCGACACGCGCAGCTCGAGATCACCGAGAACGGCGTCGTCGTGCGCGATCTGGGCTCGAGCAACGGCACCTTCCTCAATGGTGTGCGGGTGGACTGGGCCCCCGTTGCAGTCGGAGATCTGCTCACCTTTGGGAAAGTGGCGTTCCACCTGCAGGAGGCTGTCGCCGCTTCCGCCAAGCCGGACGCCTCGGCGCCGTTGGTCCCCACGATCGTGCGCCAATTGCCGGTGCGCGACCCTGGCGCCACCATCGCCGGCCTGCAGAGTCCTCTCATCGACGGCGCACAGTCGGAACACGGCGGCCTCGCGCCGGCGGACAAGAGCCGCCAGAAGCTGGCGATTCTGCTCGAGGTATCCAAAGGTCTTGGCCGTGCTACCGACATTGACTCGCTACTCGACAAGATCGTTGGCTACGCCTACCAGATCCTCGAGGTGGATCGCGTCGCAATTCACCTCACGGACGACGCCGGCGAACTCGTGCCCAAGATCGCGCGCGACCAGCGTGGCGGCGAAACGGCACGCGCCCTCCCGCAGTCCATCGCCCGCACGGCGCTCAAAGACAAAGTCGCGATCCTGTCGGACAACGCGGGCGAGGACACGCGGTTCGGCGGTCAGTCGATTCTCATGCAGCAAATCCGGTCAGCCATCTGCGTGCCGCTCATCGGCGCCGAGGAGCGGGCGCTCGGCGTGTTGTACGTGGACCATGTGACGGCGACGCATCGATTCAGCGACGAGGACTTCGAGTTCTGCATCGCGTTCGCCGGTATTGCGGCGGTGGCGATCGAGAATTCACAGTTTGCTCAACGCATCCAGCGCGAGCTGCTCACCCGCAGCAATTTCGAGCGTTTTTTTACGCCGCAGTTGGCCAAGCGCATTGCCGAGTCGTCGGAGACCATTCGGTTGGGCGGTGAGAAGCGACCCGTCGCCGTGTTGTTCAGCGACATTCGCGGCTTCACGGCGCTGGCCGAGACCATGCGGCCGGACGACATGGCGAGCCTGCTCACCGAGTACTTCACGCAGATGGTGGATTGCGTATTCCGGCACGACGGCACCTTGGACAAGTTCATCGGCGACGCCGTGATGGCGCAGTGGGGCGCGCCCATTGGTGGTCCGGACGATTCCGACAAGGCGATGGCTGCCGCCATTGAGATGGTGCGCGAACTCGACAAGCTCAACGACGGCTGGCGCGCCGCGGGCCGTCCCGAACTGCACATTGGACTCGGGCTCAACTTCGGTGAAGCATTCGCCGGCAACATCGGCTCGGAACGACGCCTGGAGTTCACCGTGATTGGCGACACCGTGAACACGGCGAAACGCCTCTGCGACGAAGCCGCCGCGGGACAAATTCTTATCTCAGACGAATTTCGTCGCGCGCTCCGCCATCCGCCTCGCATTGTCGAGTGCGCGCCGATGACGCTCAAGAACAAGAGCCAACCGGTCACGGTGTATAGCGTCGTTCTCGACTGATGCGCGAATCAGCAGCACCGTCTGGATTCGTGCAATTCAGTGCCGGGACCGCGGCCGTCACCTGCGCCGCCCACATCGAAGCCGCCGTCCGTGAGATGCTCGCCGCGGGAACGCTCTACGACTTCGCTCGGCGCCATCCACTGGCCCGCGAGCTCGCCGGGCGAGGCGTCGTGTACGCGGTACCGCTTCCGGGGGACGTGGAGCGCGTGGTCGTTCGACGCAATCATCACGGCGGGCTGTTCGGCCGCCTGCGGGCCGATCTGTTCCTGCCGCCCACGCGCGCCCCTCGTGAGCTCCAAACGTCGGAGCGACTTCGCGCCGAGGGTGTCCCTACGCCCGCCATGCTCGGTTATGCCGTCTACACAGCGCCCGGTGGCCTTCGCCGGGCAGACGTCATGACCCGGGAAGTTGCATGTGCCACCGACCTCTCAAATCCCCTGAGCTCCTCGAATTCTGCCGTTCGCGTCAGGGCCCTGGAGGCCGCCGCGTGTCTTGTACGCGTGCTCAGCGATGCGGGCGCGAGGCACCACGATCTCAACGTCAAGAACATCCTGCTCGAGGGTTCAGAAGGCTTAGAGCCGACGGCGTTGGTGCTCGACGTAGATCGGGTGACATTTGCCCGCGGAACGGCAGACGTCCTCGAGCAGAATCTCGCGCGATTGCTCCGCTCGGCGCGAAAATGGCAATCGACTCGCGGCGCGTCAGTTACCGGCGCCGAGCTCGACAACTTCGCGACGCTTGTTCGCCGAGGACGGCGCTAGGTCCCCAGGACTTCTTCGTAAACTGCGATAGTTCGATCGGTCATGACCTCGACAGAAAACTCGTTGGATCTCACTCGCGCGTTTCCCGCCACACGGTCTCGCAGCGTGCTGTCGCGGATCAGTGCAACAATCGCGTCGCCCAGTGCCGCCGCGTCACCCACCGGGGCGAGCAGTCCCGACACGCCGTCTACGATCACCTCGGGAATGCCGCCGGCTCGCGTTGCCGCCACCGCGCGACCAAAGGCAAGTGCGTCAAGCAACACGGAGCCCATGCCCTCCTCGCTCGAGCTCAACGTGGCGACGGTCGCCGCAGCGAGCAGCGAATCGGCGTCGGTGCGGTATCCGGCCAAGTGTACCACCGAATCAAGACCAAGCGCGCGAATCTCGGCCTCCACGCTGCTGCGCAGCGGCCCCTCGCCAACCATGAGTGCCTCGGCCTCGGGCACCTGGTCGCGCACGCGACCCATGGCGCGCACAAAGGTGAGCGGATCCTTATGACCGACCAGCTGCGCCACCTGCACCACCAGCGGTCGCCGTCCGGTGATGCCGAACGATTCGAACACGCCTGGCGCCACGGGCGGCACTACGCGATGGACGTCAACGCCGTCGGGCACAACTCGAATACGCTCCGGCGCCACGCCGCTTCGCTCGAGTACACGCGCCACGGCGTGAGAAATTGCGATGAGCACTGCGGCGCGCCCGTATTTCAACCGAGTGCCAACGTTGTTGCGCAGCGCAAAATCCACGCGGCGGGACACCACGAACGGCACTCCGGTGCCGGCCGTCGCCAACGCGGCTACCGCCACCGCATGCGCCGTGTGCGCATGCACAATGTCGATGGCATGCTTACCAATGGCGCGCCGGAGCCGCCATGCTGCCAGCGGATCGATCTCATTGGCCGGTGCGCAGTTGATGCAAGCAAGTCCCGCGGCGTTTGCGCGCGCGTACAACGGCTCGCCAACGCGCGCCGCGACCACCGACGCGTGGCCGCGGCGCGCAAGCTCCTGCGCGAGCCACAGCGCCTGGCGCTCGCCGCCGCGCCAGCCGCGCTCCGTGTCGATGTGCATTACGCGAAGGGTCACGGCGCGCAACTTCCCTTACCGCTCCGCATGCCGCAAGGCTCCAACGCGTTCGCGGTAGCGCCGGGTGCATTTTGATGCGCCACCGGGCGTCGCCGCAGCGCATTCTGCTCGCCTCGCTCGACAATCTTGGCGACCTGATTTTCACCGCGGCGCTCACTCCGTCGATCCATGACGCCTTTCCGGACGCCACGATCGACGTGTGGTGCCGGCGATATTCGGCGCCCATCGTTCCGCTCATGCCGCACGTGCGCGCCGCGATCGGCGCCGATCCATTTTGGGCCCGCCAACCGCACTTGCCGCCGCCGTCGCGCAGGGAATTCCTCGACAGCGTCCGTGCGGTGCGCAGGAACGGCTACGACCTGGCCATCGTCACCGAAGCACCGTGGCGAACGGCCGCCGCCGTAGCTGCAACGGGCATTCCCGTGCGCATCGGTGCGGCGAGGCCGCATAATCAGCATTTTCTCACACACGTGATCCCGCCAGAGAACGCGCATAATCCCGTGGTGCGGGAGCAGGCACGGTTGCTCAATGAGATGGGCATCGCCTCAGACGCGTCGCACTATCAACTCGACGCGGGCCGCCTCGACGCGGCGGGCCTCGAAGCCGCCGACGAACTGCCGCCGCGATTTGTCGCGCTGCATCCGTTCGCCAGCCAGCGAAACCGCTGCGTGCCGCTCGCCGAGTGGGCCGCAATGGCGTACGAGCTTCACGAGCAGCAGGTACCGGTGGTTTGGGTGGGAATGACCCACGAACTGAACGAGCTCCGGAAAACCGTCAGACATCCCGCGGCGTGGTACATCGATGCAATTGGCGACGGCTCGCTCCCGACCACCGCTGCGGTGCTGTCGCGAGCATCGCTCCTCATTGGCCACGATTCCGGTCCCCTGCACCTTGCCGCGGCGTTCGGCGTGCCGGTGGTGGGGGTGTTCGCACCCGGGCAGCCGGATCGGACCTTTCCTCAGGGCGTTGGCCCGTGGCGAATGATCCACCATCGCGACGCCCGCGCGATCACCGCCCGCGACATGCTGTACGAGATGGAAGATTTGGGTCTATTTTCCACTACATGATCGACGTTTCTCGACCGCTCCGCCGCGTCTGCATCGTCATGATGAGCGCGGTCGGCGACGCGGTGCATGTGCTGCCGGTTATCAACGCGCTCAAGCGACACTCGCCAAACGTCCGCATCACCTGGGTACTCCAACCGGGGCCGGCGACGCTCGTGCGCGGCCACCGCTCGGTGGACGAGATCCTGCTCTTTGACCGCGCGCGCGGTTGGGACGCATTCAAGGACATTCGCCGGCAACTCGCCACCCGCGAGTTCGATCTGGTGATCAACCTTCAGGTGTACTTCAAGGCCGGCATCGTCACGAAATTCACTCGTGCGCCCGTGAAGCTCGGGTTCGACCGCGCCCGCGCCCGCGATTTCAACTGGCTGTTCACCACGGATCGCATTGCGCCGCATGCGGTGCAGCACGTGCAGGATCAGTATTTCGAATTTCTCGCCGCACTCAACGTGCCGCACGAATCGGTGGTCTGGGACCTCGGGCCCTGGGCGGGCGAGCGCGCATGGCAGCGGGAGTTTCTCGCGCCGTTCGACCGGCCGCTGGCCGCGATAGTGGTGGCAACCAGCAAGCCGCAAAAAGACTGGCTACCCGAGCGCTGGGCGCAGGTTTCCGACGCGTTGTATCACGACTTTGGACTGCAACCGGTGCTGGTGGGCGGAAGATCACCACGCGAAGTGCACGCCGAGCAGGTCATCTTCGAGCACGCCAAGCATCGCCCGCACTCGGCCCTTGGCAGCGGATTGCGCAATCTCGTTGGCATTCTCGACGGGTCGTCGCTGGTCCTGGCACCGGACACCGGACCGCTGCATATGGCCGTGGCGCTCGATCGTCCTACGGTGAGCCTCATGGGGTACACAAACCCGCGGCGCACCGGACCGTATCGGAAGTTCCACGACCTGATCGTGGACGCCTATGGCGAACCGGGTGAGGATTATCCAATCAGCATGGAGAATCGCCTCGATCGAATGCCGCGCATTTCGGTGCGCGACGTACTCGATCGCGTCGAGCGCTGGCGGTCGGTATATCAGTCCGCGGTCACCGCACCAAACGCGTAGCCGAGTCCAATCGATTCCATCAGTCGAACGAGGCGGTTGAGCGGCAAGCCCATGACGGCGAAGTAGTCGCCGTCCACGCGATCCACAATGGTGGCGCCGTATCCCTGAATGCCGTACGCGCCTGCCTTGTCCATCGGCTCGCCGGTGTCCACGTAGCGTGCGATGTCGTCGTCGCTCAGCAGTCGAAAGGTGACATCCACCTCCACGAGGTCGGACACGAGGGCGTCGCGCCAGCGAACGGCCACGCCAGTCATCACCGTGTGCGAGCGTCCGCTCAACCGGCGAAGCATTTCCTGGGCGTGCGCACGGTCGGTGGGTTTGCCGAGCACGTCGCCATCCACCACCACGATGGTGTCACTCCCTATCACGACGGAATCGTCCGACGCAATGGCCGTCACCTTGCCACGCGCCAGCCGCTCGGCGTGCGCGCGCGGCGATTCGCCCTGGAGGTACGATTCATCGATGTTCGCCGGCCGCACCTCGTGGCGAATACCCACGAGTGTGAGCAGTTCGCGGCGGCGTGGGGAGGCCGACGCCAGAATGACGGTGGGTTCCGTCATCGCTCAAGCCAGAGAGTGACCGGCCCGTCGTTGACGAGCTCGACGTCCATCGTCGCTCCAAACTCACCTGACTCGACTCTCACGCCCCGATCTCGCAGGAGGCCTAGGAATCGATCGTAGAGGGGCTGGGCGACCTCCGGCCTTGCCGCATCGACAAAACTCGGCCGCCGCCCCTTGGCGGCGTCGCCGTACAACGTGAACTGGGACACCACCAGCAGCGCTCCGGACACGTCGGCGATCGACAAATTCATCTTGTCATCCTTATCTGGAAAGACACGCAAGCCGATAATCTTGTCAGCCATCCAGAGCAGGTCGGCTTCGCCGTCGGAGTGTGTCAGACCAACGAGGAGCAGAAACCCGCGCTGGATTTGGCCGGTGCGGCGTGTTCCCACGCGCACCTCGGCGCGGGAAACTCGCTGGAGGAGGACTCGCATCGAAAAGTTCGGATCGGGGCCAGGGCAATAAACGCGATAAGCTAGCAGCTCGCCGATGCCGGCGCGCCGGCCCGTGGTTACGGTTTGACACTCTCAGCGTCGTATTACATCGTGGAACACGCACAGTTGTCTCAGAACATGACCGACGCCTCTCGACGCGCGCATTTTCGGATTGTCTACCCCGTACTCGAACGACCCGCCTTTGAAGTGGGCCGTTTCGTGTACGAGGTCATCGACTGCTCCGAGTTGGGGCTGCGCTTTGAAGTCAGGGATCGCCGCGTCATCACCGTCGGTACGCAGATGGAGGGCACCGTCGTGTTTCGCCGGGGCGAGACTATCGATATCAGCGGCCAGGTGTTGCGATCGCAGGGCGGCATGATCGTGCTCGTGCTGGACGCACCGGGCATCACTTTTTCCGGAATCCTTGGTGAGCAGCGGTACCTGCGTTCCAAAGGGTACACTCTCCGCGAGTGACCCGATTGATCGCGCCGCGCAACCGCGCGTAGGTGATCTGCGTGAAAAAGGGCGCCGTCTTATCGACGGCGCCCTCTATTTTTGTCACCGCACGTGCGGCATTTGGCGTTACGCGGCGGCCACCGGGGCGGCCTGCCGAACAAGCTCCACGTCGAGCGACAGCTTCACCTCGTCGCCCACCATTACGCCGCCGGCCTCCAGCGTCTGATTATACGTCAAACCGAAATCGCCGCGCTTGATCTTGCCGGTCGCGTGTGCGCCAACGCGATCATTGCCCCACGGATCCTTCACGCGGCCTTCGTTCGTCACGTCAAGCGTCACCGAGTGCGTGGCGCCGCGGATCGTCAGGTCGCCGATCACGCGGAATTCGTTCGTGATGTCGCCCTCCACTTTCGTGCTCACGAAGTGGATGGTCGGGTGATTCTCGACGTCGAAGAAGTCGGCCGAGCGGAGGTGGTTGTCCCGCATCTCCTGGCGCGTGTCAATCGAGACAACGTCGATTGTGGCGTCGATCTTCGCCGACTCTGGGTGGTTTTCGTCGAGCGTCACCGTCCCGCTCACCGCGCCAAAGCGGCCGCGAACGGTGGAGATCATGAGATGCCGCACGGCAAACCCGAGTTCGGCGTGAGTGGCGTCGATATTCCAGGTGCTCGTGGCGTTGTCGGTCTGCGTGGCGGTCATCGTGCTCTCCGTTCTGGTGATGGTGGTGTTCGTCATGGGCGTACGATCCTGCACTAAACATTCATATATGAACTACACGAGCAATAAATCATCCTAGGGCCGACAGCAGTCGCTGCAGTGATTCACGGTCCTCGGCGGCGGTAGTTGCTGCGAACTGAGCGTTGAGTATCGCTACAGCTTCGGCGCCGGCCGATTGGCGCTCGCGTCCCACAGCCGTGATCGCCGCCTTCACGGCGCGGCGGTCGTTCGGACAACTGATGCGATGCACCAACTCCTCGGCCTCGAGCCGATCGACAAGTTGCGTCATGTTCGAGCGGACGCAGCTCAGCCGAGCGGCTAGTTCGCTCAACGAGAGCGGAACGTCGGACGACACGAGCTCGGACAACACTGAAAATTTGGGCCCGGACAGCCCGGCGGTGCCAAGCGCAGCCTCGAGCCTGTCCTCCAGGGTCCGCGCGGCATGGAGCAGCGAAAAGATCGTCGTATCGCCGGAGCGTTTGACCTCAGCCGCGTCCTTGCCGATGTTGTTCATGTATGAATTGTACAGCCGATAGCGAACTCCGTCAACCCCCACCGCGGTGGAGCGGCTATTCCACCGTAACCGACTTGGCCAGATTGCGCGGCTGATCCACGTCGAGTCCGCGCTTCGTGGCGATGTAGTACGCCAGGAGTTGCAGCGGAATGATCGTGAGGATGGGGTACATCATGTCAACGGTTTCCGGCACGCGGAATTCAAAATCGATGAGTCCCTTGAGCGCCGGCTCCTCTCGACTCGTGATGCAGATGACCTTGCCGCCGCGCGCCTTCACCTCCTGGATGTTCGACGCAACCTTGTCGAACACCGAGTCGTGCGGCGCAATGAATACCACCGGCATGTCGTCGTCGATCAGGGCAATGGGCCCGTGCTTCATCTCGGCCGCCGGATATCCCTCGGCGTGGATGTAGCTGATCTCCTTGAGCTTGAGCGCGCCCTCGAGCGCCACGGGAAAATTGTAGCCGCGGCCCAGGTAGAGGAAATTCGACGCGTCCTTGAACTGCTCGGCGATCGCTTCCATTTCCGGCGCGCGATCGAGAATCTGTTGCACCTGGCCCGGGAGCGCTTCCATGGCCATGGCGATCTCGCGGCCCCGCGCCACTGACATGTCGCGGCGGCGCGCGAACTTGAGCATCAACAGCGCCAGCGCAATGACCTGACTTGTAAATGCCTTCGTCGATGCGACGCCGATTTCCGGGCCGGCGTGGAGATAGACGCCGCCGTCGTCTTCGCGCGCTATCGTCGATCCAACGACGTTGACCAGGCCAAGCGTGCGCGCACCGCGGCGCTTGGCTTCGCGCATGGCGGCGAGCGTGTCCGCCGTCTCGCCCGACTGTGAAATGACGACGCAGAGGCAGTTTGGCGTGACGATGGGGTTGCGATAGCGGAATTCCGACGCGTATTCCGTCTCCACTGAGATGCGCGCGTTTTCCTCGATCATCAACTCGCCGATCAGTCCGGAGTGCCAGCTCGTGCCGCACGCCGTGATGATGATACTGTCAATTTTCTCCAGATCGTCGCGCGTGATGTTCATGCCGCCGAGCTTGGAGTAGCCGTCTTCCACTACGAGCCGGCCGCGCATCGTGTTGGTAATGGTCTGCGGCTGTTCGAAGATTTCCTTCAGCATGAAGTGCGCGAATCCGCCCTTCTCGATCTGGTCGAGGTCCCAGTCAATGCGACTCACGCCCTTGCGCACTGGACGGGCGCTCAAGTCGCTCACTGTGTATCCGGCGCGCGTGATCACCGCCACTTCGCCGTCGTCGAGATAGACGACTTCTCTGGTGTAGGCGAGAATGGCCGCGACATCGCTGGCGACGAAATACTCGCCGTCGCCAACGCCAATGAGCAACGGACTGCCTTTCCGCGCCGCCACGATCTTGTCCTTGTCACGGCTCGACACCACGGCAATGCCGTACGTGCCTTCCACCAAATTCAGCGCGTCCATCACGGCGTCTTCGAGCGTGGTCTCGAAGTGCTCCTCGATCAGATGCGCCAGCACCTCCGTGTCCGTCTCGGACACGAACTTGTGCCCCTTTTCGATCAGCACCGTGCGGAGCGCCACGTAATTCTCGATGATGCCGTTATGCACCACCGCGATAGTACCCGTGCAGTCGAGGTGCGGATGCGCGTTGCATTCGTTCGGAACGCCGTGCGTTGCCCAGCGCGTGTGAGCAATACCCACGCTCCCGTGCAGCGGCTTGCTGTTCATGACAGCCTCGAGCATGGCGATCTTGCCCTTGGCCTTTCGCGTCTCGAGACCGTCGCCATTGTTCATGGTGATGCCGGCCGAGTCGTAGCCGCGATACTCGAGGCGCTTGAGTCCATCGAGCAGCATACCGGTGGCCTGGCGATCTCCGACGTATCCAACAATTCCGCACATATTCGGTCCTTCGTCAGTGTTACGCGCTCAGCGCGTCCAAGGGCGCCCGCGAGCGCCCTACGAGATCCAACGCTTCGGCGCGCGACGGCGCCTCAGCAATTACCCGCACTATCGGCTCCGTTCCCGACGGGCGAACGTGTACCCATCGATCCGGCCACGACAACCGCAGTCCATCCTGGGTATCCGCCGCGGCGTCGGGGAATGCAGCCCGTAACGCCTCGTACACGGTATCCAGGCTCGCGTCGGGACGGTCGAGCTTGTCCTTGACGATGACGTACTGCGGCAACTCCGACACGATCTGCGATAGCGACTTGTTCTCCTCGTGCAACAATTGGAGCAGCAGCGCGGCGCCAACGGGCGCGTCGCGTCCCAGATGCATCTCGCCCAGGATCACCCCACCGTTCCCCTCACCGCCAATTGGCGACCGCTCGTCGCGCATGCGAATGGCGACGTTGACTTCGCCCACTGGGGCACGGATCACAGGTACTCCCGCGCTCGCTGCGACGTCCTCCATGATTCGGCTCGTAGACAGATTCGTCACGAGCGGCCCGGTCCGGTGGCGCAGAACCAGCCTCGCCGCGAGTGCCAATGTGAAGTCCTCGCCAATTGCCTTACCCGCGTCCGACACGAGCGCCAACCGGTCCACGTCCGGGTCCACAGCAAAGCCAATCGCGGCGCCCTCCTGAAGCACGAGGCGTTCCAACTCACCCAGGTTCTCGGCGACCGGTTCCGGCGCCCGCGGAAAGCGCCCATCCGTCTCGAGGTTGATGCCGGCGACAGTGCAGCCGAGTCGCTCGAGCAACTGGGGCATGATGATCGCGCCGGCGCCGCGAACGCAGTCGAGGGCGACCTTGAACTTTCTCGCCCGAATGCCGTTTACGTCGAGGTAGGGTATCGCGAGGACACGTTCGAGGTGTCGCTGAACGGCACGGTCGTCAATCTCGACGTGGCCCAGCTTGTCCCATGTAGCGCGCGGAATTCCACTTTCCACCAGGGCACGCATCTCGACGCCTTCGGCGTTCTCGAGAAACAGGCCGGTGGGCCCAATGAACTTGAGCGCATTCCATTCGATAGGATTGTGGCTCGCGCTGATCATCAGTCCGCCGGCGGCGTGGTGATGTTCGACAGCCAGCTGACAGGTAGGCGTGGTGGTGAGACCGATGTCGATCACGTCGCACCCGACCGATTCCAGCGCCGAGAGGACCACGCGATGGAATAACGGCCCGGAGACGCGGCTGTCGCGACCGACCACCACGCGCTTCGACGTGCCGCGGCGCGACGCCCAAGCGCCGAACCCCGCCGCGAACTTCGCGACCACTTCGGGCGTGAGCGCGTCACCGACGCGGCCACGAATGCCCGACACACCGATCATCAAACCATCGTACGCCATGAAGCCTCCGTTGGGTGTGCGGAAAGGTAAATGGACTGACGGTGGAACGGTGGAACGGTGGAACGGTGGAACGGTGGAACGGTGGTGCGGTGGTGCGGTGGTGCGGTGGTGCGCGTGCCCGAGTTGTCATCCCGAGCGAAGTCGAGGGATCTTGCCGGACGACACGAGATTCCTCGTTGCGGAGCTTAGCTTCAGCGTCAGCGAATGCCGGCCGTTAGACCCAGGTGTGACTCGAACCGCACCACCGTTCCACCGTTCCACCGTTCCACCGCACCACCGCACCACCGCACCACCGCCCTCCCCCATGCTCAACCCCTACTCCCTCCTCCCCCTCGCCCTCGCGGCGCACCACGGCACTGTTGACGCGTACGAGAGTCAACAGCTCGTTGCCGCCGGTCTGACGCTGCTACAGCGGAGCGCGCCGCTCGTACGCGCGCTCAGTGGCAAGCGTGCGGCCATTCTGCTGCCAACGTCGCCGGAGTTCTTTGTCGCGCTGGCCGCCTGCGAGGGGCGGGCGGCGGTGTTGATCAATCCGCTGGCGTCGCCGTCGGAGATCTCTCATCAGCTGGCCGACGCATGCGTCGGCGCCGTGTTCACCACGGCAGCGCTCGCGGGCAAACTTCCAGGCGACATGCCGCGCGCCCTGCTGGACGACGGACCGCGCACTGCCCGGGTGCTCGTCAACGGCGCTGTCCGCGACGTGGACCTCGGCTCGCATCACGGGCTGTCGATCGAGGGGGACACAGACGTAGCGGGGAGCGACGAGGACGCGGTGATCGTCTACACGTCAGCAATGGCGGGGCTGCCGCTCGGCGCAGTGCTCACACATCGGAATCTGCTGGCGAACGCGCGTTCGATCGTCGCCGCAGGCAACGTCAGCCACGATCGTGTGCTTGCCTTGCTCCCGTTTTCGCATCTGTTCGGACTCACTGTCACCGCCTGCGCGCCGCTCCTTTGTGGGGCGACGGTGGTGACGATGCCGCGCTTCCATCCCGGCCGCGCGGCCGAGCTCATCGCCGGCGGCGGGATTACCGAAGTGGTGGGCGTGCCGGTCGTGTTCCGTTCCCTGCTCGCTGCACTCGAGCGGAACGGTCGTGCCAACGTTGGCGCACTGCGCCTGTGCATTTGCGGCGGCTCTCCGCTGCCCGTTGCATTGCAGGATCGCTGGTACGACGTCACGGGAATCGAGTTGCGCCAGGGCTACGGTCTCACGGAGGCAGGCCCCGTGTGTCTGTTCAACGCCGCCGATCGGCCGAACGCGCGTGGTTCGCTGGGCGTTCCGCTCCCCAACGTTGAAGTCGAGCTTCGCGGGCCCACGGCGTACGACAATCGCGGCGCCCCGCTCGGCATCGACCGCGCGGACGACACGCCGCAGGATCGCGGCGAGATTTGCGTCCGCGGCGACAACGTCTTTCGCGGTTATCTGCACTCCAGCGCCACCGGTCTCCCCGTGCGCAACGGCTGGCTCTGCACGGGCGATTTCGGCGAGCGGCGAGCGGACGGCACCATCGCTTTTGTGCGGCCGATCAAACCGATGTTCACGCACAACAGCTTCAACATCTATCCGCGCGAACTCGAACGCGCGGTGGGCGAAATGCCCGGCGTCCTTTCGGTGTCTGCGTACGAGCTGGCCGGCAGTGACGGAGAGTCGGCGGTGGCGATCGACGTTCGCGGAGCGGTGACGCTGGACGACGTGCGCCGCTGGTGCGCCGCACATCTCAGCGCTTACAAACAGCCGGCCGTTATTACTATTCTTTAAATTTTCGCCGTCGCCAGCGGATGCATGCCGGTGCGCGGCAGCAGTTGCAGATCGCCACGCTCGGCCGCGGCGACGAGCGCGTCTACCACCGCCGGGTCGAACTGCGATCCGCTGCACCGCAGAATTTCCGCGACGGCCAGGTCGAGTGTCATTTCGCTGGCGCGGTACGGCCGATCGCTGGTCATGGCGTCGAACGCGTCGGCTGCCGCGGCAATGCGTGCCTCAAGGGGAATCGCCGTGCCTGCCAGCCCATCCGGTATGCCGCGGCCGTCGAACCGTTCGTGGTGTGACCGCACGATGTTCAGCGCATTCGGCGTGTCGCCGAGCAGCGGGGCAAGAATGCGCCACCCGAGCACGGGATGCGTCATGATGTGCTGGTATTCTTCCGGCGTGAGACGATCCGGCTTATTGAGCACCGTCTCCCGCACTCCGATCTTGCCAATGTCGTGCACGTGGCCGCCGAGCTCGATCTGGCGAAGCATTTCACCGGCCAATCCCATGCCTCGCGCAATGATGCTGGAGTACTGGCTCACGCGAATGGAGTGGCCGCGCGTGTACGGATCCTTGAGCTCGAGCGCTTCGGCCAATGACTGCACGCTGGCCAGGAAGAGCTCCTCGAGCCGGCGCGCCTGCTGCTGGACCCGTTCCTCGAGGCTCTCGCGGTAGGCGCGATTTTCCAGGATGAGGCGGCGCTTCTCGAGCGCCTGCGCTACACGGGCACGTACGTCTTCCAGCTGATACGGCTTGATGACGTAGTCTGCCGCGCCAATGGCCAGACAGTTCACGGCGATCTCGACGTCGGCCACCGCGGTGATCATGACCACCGCCGAGTCGGGATAATGATCGCGGATTTCCCGCAATAGCTCGAAGCCGTCCATCTTGGGCATGCGCAGGTCGCTGAGCACCAGCGTCACCTGGAAGTTCGCCAACTGCTCCAGGGCCTCAATTCCGTTGCCGGCTTCTATGCATTTGAAGCCGTCGCTGCGCATCAGGTGAACCATCACCTGGCGAAGCCGCGGCTCGTCGTCAACGATCAGGCAGTAGGGTGCTACGTCTGGAGCGGTCATTCCGGTCGGTTCAGTTACGGCGTTCGGGGCGCGCGGTTATCTTCCGCACTCCTCAAGAACAAGAGTATCGTCATGACACGCGTTTTTGATGAGGACCTCGCCACGGGTTTTGGAACTCGGGCGATTCATGCCGGCCAGCGCCCCGAACCCCTTTCGGGCGCAATCATGACGCCGGTGTATCTCACATCGACATACGTTCAGGAAGGGCTCGGCCGGAACAAGGGCTACGAGTACGCCCGCGGCAAGAATCCGACTCGTGAAGCGTTCGAACGAAACGTGGCCGCTCTTGAGAATGGCCTCCACGGGTTCGCTTTCGCCAGTGGCATGGGCGCCCTTGACTCGATCATGAAGCTGTTTCGGGCCGGCGACCACATCGTCTGCGCGGAAAACGTGTACGGCGGTACCTTCCGTCTGTTCGATAAGATTCTGCAGAACTTCGGTCTCACGTTCTCATACGTTGACACCCGTGACCCACAGAAGGTGGCCGACGCAATGACCGCCGCCACGCGCGCGGTGATCGTGGAAACGCCGAGCAACCCGCTCATGCGTCTCACCGATATTGCGGCGGTAGCCGACATCGCTCATCGCCGGGGCGCGTTGTCAATCGTCGACAACACCTTTGCGTCGCCATACTTCCAGCGCCCGCTCGAATTGGGCGCCGATCTGGTCTTCCATTCGACGACCAAGTATCTGAACGGGCACAGTGACATGATCGGCGGCTGCGTCATTGTTCGCGACGATGGTCTCGCCGAACGGCTGCAGTTCATTCACAACGCCGCCGGTGCTGTGGCGGGTCCATTTGACTCCTGGCTCGCGCTGCGCGGCACCAAAACGCTCCACCTCCGCATGCGCCAGCACGACGCCAACGGCCGCGAGATCGCCAAGTGGCTGGCCGAGCAGGTGGGGCATGAGAACGTCTACTACATCGGCCTGCCCACGCACCCGCAACACGACCTTGCCAAGCGCCAAATGACGGGCTTTGGGGGCATGATCAGCGTGGAGATGGGCTCGCGGGAGCGGGCGGCCCACGTCCTGGAGCACGTTCGCGTATTCGCCCTGGCAGAGTCGCTCGGCGGCGTCGAGTCACTGATCAGCCAGCCGGCCGGCATGACGCACGCCTCGGTTCCTCCCGACCGTCGCGCGGCCATGGGCATTAGCGATGGCCTCATCCGGCTCTCCTGTGGCGTAGAAGACGTTGGCGACCTGTTGGCCGACCTGGAACAGGCGTTCGAACACCTCCCGGGCAATTCTGCGAAGGTTGGTGGCAAAGCCCGCGACACAATCAAGAGTGGAGCGGCGTAGGGTCTAGGGTCTGGGGTCTAGGGTCTAGACCCCGGGATTCTAGACCCTAGACCCTATACCCTAAACCCTACCCCACATGCCCCGCGTTCCGCTTACCCAGATCTCCTCGCGCGCGTGGGAGCATCCCGCCGATCGCGCCGCGCTCAACACGCTTCGGGCCATTCCCGGCTTCGACGAAATCGTGCGCAAGGTTGCCGGATTCTTCGGCGAGCGCGGCATTCGCCAGCTGTTCCTCGGCGATGCCGTCAAGGTGACTTCTGGCCAGCGGCCCAAGCTGAACGCCATGTGGACAGAGGTGCTCGAGACGCTCGATTGGCCGGATCGCCCGGAGCTGTACGTCACCCAGACGCCGCTCGTCAACGCGATGGCGGTGGGCTTCGACAAGCCGTTCGTCGTCATCAATTCCGGCATGCTCGAGACGTTGACCGACGAAGAGCTCCGCTCGGTGCTTGGCCACGAGTTGGGCCACATCATGAGCGGGCATCCGACGTACACCACGATCGCCATCATCCTGATGTACTTCGGAGTGAGCAACCTGCCCTTCCTCGCCGCGGCTGCGCTCTTTCCCTTCCAGCTCGCGCTGCTGGAATGGTACCGCAAGAGCGAATTCTCGGCCGATCGCGCCGGACTGCTCACAGTGCAGGATCTGAATACTGTGATGAGCACCGAAATGAAGCTCGCCGGCGGCAAGGAGTACGGCGACACGCTGCGCGTCGAGGAGTTCATTCACCAGGCCGAGCAGTATGAGACGGGCGGCGACGCGTGGGACACAGTGCTCAAGATCCTGAACACGGTCATGCGCACGCATCCCATGCACACAGTGCGGGCCGCTGAGCTCCTGCGCTGGCAGCGCGGTGGCGGCTATGAAAAAATCCTTGGCGGCGACTACCTGCGCCGCGGACAGAACGACGGTGGTCCGCTCAGCGAGGACTTCGCTGACGCTGCCGGCTATTACGGCGAAAAGACCCGTGAGACCGTAGACCACTTCAAGGACGGGCTCAATCGGGCTCGCGAGGCCGTCAACTCCGCGTGGCGTAATCGATGAAGATTTTACTCGTAGGCGCCGGCGGGCGCGAACACGCGCTCGCCTGGCGCCTGCGGCAGGAAGATCCAACCGTCGAAATCATTGCCGCACCGGGGAATCCCGGCATCGCCGAGCTGGCGACGTGCGTGCAGATAGCGCCCACAGACGTTGACGGATTGCTGCGGCTGGCGCGCGATCTGTCCGTGGACTGGACGCTGGTGGGACCGGAAGCGCCGCTCGCCGCAGGATTGGCCGACGCATTTATCGCCGCGGGACTGCCGATCTTTGGCCCAACGCGCGCCGCGGCGATGCTGGAGACATCCAAGGCATTTTCAAAAATGCTCATGGTCGAGGCCGCGGTGCCAACCGGGCGGGCCGTCACCTGCACGAACATCGAATCGGCGTGTGCGGCAATCGACGAACTCGGCGCGCCGGTGGTGATCAAGGCGTCGGGGCTTGCCGCCGGCAAGGGCGTCATCGTCTGTCAGACGGCCAGCGACGCGCGTGCCGCCGCCACAGCAATGCTCGAGGAGAATGCCTTCGGCGACGCCGGTGCCACCATTCTCGTTGAAGAGTTCATGGAGGGCGAAGAGCTTTCGTTGTTCGTACTCACCGACGGCGAACGAATGGTTCCGCTGCCGGTGGCGCAGGATCACAAACGATTGCTCGATGGCGACCGCGGTCCGAATACGGGCGGCATGGGCGCGTACTGTCCCGTGTCGATCGTCGAACAGAATCCCGAGCTCATAAGCGATGTGCTGGCGACGGTCGTTGCGCCAACGCTAAGCGCGATGCGCGAGCGTGGTACGCCGTTCACCGGTCTGCTCTACGTGGGCCTCATGCTCACGGTCAATGGGCCGCGCGTGATCGAGTTCAACTGTCGGTTCGGCGACCCGGAAACACAGGCCGTGCTGCCGGTATTGCCGGCAGACGTGTCGCTGAGCGGCTTGATGTTCACCATTGCGCGCGGCGACCGGCTCCCGGAAGATCTTTGGCTCGAGGCAACGGGCGCCGCGGTGACGACGGTGCTCGCTGCGCCGGGATATCCCGAGCGAGTCCGCGCCGGCGACACGATTCACATTCCCGCGGTGCCGCCAGACGTGATCGTGTTTCACGCCGGCACCAAGCGCGCGCCAGACGGAACGCTCGTCACCGCCGGCGGACGTGTGCTCACAGTCACTGGGCTGGGAGCGCGGCTAGAGGAAGCGCAGCGCCGCAGCCAGGAATTTGCCGCGCAAATCACCTTTGACGGAAAGCAATTCCGCACCGACATCGGATGGCGGGAGTTGGCTCGGCGTGCCGGAGCTACCTGAGACCGAGACGATCGCCCGCGACCTCGAACGCGAGGTTTCCGGCGCGCGCATCGGAACAGTCCGCGTCACCAAGCCAGATGTCCTACGCGAGGTCACAGCCGCTGAGCTCGAGCTACGGGTGCGTGGTGCGACCATCACTCACTGTTGGCGCAGGGCAAAGCTGATCGTCGTGGACCTGTCCACGAGTGATCGCCTCGTGGTGCAGCCGCGCTTTACCGGGGGCCTGCTGATCGATGCGGGCACGCTGGCCGCCGAAGAGCTACGGTACTCGGCGGTGGAGCTGGTGCTCGCCGATACGCGGTCCCTGCACTACCGCGACGTGCGCCGACTGGGAACCGTTGCGCTCATGCGACCCGAGCGATTCGCCGCGTACACGGGAAAACTGGGCGTCGAGCCCCTTGACCCAGCGTTTACCGGGGAGCATCTATCGGTACTTCTTCGGGCCTCCCGCCAGGCAGTCAAGAAAGCACTGATGGATCAACACATGCTCGCCGGCATCGGCAACATCTACGCGAACGAAGCGCTCTGGCGCGCCGGGATCGATCCGTCGCGCTCGGCTGCCGACGTCAGCGACGCCGAAGCACTCGACCTCCGCAACGCGATCGTGAGTGTGCTGACGGAGTCGATTGCCCTGCGGGGCACGAGCTTTCGCGACTATCGAGACGCCAACGGCGGCCGCGGCGGCTTTGTCGAACGACTGGCGGTATATGGACGCGCCGGCGAACCCTGTCTCACCTGCGGACGCCGGTTGATCGGCACGCACGCCATCGACGGCCGCAGCACGGTTCTATGCGCGCACTGTCAAGACTAAAGCACCTCCGTCCGCCCACGCCCGACGAGCAAATCGCCGTGATGCGCACGCACGTGCGTGACAACGCCGCCGACAGGCCCGGAGTGTATCGCATGATCTCGAGCGACGGCGAGATCGTGTACGTGGGAAAGTCCAAGCGTATTCGGTCGCGCCTGCTCAGCTACTTTCGCTGCGCGTTTCCCAGGGACAAGGGTGCGCGGATTTTGCGCGGGGCCGACCAGATCGAATGGGACTACGTGCCCAGCGAGTTCGCCGCGCTGTTACAGGAACTGCGCCTCATCAAGCGCTTTCGGCCGCGGTTCAACGTCTCGATGAAACGCGACGGTCGCAATTACTGTTTCATCAAGATAGTGAAAGCGCCGGCGCCGAAACTGATAGTCGTGCGTGGGCCCGGGCAGGACGATTCATCGATCTATTACGGTCCGTTCATGGGCGCCATGGGCGTGGGCGAAGCTGTGCGGGAATTGAACGACGTGCTGGGGCTGCGCGACTGCGCCACCGATCAGCGCATGCACTTTGCCGATCAGCCGGAGTTGTTCTCCGGCTTTCCGCGCACACCGGGCTGCATCCGGTTTGAAGTAAGGAAGTGTCTGGGCCCGTGCGTCGGCGGCTGCACGGTGAGCGAATACGACGAGCGCCTCGCACTGGCTCGCGGGTTCCTCGACGGCGTTGACGACGGACCACTGGAATATCTACGGCGCGAGATGGAAGCGTCGAGCGAGCGGCTGGAGTACGAGCGCGCTGCCGTGCAGCGGGACAAGCTCAAACGACTCGAAGCGTTGCGCGGACAGTTCGCGCGCCTGCGCTTTGCCGTGGAGACGCTGTCGTTCACCTACACAGTGCGCGGCCACGAGGGTGACGATCGCATCTACCTGGTGCGACGCGGGCGCGTGCGCGCCGAGTTAGCCATGCCAAAAACCGCGGCCGATGCCGCCGAGTTGGCGGGTTTAATCGATACCGTGTTCTCACCGGTCGAGCGTGAGACGACCGAGATTCCCACGCACGAGATCGATGAGCTACTGCTGCTCTCGTCGTGGTTCCGCCGTTTTCCCGCGGAGCTCGAGCGAACGAGCGCTACAGCCGGAATCACTCCACTCGCCGTAGCGTCGTGACGCCACGGTCACGAGAGTCGCACCGGTAAACTGGCGCGCCTTCTGCATTGGTTGAGGTGCACGCGCCTGTCGCGCGGCACTTGAAACCGTGGAGTGATGATGACCATCTCATGGCAGCCGACGACACTGATTCAGTGCATCAGCACGAAGCCGTGGCTGGTCTATCCGGGCTGTGAGGAGCCAGGGGGCTGCCACGATCTCACGCTCGGCAAGATCTACGAGATGCTCGGGGTGGAGGCGAAAGGGTCGTTCTATCGCATCGTGGACGACTCGGGCGACGATTTCCTGTATCCAGCGTCGCACTTTCGATTGGTCTAGCAACCGTGTCAGACGCGCGCCTGGGCGCGCCAATCAGCTCAGGTCACGGCAGCGCGCCGCATAAAGCGTGGATCACGCCATTCCTCGGTGGTTAGGACGTCGGCCAGATGTTGGACCGCATCCCACACATCGACGTAGCGCAGATAGAGTGGGGTGAACCCAAACCGCAGAATCCCCGGCGCGCGGAAGTCGCCAATGACGCCTCGCGCAATCAATGCCTGAACCGTCGCGTACGCGCGCGCTTCAGTATCGATCACCGCACTGCCGGCCCCATCGCCCAGCGTGAAGCTCACCTGACTGCCGCGCATGTGATATGCAGCCGGCGTCTTCACGTCGATGTGCTCATCGGAGCACCGCTGGCCAAGTAGCGCAATGAACAAATCCGTCAGCGCCAGGGATTTCTGCCGGAGCGCGTCCATTCCGCCAAGCGGTTCGGCCGCCAGGACCGTATCGACGCCGCAGTCCAGCGCAGCGAGCGCAATCGGCGACGGCGTGCCGCAGACGAATCGACGCACCGCCGGCGCGGGCCGATAGTCGGCGCTGAATTCGAACGGCGACGCGTGGCCCAGCCATCCGGAGAGCGGCTGCCACATCTGTAATTCATCCATACGCGCCGCGTGTCGCGCGTTGAGCCAGACGAATGCGGGCGCGCCCGGTCCGCCGTTCAGGTATTTGTAGCCACAACCAATCGCGAAGTCGGCATCCGCCGCGCGAAGGTCGACCGGAACCGCGCCGGCCGAGTGCGCGAGATCCCAAATCACGAGTGCGCCGGCGCGGTGCGCGGCCGCGGTCAGCGCGTTCATGTCGTGCATGCGGCCGGTGCGGTAATTCACGTGCGTCAACATGAGTACCGCCAGCGTGTCGTCGAGCCGCGACACGATTTCGTCGGCATCCACGAGCTCGAGTTCAAAGCCGTGCTGACGCGCCAGACTCTGCGCGATGTAGAGATCGGTGGGAAAGTTCTCGCGCTCCGATACGATCACGCGGCGCGCGGGAGCATCGATGCGCGCCATTGCGAGTGCGACGCTGAGCACCTTGTAGAGATTGAGCGACGTTGAATCCGCCACGACAACCTCCCCCGCGCCGGCCCCCAGCAAGCGAGCGATCTTGTCACCGATACGCTGCGGCTCGTCGAGCCAGCCGGCCGTATTCCAGCTCTGAATGAGGTCGCGTCCCCACTCGTCGGTGATCACTTGTCTTACGCGGTTTGCGGTAAGCCGCGGCAGCGCGCCGAGTGAGTTCCCGTCGAGATAGATCGTGCCCGGCGGGATCTCGAACTGGTCGCGCAGTGACGCAAGTGGATCGCCTGCGTCGCGCGCGGCGCAATCGTCCCTGGTGATGGCGGCGCTCGAGGTTGCGTGGGTCACAGTGTGCAGGCGTGTTGGAGTTGAACGAGCATCGTCAGAGATCGGTCCGCAGCCGCCAGAGCTCGGGGAACAGCACAACGTCGAGCATTTTTCGCAAGTAACTCACACCGCCGGTCCCACCGGTGCCGCGCTTGAGGCCAATGATGCGTTCGACGGTGGTGACGTGGCGAAAGCGCCACAACCGAAACGCATCTTCGATGTCCACCAACTTCTCGGCGAGCTGATAGAGATCCCAGTGCGCTTCGGGAGATTGGTACACCTGCAGCCATGCCTGCTCGACCGCGGGATCAGCGACATACGGCTGCGTCCAGTCGCGTTCGAGGTGCGACGCCGGAATGGGGAAACCACGCCGCGCGACGGCGCGAAGTGCTTCGTCGTAGAGCGAAGGCGCGCGCCACGCCGCATCGACGCGTGCAAACAGATCGGCCCGATGCTCGTGCACTTTGAGCATCGCCGCATTCTTGTTGCCGAGCGCGAACTCAATGCAGCGATACTGCGCGCTTTGAAAGCCGCTTGAACTCGAGAGATACGGGCGCATGACCGTGTACTCCGGCGGCGTCATCGTGGACAACACGGTCCAGGCGCCGACCAGCTGTTCCATGATTCGGCTAACGCGCGCCAGCATCTTGAAGGCCCGCGGCATTTCGTCCGCGTTGACTGCGGCAATCGCCGCCGCCAGTTCGTGAAGCATCAACTTCATCCAGAGCTCGCTGGTTTGATGCTGCACGATGAACAGCATCTCGTCGTGCGCCGGCGATACGGGATGCTGCGCGTTCAACACTTCGTCGAGATGGAGATAGTCGCCGTAACTCATGTCGCCGCTGAAATCGAGCTTGGCGCCTTCTTCAATGACGATCCGTTCGCTACTCATCGCCCACTCCCATGGTTAGTCCGTTCCGAACGGCCGATCCAGCAACCTCACACCGCCAGGTCGATCAGCTCCACGGTGACCGAACCATCGGTGATCGTCAACCGCGCGACAGATGGCAAGAGATCGAACCGCCGCGCCCCGGCCGCGCCGGGATTGATTACGAGCCGGTCATCCGCTTGAACGACCAGTTGCCGGTGCGTATGCCCAAACACGATGACGTCGGCATCGTAGCGCGCGAGCAGCTTTTCCGGCGTCGGGCTGCCGACCTCGTGACCATGACTAACGTGAATGCGAACGTCGTCGATCTCCATATCGATGGCGGTCACCAATCGCGGATCCCCGGGAATGTCCGTGTTGCCGAACACGGCGCGCACAGGGGCAATGAGCTCGAGCTCATCGAGGATCGCATCACCGCCCACGTCGCCGGCGTGCAGAATGAGCTCCACGCCGGCCAGCGCCGTGTGGACGTCCGGCCGCACCATGCCGTGCGTATCGGAAATGAGCCCGAACACTCGCGCACCGGTGTCCTTCATTCCGGCGGCGCGCCGCCCCAGCGCGCGATCAGTGTGTGCTCAACGCCGAGATGATCGAGGACTCTGGCAACCATAAAGTTGACTAAGTCAACTATCGACTCGGGACGGTTGTAAAAGCCCGGTGCCGCCGGCATGACCACCGCACCGGCCCGCGTGACGCGGAGCATGTTCTCCAGGTGAATGGCGCTCAGCGGCGTTTCGCGCGGCACGAGGAGCAACGGCCGCCGCTCCTTGAGCGCCACGTCAGCCGCGCGCTCGACGAGCGATCGCGAGGACCCAGCCGCGATTGCCGACACCGTACCCATTGAGCACGGGCAGATCACCATGCCGGCATTGAGCGCCGACCCTGACGCCGGCGCCGCGCCGCGGTCGGCGTCGTCATACGCCGTGATCCAGCGATCCCACCCGGCAGCGCCAACGTGCTCGCGCAACGCCGCCACGGACTCGATGTCCGTTTCGGTTTGGAGCAACCGCAACCCGTGGCTCGACACAATGAGCTGCACCGGCCGTTCCGCCTCGACGAGTGCCTCGAGCAGCCGCACCGCATACGGTGCGCCCGATGCACCGGTGATCGCCACGACGATGGGACGCTGGCGGGCCGGCGCGCTCATCCCAATCCCGGAAGCAGCGCGTAGAGCCCGGCGCTCTGATGCAGCAGACGCTCGGTGAGCACGCAGACGAAGAACGTGATACTGATGATGCCGTTCATCATGAAAAATGCGGCGTCGAGCCGGGAAAAATCATTGGCCCGCACCAGAGAATGCTCATAGATGAGCAGGCCGGCGGCAATCGCCACGCCCAGCGCATAGAACGATCCGTTGTGCGTTCCGGCAAACGTCGCGAACCCCACGAGCGACAGACAGATCACGGTGCTGACATGCAGCGCCCGCGCGAACAGCAGCGCGCGGCCCTCGCCGAGCGCCACGGGAAGGGAGTACAGCCGCTGGCTCTTGTCGAATGCAACGTCCTGCAATGCGTACAGCACGTCGAAGCCGCCGCCCCATGTGGCCACGGCGAGCGCCAGCGCAATAAGCAACCACCACGGCCGGCTCCACGACCCGGCCACGGCCAGGTATCCGCCCACCGGCGCAATGGACATTCCCACGCCCAGCACGAGATGGCACCAGCGCGTGAAGCGTTTGGTGTAGCTGTAGAAGAACACCCACCCCAGGGCAACGGGCGACAGCATGGCGCAGAGCGGATTGAGGCGCCACGCCGCGTACCCGAACAGCAGCGACGCCACAATCACCGCGCCAACCGCCTCGGTAACGCGCAGCATGCCGCTGGGAATCTCACGCTGCATTGTTCGCGGATTGCGTGCGTCAATCTCGTGATCGACGATGCGGTTGAAGCCCATGGCGGCAAAGCGCGCGCACGTGAACGCGAGCACCACCCAGCCGAGCACGGGCCAGGTGACGGGCGCGCGGTACGAGGCGAGCACCACCCCAACGAGCGCGAACGGCAGCGCGAACAGCGTGTGCGGCAGCTTTACAAAATTGGCATACACCAGCCAGCGCGATCCACGATGCGCAAACGTCTGCCCCTCGCGGGGAGCAACGTCCGCGGGACGCGGCGGGTGTGTCACCGTCCGCCCGCCGGAATGCCGAGCTTGGACCACATGCCGTCCACCCGCGCCTTGGTGGTGTCGTCCATCTCGATCACCGACGGCCACTCGCGGGTGAAGCCTTCCTCGGGGAATTTGCGCGTCGCGTCGAGGCCCATCTTGGAGCCATAGGTGAAGGAGCGGCTCGAATGATCGAGCACGTCGGTGGGTCCCATGGTGAACCGCGCGTCGCGCTCAGGATCGATGTTGTTGAGCGCCACCCACCAGGCTTCCTGCGGGTTGCGCACGTTGACCCAGGCATCGACCACGACGAGCACCTTGGCCAGCGACATCAGCCCCTGTCCCCACAGCGCGTTCATCACCTTGTACGCCTGGCCGGGATACTCCTTCTTTATCGAGACGAATACGAGATTGTGAAAGATGCCCTCGGCCGGCATGTGATAATCCACAATCTCGGGAATGGTCAGCTTGAGCAGCGGCAGAAAGATCCGCTCGGTGGCGTGGCCGAGATAGTAATCCTCCATCGGTGGCTTGCCCACAATGGTGGTGGGCAATACCGGATTCTTACGCATCGTGATCGCCGTGACGTGCACCTGCGGATACAGATCGGCGAGCGAGTAAAAGCCGGTGTGGTCGCCGAACGGCCCTTCCATCACCAGCGCCTCGGCGGGATCGATGTAGCCTTCGATCACGAAGTCGGCTTCGGCGGGAACCTCGAGGTCGCACGTCACGGCCTTGGTCAGCGACACCGGCGCGGCGCGCAGGAAACCGGCGAACAAGAACTCGTCGATCGTGGGCGGCAGCGGCGCGCTCGCCGAGTACATGGACGGTGGGTCGGCGCCGAGGGCGATGCACACCGGCATCTTCTCACCGCGTTCGGCCATCTCACGCCAGTGTGCGGCGCCTACTTTGTGTCGCTGCCAGTGCATGGCCAACGTCTGCTTGCCCGTCTGCATGACGCGGTACATGCCCACATTGCGAATGCCGCGCTTGGGATCGCGCGTGATCACCATGGGGAACGTGATGTACTGGCCGCCGTCCTCGGGCCAGCACTTCACGAGCGGCAGCTTGTCGAGGTTCACCTCGTCGCCGCGCCACACAATCTCCTGGCACGCCGCGCCGCCACGCTTCATGCGCGGCGGAAACTTTCCCACCTCGAGCAGGCGCGGCAGCATTGAGAGTTTTCCCATCAAGCCCTCCGGCACTTTCATCTCGAGCAGTTCGGTGATGCGCGCGCCCACTTCGTCCAGCGACTCTACGCCAAGCGACATCGCCATGCGTCGCATGGAACCGAACAGATTGATTGCCACCGGGAACGCCGAGCGACTTCCGTCCATCAGCACCGGGTGCTCGAACAGCAACGCCTTGCCGCCGCCGGGCTGTTTCATCACCCGGTCGGTGATCTCGCACAGCTCGAGATTCACCGACACCGGATGAGTGATACGAATCAGCTCGCCGGCGTGATCGAGCTTCGCAATGAATTCGGAAAGGTTGTTCAAAAGAGTGGGCAGTCTACGGTCGGTTGACGGAGAGCCATCACGGTTTGGTGCCGACATGAATGGCGGCAACGCCGAGCGTCAGCGTGCTCCATGTGACGTCGGCAAAGCCGGCGCGGCGCATGCGATCGGCCAGCGCTTCCTCGATCGGGAAGTTGGCGACCGACTTCGGAAGATATTTGTACGCCGTGCGGTGTCCGCTGATCATGGCGCCGATCTGCGGCAGCACGTGATGGAAGTACAGGTGATATCCCGCGCGCACGAGGACGGAGCGCGGGGTGGTGAACTCGAGAATCACGAATCGCGCGCCCGGCGCGAGCACCCGGTGCACCTCACGCAGACCGCGGTCGAGATCGGCCACGTTGCGAATGCCGAACGCCACGATGGCGCCCTGCGCGCCGCCGTTGGGAATTGGCAGATCCACCGCGTCGGCCACCACGGGCGACACCACCTTGGGCGACGCCTTCCACACCCCGGCCCTGAGCATTGGCTCGGCGAAATCGGCGCCGAGGATGCGTCCGGAAAACCCCGGGCACCGGGCCAACTCGGCAGACACGTCGAGCGTGCCCGCGCAGAGGTCAACGTACACGCCGGTGGGCGCGCGCTCCCAGCCAAGCGCGGCAATTGCCTTTCGGCGCCACGCTTTATCGATGTTGAAGCTGAGAAGATGATTGAGGAGATCGTACCGCGGCGCGATCTGCGAGAAGATGCGCTGCACGTAGGCGCGCTTTTCGTCGCCGCCGGCGGCGGCCGCCTGGGCTTCCGCCGTCTCCAACTCGCTGACTGACATGGCCGAAAGTTGCCAGAGGGGGGAGAGCGAAGCAAGGCAACGTGCTGGTTTGCGGCCCCGGTGGCTGGTAGTTTGTGTGGCCGATGCCACCAGCCCTCGACCTCCTCAATCTCCCGGACGCTGACGTCGTCGCGCTGGCCCAACAGGGGCGCGACACGGCATTTCGCGAGCTGATCCGTCGCTACGAGCGACCGGTCTTCTCGCTGATTTATCGCATGGTCCGCGACCGGGAGCTCGCCGAGGATCTGGCCCAGGACACCTTCATCAAGGTCCTGAACCACATCGATAGGTACCGGCCGGAGTTCAAGCTCTCGAGCTGGCTCTTCAAGATTGCCAACAACGTGGCCATCGACCACCTCCGTCGCCGTCAGCTCAACACTGTGAGTATCGACGGATCGCCACACGCGCAGACCGCGGACGCCGTTGAGGCGACGCGCTTCGACGTGGCAGACCAGCAGGAGTCCGCGCTGGACGAAATGGAAGCGCGCGAGCTGGGCACGTCCATCGAAAGGGCAATCGCCGGACTGCGCCCGGAGTACCGATCATGCATCATGTTGCGGCACGTCGATGGTCGCTCCTACGAAGAAATCGCGGCAACCCTCGATTTACCGCTTGGGACCGTAAAGACCTATATCCATCGCGCTCGGCACGAATTGCGGGAGGCGTTGGAGCATTTGAAGGACGAATAACGGTGGTGCGGTGGTGCGGTGGTACGGTGGTACGAAAACAGCCGCACCGTTGTCATCCCGAGCGAACGCGAGGGATCTAGCCGGACGACAGGAGATTCCTCTGTCGCGCCGCTCCCTCGGAATGACAGGGTCGTTACCGCACCACCGCACCACCGCATCACCGCACCACCGCATCACCGCACCACCGCACCACCGCTTTGAAACCAACTCGGGACTTACCCCGTAAGCTTCCCCGGAGACCCAATGAACCATAGGCACCTGCTTCCAGACGAGATCGACCTCCTCCTCGATGACGAGGTGGGCTTTGGGGTTAGCCCCCTGAAGTCACATGTGCGCGATTGCGCCGAGTGTCGATCGCAGGTGGATGACGCCAGGCGGGTGGTCGAGACGCTGGAAGACATTCCCCACTTCGCGCCCTCCTACACGTTCGCGGACCGGGTCATGTCGCAGGTTCCGGTGTTCGTGCCCTGGCACGTGGCGGCGCGGGAAAGTGCGATGCGCTGGCTTCCACAGTCGCGTCCGGCGCGCATTGCTGTTGGCGCGCTGGCTACCTGTATGGCCTCGCTGCTAACCGTCACCATCCTCTTTATTGCCACGCAAACCAACGCCCTCCAGTTGGCGACGGGCGTCGCCGGCGACCGGGCCCGTGGGCTTGTCTTTGACGCAGGGCGCGAAGTGCTGACCACTGTGTTCGGTGATCAAATGTTTTCGATCATTCAAAGCACCGGGACGCTCGGAGTCGCCGCCGCCCTGCTCGGCCTCGCTGCAGCGGCCGGCGGATCAATCGCCGGACTACGAGCCCTCGCGGTTGCATCCAGCCGTCGCCGAGCGTAGCCATGCGAGTCCTGTTCGCGTTCGCCGCCTTGGCGCTGGGTAGTCACCAGGCGCCGGCGCAGGCTTCGTCAAAGTCTCCGGCTTCCGCGCCCGCCTCGGCTCCTGTCGCCGCTGGTATCATCGTTCCCACGGCAACCCAGCAGCCCACAGATAGCGCCACGCTGGCCGATCGGATCGCCGCCCGTCGCGCCTCGGGCGACAGGTACCTGCCGAACGCCGACAACTTCAGCTACGGCAACCGAACGATCGCTGCAGGAACGACGGTGGACGGACCCATTGCCGTGGCCCGGGGCGACATCGACGTCTACGGCACCGTGGTGGGCGACGTCGTCGCTGTCGACGGCAACGTGCACGTGCATCCTGGCGCCCGCGTCACCGGTGACGCGTGGGCGGTCGCGGGCAGCCTCGTGATCGACGGCGGCACGGTAGACGGACGCAAGCGCGCCATCGCCATCGCTCGTCCGGTGCTGCCGGCGTCGCGGGTGCGCGAGCCCCTTACCACCTGGCAAGAGGTGAAGCTCGTCATCGGCTGGTTCGCCCTGCTCACGATCATCGGACTTGGCGTGATGATCTTCGCCGAGGGAAACATCGACGGGGTGGTGGTAGCGCTGGAGCGTAGTTTCGCGCGGTCGTTCTGGATTGGCGTCGTCGGTCAAGTGGTGGCACTTCCGGTTTTGTTCGCGCTCGTGTTGGGCTTGGCCGTCACAGTCATTGGCGTGCTGCTGGTTCCGTTCGCGATAGTTGCGTACGTCATTGCCGGCGCCGGACTCGTCACGCTGGGATTCCTCGCCGTGGCGCGGCTCACGGGCGGCGCCATCGCGTCGGATCACGGCACCACATCGGCGCGCGGGCTCCATTTGCGCGCGTTGATCTTTGGGCTCGTTGTGTATTCGGGCCTGTGGATGATCGCGGCACTCTGCACGTCGCAGCCCCTCATTGGTGCAGCCCTCCGCGCGGTCGCTATTGCCGTCACCTGGGTAGCGGCCACGCTCGGCTTGGGGGCAACGCTGACATCGCGCGCCGGAACCAAGCGCGCCAAGAACGGCGGCACTGTGCGGCCGGGTGGTGACGACCTCTCCTGGCAGACGCCAACGCCGGTTGCTGGCGTGGCCGCGGCCACTCGACGCGTGGCCGCCGTCAAATAGCTGGCTCGCCGCTTGCCTCGCCCTTGATCACCATGGTGATCAAGGGCTATCGGATTGGGCCGCTCATCCGAAAAACTGTACGCGAGATCGGCACCGACCACGTCGGCACGCTTGCCGCATCCGCCGCGTACAACTTTTTCTTCTCGCTCTTTCCCCTGCTGCTGTTCCTCACGCCGCTGCTGAGCCTTGTTGACGACAAGCAGGCGATGGTGGGATTTCTCACGGCGCAGCTGATGTCAGTACTGCCACCGGCGCAGGCGGCGGCGTTCCGCCCAGTGTTCGACAACGTGGTGTTCGCGTCGAACGCGCCGGGCCTGATGTCGGTTGGCCTCCTGCTCGCGGCGTGGTCGGGCTCCAACGTGTTCGGCACCCTGATGGACGCGCTCAACACCGCGTACGACGTGCAGGAAACGCGGCCGTGGATCAAGCAACAGCTCATCCGGCTGGCAGCGTTCGTGGCGGGCATGTTGATCATCGTGTTGTCGACGCTGATCTTTCTCCGCGGCGAGGCGATTGCCGATCGCGTTGGCGGCCTGCTGCGGCTCGGCTCAATGCCAATTCTGATATGGAAGATCGTGCAATACCCGATCGCCATTCTTGGTCTGGTGGCGCTGGCGTTCATGATGTTCTATGTGTTGCCGAACGTGCGGCAGCACAAAGGCTATGCGCTGGTGGGCGCGGCGGTCACGACGGTGCTCTGGATTGTCGCCACACTGCTCTTTCGCCTGTACATCGCGCACTTTCCGCCGAACAAGGCGTATGGATTAATTGGCGGCGTCATCATCTTGTTGACGTGGATGTACTACACAATGTTCGTGGTACTGATCGGCGGCGAGTTGGCGTCGCAATTGCAGCAGGGAACGGGTGCGGTCGCGCCGGATAAAGGGGCGATCTACGTTGGGCGCATCGTCACCGGCGTTGGTCCGGGCAGCGCGTCGGTTGGGCGGGACTAACGCTGTCATTCCGAGCGTACGCGAGGAATCTTCGCCTCGCCAATTATCGCGTACGGCAAGAAGTATCAATAGCCGAGTGCGTTTCAGTAT
>JBEPWA010000029.1:0-51864 GCA_041690755.1 Gemmatimonadaceae bacterium | reverse complement strand
ACGACGCCGACCTCCGGCATCTTCTCCGCTTCCTCCACCGCATAGCGCGGAATGCCGAGCACTTCTTCGACCTTATCAACGTCCACCACCCACGCGCCTTCTTCACCCTCGGCCTTGGCCCGGGCGCGCTTGCGCATGATCGCGGCGAGGTTGCGCTCGAAGTTTCTCAATCCCGCTTCGCGCGAGTAACGATTGGAAATGAACGACAGCGATTCGTCCGTGAACTGCAAATCCTTGTCGCTAATGCCGTGGTCCTCGAGCAATCGCGGCAGCAGGTAGCGCCACGCGATCTCGACTTTCTCCTCGACCGTGTAGCCGGCGATCTTGATGACTTCCATACGATCGCGCAGCGGCGCTGGAATGTCGAACAGATTGTTGGCGGTGCAGACGAACAGGCACTGCGACAGATCGAACGGCAGGTTGAGATAGTGGTCAACGAACGAGTTGTTCTGGCTTGGATCGAGCACCTCGAGCATTGCCGCCGTGGGATCGCCGCTCGGGCCGCCGCCGGACATCTTGTCGATCTCGTCGATCATCAATACAGGATCTTTAACAGCCACGCGGCGGAGCGCCTGAATGATCAAGCCCGGCATGGCGCCCACGTAGGTGCGGCGATGCCCGCGGATCTCGGCTTCGTCGCGCACGCCACCCACTGAAATCCGGTAAAATTCTCTCCCAATGGACTTGCCGATCGCCGCGCCCAGCGAGGTCTTGCCGGTGCCGGGTGGGCCAACGAAGCAGAGGATGGGGCCGTGCGGATCGCCGCCGCGCAGCTTGCGCACGGCGAGATACTCGATGATCCGCTCCTTCGCCTCGGCCAGGCCATAGTGCCGGTCGTCGAGCGCCGCCTCGACCTTTTTGAGATCGATCTCCTCTTCGCCGCTCTTCTTGTTCCATGGCAGCGACATCACCCAATCGAGATAAGTGCGTACTACTTGGTACTCACTCGACGCGGGCGACAGCATGCGCATCCGTTCGGTTTCGCGCCGCGCCTCCTGGGCGATCTTTTCCGGGAGCTTGGCGTCTTCGATCTTTTTGAGGAGATCGATCGCCTCCTTCTCGCCCGGATCCGCCTCGCCCAATTCCGCCTGGATCGCGCGCAGCTGCTGGCGCAGATAGAACTCGCGCTGGTGCTGCTCGATCTTGATCTCGGTCTGGCGCTTGACGTCTTCCATCACGCGCGCCCGCGCGACTTCGCGTTCGAGACGCGTAAGGATGAAGCGCAGCCGCTGGCCCACGTCGAGCCGCTGCAGGACTTCGTCCTTGTCGGCGATGCGGAAATTCATGTTCGTCGCGGCGAGGTCGGCGAACCGGCCCGGGTCGGAAATGTTCATTTTCAGGATCGCCGGCACTTCGTCGGGGATGCGATCCACCAGCTCGGCCAGCGTTTCGGCTGACGACACGACGCGGGCAACGAGATCGTCGATCTCGGCGGCGTCGGCGGGCGACTCACGCGCGGCGCGTACGGCGGCGATGGGATACGGCTCGAGCTGCGTCATTTCATCGACGACGATCCGGCGCAGCCCCTGGAGTGTGATCTGAACGGTGTCGCCCGGTAGGTTGATGCGCTCGTGGACCCGCGCCGCGACGCCAACGCGCCCGAGAAAGCTGTGGTTGTCGATCGGTTCGTCGTGGTCGCCGCTGGCGACGACGAGCGCCACGATCAGCCCCGGTTCTTCGTGGGCGCGGAGGAGCGACAGGTTTTCGGGGGCGCCCATCTGAACGGCGATTGTGCCCAGGGGGTAGACGATGGTGGATCGGAGTGCCATGAGCGGCAGAGTCGGCGGAAGCTCCGACTTGAGGATCTCGTCCTTGCGCTGGGCTTTGGGCATTCAGCTCCCGTTTTGTCGTTTCCTTGTCATTCCGAGCGTCGCGAGGAATCTTCCGTCCCCAACGAGCTATTGGACAGGGCAAGAAGATCCCTCGATCGCTTCGCTTCCTCGGGATGGCATCCGAACCCCGTAAGTATAACACCTGATAGCCGTTAGCTATACCCGTCGGCTTGAATCCCGGACGTCGTCCGGCTACCTTTCCCGGTCTATGTTCGACGAGCTCTCCGAGAAACTCGAAGCGACCTTTGCGCGCCTGCGCGGTCGCGGTGTACTGACCGAAGCCGATATCAAAGAAGGCCTCCGGGAAGTGCGTCGCGTGCTGCTCGAGGCCGACGTGAATTTCACGTTGACGCGCGAGTTCCTGGAGCGCGTCGAGAAGAAGGCGGTTGGCGTTACGCAACTGCGCACGGTGTCACCCGGCCAGCAGCTCGTCAAGATCGTCTACGACGAGCTCACCGCCATGCTCGGCGAGCGTCGCGAAGGGCTCAAGCTGAGCTCCGTGCCGCCCACCGTCATCATGATGGTCGGCCTTCAGGGTTCTGGTAAGACGACCACCGCGGCCAAGCTCGCACGCAAGCTCAAGCTGGAAAGTCGCTCGACGCGACTGGTGGCGTGCGACGTCTACCGTCCGGCCGCCATCGATCAGCTCGAAACGCTTGGCAAACAGCTCGACATCCCTGTGTATGCGGACCGTACCACGCAGGACGTGGTACGAATCGCCAAGGCGGGCATCGAGCAGGCGCAGAAGGCGCGCGACCGCGTGGTCATTGTCGATACCGCTGGCCGGCTGCAGATCGACGACGACATGATGAAGGAGCTGGAACGCCTCAAGGACGCGATCCATCCCGACGAAATCCTGCTCGTCGCCGACGGCATGACCGGTCAGGATGCCGTGAAGATCGCCCAGGGTTTTGACCAGCGCTTGAACGTCACCGGCGTGGTGCTCACCAAGATGGACGGCGACGCCCGCGGTGGCGCGGCGCTGTCGATCTACGGTGTGACCAAGAAGCCGATCAAGTACATTGGCGTCGGGGAAAAGACGGACGCGCTCGAGGAGTTCTACCCCGAGCGAATGGCCGGTCGCATTCTCCAGCAGGGCGACATCGTATCGCTCGTCGAAAAGGCGCAAGGCGTTTTTGACGCCGACGAAGCGAAGCGCATGGAGAAGAAGGTCCGCAAGGAAGGCATGGACCTGACCGACTTCCTGACGGCAATGAAGCAGATCGAGAAGCTCGGTCCGCTGGAAGGCCTGCTCAAGATGATGCCGGGCGTTAATTCAAAGATGCTCAAGCAGGCCAAGGCGGCGGATCCCAAGCGGATGAAGCATCTCGAGGCGATCGTGCTGTCGATGACGCTCGAGGAGCGCAAGAACCCGTCGCTGATGAACGGCACACGGCGCAGCCGCGTGGCCAAGGGCAGCGGGCGCACGATCTCGGAAGTGAATCGACTGTTGGAACAGTTCCGGGAAATGCAGAAGATGATGAAAAAGGCGACGGCCGCTCCGCAGGGAGGCAAGAGCAAGCCTAATATGTTTGGGATGCGGCACTGATCCCTCCAGCTGTCGGCCGTCTGGGATCGGCCGTCAGCTCACGACTCAGTACTGAGTTTCGAGCTGACGGCAGATCCCAGACAGCAGCCAGCTAGCCAGCCCGGGTGCGACTAGTCGGTTGATTAGTGCGCGAGGAGCCCGGAGTAGTAAGTAAACCTGAATGAGGATTCGCAAATGGCAGTCAAGATCCGCCTGCGCCGCGTCGGCCGCAAGAAGCAGCCCATGTACCGTATTGTCGTCGCCGACTCGCGCAGCCCGCGCGATGGCAAGTTCATCGAGATCGTTGGCCAGTATGCGCCTCGTTCGGGTGAGACCGCGCTCAACCTCCAGACCGAGCGCGTCAACTACTGGCTCAACAACGGCGCCCAGCCGTCCGACACGGTGCGCTCGTTGCTCCGCAAAGCCGGTGTGCTCAAGGCCCGTCACGAAGAGCGCCTCGGCCGCAAGCTCAACGCCGCAGCCGTGCCGGTGTCCGAGAAGTCTGCGGACGCCTCGGCGTAACGCACGATGCCCGCACTCCCTCCCGAGCTGATCATCGTCGGGCGGGTTCGCAAGGCACACGGCATCCGCGGCGATCTCGTCGTCGAGCCGATTACCGACGAGCCGGACGCGGTCTTTGCGTCCGGCCGTCGCGTCATCGCCGGAACCGCTTCCGGCGATCCGGCGAAAGACCGCCCCGAGCTGCACATGTCGTCCGCGAGTCCGTTCAAGGGTGGATTCATCGTCCACTTTGACGAGATCCCCGACCGAACGATCGCCGAGCAGTGGCGCGATCGCTTTTTACTCGTGCCGGCCAGCGAGCTCCAGGCGCCGGCCAGTGACGAGATCTACGTCCATGAGCTTCCGGGTATGCGCGTCGAGCTCGAATCCGGTGAGCTCGTGGGCACCGTGATCGACACCTACGACCTGCCGCAGGGCCTCACGCTCGACGTCAAGCGGGAGACCGGCACGGTCATGATCCCCTATGAGCATTTCGTCACGAGCCTCGATCGCGACGCGCGCGTCCTGCGCATCGCCCCGCCCGAAGGACTGCTCGACTAATCGTTTGTCATCCTGAGCGAAGCGAAGGATCGCTGTGCTACGCATCAACGTCGTCACCATCTTCCCTGACTTCTTCGCCGCGCCGCTTGCGCTGAGCATTCCGTCGCGCGCCAAGGATGCGGGCGGCGTGGAGTATCACGTCGCGGATCTGCGCGACTATACGCACGACCGCCATCGGACGGTGGACGACGCGCCGTTTGGCGGCGGCCCCGGCATGGTCATGAAGCCGGGCCCGTTCTTCGAGGCGGTCGAAGCGCTCGGCGCCACATCGCCGGTGGTGCTGATGTCGGCGCGCGGCAAGCAATTCACCCACGCCGATGCCGTCCGGTTCTCCCAAGGCACCGAGCTCACGCTGCTCTGCGGTCACTACAAGGACGTCGATCAGCGCGTCGCCGACTTTCTCGCTACCGAAGAGCTGTCGCTCGGCGACTTCGTGCTCAGCGGCGGCGAGCCGGCGGCGCTCGCCGTAATCGACGCCACCGTCCGTCTGCTGCCCGGCGCGATGTCGGACCTCGAGAGCGCCCGCACCGACTCGTTCTACGATCGTGAGCTGAGCGCGCCGAGCTACACGCGGCCGGCCGTGTTTCGCGACCATTCCGTACCCGACGTGCTAATCTCCGGCGATCACAAGAAGATTGCCGAATGGCGTGAGCGGGAAGGGAAGCGGTTGAGCGAACAGCGTAAATCCTAGCGAGACATTCCGATGGCCCGCGGTAAAAAGGCACGATTAAAGAACAGGCAGGTGAGCGGGGCGGCCGTGTCGCCGCAGACCGCGCTGCCCGCGTATCCGTCGCCGCCTGCGTGGGTCCGCTGGGCCGTTATTACAATTCTCATCGCGGCCACTGTCGCGTTCTCCGGCGCGATCGATGCGCCATTTCAGTTCGACGATGTCGCGAGCATTCCGCGCAACGCTACCATCGAGCGCATTTCGACTGAGGCGCTGTCGCCGCCGGATGGCGGACTGGCCGTGTCAGGCCGGCCGATTGCCAACCTTTCGTTGGCGGTCAACCGCGCGATAAATCAAACGCTTGGGGTAGACGAGCGCCCCGATCCCGCGGGCGCGCACAAGACGGTGAGCTACCACGTCGTCAATGTGCTACTCCACCTGCTCTGCGGGCTGCTGATCTTCGGTATCGTGCGCCGAACAGTGCTACTCGGCCAAGGCCTGTCCGAGTGGACGGCGAGCGGCGACGCCATTGCCGTCGCGGTGACCGCGCTCTGGCTCCTGCACCCCATTCAGACTGACGCCGTGGACTATGTCGTGCAGCGCACGGAGCTGCTCGTCTCGGTCTTCTACGCGGGCACGTTGTACACGTCCATCCGTGCCTGGGACGCCTCCACGCGCGCACGCCGGTTCAGCTGGTACGGGGTGTCTGTGACGTGCTGCCTGCTGGGAATGGGGAGCAAGGAGGTCATGGTGAGCGCGCCGCTTATCGTGATTCTCTACGATCGAGCATTCCGCGTCAACTCGTGGAAGGCGCTCGTCACGCGGCCGGTGGGTCGCCGCTGGTTCTATGCCGCGCTCGTGGTTACAGCCGTCTGGCTGGCGGTGTTGGTCGGCGGCGGTGCGCGGAGCACCACGGCCGGCTTTGACACCGGGCTGGCGTGGTACCGGTATCTGTACACCCAGTGTTGGGCCATCGCGCGTTATTTGAGATTGCTCATTGTCCCGGCCGGCCTGATCTACGACTACGGCCAGGAACCGATTACGGGCTTGGCCGGAGTGCCGGGACTGCTGCTCCTCGCGACGCTCGGCGTAGCGACCATCGCCGCCTGGACGCGCGACAAATGGCGCTGGTTCGGTTTTGCCGGCGCCTGGTTCTTCCTGCTCCTCGGACCGTCGTCGAGCGTGGTGCCAATTCGCACCGAGCTCGCCGCCGAGCGGCGCATCTATCTGGCGTCGGCGGCGATCATTGTGATGCTCGTTGTTGGTGTTGTGGTGCTGCTTCGCCGTCAGCTGCGCGCCCACCCGGAGCGTGCGCGCCAGTGGACGCTGGCCGCTCGCGTCGCGCTCGTTGCGGTGGCCGGCGTGTTCGTCGTCGCGACCTTCCAACGCAGCAGACTGTATCGCAGCCCTGAGGTCCTGTGGCGCGACACGATTGCCAAGCGTCCGAACAATCCACGTGCCTACGACAACTTGGCGGCCGTGTTGCTCCAAAAGGACAGCACTGAACGTCCTGAGGCCGAGGAGCTGTTTCGTCGCGCCATCGCCGCCGACTCCATGTATCTGCCGGCGTGGACGAATCTCGCCGACGTCGAGATCCGCATGGGTCGTACGGCCGAAGCACGCGCGCTACTCGAACGCGTTCTGCGCATCGAACCGCGGTACGTCGATGCCACGGCGCGACTAGGCGGCGTGCTGGCAAAAGACGGCAACATTGCGCAGTCAATTCCAATGCTCGAGCGGGCGGCTGCCGCGGCGCCCACGGACGAGATCTACGTGACGCTCGCCACGGCATACATCCAGGCCGGTCGCGCCGACGACGCCATGGTCGCGCTGAGGCACGCGCTCGCGCTGAACCCGGCGCGCGCCGACGCCGCCGGATACGTCGGCGTACAACTGGCGGAAAACGGCCATCCCGATCAGGCCATTCCATATCTCGAAACCGCGGCGCGCGCGCCCGGCGCGCAGCCGATCGTGCTCGCGCTGCTCAGCCTGAGCTATGCGCAGTTGGGCAATGTGAACCAGGCCCTGGCCGCTGCATCCGTGGCGGAGAAGCGGGCCGGAAAGGACGAGCGCCTGTATCTGACGCTCGGTCGAGCGATGCTCCTCGTTGGCCGCACGACGGAGGCCGCCCAGTTCTTCACTGAGGGCGTACGACTCGCGCCCGAGGACCCGGAGGCGATCACGCGGCTCGGCATTGCCAAGGCCGCCGGGGGAGACGCGGCAGCGGCAGAGCGGCTCTTCCGGCGGGCGTTGAGCCTCACGCCGGACTACGGTCCGGCGGTGCAGGCCTTGGCGCAGTTGAGATCGTCGCGCTAAACCCCGTCCCACCCTAGACTTCCGGGCCTCTGTGGCTTAATATCCCAGGTCTCCACACGAACCCGTCCTACCCGGGCAAAAGCCCAGAGCGTCATATGCATGCTTTTATCGAAACCCAGAAAGAGTGGCTCCGTAACGTTCCTCCGTTCCGGCCCGGCGACACGCTTCGCGTGAACGTTCGCGTCAAGGAAGGCGAGAAGGAACGTGTCCAGGCGTTCGAAGGTGTCTGCATCGCGCGCCGGGGTAGTGGCGTGAGCGAGAGCTTCACGGTACGCAAGATTTCCAATGGCGTGGGCGTCGAGCGCATCTTCCCGGTGCACAGCCCCATGCTCGCCGAGATCCTGGTGGTGCGCCGCGGCCGCGTGCGTCGCGCGAAGCTGTACTATCTGCGCAACCTCACCGGCAAGGCGACGCGCATCAAGGAACGCAAAGTGCGCGTGCCCGAGACTGGCACCGCCCAATAAGGCGAGCAACGCATCATGGCCCGGGATCGGTGGAAGCCGATCGAGCGAGAGCTCCGGAGGACCGTTGGGCCATTGATTGCGGGTGTAGATGAAGTGGGACGGGGCCCCCTTGCGGGCCCCGTTGTCGCATGCGCCGTCGTGATGCCGCCCGACGCGCGGGCCATTGCCGGTGTTGACGACTCCAAGCAGCTCAGCGGGCCGGAACGCGAGCGGTTGGCGATCAAGATTCGCGAGCGCGCGGTGAGTGTGGGCATTGGCGCGGCGTCGGTGCGCGAGATCGACCGAGTGAACATCTATCACGCTACCGTCATCGCGATGCGGCGGGCGTTGTCGCGCCTCTCGGTGGTGCCGCACCATGTGCTGATCGACGGCAAGCCGATTCGGACGCTCGAGGTGCCGCACACGGCGCTCGTGGGCGGGGACGACGTATGCTACACGATCGCGTGTGCGTCGATCGTTGCGAAGGTCACCCGCGACCGGCTGATGCGAAGCTTGGCGGGCCGCTATCCGCTCTACCTTTGGGAGCGGAACGTGGGCTATTCGACGCTCGCCCATCTGCAGGGCCTCGCCGCGCACGGTGTGACGCCGCATCATCGTCAGTCGTTCGCTCCCGTTCGGCAGCTATCGCTCAATCTCAGCGCGATATCGGACGCCACCGCTGTTCAGCTCGATACCGGCGAGTAATCCGTCACAGTTGACAGCGCGCTGCACGCGCGTCAGCATGAATGTGTCGCTTCGGGAGGCCGGCATGATGAATCGCACTACCGGGTTGCGCCTCACCGCCGTGGCGTGCGCGGGGTTCGTGGTGGTTGTCGTGAGCCCGCTTGGACGCCGGGTGGCCGCGCAACAACCAACGATCGCGGTGGCGTCAGTGGCGCGGTCGGTGTCCGGCACCGTCGCCGACGCCCAAGGCAATCCCTTGAACGACGCCGAGATCACCCTCCGCAGCGCCGATCCCAAGGCGCGCCCGGTACGGTCCGACGCCAATGGTCGCTTTCGTATCGACGCCCTCCCCGACGGCGCGATTAGTCTTCGCGTGCGCCGGCTGGGATTTCAGGAGCGCACCGTGCCAGTCAAGTTCGTCGCCGACCGGACAGCCACGGTCTTCGTGACGCTCGACGAGGCCGTGGCGGCGCTGAATCCGGTGTCCGTAGATGTAGAGGGCCCTGAAACCAACACCAAGTTACGCGAGTTCTACGCGCGCGAACGGTCGAACCACTTCGGCTATTTTCTCGACGAGCAGCAGTTGACGGAGCTTCACCCCGACCAGACGAGCGACGCGCTGCGCGCCGTGCCCGGCGTGCTTGTGCGGCCGTCGCGGCGCATTGGCAACGTGGTGAGCATTCGCGGCTGTTCACCTCTCGTGTGGGTGGATGGGCTGCGCGCGCCGAACGGCGAACTCGATGAGCTGACGCGCGGATCCGACGTCGCCGCCATGGAGATCTACAGCTCGCAGGCGGGTGTGCCGGCCCAGTACACCGATCGCACCGCCACCTGCGGAACGATTCTCGTGTGGCTCAAGACGTACTAAGGAGCGCGGGGTCGCGTCGGAAACGAAGAAGCCCCCGAGCAACCGCGCTCGGGGGCTTCTTGTTTCCTTGTTCTAATGAGTGTTCATGAACAGGTCGGCGCCGCCGACGTCTTGTCCCACCACACCGGAGTGTTATTGGCATCGCCGCCCATGCGCGTAACTGCGGCCTGCACCTGGGCGCCATTGGCCGTCAATTCCGCCGTCGGATACTTCAGTCGGCGCGGGACGTATGAGTAGATCGTCGTGGCCGGCAGCGCGAGCTTCGGAACGCAGGTACGGCGCCACTCGAACCACGCCTGGCCGCCGTCCGAATAGAGCGCGATCCATTTCTGCAACGCGATCTGCTTGAGGCCCGCGGTACCGCCCTGATACACAACGGCCGGCTGGGCGAGGTATGCCGCGATCGCGCCGGCATCCGTGACGCCCCACTGAGCCATCGATGCGCTGATGCCCGCATTATAGAAGCCCGCCGCCTGACCCGGCGTGAGGCCGCCCATGCTGCGTTCCGCCGCTTCCGCCTGGATCAGCGCCATCTCAGCGTACGTCATCAAATACGACGGATACTTGTTGCCGCTGCCGCCGTATGAACCGCTGCCGTACGACACGGGGCCGGGGTAGAAAATGGCACCTGGTCGCGACGCGTTATCGGAGAACGCCACGGCTTGCGCGTTGGTCAAGCCGTTCGGCTGGCCGGCGTACTTGCCGGTTGCTGTGGCGGGCATGGCGTAAATCGGAACGCGCGGATCGTTGTAGTTGTTGAGCGTATCCATGAACGTCTTCGACATCCGATCATCGTCGCGACTGGAGAAATTCGTCGCCCAGGGATTGTTGAACACGCCGTCCCCTGGCCACACGAGTTGCGCGTTGTCGGCGTTCGACGTGAGCACGCCGCCCGGGCCGGACAATGCCGCTTTGAGCTCGGTATTGGCAGTGGCGGCATCCACGTTCACGATCCGCATGGCGTCGCGGGCGTGTAGCGAGTTGGCGAATTTCTGCCATTTCGCCATCGAGCCGCCGTAGATCGGGTCTGCCGATCCCAGAGTCCCACTCGTTGCGCTGCCCATGTCCTTGGCAGCCTTCGTGAGGGCGGCAAACATGCCGGTATAAATGGCCTTCTGCGGATCGTACGCCGGCAACAACACTGCGCTCGCCGAGTCACCGGCAAGAGCCTGCGAATACGGGACATCGCCCCAGTTATCGGTGATGTAACCGTACTCCCACTGCTGCATCACGAGCGCCGGGCCGTACAGCGACGCGTCGCCCGCCGTGAGCCCGCTTCGCGCCACGACCTGGAAATCCTCGAGATCGTTCTGATAGGAATTGGTGAACTGCGTGTTGAGCGACGATGGGCCAATGCCCTTGTATTGATCGTTGCCGATGTACTGGTTCTCGGCCATGTGTTGTACGATCAGCTCAATATCGCGCAGGTTATAAGTGGATCCGAGCCAGTTCGACACCGCCGTTTGCACGGCGTTGGTGAACACCGCAGGCGCCGGCGCGGCCGTTGGTGCGTTCGGATTGTTGTTGACCGAGGTCAATTTGCTGTTGTCGCAACCGGTGGCACTCACGGCGACGACGGCGGCAGAAACAGCCGCGACCGAAAGTCGATATATGCGATTCATGGGTGTCGTGGGTTACGGCGTGATGCGGACGGCGAAGCCGAAGCTCTTCGCGGCGGGCAGGCCGGCGAACTCGAGGCCCTGATTGCTGCCGGTGTTATATGAGATTTCCGGATCGATGTTCGGCACGTTGGTGCTCGTCCAGAGGTTGCGTGCCACCAGGGCGATGTTCACCGCGTTGGCATTCAACCGAGCCGAGAACCGCGGCGGCACGTCGAAACCCAGGCGCAGTTCGCGCAGCTTGACGTAGCTGTCATCGTAGACGTACGGCGACGCGATGTTGCTGTACGCCAACGACTGGAAGTACTGCTCCGACGTGATGTTCTGTGTGTTCTGTTTTCCGGTGGATTCAACGATGCCGTCAATCACGACGCCCGGATTGTCGAAGTCCTTTTCGCGGCCGTACATCGTGCTGGCCAACGTCCCGGTGGCCTGGCCGTAGAAATTCGTGCCGCTGAACAGCTTGCCGCCGTGCCGAATATCCAGCGTGGACGTGAACGTGAACCGATTGAACCGGATGGTGTTGAGCCAGCCGCCCGTCCAATCCGGCTGGATGGAACCGAGATACTGCAGCGTGTCCGTGCGCTGGAACGAGCCGGAGTTGTCGAGCAACGGCTTGCCGCTGACCGTGTCCGTCTTGATTCCGAAACCCTTGATCGCGCCGAATGGCTCACCCTGTTTGGCCTCGACATACACCGAGCCCTGGAAGCTGCCGAAGGTGATTGGCGCCTCCAGCGATACAACGGTCGCCTTGTTGCGCGAGAAGTTGAATGTCGAGCTCCAGTCGAGACGCGCCGAGTGCAGCGGGTTCACTGTGAGCAGCGCTTCGAAGCCGCGGTTGTCGATCTTGCCGGCGTTGATCAGCTTGGAGCCGTAACCAGTCGTTGGCGGCAGTGAGACCGCGGTGATCTGATCGGTGGTGTATTTGTCGTAGAGGCTCGCGTCGATCGACACGCGGCTATTCCACAAGCCAAGCTCGACGCCGCCTTCGTTGGAGACGGTGGTCTCCGGACGGAGATCCGGATTGAGCAGCGAGTTGCCGAGCGTGAACAGCGGGTTCCCGTTGAACTTCGACGGGTTCCCGGTATATGTCGTGTAGAGCGAGTACGCCGGTGCGTCGTTACCCACCCGCGCCGTACCGCCGCGCAGTTTGAGGTAGCTCAGCACGTTGCCCTTGAGCGAGGGCACTGCATCCGTGAGGACCACCGATGTGTTCACCGACGGGTAGAAGTACGAATTGTGTCCCTGCGGCAGCGTCGATGACCAATCATTACGTGCCGTGCCTTCCACCGTCCACCAGTTGTCCCACGTAAAGGCGGCGGAGCCGTACGTGCTGTTGACGGCGAGGTTCGTCGCCTTCTGGAAGTTCACCGGCGCGAGCGCGGCGTTCGCCACATTGTAGATGCCGGCCACTGTGATGCCATTGACCGTTACTTGGTTGGTCGTCGCCTGGCTGTAGCGCCGGTTGGCGCCCACGGTCGCGGTGAGGTTCAACCGCTCAGTCACGTTGCGATTGGCGGTGAGCAACGCGTCGGTGTTGTTCTCCGTGTAGTTGTCGGCGATCAGCGAGAAGGCGCCGGCGTACGCCGGGTTCACCGTATTCGCGCCGTTGTTCAACTCGATGTTTCCTTCAGCGTAGTTGGCGTTGATGTTGTACCGATACGTGTCCGTGCCCGTCCGCACCATGGCATTGAGCCAGTCTGTAACCTTGTACGCCGCCGACCCCGTGGCGATCACGCGATCGCGCTGATCGCTCTCCGGGTTGGAGTACTGCATGAAGTACGGATTGTTGTGATAACTGTAGTTCCAATTGAACTCGCGATTGCCCGGCCCGTTGTTGAGCGTAGCGCTCTGCTGGTAGCCATTCTTCAGCGCCTGCATGTCCACCTGGCGGCCGAACCACACGTACAAGCCTTCCATGATGCTGCCGCTGTACCCCTGGCCCGGACGATTGAGGCCATCGCTGCGGACGTAGTTCACCGAGCCGTTAAGCGTCAGCTTGTCGCCGGCCTTTAACGAGCCCGATGCGGTTCCGCTGAGTCGGCGCAGGAAATTGTTCGGGACGATGCCGTCAACATTCTCGCCGGACACGGACAAGCGGGCGCTGGAATGATCCGTGCCGCCGGACACCGCGACGCTGGCGTTTGACGTCCGCCCGGTATTGAAGAATGAGCTCACGTTGTCCGGGTGGGCGACCCACGGCTGCTGCTTGCCGGTAAACTGGTCGATCAACCGCCCGTCAAGGCGCGGGCCATAGCTCTGGTCGTTGCCGTCCAGCGCACCGAGTCCGTTGACCCACTGGAAATCGCCACCCGAGCCCTGTCCATACGAGTTCTGGAATTTGGGCAGGATCGCCGGACGATCGAACGTGACCGAGGAGTTGAACTCGACGTTCGATGCGCGCGACGTGCCGTGCTTCGTCGTAATGAGGATCACGCCGTTCGCCGCGCGCGAACCGTACAGCGCGCCGGCGTTGGGGCCCTTGAGCACCGAGATCGACTCGATGTCATCGGGGTTGATGTCCTGAATGGTGTTTCCGAAATCCTTGGACGACGTCATGTTGCCGCCGGTCTGATCCGAGCCCCGATCGGCGTTCGACACCGGAATGCCGTCGATGATGAACAGCGGCTGATTGTTACCGCTGATCGACGTGTAGCCGCGAATGCTGATGCTGCTGGAGCCGCCCTGCGTGCCGTTACCGACAATGCTCACGCCGGACACCTTGCCCTGCAGCTGATTCACAAAATTCGGCGAGTACGTGGTCGTGAGGGCCTCGCCAGTGATCTCCTGCTGCGCTGTGCCGAGCTGGCTCTTTTCCTTGGTCTGACCCAGTGCCGTGACGACGACACCAGTGAGGGCCATGGCGGCCGCGTTGAGCGTAAAGTCCTGCGTGATGGCCGCGCCGGAAAGCGCGAATGTCGCAGTCTTGGGCGCGAAGCCAATGCGGCGCGCCGTCAGCGTGACCGTTTGGCCAGTGGCGCGCGCTGACGCGACCGTAAAGGTGTAGTGACCCTGCGCGTCGGTATAGCCGCCGGCGCCCAACGCGCCGATGCTTACGCTCACGCCCTCGAGCGGTTGCTGCGTATCGCTGATGACCCGACCGCTGACGGTCGTGCCCTGCTGCGCAAAAGCGACGGCTGGAAACAGTCCCAGCAACGTGCCCCACACTGCGAGGCGGCGGAGGAGGTGTCTCGTCATAACGGGTGTGTACCTCGTATGAGTGACCGGATGACCGCTCGCCCCACCTGTCGTGAAGCGAACGCAGTTCCAGTAAGCCCGCACTCCCTGCTCGGTGCGGGCAACGATGTCGCACATCTTGGCCGTGGCGCTCGCCCGCGCAGCCGGCGGGGATAAGTCGGCACGCACGGGTGATAACCCGGCGAAGACCAGCGACTGGGCCTAACTAAATGGCCTCTCAGGCTGTAGTCAACAGTTGCTTACACCAAGACTAGAATTCTCGCAACCGCTGAGGTCGTCGATAGTTAACTCGTTCACATATCGTGAACATCTTGTCGCGTCCGCCATACGAGAATTCGAGAATTGTTGGGCCCGCTGGCACGGATCGTGGGATGGCGGCTATCGTCCACCAATATCGCAGTCGGCCAGCTGGTGCCGTTCGTTCATCCGGCTCGTCCCGCTCATGAGCCATGGCCGTACGACCGCTGCCTGGCCAAACCACAGTCGGTGCCGCAACCTCGCCAGCGCCAACGGGTACCACCGTCATGGATGTTCTGCGCCGCCTTTCCCTGTTGGCCACGGCCGGCTTGCTCGGCCTTGCACTCATGCTCGGGTGGTGGCACGAGCGTCCGGCTGTGAGCGCGAATGCCGCGAACGCGCTCACGTCAGCCGCCGCGTATTTCGATTCGACAATTGTCATCGCCCGCGATTCGCGCCCGGTGGGCTCGCGCGGCGACGAGTTGACCGTTGCACTCGGCTATCTCGAGCGCCTGCGGCTCGGGGTCGGCAGCCCGTTCCGGCTCGTCGATGACGCCGCAAACGATCCGCGTCTTGGTGACGCCATGCGCCCTCGTGTGGAATGGGCGCTCATCGCGCGCCTGCGCCGCGGCGACGCGTACGCCGTGGACGCGTCCGTCCTCGATGGCGCGGGGCCGTGGACCGCGGGCCATGGCGCCACGGGCGCGGCCCACCTCGCGTTGATCGAACAGGCAATTCACAGCGCATCCGATCCGCGCGCCGGCGAACTGGCCGTGCGTCTGGCGTACCTCATCGAAGCGGCCAAAGCGTCGCTGTCGTCGTCGGCCACGGCGGTGGCCACCGAGGTGGCCGCGCAGGTGCGCGACCGTGCGCTGGCCATGGACGACGCACGCGATTTGCTCGCCGACGCCAATCACACCCACGCAGACGTCCTGCAATTGCTCAGCGCGCGGCGGGCGCAACGCGCGTTTCGCGTCGAGCAGCCGTCGCTCGCCCCGCTCAGCGCGAATCTGCAGCTCGAGGCAATGAACGCGGTGCCGGCGCTCGTCGCGGCGCTCGACACGCTCGATCGCGTCGTCGCGCCGCCGGCGACGGCCGTCGCTCGTGCGCCGGTGCTCGGACCGGAGTTTGCGGCGCGTTTGGCCCTCCTGGCGCAGCGCCGCCCGCCGGTGGCGCAGGTGGTGGTGGCGATGGGAACGCATCCGCGGGCCGGCTTCTCAGCGGTCAATGAGGAATCGCTGGTTGCAGAATACGTAAGTACCGCGCAACTACCAGATTCGCTGCGCCGCCCCGGTGCGCTCGCATTACTCGCCGCCACCGTGTCGGTTCGTTCGCTCGCTCAGCAGGCATCATGGTTCCCAGGACAGAGCGGACCGAGCGCCAGCGATCTCGCGGCGGAATTCGGCCTTGCCGGTGTGACGTTTGCGCGGGGAGTGCCGGCTGAGTGGCAGCCCTACTACCTGGCTGAGTTGCAGACGTCGTTGCGCGACGTGCAGAGCGTGTTCCCGCTGTTCGCGGCGAGCGGCCTACGTGTCCGCTTCGGCGTGGACGCACTGCCGGATTCGGCGCTCGCCATGCACGACCCGCGCACGCGCACGATTCAACTCTCCATCGCGACGTCGGGCGGCACGCTCGCCCACGAACTGTCGCACGACATGGACTTCCAGGCGTCGCGACGGCTGTTCGCCGAGGCGGGCGGATACAGCACGGACCGTTCGGCCACCGAACGCCGCGGCCCGCTGGCGCGTTCGATGCGCGGCCTGGCCGAGGCCAGATTGCTCCGACCTGTGGCTCCGGGCTCGGCGCCATCCACCGATCGCCCGGCCGAGCTGTTTGCGCGCGGTTCTGATTGGTTCGTCGCCTCGACGCTGGCGCAGCGCGGGCAATCGAACGGCTATCTCACGGCTATCGAAGACGAGCTGCTGCCCGGCTACGCTGCCGGCTTTCCCACGGCGGTGGGCAACTCCGGCGCAGAAGCGCTGACGTCGGCAATCGGTGCGGTGACGTACCTGCCCGACTCGCTGCGGTGGGCGTTCGAATCGCAGTGGTCGGACGCACGCGTCATTGATCCGGTGCTGCTCGTGCGGCGCGCGTTGGAGACGCCGGTGTCGCAGCGCGGCACGTGGGCGTCTCGGACATCGCGAGCGTCGTGGCCGGGAATGGCGCCGGTGTGGTTCGCGCCGCCCTCCGACCTCTGCGTCGCCGACCAATCCGCCGGCGGACGGGCCCGTGAGCGTTTACTCAATCTGGCGGTGGATGCCAGAGCGCAAGGCATGGTTCGGCGCCGCGCGATCTTTCGCGCCTCCGGTCACCGCGGCGATTGGGTCAACGGATTCCGCGGCGTCGCCCCTTGGTCACCCGAGCCGGGCCGCCGGATGATCGAGGGGCTGCGAGCGTCGATCGTTGCATCCCTGTCCTCGGCCGTTGCCGATCAGGGCGTGCTGCCCGTCATCCCGGCGATCTTTCGTTCCAGCGATGCGAGTTGCTCGAGCATCTCGCGCTGACGGTTGTCTACGGCGGCGAGGAGGCCGAGCGTTTCGTGATGACGAATGTCGTCCTCCGTGGGCTGGCGCTGGGTAAACGTGAGGGCGCCCCCCGTCTCCAACCGGCATTCGTGCACGTGGGCCAGGGAATCGATGCCCTGCCTGCGCGCCGCCGCCTCCAACTCGGCCACGGTGATCAATTCGCGCTCGAGATGGTGGCGAAGCAGGTGCCCGTTGCGGATCAGTGTGTCCGGCGCCCCCTCGATGCGGTCGAGCTTTCCGTAGTGATACAGCACCCGCACGAGAATGCTGTTCATGACGAGCAACACCGCCGCGCCTAGCAGGCCGCCGGTCAACGAGTTGTCGTTGCCGATGATCGCGTTCTGCACCGTGTTGGACAACAGGAGCAACACGACGAGGTCGAACGGATTCAGCTGTGAGAGCTCACGCTTGCCCGCGAGCCGCAGGCCAATGAGCAGGAATGCATAGACGACGACGGTGCGAAAGAGCTTGTCGCCTATCGAGATGCCCGGAATGAAGAGATCGTGCATGGTCGCGGAGGAGAGGATCGGGGGAAGGTACACCGCCGCATCTCCTACGGCATGGTCAGCCTCGGCGTTCCAGCCGTTCGCGCAAAGTTCTTTTAAGGCGTCGTTCGGCGCGGGGGCCAAGCTCCCAGGAATCGAGGTGCCGCAGTAGAAAGTCGAGGGAGAGTTCGTGCCGACTATGGTCGCGGTGCCGTCGAAAGATGACGTGCGACCATCCCCGCATGCCCACGGGTGTATACCAATCGCCGGAGAGCTGGAGCTGCTTGCCGGAGATGGCGCGAATGAACACGCGCTCGTACCGGGATCGCGTCAGCGCGCGCAGTGGGAAGAGGTTAGCCCAGGTGCACAGCCGGCCCACGCTGTCGTACGCCGGCGGCCGATCTTCCTGTTCCAGCATCGATGGCGTGCGTCCGTCGATCACCGCGCTGATGAGACGCAACGACCGATCGTCGCCCACTCGTTCGATCGAGGGCCAGAACCTGCGCGTGACCCGGCGTGCTACCTCGCGCAACGACAGCGTCTCGTTGCCGGCCGTGCGCCACAGCGGCTCGTTTACGTCGGACAAAAACGGGTTGCCGGCGTACGAGGAGTAACGCGCCACCCAGCCCTTGCGTGAACTGTGCGGCTCGGGCGTGAACGGTAGCACGCGCGCGACCTCGTGCGCGCCGAGCGCCTCCAGCTCGAACGAGGGCCACGTCATCACCTCGCGCACCACGCCAACGATCAGCGTCGCGGTGGCGATCATGAGTGCCGCGTCGGGCGTAAAATCGGCGGTGATCTCAATGCGGTTGCCGCGCGGCCGCGCGCCGACGCCGGTGGAGCGGCGATTGGCGGCGAGCAGCATCACCGGCATGGCAAGGATGTGCGTGAGCAGCAGGGCGAGCTTCTCTACTGTGCGCGTGGTGCCGCGTTCGCTCTCGGGCACGTCGAACGAGACGTTATAGTGCGCGCTGAAGCCGGCGAGGTGCACCGTGTGGCCGCGCCGTATCTCCCAGGCATCGAGCTCGGTGCGCAGAAATCGGATGCTCTCCCACAGCGAGCGGCCAGCTCTCGCGGCGCAGCCCGGCTCGATTTCGATCACCGGCGTGGCGATCTCGATGACACCCGTGTCGAAGTACACGGCCCCGCCCGTGGGCATGTGATACGAACGGCCGGTGCGATGCATCATTGGTCCGCGCACGATGCGGCGTGGCGAGCGAAAGACGTCTTCCGGCTTCACCGGCTGGCCGTCGAGCACCACCGAGAACTCGGCTTCGAGCCCGATGGCGGCGAGATTCGCCGTCCGTCCGGCGTTGGACTCACCGCCCTTCGGCAATTTCGCAGCGTGACGCGTACTCATGACGAGCGGCGCTCAGCGTCGAAGCCGAGGTCGTTTTCTGGCGTGCCGCGCGGCATCGACAGCACGTACCCCAGATCGATGTGCAGGTGGTCGTCCGTCTCGCCCCAGTTCGGGCCGTACGAACGCGTCCAGGCGCCCGGAATGGTCTGCCGCGCCAGCGCGGCGAATCGCTCGATCGACTCGCGGCTGTCGAGGAACACGTCGCCCACGCGATAGACGTTCACCGCAGTGCCCCAGCAGTGCGGCGACGCGTTACCGCTCAGCGCGTGGCGCGGCGATCGGTAGCCGCCGTTGGCCGCGATGTGCACGAACGTGCCAGCCGCATCGCGAAACCGCTCGAGTGCCATGGCAAGCAGGGTGATTGCGCAGGGAACGTAGCGCGGGAATTGCCGGAGCGGGTTGGCTTCGCGCACGTCCGTCTGGATGAACTCCCAGAGTCCAAAGCTCGGTGCCAGCTCGAGATTCATCGCGTCGCTCCACGCGGGAATCTCGTAGAAATATCGCGGTAGCCGGCGAGCGTGTCCGAAATCGTCGAGCACGATGTGGCCGGGCAGGAGCGCGTCACGCAGCGGCTTTTCCAGCCGCAGTCCGTCCACAACGCGGAGTGGAAAGTGTGGCTTGTCAGGCACCAGTCGGCGCCCCTTGTCCGGCGGTCATGAGCATTTCATAAACCATGCGGGACACCTCGGCGATGGCGGCCGACCGACCGGTGGTGTCGGGCGGCCACTCGGTGAGCACCGCGATGACGTACGGCTTGCGGCCCGGCGTGTAGACCACCCCGGCGTCGTGCGCGATGGTGGAGATCTCGCCCGTCTTGTGCGCCACGCGCACGGCGCGCGGAAGCCGGGCCGGAATGCCGCTGCGAAATTCCTGGGCGTGCAGAATGTCGAGCATGTCCTGGGACAGCGCCGGCGAGAACGCCCGCTCCTCGGCAATAACGCGCAACAGTTGCACCAGTCCGTCGGCCGTGACGCGATTGATGATGCCGCGCTCGAACGCCGGTTCGTCTTCCACACCGCGACGGATGTCGATGCCGTCGATGTGGAGTTCGTCAAGGCTGCGCTGCACGGTGTCGAGGCCTACGAGGTCGAGCAGCAGATTCGTCGCCAGGTTGCTGCTCGTCGTGATCATGTGCAGCGCCAGCTCGGAAATGCGCAGCATCTTGCCCACGGCCTCATACACCACCGAGTTCGCGTCGCGGTCCGCCAGCACGCGAAACGGCGCGCCATCCACGGCGCTGCGAAATCGGTTGCGCACGTGCAGGCGCGAATGGGGCAACAGCCAGCCGCGGTGAATCGATCCGAACACGCCGAGCAGGATCGCGACCTTGATCGTGCTGGCGGCGTGGAACCATCGATCGGCGTGCCGGCGAAAGCTCATCCCGGTTTCCGTGTCGTAGACGGCTACCGCGAGCGAACGCGCGCCGGCCTTGTGCTCGATCGCATCGAGCCGAAGGTTCAGCGCGTCGAGCGCCTCGGGTTGCGGCGCCATTGCACGGTGCAGGACAGGAGAGGGCATTGCATACCCGTCCGTGGCAAGCACGATGCCGAACGTTATGCGTTGCTTGAGGCCGCTTGTGGCGTGTCGTAGAATGAGTCATGGCTAGCCATGACGTGGAAATCGAGCGGAAATATCTATTGACCGCCCTGCCGCCTGAGGCAGCCGCCGCGCCAGTGGTGGAGATCGATCAGGGGTATCTGCCGGGAGAGCGAATTCTCGAACGCATCCGGCGCGTGCGGAATGCTTCCGGCGGCGGAACGGACGTGCAGTACTTTAGAACCGTAAAGCTCGGCGCGGGTGTGCAGCGCTTCGAGTTTGAAGAAGCGACCACGGAGCTGTTCTTCACTACCGTGTGGCCGCTCACTCGGGGGCGGCGCGTGCAGAAGCGCCGCTACTCGATTCTGACCGACGGCGCCGAATGGGTCGTTGACGAGTTCGTGGACCGCGCTCTGGTGCTGGCCGAGATCGAGCTCGACGCGGCCGACGCCGTGGTGCAGCTACCGCCATGGCTCACCGCGGTGCTCGACCGGGACGTGACCGACGAATCAGACTACACCAACTATCGATTGGCCCGCTGAGTTCAGTCGGTTGGCGCCGTGTCGATCTGGCTGTTGAGCAGCTCGAGGCAATGCGCGGTGAGCGCTGCCGTGTCGTACAGCGTTCCATCGTCGGCGCGCCAACAGGTGCCGCCGTCGAGTGCCTGCTCCATGGGATGGATCACCTGCTGGCGCACGATGGTGGCCGGCTCGGATCGGGTCGCGGCGCCGCGACGCGCAACCACACCGCGCCACTGCACGATCTGTAATTCGCCGAGGCGCGTATCGTCCGCGGCGTCCGCGTACCAGGAAACTGTCACAGCCGCGTCCGGCGCTTGCAAAATGCAGCGATCGGGCGTGCGGTGTTGTTGAATCACCGTGGGCGCGCGCTCGGTGCGCATGGGCGCGCGTTCCGGTGCGAGCTCGTCCAGCAGACGCGTGACTTCGCGGTGCACCGCGTTCTTCTCTTTCGACGTCGGAAGATTACCGCGGTGCAACTCGGGAGCGACGGACGACTGTTCCATGTGATTTTTCTGATGCTATGGGAATACGAACGCGCCGCGAAACGACAGAACGGCCACATGCGGCGGCCCGCGGCATCGCCGCCGGGCGACCGAGTATCGTACTCGAAATGTACTCGTAAGTCGTTGATTTGCAAAGTTATCAGTGCCGATCGATCCGTACGCGCCACACTTCAGGACCGTCCTGTTCGTATGTCCAGCCGAATTTGCCGGGATACTCCGCCACCAACTGGTAATGCAGGGGCTTGGGGTCGTGATCGTTCACGATCACCATCGATTCGCCCGGTCCGAGCGAGGCAAACAGGCTCAGAATGCGCGAATGCTTCTCCCGGGGCGGGATGACGCGGACGTCGAGCTCGGTAATACTGGCTGCCATGTTTCAACTCCTATGATCAATAAAATGTGATGTAGCGCTACGTCGCCCGCCGAATGCGGACGACCACGCCTTCAGCGCCGGACTCGTCCACATCGCACGTGAAGCCGCGTTCGGCGAGCAGCGGAAAGAGGAGTTGGGGCACGCGACTGTTCACGTGGACCAGCTCAAAGCCCTCCGGCAGGGTCTCAAGCGCCGCCAGCGTACGCATCATCGGTTCCGGCGGCTGGAGCCCGCGCACATCGAGGCGGATGCTTTGGGCGTCGCGCCGCCAGAACCAGCTGGTCCAATCGTCAGCGGCATGCGACACCGATTCGTGCACGAACCCGCGCTTGCCCAGCACCTCGAATAACGGCAGTGGCTCGAAGATCGTTTTCAGCATCAGCGTGTCGGTGGGCGACAGCGCGCTTACCGCGGCCATGATCTGGGAAAACGGTTCACGGCCGGCGCGCAGCTCCTCCCTGAGATCGAGCTCGACCACGTTCGCTGCCGCGGGATGGTGTTCTACCACGGGCGATGAAGCGGCCTGCACGGCCGCCGGTGCATCGCGTTCAGCGCCACCGGGCGAAAGACCTAACGCGGCATTCAGTTGTGCCAGCAGGATCTGCACCGGCACGTGCGCCATGCGCGCGGCCTGATCGACCGTCACCAGGCGCGACATCACACGCCGCATCGCGCTGTTGCGCAACTTGGAAAAGGCGGGGGAGCAGCGCACGAACACCTCGACCAGCGATTCGTCCCGGGCCAACACGTCGCTCACCTTGTCCGTCTTGCTGATGGGAGTGGGCGTGGGAGTTGGCGTGGAAATTGGCGATTGCGAGTGGGTCATGCTGCCGCTCCGATCAACCTGCCGCCACGTGCCACGCGAACGATTTGCGTGGCGAAAATCCCAACGCTCCCCAGGAACAACGCCGCTCCCGCGTACACCCCGGCAACGGAGCCCGCGAGCACGCTGGCAGCGACGAGGCCGATCGACACGGGCATCACGACCACTTGCAGGCGCGCCGCACGGGCCGAATACAGCTCAGCGACGCTCGGCACCGCCGACTTTCCCATGCGGTCGCGGTAGCGCGCCGTCCAGGCGAGGAGTGGAACGATCTTGTAGAAAAAGCCGACGACGAATTGCACAATGCCTCCCAGTAACCCGACCACGACGTACGCAATGGCGAGTCGCGGCATGCGTCCGCCAAGGGCAACGACCGCCGGTCCGAGCAAAGCAGCGAGAATCAGAAAGCCGAATGACGCGCGGACGAACTGCATGCCAACGTCGATCCGTTTGCGCACCCGCACCCGATAGTACGCGTATGCCTGGCGAGCAAAGCACGCCACGCCTATCTCCAATAGCGCCACGCCCAGCCACGTGACCCACGCACTTGGAACGTTCAATCCAATGGCCAGCGCCGGAACGCCGGAAGCGAACGCGGCGACGGCAAACTTCGTCCAGCGTGTATTTGCGTTGTGCGCCAGCAGGAACATGGGCAGCAAGCGGTGCGCTACGCCTGCCATGAGGATCAGCGCCCAGCCAATGATTGCGACGTGCAGATGCGTTGCGAGCACTCGAACCCGCGCCGCGGCAATGAACCCCGTGTCGAGGTTGTGCACGAGCACGCCCCCGAGCACGAGCGTGGAACCGAGGAACCCGGTGGCGAGCGCGATCGCGATCCAGGTTACGTCGCGCGCCGGCGCCCGCCGAAGCGACGATATGATATTCGTCATCGCCAGCACGATGCCCGTGGACACGAGCACCAAGCCCGCGTTGTGCAACCCCGGCCGCCCGTCGGCCACGCCGCAGGCGAGAAGGCCCGCGCCTGGCGCGAACGTCCAGAAGCCCAGATGGGCAACACCTCGCCAACGCACCGGAGCGCCGAGCGCAACGGGCAAGAGTTGGTACAGCGCGCCGAAGATGGTCGTCGTGAGCCAGCCCAGCGTGAAGAGATGTGTAATGCCAACGACGTGGGGAGACAGAAAGTCGCCGCTCGCGAGTTGCGGCGCGATCCAGACGAGTCCCACGGCGCCGGCCACGAGGTAGAACGTTGCGGCCGCGAAGTGTTCGGCCGAGAGCTGGATCGATTCGGTGGCGGGGTTCATGAGTGATCTGGCACGTGCGCCCATCCAAGCGCACTTGCAATCGCCTTTGCGATGCAATTGAACGCCACGCCGCTCGCGCTGTCCGGCCTGGCGACCATTGTCGGAACGCCGGCGTCGCCCTCGGTCACAATGAGCTCATCGAACGGCACGTCACCAAGAAATGGCACGCCGAGCTCCGCCGCCACCAATGCGCCGGACCCGCGCCCGAACGGCCCACTCATGTTCTCGACCACGCCGAGCACCGGAACCTCGAGCGCCCGAAACATTGCGGCGGCTTTGCGCGCTTCGGCGGCGGCGACGCGCGGCGGCTGTGTAACGACCACGGCGCCGGAGAGGACCACCGCTTGCGCGAGACTCAGCGAGACGTCGCCAGTGCCCGGCGGAAGGTCAACGATCAACACATCAAGCTCCGGCCAGTCCACGCCGCGCGCAAACTGCTTCACGGCCTTGGACACCATGGGTCCGCGCCAGATCGCCGGCGAGCCTTCGCCGAGAAAGAAACCGAAGCTGATGATCGGCACATCGTGCGCGGTGAGCGGAACGATGTGCTTGTCGGCGGACATCTGCACACGCATCGCACCGTCTTCAATGCCGAGCAATATCGGCAAGCTCGGACCATAGATGTCGGCGTCGAGCAGGGCGACGCGCAATCCGTCGCGCGCCATGGCCAGTGCGATGTTCGCGGCAATCGTGCTCTTGCCCACACCCCCTTTCCCGGCGCCAACGGCCACGACGTGGCGCACGTTCGGCAGCCGAACCTGATCGGCCCACGGATCGGGCGTGCCGCGCGACGCCAACGGTGGCTGTGCGCGAGGGGGAACTATCTCGACCGCCACGGCCACCGCGCCAATGGGCAGTAGCGCCTGCTCGATTGCCGCGCGCAGTTGCGACGGAATGCCGGCGTCGGTCGTGCGCAGCGCGAGCTGCACCTTCACCTGCCCGCCGCAGGCGCTCACGTGCTGCACCATGCCGAACGACACGAGATCGCGCGACAATCCGGGATACCGCACTGTGCGCAGCGCGGACATCACGGCGTCTGTCGTGACCTCGGCAATCTCTGTCATGCCGAATCATCGGCAGTCGCGACGCAGCGAGGTGTGACGGATGTCTCACCCGCCGCTGCGAACTACGTCGAACGGCTCTCGCCGGCGGGGAGCAGCGCGCGCAACCGCGCAACGTTCGGAATGAGCAGTCGATCGCGTTCCACCGTTCGGATGAGTCCCTTGCGGCGCAACTCCTTCATGGCGCGTGACACCGACTCTCGCGCCGTGCCGATCTCGTGCGCGAGCTCCTCCTGCGTACGGTCCAACACCAGCTCGATGCCGTCCGCGGTCTGTACGCCGTTGCGTTCCGCGTAGCCCACGAGCAGGAGCGCCAGACGCGCCGCCACGTCTCGAAACGCCAGCGTCTCGGCGAGGTGCACGAGGTGCCGCAGCCGCCGGCCGAGCGCACGAATGACGGCCTGCGCAATGTCGGGATGCGACCGGTACAACTGCTCGAAGGACGCGCGCGGAAGAAACACGAGCCGGGTCTCTTCGGTGGTCACGGCGGACGCAGGATACGGCCCGTCGTCGAGCAGCGGCAACTCTGCCACGGCGCGACCGGCGCCTTCCACGTGTAGCACCTGCTCGCGACCGTCCGGACTGGTGCGGTAGATCCGCACGCGTCCCGATTCGATCATGTACAGGCCGCGGCTCGATTCGCCGGCGGTAAACAGCACGTGCCCCGAGCCCACCGTTCGCGTCACGCATCGCGATGCGAGCTCAAGCCGCGACGCGTCGTCCAACTCGGCGAACAGCGCAATCTGCTTGAGCAGCGTCAGCAGCGAATCGGGCGACGAGCTCGGAGGGGGCGCCGTGGGCATGGTAGTGAGATAATGCAATTGCGCCGCTTGGCCAACCGGCAACCCGGAGTGACATCAGTCACGCCAATTGGCCGTTGCGCCGTCCAGCTTTCCTGCCATGAGCGAAGACCAACCGATTGTGAGTGCCATCTGGACGGCGCTCGGCACCGTCATCGATCCCGAGGTGAACCTGGACATCGTGACCATGGGGCTCGTCTACGACGTCGAGCTCGACGAGGGTTACGCCGAGATTGTCCATACGCTGACGACGCCAGGTTGTCCGATGGAGCGTATCATTACCGAAGGGATCAAGCGCGCGGTAGCCGACGTGGACGGGGTAGTCCGTGTGGGCACGCGCATTGTCTGGGATCCCTGCTGGCATCCGGGCATGATCGCGCCGAGTGCGTTCAAGGAAGAGGGTGATGAGTAGACTGTGACATTCGTTTATTATGCAAACGTCACGCTGCATGTACTCGCGGCGATGCTCTGGCTAGGCGGCATGTTCTTTTTGGGCATCGTGGGCGCCCCGGTGTTGCGGGCGATCGAGCCCCCGGCACTCCGACAGCGGCTCTTTCACGACTTGGGCCAGCGCTTTCGCCGCGTAGGCTGGTGGACAATCGCGGTGCTGGTAGTGACCGGTATCGCGAACCTATACATGCGCGGATGGCTGCACTGGACCGGCATGCTCGGGTCGTTGGATTTCTGGCGTACCGCCGTGGGGCGCGCGCTTGCCGTGAAGTTGTGCGCCGTAGCGGTAATGATTTCGGTGAGCGCCGTGCATGACTTTGTCTATGGCCCGCAGGCCGGCCGCGTGGCGCCCGGATCGCCCGAGGCCATTCGGTTCCGCCGCCGCGCGCTGCTGCTGGGACGTGTCAACGCACTGGTCGGTGTGATCGTCGTTGCCGCGGCGGTTCGTCTCGCGCGCGGCGGCTGACGGATGCACTCGCTCGTCCGCCGCTACATCAAGACCGCGATAGTGTTTCTATTCGTGGGTCTGGCCATTGGCGGCTGGATGATCGTGCAGCGCGAGCTCTGGCAGCGCTACCCGAACACTTACGAGATGAGCGCACACACCCACGCCATCTTCGTCGGCTTCGTCATGATGATGATCCTGGGCGTGGCGCTGTGGCTCTTTCCACGCCCCGACAAGGCGGACACTCGGTATCAGCCAGCGTTGGCCGTTGCGGCGTACTGGCTGCTCGTAACGGGCACGGCGACGCGAATTGCCGGGGAGTTGTTACGCCAGTTTTCTAACGGCCTGGGGCTGCGCCTGGCGGTGGTGCTCGCGGGGTTTGTCCAGATCGCCGGGTTGGCGCTCTTTTTCTTCACGATGTGGTCGCGGATCCGCGCCGTGGGAAGCCGCGACCGGGAAGCCAAGGGCGAACGATTCTGACGGCGAACGCAGCGGCTCAGGGCCGTCGGATACCCCGAGCCATTACGTGACCGTTGGAAATCCACTCGACACTGGTGACTTTGCCACCTGTCCGCTGGAACACGAAGACCACGTCGGCATTGGTGTCGCCGATGTCGTTGATGAGCCACGACGCGGCGACGAACCGATCTGGCGCCACCGGCAGCAACTGAAAGTTTTCCGCGTCGCCAAATTTGTCCGGTGGCGAACGCGCGATGAGCGTGTCGCCGTGGAGCTGCACGGTGAGCCGCTCCGCCGGCGTGGTTCCAGCCAAGATCTTGAAATCGTAGTCGCCGAGATATGGCGCCGCAGCGGCCGGCGCGATCGTGCGCGCGAACGTGGGCGTTACCGCCACCGGCACGCGAATCGTCACGTGGCCCCATTGCATCTGCAGCGTGGTGCCGCTCGAGGTGACGTCGGGAAAGCTCCACATTAGTGTTTCGGTATTGCCACCCCACTGCGGAATGACCGGCACACGGAACTGCTGCGACGTCGAATCCACAGTGGCGGTGTGGAACAGCGTGCTGCGCGGATCGAGCACAAAGCTCCACGCGCCGGTTTCGCGCAGCGTGAGCCACACCGAGTATTTTCCGGCCGGTACCGCCTTGCCGAGCAGACGAATGGGCCGGTCGAACTCGAGCGTGGTGGCCTGATTGGCACCCGGCGTCCAGGTGCGTCCCCAGCCTTCGAGCTTTCCGAACACACTGTCGCGGCCGCGCGTTCGCGGGCGCGCGTAGTCGATCACGAAGTGCGTTCCGTCCACGATTTGCGACACGGAGCCGCGTTCGCTGGCCACGACCTGGGCCGGGAGAACCGAGGCGAATGCGGTGGCCGCCAGCACGGCCGCGACGATGCGATGGGTAAGGGGCATTTGCTAATGATACACGGCGGGTACGGCGACGCCACGTGCGTCGTTCCCTCAGAAACTGGTGTGCGCGCGCGTCTGATCCAGCGCACCGGCAATCGTGTCGCACACGTTGGTTGAGCCGATCTCGCCGAGCAGGCCAGACCGGGCGATCGCCGCGAGCGGTTGGGCGGCGAGCTCCGACAGGAGCAAGCGCGTTCCGTCTTTTCGGCAGCGGCGGGACAACTCCGCGAGTGCGTGAATGCCCGTGGAGTCGATGGCCGGGACGTTGCGCAGGCGAATGATCAAGGCTCGCGGCGTTCGCCCCACTTGTCCGAGCGTTTGCCTGAAGGTCTCCACCGCGCCGAAGAAAAACGGTCCATTGATTTCGAATACTTCCACGTCCGGCGGAACGGCTTGTTGCTCGAGCCCATTGATCTCGGTGCCGTAGGGATCGGCGTCGGCGTCGCCGTCGTTCAGACCGGCACGAACGGCGCTGACGTTCGTCACCTCGGCCATTCGGCGCATGAACAGCAAGCATGACGCGACTATCCCGACGCCAATCGCAACGGTGAGGTCAACGAACACGGTGAGCAAAAACGTGGCGAGGAGCACCGCAACGTCGCTGCGTGGTGCGCGAAGCTCGGCTACGAAGCTGCGCCATTCGGACATGTTGCAGGCGACGATCGTCAGAATGCCCCCAAGCGCAGCCATGGGAATGAGTCCAGCCCACCGGCCAAAGAACAGCGTGATGAGCAGCAACGTGACGGCGTGCGTCATTCCGGCCACCGGCGTTCGGCCGCCGTTCTTCACGTTCGTTGCCGTTCGCGCAATGGCGCCGGTAGCGGGAATACCGCCGAACAGTGGCGTCACGATATTGGCGATGCCCTGCGCAACGAGCTCCATGTTTGAGCGGTGCCGGCTGCCGATCATGCCGTCCGACACGACCGCCGACAGCAGCGATTCAATGGCCCCGAGCATCGCGATCGTGAACGCCGGCGCCACCAGTCCGCGCACCTGCTCGAACGACAAGTGCGGCATGACGGGGTGCGGCAGTGCCGCGTTGATTGCACCAAAGCGCGAGCCGATGGTTTCGACCGGCAAATGCAACACACGGGCGAGCACGGTCACGACGATGAGCGCGACGAACATTCCGGGAATCCTCCGGCTCACCGCCGGCCAGACGAGAATGATTCCCAGTGTTAGCGCGGAGAGTCCGATCGCATACGGGTTGAATGCGCCCAGGTGTTCGGCGAGGGCGGCGATTTTCGGAATGAAATCCGCGGGAACGACGCTCATGCGCAAGCCCGCCAAATCCCTGATCTCGCCGGAGAAGATGATCACGGCTATGCCGCTGGTGAAGCCGATGATCACGGGATGCGGGATGAACTTGATCACGGACCCGAGTCGCGTCACGCCGAGGATCACCAGGATCACGCCGGCCATCATGGTGGCGACGATCAGGCCGTCGATGCCGAACTTCTGAACGATGCCGTAGACGATGACGACGAACGCGCCCGTGGGCCCGCCGATCTGTACCCGCGAGCCGCCGAGCGCGGAGATGATGAATCCCGCAACGATCGCCGTGTACAGGCCGCGGCTGGGGCCGACGCCGCTGGCAATGGCGAAGGCGATCGCCAACGGCAGCGCGACGACTCCAACGATCACGCCCGCCGTAAGATCGGCGAACAACTGCGAGCGATCGTAGGTCTGTAACGTGGTAAAGAGCTTGGGGACCAGCACTGCGGCCTCGAGGTGAAGCGCTCCGCAACCGGCGGGGACTTGAAGTTGAACGCTCGTTCAATATATACTTCTATTGAACGTACGGTCAATGAGGAGGGAGTGTGCCCGGTCGGAAAGCCTCTGAGGATGCGCGGCGGTTGCAGATTCTTCGCGCCGCCTACTACGTGGGCGCTCGGCGCGGGCTCGCCGGGCTCACTGTGCGCCACGTTGCGGCGAAAGCTGATCTGAGCACCGGGCTAGTCCTGTTCCACTTCAAGACCAAAGAGCAGCTGCTCATTGCGCTCTTGGACTTCGTACTGGAAACAACGACCGTGCTTCATCTCACCGACGACATCCTGTGTATCGCGTCGCCGCTGGATCGACTGCTCGCGCTATTGGCGCGCGAGATGAACCGGCTGTCGGCCGAGCCTCGCCGAATCCGGCTTTTCTTCGACTTTTGGGCGATGGGCTTTACCCATGCCGGCATCAGGACGCGAATGCAGGCGGAGTTGGATCGCTATCGCGAGGCATTCCGGCCGATCGCCGAACAGGTGCTGGCCACCGAACCGGAGCGATTCGCGGGGGTATCAGCCGAGGGATTGGCGGGCGTCGCCGTGGGCTTCATCAAGGGATGCGCGGTGCAGTCGATGATCGATCCGCGCGGGTTCGACATCGATGAGTTTCTCGCCGCGGTCCAGGGACTCGTGGGCCAACTCGCTCCATCCGCTTGATTACCGCAAATCACTGTGAAGTCATGACTGAGCAGCGCACGCCGAGCGCGCCAACGCGCCGCCGGACCACCGATTCCGCCATGGAAGTGCCTACCGCGAGTCGCGCCTTTATGATGTTGCGCCGGTTCGCGCGCCTGCGATGCCCAAACTGCGGCGACGGTGCAGTACTGACGCGGCGCCTCGGCGTGCACCGCCGGTGTGCCGCCTGCCGCTTTCGCTATGAGCGGAGCGACGAGAACTATTTTGCCGGCGCCATGTTCGTGAATTTCATGCTGGGAGGGGCGACCTTCGCGATAAGCTTTCTAGCCGTGCTGCTCATCACGTGGCCGAACGTGCCGTGGAACGCCCTGACATTTGGTGCGCCCGTGGTGATGCTGGTGCTGATGGTGCTGTTCTACCCCGTGTCAAAAGCGGCGTGGCTCACCGCCGACGTAATGCTCAGACCAGTGGCGCCGAACGAATTGGAGTGACTTGGGGTAGGGTAGGGGGCCAGAGTCTTGCCGCGCGGTGAGTTTTGCGCCATAGTCTTGGCTGACCAAATCAGGCCCCCATCAACCCCGTCACTCGCAGGAGCCCACCGGTGGACGACTTATCAAAGATTCTAGGCGCGTACGATCGCGGAAACATGTCGCGCCGTCACTTGTTCCAGGTTTTGGGCGTCGCCGGAGTTGGCGTCGCCGGTGTCGCGCTGCCCGCTGCCCGCCTGTTCGGACAGGGCTCGTGCGCAGGGCGCGACCGCGACACGAGTGCGGCGTGCAACCACACGTTGGGCAAGGCGCCGTTCGAGCCAACGGGTTGGAAGACCGTGCTGCTCGACCACTTCACCGTGCAGGTCACTGAACCGGAACAGGAAGCCGCGTTCTACACGGCGCTCATGGGTTGGAAGGTGCGGAGCAACGATAGCAACGGCATCATGATGGACATTGGCGACTTGGGCGGCGTGCGCATTCGCGGCGGTTATGAGGCCCCCCCGCCGGCCGCCGGCCGTGGTGGCGCGGGTCGCGGTGGTGCTGGTGGCGGTGCGGGGCGTGGTGGTGCCGGGGGCCGTGGCGGAGCGCCGCGACCGCCGCGCGTTGACACCAACCACCTGCCCGAATGCACGGTGCCCAAGGTGCCGAAAATCGCCGGCGCCGGTGCCAACTGGGACGGTTATGCCTGGGGCATCTCTGGCTGGAACCAGAAAAAGGTGGAAGCGGCGCTCAAGGAGCGCGGACTCAATCCAGTGGCCGACAACGACGGCCATGGCTATGAGAGTTTCCTCGTGAAGGATCCGGACGGCATCAACGTGTGGATCACCAACGGTAACAAGCGGAATCGCCGCACCACGCCGGCCAACGGCAAGTTGAATGTCCCACTGCCGTTCGCGCCAACCGGCTGGAAGACCAAGTATCTCGATCACATTTCCTTCGGCGTCCCTGACTACAAGGGCACCGTCGCATTCTACGAAGCGTTGCTCGGCTGGAAGGGTCTGGGTGACGAAGGCAGCCAGAACGAGACGGAGATTGCGCCGGAGATCGGCGGCTTGTTGATCCGCGGCGCGAACTCGCTGGCGCCGGGCTACATGATGCCGAATCCGCGGCATGCGTCGATGGGGCACATTTCGTTCGGCGTCGAGAACTTCGATCCGGACAAGATGTACGCCGCACTGTGCGAGCGCGGGTTGGACATCCAGCCGGACACCGGCGCGATCGATTCGTCGCCCGATGTCGAAAAGAACATCCACACGGCGACGTACAAGAGCTACCACACCAACACGCCGAACAATTTCAACCTGCAGTTCAGCAACAAGATCACGGCCACCCAGTCCCTTGGAGCACCGGGGACCAGCGGCGCGAAGAAGCCGGGCAGCGCGCGGTAACGCACGCGTTGGGTGAATAACTGCAGTTGAACGAACGAATGGCCATCCTCGCGGGTGGCCATTCGCATTTCCGGCGCCCGCAAGCCTTTCCCTGCGCCGGTCATTCGTCGAGGTTCCAGTTCTCACCAGCATCTCGACGCCCCTACCAGCACCCCGAATGATCACCGGCGCTATCAAGAGTAAGATCGACCAGATCTGGAACACGTTCTGGTCGGGCGGCATCGCCAATCCTCTAGAGGTCATCGAGCAGATCACCTATCTGCTCTTTCTCAAGCGGTTGGACGACCTGCACACTCTGGAAGAGAACCGGTCCGCTCGGCTCAAGGAGCCGATGGCGCGGCGGATCTTTCCCAAGGGCAAGGACGGAATCGGCAAGAACGGCGGCAAGTCGTACGACGAACTGCGCTGGTCGCGCTTCAAGGACATCGCTCCCGCCGAGATGTACGAAATCGTGGGAGAGCACGTCTTTCCGTTTCTGCGCACCCTCGGCGGCGACGACTCCACGTATGCGCATCACATGAAGGACGCGCGGTTCACGATTCCGACGGCCGCGCTCCTCGCGAAGGTCGTGGACCTGCTCGACAACGTGCCGATGGAGGATCGCGACACGAAGGGCGACCTGTACGAGTACATGCTGAGCAAGATTGCGTCGGCCGGACAGAACGGGCAGTTCCGGACGCCGCGGCACATCATCCAGCTCATGGTGGAGATGCTCGCGCCGCAACCGACGGACATCATCTGCGATCCAGCATGCGGCACGGCCGGCTTTCTCGTCGCCGCGGGCGAGTACCTGCGCAAGCATCACCCGAGCATTCTGGTCGACAAGAAGCAGCGCGCGCACTTCCACGAGCGGATGTTCCACGGCTTCGACTTCGACAACACGATGCTTCGCATTGGCAGCATGAACATGTTGCTGCACGGCGTCGAGAATCCTGACATCGAGTATCGCGACTCGCTCGGCCAGGAGCACGCCGCCGACGAGGAGGCGTACACGATGGTGTTGGCGAACCCGCCGTTTGCGGGAAGCCTCGACTATGAGAACACGGCGAAGGATCTGCTGCAGATCGTGAAGACGAAGAAGACCGAGCTGCTGTTTCTTGCGCTGTTTTTGAGATTGCTCAAGCCCGGCGGTAGAGCGGCGGTGATCGTTCCGGACGGTGTGTTGTTCGGGTCGAGCAAGGCGCACAAAGAGCTGCGGCGGATGCTCGTGGAGGAGCAGAAGCTCGACGCGGTGGTGAAGCTGCCGAGTGGCGTGTTCAAGCCGTATGCTGGCGTGTCGACGGCGATTCTGTTTTTCACGAAGACAAATTCGGGTGGGACGGACTTCGTGTGGTTTTACGACGTTGAGGCGGATGGGTGGAGTCTCGACGACAAGCGGGCGGCATTGTTGGCGGAGGACAAGTTGGGGGCGGTGCCGGAGACGGCGCTGACGGCGGAAGAGCACGCGAAGAACAATCTGCCGGACTTGTTGGCGCGGTGGCGCGACCGGTCAGGCACCGAACGCGATCGTGCGCGTACGGCGCAGAGTTTCTGTGTGCCACGGTCCGACATCGAGGAGCAAGGATTTGATCTGTCGCTCAATCGATACAAAGAGGTCGTGCATGCCGAACTGACGCACCCCAATCCGAGGGATGTGCTTGCGGAGTTGGCGGTCGTGGAGGAGGAAATTCAGCGCGGCATTCGAGAACTGTCAGGCATGCTATGACCGCGCGTGACCAGCGCCTCGAAGATGTCTGCGAAATTACGATGGGTCAGGCGCCTGCCGGAGAATCCTACAACATGAGTGGTGAAGGCCTTCCGCTGATCGCAGGCGCAGGAGACTTCAGTGGAAGTGCTCCCAAAGCGACGAAATTCACGCGTGTTCCAAGCAAGGTGTGCGCAAGGGGCGATATCGTGCTTGGAATTCGTGCCTCCATTGGCGAAAAAGTGTTAGCCGATCGCGACTACTGTCTGGGGCGGGGTGTTGCTGGGATCCGAGCAAGCGGCGACACCGATCCTCGATTTCTTTGGCACTGGCTCACATGGGCAGCTCCGCAGCTGATTGCCAGAGGCAAAGGAGCGACGTTCAAGCAGGTTTCTCGGTCCGATATTTCGGATTTGCCAATCTCGGTTCCGCCGCCCGCATCGCAGCGGCGAATTGCGGAAGTCCTGGACAGGGCAGACGCATTGCGCGCCAAACGCCGCGCCTCCATCGCTCAGCTCGATGCGCTCACGCAATCCATCTTCCTCGACATGTTCGGCGGTGGCCGGGCTCAGACTTGGCCAACGAATTTCTTGGGAGAGATCGCTGAGATCCAGGGTGGGCTTCAGGTAAGCTCCGCGCGTGAACGACTTGCCGTTACCGTCCCGTATCTAAGAGTTGCAAATGTCTATCGCGGGTTTCTGAAACTCAGCGAGATAAAGTCGTTGAAAGCGACCGACGCAGAGGTTGCTCGGACCCGACTCGTCGCGGGTGACTTGCTTGTGGTCGAAGGGCACGGGAACCCGGCCGAAATTGGGCGGGCAGCGTTGTGGGACGGGTCGATCTCTTCCTGCGTTCATCAGAATCATTTGATCCGTGTACGACTCGACCCGAGGCAGATTGTCCCGCTATACGCCTGCATGTATATCAATTCCCGCGAGGGCCGACGGCATTTGCTCCGTTCGGGAAAATCCACGTCCGGACTCAATACGATCAGCGTCTCAGAAGTGCGGGCCACTCCAATGCTCGTTCCACCATTGGATCTGCAGAAAAAACTAGTAACTCGAATTGGCTTGGTGACGCGACTCCGGATGAAGCATTTTGAGTCGCTTGAGACCCTCAATGCCCTCTTCGCCTCCCTCCAACACCGCGCCTTCCGCGGCGAGCTCTGATCCTAAGCCACCCCGCTTTCGATCTTTAAGATCCTGCCGCAACCTCAAATAACGCCGGCCCTTATTTTAGGTTCGCCGATCAGCGCCGCGCCGAATCCGCGACGACCGCCGCCAGACCCGTAGCCCCGCTACCCACCCCGCCCTGGTTCCGTAAGAAAAACAAGCTACTTTTTCTTACAGAATGCCTCGCCCCACTTCGCCATCCAGCGTCGAGCAGCGCATCCTCGCCAAGCTCCGCGCCGCCAGCAAATCCCGCGACCTCGCACTCGTCGCTCCGGCCGATCTCGCGTCGATCGGCAGCCGCCGCGCCGTCGACATCGCCCTCCACCGCCTTGTCGCCCAAGATGCCATTCGCCGCGTGGCGCGTGGACTCTACTACGTCCCCCGAGTCCACCGCGTCCTCGGCGAGATCCGCCCTACCGCCGACGAGATCGTGCGCGCGCTCGCCAAAAAGCATCAGCTCCGCATCCAACCCTCAGGCGCGCAGGCGGCGAACCTGCTCGGTCTCTCGGAACAAGTGCCGCTCCGACTGGTCTATCTCACCGACGGACCGCCGCGTCGAATCCGCTACGGCAGACAAGAAATTGTCTTCCGTCGCACCACGCCTCGAAACATGGCCACGGCTGGGCGAGTGAGCGGCTTGGTGATCCAGGCGCTCCGACACCTCGGGGCGAACGCCGTCAATGAGCAAACCATCAAAACCCTGCGGCGCCGCCTCACGCCAAAGGACCGCCGGCAGTTGTTGAGGGATGCGCCGCTCGCCCCTGCGTGGATCGCCGATACCATGTGTGCCGTCGCCGTCGCCGTCGCCTCGCCGAGCCGCTGACGCGTGGAACGCTTTCTCGCCCTGTCGAGCCGCGACCGCAACCAAGCGTTCGCACAGGTCGCAACGGCTCGCGGTCTTCAGTCCACGAGCATCGAGAAGGATTTCTGGGTCACGCTCGCGTTGCGCGAATTGTTCGCCATCGAGGGCCTCGCCGAGCACCTGACCTTCAAGGGCGGCACGTCGCTGTCCAAAGCTTGGCACCTGATCGACCGGTTCTCCGAAGACGTCGACCTCACACTTGCCAGGGAGTTGCTCGACCTCGGATCGGCAGGCGACCCGGAGACCGCGACCAGCAACAGTGAACGACGGCGCAGGGTCGAGCGCGTGATCGCAGCCTCCGAGACGTACGTCGCTGGTCCGCTCAGTCGTGCACTGGACGCGAGGCTACGCTCGATCATTCCGTCAGACGAGGAATGGAGCCTGAGGCAAGACGCAGAGGAGACGCAGACGCTGTTGTTCCATTATCCACGCCGCCGCGCCCGCACCGAGCCCGCCTACCTCGCGCCTGCAGTCCGCCTCGAATTCGGAGCGCGCTCCGATCCGTGGCCCGTCGAACGAAGAATTATCAGGCCGCTCGTCGCCGACGAATCCCCATCGCTGTTCGACCGGCCGGATGTCGATGTACGCGCCTTGTCACCCGTGCGCACGTTCTGGGAAAAGGCAATGTTGCTCCACGAGGAGACGTTCCGGCCCGCGGACCGACCACAACGCCGGCGGTTGTCGCGGCATTACTACGATCTCGCACGCCTGATCGACGCCGGAGTCGGGCGCGACGCGGCGCAGGATACGACGTTGTTTGCGCGGGTGGCCGCGCATCGCGAGTTGTACTTTCGACAGACGTGGGTTGACTACACTACCTTGGCACCGGGCACCCTTTGCCTCGCTCCCGCGCCGGCGCGCGAACCCGAGTGGCGTCGAGACTACGATGCCATGCGCGGGGAGATGCTCGCTGGCGATCCGCCAACGTTCGACGATATTCTCATGGCGGTTCGTCGCTTCGAGCACGAGTTTAACGCTGCGTCGGGAGACCAGGCCTGAGCCAATTCCAATTCCTTCGAGCCGAATGGCCTGAAGTTTTCGACGCGGCTCGCCGCGCCGAGGCATTCGTGTACGGAGACCCGCGGACGTCGTGCTTCTACGCCCGGCGCACGCTGGAGATCGCGGTAGCCTGGGCGTACAAGTACGACGCATCGCTCCGCTTGCCGTATCAGGACAACCTGTCGGCCTTGATTCACGAGCCGACGTTCAAACGTGTCGCTGGGCCGGCCGTCGTCACCAAGGCGATCTACATCAACCGCCTCGGCAATCAGGCGGTTCATGGCGCGCGCGCCGTGCCGGTCGACGACGCCATCGCCGCGGTCAAAGAACTCTTTCACGTTTGCTACTGGCTGGCCCACACCTACGGGCGCATGGGCCGTCCGGCGCCGGGTGCAGTCTTTGATGCCGGCGCGCTGCCCAAGCCCGGGCCGTCGCCCAAACAGACCGCCGATCAGCTCGCGCAGTTGGAGGCATCGCTCCGCGAGCGCGACGAGAAGCTCGCGGCCGTGCTCACCGAGCGAGCGGCGCTTGATACCGAGCTCGCGCGCATGCGGGCCGAGGTCGCGGCGGCGAAACAGGCGGCGGCCGCTCAGCCGGATACGCATGACTATTCGGAAGCGGAGACCAGGGACCGGTTCATCGACCTGCTGTTGAAGGAGGCCGGTTGGCCGCTCGATCAGGCTCGTGATCGCGAATACGAAGTCGCCGGTATGCCGAACAACAAAGGCAAAGGGTTCGTCGACTACGTGCTGTGGGGCGACGACGGCAAGCCGCTCGGCCTCGTGGAAGCAAAGCGCACGCGTCGCGATGCGCGCGTCGGCCAGCAGCAGGCCAAGCTCTACGCCGACTGCCTCGAGCAGGAGTTCGGTCAGCGGCCCGTGATCTTTTACTCGAATGGCTACGATCACTGGATCTGGGACGATCAGCAGTACCCGCCGCGCGCCGTGCAAGGCTTCTACAAGAAGAGTGAGCTCGAGCTGATCATTCGCCGGCGTGAAAGCAAAAGGCCGCTCGCCGCCGCCGAGATCAACGATCAAATCGTCGAGCGGTTCTACCAGACGCGGGCCATTCGGCGCGTAGCCGAGTCGTTCGAGCAGGATCACGATCGGCGCGCGCTGGTGGTGATGGCGACCGGGGCGGGGAAGACGCGCACGGTGATCGCGCTCGCCGATCTGATGATGAAATGCAACTGGGCGAAGCGCGTGTTGTTTCTCGCCGATCGTGTCGCGCTCGTGAATCAGGCGGTGAACGCGTTCAAGCGCCACCTGCCCGATGCGTCGCCTGTGAACCTGGTGACGGAGAAGGATGCCGAGGGCCGCGTGTTCGTGTCGACCTATCCCACGATGATGGGTTTGATCGACGACACGCGCGACGGGCAGCGGCGGTTCGGCGTCGGCCATTTCGATCTCATCATCATCGACGAGGCGCACCGCTCGGTGTTTCAGAAGTACCGCGCGATCTTCGACTACTTTGATTCGTTTCTGGTGGGCCTCACGGCGACGCCCAAGGATGACGTTGACCGCAACACCTACGGCTTGTTCGAGCTCGAGGATGGCGTTCCCACCGACGCGTACGGATTGGAGGAGGCGGTGCGCGACGGCTTTCTCGTTCCGCCGCGCGCCGTGTCGGTACCGCTCAAGTTCCAGCGTGAGGGCATCATCTACGCCGATCTGTCGGACGACGACAAGGATCAGTGGGATGCGCTCGAATGGGACGAGGAGGGAAACGTTCCGGACCGCGTCGAGCCGGAAGCGGTCAACAAGTGGCTGTTCAATGTTGACACGGTGGACAAGGTGCTGGCGCATCTGATGACGCGCGGGCTGGCCGTGGCCGGCGGCGACCGACTCGGCAAGACGATTCTCTTTGCCAAGAATCAGGCGCACGCGGACTTCATCGCCGATCGCTTCAACGCGAACTATCCGCACTACAAGGGCGAGTTTGCGCGCGTCATCACGTTCAAAACAGAGTATGCGCAAAGTCTAATCGACAACTTCTCGATCAAGGACAAGGTCCCGCACATCGCCATCTCGGTGGACATGCTCGATACGGGCATCGACGTGCCCGAGGTCGTGAACCTCGTGCTGTTCAAGATCGTTCGCTCCAAGACGAAGTTCTGGCAGATGCTCGGCCGCGGCACGCGCCTGAGTCCCGAGCTGTTTGGTCCGGGCCAGGACAAACAGTTTTTCTATTTGTTCGACTACTGCCAGAACCTCGAATTTTTCGGGGAGAATCCCGATGCCGCCGACGGGTCGGCGCCGCAATCACTCGGCAAGCGCCTCTTTCTCGCACGGCTGGAATTGATCGAGACGCTGGATCGGCAACGGGAGTCCGTTGCCGGGAAGCGCGTCGCCGAGCCGTCGCCTGGCGGCGATCCTACGACGAGCGAAGAGGTTCGCTACTCGACAGGCGACCGGCTTCATGCTGAGGTCGCGGCCATGAACCTCGACAACTTCGTCGTGCGGCCAAAGCGCCGGTTCGTCGAAAAGTATTCGCGTCCCGATGCATGGAAGAAATTGTCGCCGGAGCAGTTCAGCGAGCTCGCGCAGGAAGTCGCGGGATTACCAGCGGAGCTGGATCCCGAGGGCGAAGAGGCAAAGCGGTTCGATCTGCTCATCCTCAGTCTCCAATTAGCGCGCCTCCGCGCAGAGCCAGGGTTCGAGCGTATGCGCGACAAGGTGAAGACAATCGCGGGGCTGCTCGAAGAGAAGTCGGCAATTCCGATGGTCCGCGACCAGATGGCGTTGATCCACGACATACAAACGGACGAGTGGTGGCAGGATGTCACCGTCCCGATGCTCGAGGTCGCGCGCCGCCGCCTGCGCGACTTGGTCAAGCTCATCGACCGGCGCCAACGGCGAATTGTTTATACCGATTTCGTGGACGACATGGGCGACGAGACCCAGATTGCACTGCCGGGACTCGCCGACGCGAATGACTTCGCGCGCTTTCGGCTCAAGGCGCAGGCGTATCTTCGCGCGCACCAGGATCATGTCGCGATTCAAAAGCTGCGCTTGAACCGGGCGCTCACCGAGACGGATCTCGCGGAGCTCGAGCGAATGCTCGCCGAGAGTGGTGTGGGCGGAGTGAACGACATCGCGCGCGCCAAGGCCGAGTCGCAGGGACTCGGGTTATTCGTTCGTTCGCTGGTTGGCATGGACCGCGAGGCGGCCAAGCAGGCGCTCGCCGGGTTCCTCGCCAACAAGACGCTTGCTGCCAATCAGATCGAGTTCGTGAACCTGGTGGTAAATCAGTTGACGGAGCACGGCATCATGGAGCCGGCGCAACTCTATGCGTCCCCGTTCACGGATCTTACGCCCCGCGGTCCGGAAGGATTGTTCAGCGAGACCGCCGTGGAGGAGTTGGTGATGGTGCTGAACGCGGTGCGCCGGTCAGCGGCTGCGGCGTAAACGTCGGCGGATTTCGACGTCCGATATTGACAACCCTACCAGTGCGTCGCCATTTCGTATGACAGCCCATTTACCTTGTCGGCGCCGGGAATCCGGTGCCCGATTGCGCTCCTGAACGCGGGGGATCAGACAGATGGCGACCGCAAAACCCAAGTCTGCGAAGCAGACGCTGTGGATTTTGATCTTTATTGCGCTCTTTGCGGTGGCCCTCTGGGTGCCGCTCTACAACCGCATCGAGCCCACGCTGTACGGCGTGCCCTTCTTCTACTGGTTCCAGTTCGCCTGGATCATCGTGGCAGCGATAGTCACAGGAGTGGCCTACCTATGCAAAGCCTGAACGGCTTGGGAGGCGCACTGTGAACTGGCCCGCTCTGTCGGTATTCCTCGTCCTCTTTCTCGGCGTCACCATCATCGGCTTTATGGCCGCGCGTTGGAACGCCTCGGGTCTGGACCGTCTGGAGGAATGGGGACTAGCAGGCCGCCGCTTCGGCACGGTCGTCACGTGGTTCCTGCTGGGCGGCGATCTGTACACCGCCTACACGTTCGTCGCCGTGCCGGCCCTCGTGTTCGGCGCCGGCGCGATCGGTTTCTTCGCCATGCCGTACACGCTCATCGTGTACCCGTTCGTCTTTCTGGTTTTTCCGCGACTGTGGTCGGTGTCGCGTCGTCATGGCTACGTGACCGGGTCCGATTTCGTGCGCGCTCGGTACGACAGCGGCCTGCTTGCGCTGCTGATCGCGATCACCGGCATCATGGCCACCATCCCGTACATCGCGCTGCAGCTGGTGGGCATCCAGGTGTCGATCGGTGCCATGGGATTCTCGGGTGGTGGGATCCTCGGTGCCGCGCCGCTCATCGTCGCGTTCGCGGTCCTCGCGGCCTACGACTACAGCAGCGGTCTGCGCGCGCCGGCCATGATCGCCTTCGCCAAGGACATCCTGATTTACATCGTCATCATCGCGGCGATGATCGTCATTCCGAAGCAGCTGGGCGGTTTCGACAAGATCTTCGCGGCCATTCCGCCCGCCAAGCTGCTTCTCACTCCGCCGAAGGACGGAAGCCTGGGGCTGTACAGCGCCTATGCCACGTTGGCGCTCGGTTCGGCGCTCGCCCTGTTCCTGTATCCGCACAGCATTACGGGCCTGTTGAGCGCGAGTGGCCGCAAGGTCATCAAGCGGAACATGGCGCTATTGCCGATCTATTCGCTCGTCTTGGCCCTCATTGCGTTCCTGGGCTACATGGCGTTCGCGGCAGGCGTGCAGCAAGATCCGAAATACGTCCCGTACTTCAAGGAATACGGCACCAACTTCGCCGTGCCCGCGCTGATACTGCGCTCGTTTCCAGCCTGGTTCGCAGGTGTGAGCTTCGCCGCGATTGCCATTGGCGCGCTCGTGCCGGCGGCGATCATGTCCATTGCGTCGGCCAACCTGTTTACGCGCAACATCTACAAGGAATACCTCAAGCCCAACGCAACCCCGAAGCAGGAGGCGTCAACGGCGAAGCTCGTGTCGCTGCTCGTCAAGGTGGGTGCGCTGGCGTTCATCCTCTTCTTGCCGCTCCAATACGCGATTCAGCTCCAGCTGCTGGGTGGCGTGTGGATCATTCAGACCATGCCCGCGCTCGTGGTGGGGTTGTACACCCGCTGGCTGCACCGCTGGGCGCTGGCGATTGGCTGGCTGGTGGGCATGGGCTGGGGAACTTGGATGGTGGGCACCACCGGCTTCAAGAGCACGACCTATGCAATGCATTTGGGATCGCTCACGGTGCCGGGCTACGCCGCGCTGTACTCGCTCGTCGGCAACTTTGTGGTCGCCATTGTGTTGACCGTGGTGTTCCAGATGATGAAACTGCCGGCCGGGGCGGATGCCACGATCCCCGACGACTACCTGCACGAGGGTAATGAGCTGGTGATAGCTGAGGGAGCTGTCGCGCACGGGGGGCACTGAACCGCGGTCGGCGGGCGCTGCGACGGCGTCGTAAGATTGCGGGAGCTGCGCAAACACGAACGGCCACCTTTTTGGTGGCCGTTCGTCGTAGCATCACATGTCATTCCAACACGTTCGACGTGATGACCCGGATGGGGGTCGAACCCATGACCTACGGATTAAAAGTCCGTTGCTCTACCAGCTGAGCTACCGAGTCGGCGCTGTCTCCACGAATCTAATCGCCACATCCCCACCTACGCACCCGACTGCCTCACCCACTTGCGCATTGTCATCAATTGATGCACATTCCAGGCATCACCCAGTCTTCCGTGAGCCCCCCATGCGCACCACCATCAACATCGACGACGCGCTGCTCGAAAAAGCCGGACGGCTCGCCGGAATCGATGAGCGTACCGCCCTCATTCACGAAGGCCTCCGGGCCCTGATAGCCCGCGAAAGCGCCCGCCGGTTGGCACGCCTCGGCGGGTCCGAGCGCCACGTCTCCGCCGTTCCACGCCGCCGCGTCGCCGAGCCGTGATTCTCGTCGACACGTCGGTGTGGATCGATCACTTTCGCGATCACGACGACGAGCTCGCGCGCGCGCTCGACGACGGCGAAGTGCTCATCCACCCGCTCGTCGTCGGTGAGCTCGCTTGTGGCAATCTGCGCAATCGCGCGGAGATCCTCGGCTTGCTCGGCGCACTGCCGCTGGCACGCGAAGCCACGCACGACGAGGTGCTCGCGTTCATTGAGCGGCGCAGCCTCATGGGGCGCGGCATTGGCTACATCGACGCGCACTTGCTCGCCGCCGCCGCGCTCACGCCGTGGACGCGGCTCCGGACGCACGACAAGCGCCTAGCGCGATTGGCCGCCGAACTTCAATAGGCCCGCTGCGGCGCGCGCGAATTCAACCCGGCGCGAACCACAGCGTGAACACCGACCCGCCGCCCTCGCCTTCGGCAAACGTCACGTCGCCCCCGAGCAATCGCGCAATTCGCCGGCTGATGGCCAGCCCGAGCCCGTTCCCGTTCACCGCACCAGGTCCGGTGGGACGCACTCGAAAGAACTCGTCGAACACCTTGGGCTGCAGCTCCCTCGGAATGCCGGGGCCGGTGTCGCGCACCTCGACGGCGATTCGGCGCGGCGCCGGTCCGGTGCCTGCGTTCGCCAGAATGCTCATGCGAATGTTGCCGCCTTCCGGCGTGTACTTGATCGCGTTCGACAACAGGTTGGAGAGAATTTGCCGCACCCGCACAGGATCGGTCACGAACGGTGTGGGCGGTACGGTCAGTACCACGGCCAACTTTCGCTCGCGTGCCATTCCGTCGTGATCGTCCGCCACGTCGCGCACGATCCTGGCCAGATCCACCGTAGCGTATTCGATTTGCAACTCGCCCTCGGCGCGCGCCAACTCGAGCAGGTCGGTGACGGTCTGCACCGACATCTCCACGAGCCGATGTATCCGCTGCACCATCTCTGTCTGACGCGGCTCCAGCGATCCGACCACGCCTTCCTCCAGCAACTGCGCGTAACCCATTGCCGCGCCCAATGGATTCTTGACGTCGTGCGTTACGCCTCGCAGCAACGCCGCCCGACCCTCCGCCGCGCGAACCACCTGGGTGCGCTCTTCCTCCGCCAACCGCGCGAAGCTTAACACACGCCGGCCCGACCACATCACGATCAGAATGGCGATCAGTGCGATTGGGGCGAGGATAGCCGGGGTGACGACGTAGAACGACTCGAGGCGCCGAACCTGCGCGCGCTGCACGTCAGACGCTCCGGCGAGATAATTGTCCAGCCGCTCGGCCGATGCGAGCAGATCCAGACCCTGCTGCGCCTGTACCGCGGATCCGTCGTGGGTGATGGTATTCCACTGCGCAAGGCGGTCCGTCAGGTCGTCGTACAGCGTCACGGCCTGCGGCCCAACGTCGCGCACCGCCGAATGTAGTTCCAGTTCATCCGCGTTCAACTTTCCGCGAGTCGCAAACGCTGGATCGTGCGCCTCTGCCGTGATGCGCTGCGCCAGCAGCTGGCCGGCGAACGCCGCCTCGAGGTCGTTCACCAGCAGCCGCGCGTGTTCGCTGCCGAGCGTGAGATGGCTGCGCAATTCGCTAACGCGGCGATTGACGATCGCCGGCACGATCAACAGCAGAAGCAGCGCGAGAATGGCGAATGCCGAGGGCATCCACCACCGGCGCCCGAGCATCGGTGCGTCCGCATGTTGGGACGATACGGCGCCGCTATCCTTGTCGTTGGAGTGATTCACCGGGCTCGCTACTCGCAGGTAATAAGGGGTACGCGGCGCGCCGTGGACGCGTAGGCTCGTGCGGCGCGATGTTCGGGTGCGTGTTGATCATGGCTCACCACCCCGGAGCGATCCTCGTGTCAAATTCCCAGCCGGCCTGTAGCCGGGCGTCCATCATAACGGCCGTCGCACTCGCGGCCGTCGCCTGTCTGCTTGCGGTTGTCGCGCCAACTCGCGCGGCGCACGCGCAGACTGCTACACCAAAGGGCACCTTGTTGATCGTTGGCGGTGGCCCACAACCTCCAGCACTAGTGAAGCAATTCGTTGACCTCGCCGGCGGCGCTGGCAAAGCGCGAATTGTCGTGTTCGCCGAGGCGAGCGCCGACGGCGCAAAGGGCGGCGAGGAAAAGGCCGACGATCTGCGCAAGCTCGGCGCGCAAGCCGAGAACATCTGGGTCACCCACGACCAGGCGAACACGGACTCGGTGGCGCATCTGCTCGACCGCGCCACCGGCGTGTGGTTTGTTGGCGGCGATCAGGTGGTACTCAACAAGGTGCTCCGCGGCACGAAGACCGAGGCGGCGATTCACACGCGATACATGGCCGGCGCGGTCATTGGCGGAACGTCGGCGGGCGCGGCGGTGATGTCCGAAATCATGCTCACCGGCGACGAGCTGCATCCCGGCGGTGATCGCCGAGATACCACCGACGCGTTCATGACGATTGCCCGTGGCAACGTGGTAACCGACACGGGCTTTGCCTTGATCCGCACGGCCATTGTTGACCAGCACTTTCTGCGTCGCAAACGCCATAACCGATTGATGAGTCTCGTACTGGAGCGCGAGCCGCACCTTGGAGTGGGCATTGATGAATCGACGGCGATCGTGGTCCATCCGAACGGAACGTGGACGGTGGCCGGCGCGAGCGTCGCGGTGATCTACGACGCGCGGCACAGCAAGATCACGTCGCCGCAGTCGCACGTGCTCGGTGCCACCGACATGCGAGTTCACGTGCTACCGGCTGGCGCAACGTTCAATCCAAAGACTGGAATCGCGAAATTACCTTAGTGGTTGGCGGCCTGCCTCTTGCTGGCCTGAGGCGCGACAAAACGCCTTTGGGGGCATTGCATGCCGCAGGTGACCACGGCCGGACGGCTTCTGCAGGATCTGGATCGCGTATCGCACACCACGTACGAGGCTGTGGTGCGCACGGCCGGTATTACTTCGGAACAGGCGGGGGAGTGCATGGCGGGAGTGCTGAAGCTCAAGTTGTCGGAGCAGCTCCGAGTGGCCGAGGCCACCATGCTGATTTCCCCGGAGCATACGCGTGCCGCAACCCGGTTGCGCACACAGGCGCTGGCCGCGCGCAGCTTCGAAAACGGCGAAGTGGCGGCGAGTCATTCGGACGCGCCCGTGTTGCCTTGGGAGCGTGAGGCGAATCTCAGGCGCTGATGAGCGCCTGAGATTCGCGTCTTCACCCGCGCGGTCGAATCGCCATTGTGCACCGCGACACGCACACGAGTCGGCCGCTCTCGTCTACGATGCGCACGTCCCACACGTGCGTGGTACGCCCAACATGAATCGGCGTGGCCGTGCCGGTAACGACGCCCTCTGATTTGGCCCGCAGATGGTTGGCGTTTATCTCCAGGCCAACCGCCATGAACGCGCTTCGGTCGATGTTCGCTGCTGCGCCGATCGACGCCACAGTCTCGGCGAGCGCCACCGACGCGCCGCCGTGGAGAATCCCGAACGGCTGGTGCGTGCGCTCATCCACCGGCATCGTGGCCACGACCCGCGTTGGCTGAAGCTCGATGATTTCAATGCCCAGACTCTTCGAGAGCCCCCGCGACGAGAGCGCATGGAGATCGACGAGGGCCGCGCCTGGATCGCGTTCGGTCATACGCCGCGCTCGAACGCAATCACCTTATCGAGCCGCCGGCGGTGCCGAGCGGCCCCAGAAAATTCCGCGCTGAGAAACACCTTCACGAGCTCCGCGGCCAGCGAGGGTCCGATCACCCGCGCGCCCAACGACAGCACGTTCATGGAATCGTCTTCCACGCCCTGGCGCGCCGAAAAGGTGTCGTGGCAGAGGGCCGACCGAATGCCCGCGAACTTGTTCGCCGCCACCGAAATACCCACGCCGCTCCCGCACACGAGCACCCCGCGCTCGGCTTGGCCGTCGAGCACCGATCGAGCTACGCGTTCGGCAAAGTCCGGATAGTCGTCGGTGCTCTCGAGCTGGAACGCGCCGCAGTCCACGACTTCGTGGCCGGCGGCGCGAATTGCTTCGAGCACGGGGCCCCGGAGGGCAAACCCGGCGTGGTCGGTGCCAAATGCGACTTTCATGGGTGCTCGCGTCGCTGAACGTTGGTGCGGCACATCACTTCGGACCGCTCAACTTGGCCGCGCGGCCGGCCGATGCTACCACATGGAGGAATCAACATTCGTGCGAATATGAGATCCCGTGACGCGGGTTACAAGCTGTTGCTTGTTGCGTTCTTCATAATTCACTCGTTTATCAGCGGGGCGATGCGGCTCCTGGTTCTGGTCTCGGTCGAGGCACACCATGTCGCTAGTCATGAAGCAGGAGCGTCCGTCGGGCGCCAACGCAATGATGTCACTCAACGCTGGGCGTGAGCGGCTTCGGTTCGCCGACTTCGGCTTTACCCGAACGCCGTCTGGCCAGTGCTCCGCCGAGGTGCGTCTCGAGTGGGACGGGCGGGTGTTCACGGGTCGCGCAATCGGGCAGTCCAGTCCGCTCGGCGATTTTCGCGTTGCTGCCGACGCCGCGCTCCGGGCGCTCGAGGATTTCGCCAAGGAGGCGATGCGCTTCGAGTTGGTGGGCATCAAGCACGTTCGGGCCTTCGATTCGAATTTGTTGATCGTGTCGGTGTCGATGCACCAGGGTCCACAGGTGACGCGCCTCGTAGGATGCTACCTGGCCGAGACGGACACGCGGCGCGGCGCGGCAATGGCCGTACTGAACGCGACGAATCGCGTGCTTGGGAACTACATGATGTCGCGCTGACGCGTTACGTTGGATTTGCAGGATCGCCGCCCAGAGCGGGGCGGCGATTGTCGTTTTAAGGAGGTAGAAAAGTGGTGACTGCGCGCACAATCCCGACGATCGCGATCGTTTTCTTCGCCGCCGCGTGCGCGCATCCCTTTGGCCCTCCCGTTGTTCCCACCCCGGTGCAAGCGCCGGTGTCGGTCAGCTCGCCTCCACAGCGATCAGCTACGGCAAATTCCGTAGTTCAGCAGGGTGGCCCGGTTCCGAATGCGGCATCGGCGCGCACGAACGCTTCGTCCGACTCCGTTCAGCTCGATCCTGCCGACGTCACCAAGCGGGCCGCCGAAGTGTTCGGCGGGCCGTCGTCAGGATCGTCTAGCGCCTCGGCCGACGCCGCGCTTCCCGAAGCGTCGTGGGACATCGATGTCCATTCGTATGAATCGACGGATCGGGTTGAACACTATGTGAGCATGTTCACCGGTCCTGCCAAGGAGCGGATCGAGGAGCGGCTCAATCGCGGCACCAAGTACGAAGCAATGATCCGTGGCAAGCTTCGCGACGGCGGACTTCCCGAGGACATGTACTACCTGGCGCTGGTCGAGAGCGGCTTCGACCCCAACGCCTACTCGCGCGCCGCCGCCGTGGGCATGTGGCAGTTCATGACGTCTACCGGGCGCGACATGGGCCTCCGCATCGATTGGTGGATTGACGAGCGCCGCGACCCCATCAAGTCCACCGACGCGGCTGTGCGGTTCATCAAGGATCTCCGCGACCAGTTCGGGTCACTGTACCTTGCTGCCGCGGCGTACAACGGCGGACCTGGCCGGATCTCGCGCGGCCTCACGCGTTACGCCGACGACTTCGAAGGCACCACGGGCGACGATCTGTTCTTCGCGCTCGCCGAGAAGGATTATCTGCGGAACGAAACGCGGGAATACGTGCCGCAGCTCATCGCGGCCGCACTGATCGCCAAGGAACCGGCGCGCTACGGAATGACGTTGACGCCGGCCGCGCCGTATGCCTACGACTCGGTACGCGTTGGACCCTCCACTCCGCTCGCCGCCGTGGCCAAGGCTGCAGAGGTCACGACGTCCAAAGTTCGAGATCTCAATCCCGAAGTGCTGCGCGGAATGACGCCGCCCACGGATTCGTTCTTCGTTCGCGTTCCCGTTGGCGCGGCCGACAGCTTTCCGGCCGCGTTTGCGGCGTTGCCCAAGAGTGAGAGGGTTGGCCTGGCCAGTATCGAATCAAAAAAGGGTCAGAATTTCGCGTCCATCGCCAAGACCGTCGGCATCTCGGCGCGCCAGCTCGAGTTGTACAATCCGTCGCTCAAGCACCTGAAAAGCGGTAACCTCGCGGCGGGACAGCGGGTGCTCGTGCCGACGGAAGCGGTGGTAGACGCGGCGGCGCCTGTGCCCGATCCCGCCATCGAGCGGTACGGCACCAGCCACACGAGCGCGATGCACGTGGTGGAGCCGGGCGAAACGCTGAGCGGAATCGCCAAGCACTATCACACCACGACGGCGGCCCTAATGCGCGAGAACAATCTGCGCCGGGCGCTGATCTTTCCGGGACAGTCGCTGTCGGTGACAGGGGCGGGGAAGGCGCCGTCTGTGAAGCCGAAGGCCAAAGCCGCCAAGGCTTCCACGAAGTCGACCAAGTCGATCAAGTCGACCAAGTCTGCGAAGAAGGCGCCGGCGACGCCGAAGAAGAAACCGTAATTGTCATCCTGAGCGCAGCGAAGGATCTTGCGTACCCCGCCTTATAATCGGCGGGAACGAAGATCCCTCCTCGCTACGCTCGTCGGGATGACACGGGCCGCTGAAGATCCCTCCTCGCTACGCTCGTCGGGATGACAACGGGGAGTTACTGAAGCAGGCCTTTTCCCTTGTAGTCCTGCATGACCCAGCGATCATACCCGTTGCCGGGATTCACGCCCCGGCGAACGTCCCGCCACACCGCGTCTTCTCCGCGGTTGTAGGCCAGCAACGCCAGGCGCACGTCGCCGTGGTATTCGCCGAGGAGGGTTTTCAGGTACCGAAACCCGATGCGCAGATTGGTCTCGCCGTTGAACAGGCGTTCGCGGGACGCGTTCTTCTCGAACAGCGTCGCCGTGCTCGGCATGAGTTGGGTGAGCCCAAGTGCTCCCACCTTGCTCACTGCATGTTCGTTGAACTCGCTTTCCAGCCTCACCAGTCGGAATGCCAGTTCGGGGTCGATGCCTTCGCGCAGCGATGCGTCGAACACCTTGCCCGCCATACCCGCCGTAATCCCGTATCTGTTCGAGTATTGCATGACCTTGTCGGCGCGCTCGTACTGCGACCGAATCAAGCTCAGTTCACCCTGTGTTGTCTCGAGTTCCTGGCGCAGCTTCCGGGAAGGTGCTCGCGAAAAGAACGAGTCTTCACTCCCGGTCACCGCAGGCTCGGCGTCTGCCGGAGTGGATTTGCGGGCGACCAGCACAGCGACCGTCGCTGCAACTGACAGAGCTGCGAACAGCGCCTGCTTGGCGCGCCGCCTTCTCCGTACCGCATCCCCCCGGTGGACGTACGACCCACGTAGGTTGCGCATAAGTTTTTTGTTGGCAACAGGTTAAACGTACTACAGTACAACAGCCGCGTACTGCCACCTGCACGTTACCGGGCAGGGCCTGTGCCATCAACTCTTGAATAATCGCCGCCCACTCCTCCCGACTTTTCGGCCAAAGATATATCGGAGATCGTCATCCCCCGATCCAGGGCCTTAGCCATGTCGTAGACGGTCAAGAGGGCAATAGAAACGGCGGTGAGCGCCTCCATCTCCACGCCGGTGCGGCCGAAAGTCTTCACTGTTGCCGCAGCTCGAACCCCGGGCAGCGAGTCGTCCGGAGTGAGCTCGAGCTGAACGTCGGTGAGCATCAAGGGGTGGCAGAGCGGGATCAAATCGGCCGTTCGCTTCGCGGCCATGATACCGGCGAGCCGCGCGACGCCGAGCACGTCACCCTTCTTGACCTCGGCGTTGACGATTGCCGCGAGCGTTGCCGGCTCCATGCGAATTTGCCCGGTTGCACGTGCGAGTCGCGCCGAGTCGGGCTTGGGCGACACGTCCACCATGCGCGCCTCGCCTGACTCGGACACGTGGGACAGCGTGCCGCCGCCGGTGTCGGTTTTCGCGTCGTTCATTTGACGAGCGGTGCGATGTGGCGGAGCAGCGACGCCGTGACGAGTTGCGGATTCACGTTCCCGTTCGCCAACTCCTTGGCCCGTTCCACGTGCTCAATGGCCCGCGCCGATCCGAGCGCCTGCGCCTCTGCGCCATTTCGTGCCGCGGTGCGCGAGCGCTCGTGGAGGACGACGGTGAGCGCGTCGAGCGTGTCACTGAACTTGCCGCGCGCGCCCGACGCACCCTGGCCCAGAGCGACGCGAAGGCGGCTGCCGCGGTCGTGCGACGTTGCGGCGTCGAGCAATCGATGCGCCTGGGTGATCGCCGCCTGCCAGGTGTTCTGGCCGATCAACCGCCCCGGCGCGCCGCCGGCCAGCTGGATGAGCTCCGGCGTCGCGCGCGGACCTGTGTCGAGCTGCGCGGCCACCGCCGGGTCGGCGAGAAAGGCGCGAACGTCGTCATCGGACAACGGCGGCACGCGCACCGCCACCACCCGCGAGCGGATGGTGGGGAGTAGTGCGCCCGGCTCACTCGATGTGAGAATGATAGTGGTGTCGGCCGGTGGCTCCTCGAGCAGCTTGAGAAACGCGTTGGCTGCCTGATCGGACCCTTCCTGCGCCACCATACGGTCTGCGTCGCCAATGACGAACACCTTCCGTTTGCCCATGGCCGGGGACATCGTGGCCGTCTGCACCACGGCGCGGATGGTGGCGACGAACAGCGCCTGATCGCCGCCAGGGGCTTCGTACACGCCGTCGTTCTCCAGCCGTTCCAGGATGCCGTCCACGTTGTCACCACGTACCGCGGCGAGATCGGGATCGGCATCCTTGAGCCTGGGGCGCGGAAAGAACCAGTGCAGATCCGGGTACTGGAGCGAGCCGGCCATACGGCAGGCTTTGCATTCCCCGCACGGCGCGTCATGAGCATTCTCGCACAGCAGGAGCCGGGCGAGCCACAGGGCGAGTTGCTGCTTGCCGATGCCGCGCGGGCCCTGGAGCAACAGGCTCGCGGGGAGGTTGTTCCGGGCGACCGATTCGCGGAAGCGCTCGCGAATTGCCGCGTGGCCGTAGAGGGGCAGGAGGGGCACGTCGGGAAGATAGGGGGGACGGTGGGGCGGTGGAACGGTGGAACGGTGGTGCGGTGGTGCGGTGGTGCGGTGGTGCGGTGGT